>CAYWJO010000045.1:20675-27132 GCA_964458565.1 uncultured archaeon | reverse complement strand
CCTCAGCGCCATTTTACTCTGTTCCTCTGCTGTTAGATTTCACCTCTGTTGTTTAGTTCATTTCTAATCTTTAAATATCTGATAAAAGAGAGGTTGGTGAGAGAGAACCCGCTAAGTCCCTCTCACCTGAGTCGTTTTAAACTGCTGTTTCAATCACGACTTCTGAAGACTCGGATTCTTTTTCATGATCTCTAGCAACATCCGAGTCTGTCAGCATGATGTCAAGCTGCTGATGCAGCTTTCTCCCAGCAACATAGAATACCGAGAGTATGGATGTGATGACAAATAATAGACCTGCAGCTAATAGGGGAGGCACACTGGAACCTGCAACTTCTGCCCAAACACCTCCGATGGCCATTCCCAGTACTTGCAATGCTGTAAATACTACGTTGAGTAGAGCGAATACTCGCCCTCGGTAGTTATCCTTCACCAGACCTTGCATGAGTGTACTGAGTGGTATATTCAGCATGACATCAACCGAACCGATCAGAGCCCATGAGATGATTACTACCCACAGAGTGGTAGCTGCAGCGAAGATTAACACACCTACTCCTGCAATGATTCCAGCAAATGATACAATATAGAGGGGGTATGGAAGCTTCTCTCGTTTGCCCATGATTATTGCAACCAATGTTCCCATTGCAGCACCAATACTAAGAACGATCCCAAAACCAGCCTCGGTTATACCAACTTGATTCTCTAGGTGAGGTAAGAGGAGGGCATTGAGAATACCAGAGGAGGATGCAAGTAATATTGCAAAGACAAAGAAGTATACTAGAATAGGATTCTTTGAGACATATTTCGCACCCTGAACAACCTGTCTGGTGACAGACTCCTTGTCAATGATGTCCTTCGGAATAAGTGATCTCTTGATGGTATACAGTGATCCAGCAGAGAGAAGGAATGTGAAGGCATTGATTGCAAAGGCAAGAAAATACTGAGGAGCAAGCATTGCAATCAGTACTCCTCCAAGTGGGGGTATTGTGAGCTGAACTACTTGGAAAGTCATTTGAGATAGCGAGTTTGCAGATACAAGCTCATCAGAATCCACAATGTTTGGAATCGATGCATTTCTTGCTGGAAAGAACCATGCATTAGCGATTGCATAAAGGAATGTAAGTAGATACACCCAGTAAATCTGAGGAATTACTGATGGAAAGTACACAGAGAGAGGAATCAGAAGGATAAGAACAGCACGTACAAGATCAGATGCTACCATGATTGTCTTCCTATTCCATCTATCGATGTACACACCAACAAAACCAGCAAAGAGAACTACAGGAGCAGTTTGAGCTATTGCAAGTATTGCCATAGCCATTGGAGAACCTGTCAGAGCATAAGCATAGAAGAGTAGTGCCAAGGAGCTGATTGCAGTACCTATGTTTGATACTAATTGTCCAAACCAGAGACGAGAGTAATCCCTGTTTGCAAGGAGTCTACGATAAGGACTACTCTCATTTTGGGGAGGAGAAAGAGAGGTGGCGACCATGATGATCACCGCTTAAAATAAGCATAAGTGATTGCACGAGTAGAAAGCACTACACGAGGCTTGTGCTTCGAAGACTTGGTATCTTTAGCGAGGGCCATTAGGATTACCTCAAGACTGTCATGTAGGCATAAGCCAAAGCGCGAGTTGATGAAACCTGAGCCATCTTAGTGTTCTTCTTCTCGGTCAAAGTTTGTTCATTTTTTGCTAGAGCCATGATATTTCACAAGAGATACTGCTCAGGTTTAGTATATATAGCAAAGCCACAAGTTAGGGTCACAGAAGGGAGTCACAAATTGTGACTATCGATTTTGATGCTGAAAAGAACCATTGATGCTTATGGGACATCAATAATGTCAGCTGGGCTAATATCATCAATATCAACTCCCTGTTGTTGGAGTCTAAATATTGCTATTTCATAAGCCCGTAAGACATCAGCTTTTGTAACGAAGCCAATCATCTTATTGGGTTGATTAGAATCCACAATGACAGCATGGCCTTCATCCTTTTCCATCATAGCTTGTAATACGCTATCCATTTTACATGATTCTGAAAGGTGTAAAAAGTCAGTTTCCATCATATCTGCAACTAAAGGTTGTACATCATCAGGACTAATATCGTGAAAGAGATCCTCTGCAATCAGTGTCCCAACTACCTGATTGTTTTCATCTAATACAGGATATTTGGTGTGCTGTGTTGTGTCTATTATTTTCAGCACTTCAGCTTGGGTCATATCAGTTCTCAAAGTAGTTGGATTTCGAGTCATGATTTCTGATAAACTGACTTCTTGAAGTGCTCCGATATGCGTCCCTTGTCTAATTTTTATTCCTCTACGGGAGAGCTTCATTGTGTAGATGCCATCCTCCTCTAGCACTGATGACACTAGGAATGATGCAGAAACAGCTATCATCAGCGGGAGAATCATCGAATAATCTCGAGTCATTTCCATTAGCATCACTACACATGTTATGGGTGCTCGAGCGGTGCCTGCAAAGAGTGCTGCCATACCCACTAATGCAAAGGCCATGGGTTGAGGAACAGCCCAGGGTATTAATGCTGCAAATATCAATCCAATGGCACCACCAAATGCAGCACCCATTGTCAACGTGGGTGCAAAGATACCTCCAGACCCCCCGGAACCTAGTGTAAATGCTGTTGCAAGAGCTTTTAGAAATCCAAACACTCCTAAAGCTACAATGCCAACAGTACCTAATAGAGTAGCATCGGTGAACGCATAACCTACACCAGCAATAGCAGGATAATAAGGATCACCTGGTTTGAAAGCACCATTATAGGAGAATATGCCTTCAAGGTAAATTGTTAATACAAGTAGTAGACCTGTTGCTAATCCACCGATAGCAGGAAGAGCATATTTTGATGTCTTGATTCTTTCAAATAGATCTTCAATAAAGTAAAAACCCCTACTCCAGATTACACTAAGAAAACCAAATAACAACCCAAGAATGAGATAGAATACTAGTTCGATTGGATGTCCCAAGATAAAAAGAGGTGCTTGGAAAGAAACTTCAGCGCCAAGAAAAGCATATGTGACTGCGGTGGCAATGACTGAAGAGAGAATTATGGGAATGATTGAGAAACCTATAATTCCGCCAGCAATTACTTCAATTCCAAATAGTGTACCGCCAAGAGGCGAATTGAAGGTAGCAGAAATTCCCGATGCAAGACCACATACAAGAAGAGTCTTGGTCTGTTTTTTATCCAATTTCAAAACTTCAGCTATTGTAGACCCCGTTCCAGCACCAATCTGAGCTATGGGGCCCTCTCTACCGCAGGATCCACCGGATCCTATACTTAATGCGGATGCTATGCTCTTTAAAATAGGAACGCGAATTCTCATTTTACCACTTTGGGTTGCGTAAGATGCCATAACTTCCGGAACCCCATGACCTCGTGCCTCGGGAGCATACCTTACAACTATAATTGCAACGAATAATCCACCTAACGTGGGAGCTAAAACCCAGCCCCATATTCCAAGAACTTGGGGTATGGTCAGAAAGATTACACTAGTACCGAGAATCAATAATCTGAAAACAATGGCCGTTATTCCTGAGATTAAGCCAACAATTCCAGCTAGCGTATAGAGACGAACTCTGTGCTTGAACATTTGATTTGCTAGCATCATGGATTTGTCGCCTTCTATCAGAATGAATCTATAGCCCGCGATTGAGTGTAGTACTTATACTTGTTTCTAGGATTCAAGATATGTCGTAGGATAAGTTGTCCTAAGACAGTGATATTACGTGATGAATAATCTTGTGTTGCAAAATGGGCACAACACTACATTGTCATTTAATGGGGTGGCATTGACAAGTTCAAAAGAATTCTGACAGTCAGGACAACGATACATCTCTAGACCACCCACACGTTCAGCAGTAAGTGCATGATGTTTCATTGTATCAAGGATTCTGTCGTCCTCCTGTAAGTTGGTTGGTGCAATACTCTCACCTTTAGCCCATTTGTAAGTAGCATAAAGAAAGAATGCATACATAGGGAGATAGATGAAAGTATTGAAGAGCACTGTATCAGTAGGGGAAAATGCGATTATACCAAATACTCCAATTGCCCCTAAAATCATAATCACAAAGAACATCACCCATCGTAGGGGGTTGACTTCTGAAGTCTGTTCTTCGGGATAATATCGGTCTGGGCCGTCCTCCATCATTGTAATGCATCCACGCTTTGTTCAACACTCTCAGATAATACTCTTCGCATCTAATACAGTTCAGTACTCGCGATATGCAACGATGAATTCAGAGAATTTTTTGATAACTGTCTCTAGAATACGCTCACCTGATTCCTTACTGATATCATCTAAACTCCCGACTACCCCATCTTTTGAAAAATCATCAGTATAAGATGGAATTCCAATTCCAAGGATGTCCCTACCCCATTTCTCTGCAGGTTCCACATTTTCCAGTGTATCTAATTTGATTAGATGTTCATGAACTGCTAAGCCTACTGAGGTTTCTACAGCCTCAGCATGTGCAAAGATATGATTGGGAAACATCTCCTTAACAGCGTCCATATCTGCGAAATCCCACCAATTGGATGTCACCGCTTTTAGTTTGTGATGATAATAGAGATAGTTTGCTACTTCCTGTAGAGCTGCAATGTTACCTCCATGTCCATTGAGAAAGATGATGTGATTAAAACCGTGACTTGAGAGGTTTAGCGAGTACTCGGTCATCAATTCTACGACAAGACGAGGTTTTAGCCAGACTGTACCTGGAAACCTACTATGATGTTCAGAAACTGCAATAGGAATTGTTGGACCGCAAATAGCATTGACCTTCTCACATGTTGTTCGCGCAACGTATTGTGCGATTAGAAAATCAGTTCCTAGTGGATTTGCAGGGCCATGTTGCTCAGTAGATCCTATTGGAATGACCACAAGCGGATCTTTCTTTAGATGTTCTCTTACATCTACCGTGGTCATCTCTTCGAGAAGCATAATGAAACTAAACAACCATCACATTTAGGAATATTGACATAAGTAGACAGGTTGGAAAAACCGAATTGAATATCTAGGGGTCTCTTATTTGAAACAGGTTTGTTGATTGTAGTGGTATTAGGCGATATTGAGATATTCATCATAAGTTGGGTAATCTGGGTCATTTCACTAGTTGTATTCGGTATTCAAGAGCTGCTGATTATTAGAGAGGTGAGGAGAATGGGTGACCAAGATGATTCCTCATCAGATGAGGCTAAACCGCCTAGTTTGATTCTATTGGTAGTGTTCATACTTCTGAATATAATAGGAATGATTGTAGATCTCATGAATAGACTCCCAATTTCAGAGTATAATGATGAAACTGCGCTTTTCCGGGTACTTAGACCATCATTCGGGGTATTAGCTGTCAGTCTAACTACAGGATTCGTATGTATGTATCTTCGTCGGCAGATTCCATCAGTAATTGAAGGAGACATGGATTCTAGCCAGTCGGATTAGATGATTATGATAAAAAGAAAAAATGAACACGGGCTGTTTAAGCCCGGTTCTTAGTATTAATTGAACTACCTTGGAGTCAATTTGGTAACTACACCAACTGCAACGGTCAAACCCATGTCACGGACAGCGAATCTGCCGAGTTGTGGGAATTCCTTGTAAGTCTCAATGCACATTGGCTTGAGGGGTACAAGAGTTGCAATCATTGACTCGCCTTTCTTGACAAAGTCTGGGTTTTCCTCAATCACTTGACCACTACGTTGGTCTAGCTTCTGGAGAATCTTATCGAACCTGCAGGCAACCTGTGCGGTATGTGCATGGATGACTGGGGTATAGCCTACAGTGATAGCGGTTGGATGCTGAATCACCATGATCTGACCTGTGTAATCTGATGCGACAGTTGGAGGTTTGTCTGTAGGACCAGCAACATCTCCACGCCCAAGGTCTTTTCTCTCGATACCACGGACGTTGAATCCGATGTTGTCACCTGGAACTGCTTGTGGTAGCACTTCATGGTGCATTTCGATTGATTTTACCTCTCCGGTCTTGTTGGGGGGCATGAATGTGACCTTCTGACCTGTCTTCATGATACCTGTTTCAACACGACCTACTGGAACTGTACCGACACCCTTGATTGAATAGACATCATTGATTGGAAGCCTGAGTGGTTTGTCGGTGGGTTTTGGTGGGAGTGTAACCAGATCAAGAGCCTCTAGGAGTGCTGGACCACTGTACCATGGTGTAAGGTCTGGTGTCTTATCCTTGAGGTTTGCAGCTGAGAGTGCTGATGTTGGAATGAATGGGATATCATCGGTTTTGTAACCAATGCTCTTTAGGAATTCACCAACCTCTTCTTTGACCTCTTTGTAACGGTCCTCACTGTAATTGACGCTCTCGTCATCCATCTTATTGATACACACAATCATGCTTGGAACACCAAGTGTCATTGCAAGATATGCATGCTCCTTGGTCTGACCACCGGGGCCAATACCAGCCTCGAACTC
>CAYWJO010000045.1:0-20575 GCA_964458565.1 uncultured archaeon | reverse complement strand
CAAGATATGCATGCTCCTTGGTCTGACCACCGGGGCCAATACCAGCCTCGAACTCTCCTTTCTTTGCAGACACGACAAGTAATGCTACATCAGCTTGCGAAGCTCCCGTGATCATATTTTTTTCACCGCTGAGTGGAAATCACGCAGCGCTAATGAAATCTTTATGACCAGGGGCATCGATAATTGTGTAGTAGTATTTGTCAGTCAAGAATTTGAAGAAGGCGATATCGATTGTAAGGCCTCTTTCCCGTTCCTCTTTGAGCCTGTCTAGCGCGAACGCCCAAGCTTCCCCTCGCGAGAGGAAATCTCTGCGCGATCCAGGATGGACGTCCCAGCTTTTCAGCCTCTGCCTTGTGAGCTTGAAACGTACGTTCATCTACGGCACCTGTCTCATAGAGCAATCGGCCTGTCATCGTGCTTTTGCCGTGGTCGACGTGGCCGATTACCACTAGGTTTAGGTGCTCCTTATCTTTACTTGACATTTTTTTGAAACACCACGTCTTGTAATGTTATTACCCGTCATTTAGCCGCCTAACTAGGACGGCGTGACGAGTACGGCAAGAGTCCAGAAGTTTGTGTTTAAAGCTTTTGGCTTAGCCCAGTTATCCAATTAGAGACAGGCTAGCTCAGCGGTATGTTGTTCATAGCAATTTTGTCCTTAGGTATACTTTTTATTTCCAGGAATCAGCCTTATTCATGAGGGAATATAGTTGGAAGATAATAGTAAAAGCGAATCAGACCAGTCGAAAAGCACATTCTTGTTCTTCATGTTTGTCTTTGGATTATTATTACCATTATATGAGATAATCACTCTGCTCTCTGTTGTTGCTACAGTGATAGATCCCTTATATCCAGCATATAATACAGTTCTTAGCTTAATGGGGCCATCAACGATGGCATTTCTGTTTGCATGTATCTGTTATGCCGCATTGCCTGAGAAATCGGAATTGTGGAAACCAATCATTGTGGTGATGATTCTTAGTTTTGCAGTCTTTACTATAGATACGTATATTCCAATTGCAGGTTACGTTGATGATGCAAATCTCTGGTCGCTCATCGTCTTGAATATTTCAATCTACATCATATCTGTTATACTTGCTATTGGGGGTTTTACAAGGAAACCTTCTATCTCAGAAGACTGAGGTGGTCCGTGTTTCATCACATAGTAATGAGTACTTATTCGACTATTCAACTATGCCTTCTTCAATCTCTTCCGGTATCAGTTCACACTCTTCATCTAACTGTACAAAAGAAACAACTATGAAACACACGAAAAATATAGTCAGAATAGAAAGCATGAGTAGGGGAAAGTTAAACCCAAGTACATCAAGAGAGATTAGGAAAATTCCTGATGTGATTCCAGCAGCTGCACCAAGGCTCGAATACTTCAGTATTTTCTCTTTAGGTGTAGTCAGTTTTCTTAGTGACCAGTTTGTAAACGTCTTGTCACAACCTGATTTAATGCATGCATCTCTGATGCGGTCTGGAAGATTTTCGTCCTCGGTTACGATTCTATCAGCAAGTAGCGATAACAACAGAATAATGAAAAACTCGATTAGCACCCCAAAGTAATTCGATTGGGTTATGAGGAATTGAGTAGAGAAGAGTCCAATCAAACCGCCTATGGAAATTGATGTCATCCTAAGGGCTTCGTCTTTGTACAACCACTCTTCTATGGTCTTGGGGTGTCGATATAATGTGACCCGCATTTTATCTCGTCCTATACACGCTTAGTGTCATGATTATCAAATCATATATAGGTGTGGCCCATTCTGGTGTTTCTAATTGAGCTAGTCAAAATATGGTTTATACCACTTTTTTTGGAAGTCTAGACCTCATCAAAGAATCCATCTGGTAAATGGACTGCAAATTTGCAGATATCCCCACCATCAATCACGGTTTCAACAATATCAATCTCCAAAGGTACTCCAATAATAGGCTCAAACAACTGACGAGCCCATCCTGCCCCACAATAGCAGTAGGACCTTGGCATTTCATCTAGTGTGGAATGGATTAGAGGGCAGAAACATGCTGCCCTAATCTTGTCTTCCTGTGTTTCCGCATTTGCATAAGCCTCAGGATCTGCAGGAGGTTTGCTGGTATAGATTATATTGCCCACTCTATATGGCTTTTCGATGAATTGCTGGCTCTCAGCATAGAATCGCAGCATCTCATCAATGTCATTTGTCTGTTCATAGATGTGCTTCCAGTGTGAAACCTCTTCGAGTGGACGAATGTGAGCACAACCAGAGATGATCTCATATTTCTGCGCCTCTGTTGCTTCGTAATCCAATTTCTTAAAGACTGAAGTAAGTTTTTTACCTCGTTCGCTAGAAGAAGTGAATTCGCTCATATCTTGAAGCTCGCTTGTTATCGCTCCATATCTCTCAGAACCTAATACCTGTTTAATGCCATTATGAAATCTGGATTCCCAATCATGGACAGTGACTTGTATCTCTGTAATATTATCCTCTGGATTTTCCATGAACGGACCTGTAAGGTATACTTCTCTCGGACTCAATCCACTTGGTAGACCTCTAGAGGAACGAAATTTGTGTAGTTCAGTAGTTACAGGTCCTAGTCCTTCATAGGAGCCTACGTGGGTTGTTGTGAAGGCGTATACCGATTTTAGTATCTTGCATTCTATCCCCTCTATTTCTACAGTATTTGAGATGGGATAAGCTACCTCAACATCAAGACCATCCTTGACCATTGTATCATAATGTAGAAGCATTATAGCATCACCACATATCACATCTCCACACGTTTCCCTCAAGAATTGATAATATTCTTTGAGTTCAACTCTCTTTTTGATAGGCTTTCTAACACTTGCTACCAGCATTTCAGGTATCAATTTGTATTCATAGGATTCACTTTCATTATTCATCTTCTTCAATCCTAGATTTAGTACTCTAACACAAAGATGCTCAATTTTACTATTAAGAAGGTCGTTCACCGTAATGAACGCATTTGATAACACAGGAAAATTAGGTAGGGAGCTTATATCCAATCGACCATACTTATGGACATGGAAGCAGAACTAGGTCCGAATGACTCAGGATATATTGTCTATGATACCCGTGAGTTTCCACAGAAAGATGGAATCCATTCAGAGGCAGTGAAGATTGCAGATGAAATCATGGAAGGCGTCAAGAAAGTTGCTAGTTCTCATTCAATAATGACTGCAGGTCTCTTCATCACAGACTCTGGTGCGCAATTGATACTCTTGACCCGATCAACAGAGAAAGAACCATCTGATGAGAGATTGAAGTGTATTCTCAAGAGAGTTACATATGATGAAGATTCGGGCTACATGCATACATATGTGATTCCGATTCTTGAATCATCATCAACTGGAGAGTTGGAGAAGATTACATCTCATTAGAGCTGATTAGCCCTTTCGTTTTTTCTTCTTTTTTGGTAGACTTGATACATAATTGATCGATTTGGTAAGAAGCTCCTGAAACAGATTATCCTCCAGCAAATCAATAGGGATTGTTATGTATTCTTTCATTATTACACCTTGTTTTGGTTCAAAGTGAGCTAAGTTTCGATGTTTTGACATCAATTCAGTCTTTGTTTCTGATGAAAATCGCAAGAAAAGACTAGATTGATGTATACCCGTGAACATGTTACCATTGATGAAATAGGCTATCTGACCAAATATTTTCCGTTTTTCACAGTCAATATGACTCAATTTACCTGCCAAGAAGATTGAGAGCCCTTCGGAAGGCTTTTCCCAATTCAAATCTAGCACCTATTATGAATATAGGGAGTACAAATTTGATATCCATTATTGTACTAATTCAGATATCCACTGCGTAATCTGATCCCAATCTCTGAAATCAACTCTCTCAGGTACTTCTTCACCGGGGGGTAATTGTTTCTTAATGATGCTCTTTACGAGTTTTCGAACAACAAAATTGTACTTCTTCATGTCAAAGACACCCCCAAAAAGACCCGTCGATGCTGGTGATAGACCTATTTCTTCTGCAATTTTATCAAGGAAATCTATTTGTGCTTGATCGCATTTGTCTTCAGAAGCCGCATATCCACACACAACAAACAATGCAACTCTCCTTTTTTTGAGCTCGTCTACATTATTTCTCATGAAGTCCATAGGTCCGCCTGTCCATTGTCCTGCACGAATTCCACTACCAATCACTACAAGGTCATATTCAGATATGTTGGAAGAAGGTGAACTATTATTCAAATCGACCAAGTCAATATCTTTTCCAAGATTCTTCACTACATTAGCCATTGTTTCAGCTACTTCTGCTGTGGATCCGTATCTGGACCCATAACAAATTAGAACTTTATCGGTCATTTGAATGGGGGGCGAGGTGCAATAACTTAATTCTTTCTTTAGGACTACCTAATGGGAATTTCTGTTTGCTGTGCTTTGTTCTTCCGGGATATTTGAGCAATTACAACGCCAATGACTGTTATTGTACCTCCCAAGATTTGAAGTAGTGAAACCAAGTCACCCAGTACTAATACTGACATTAGTACACCCCAGACTGCAATAAGGCTCAGTGCTATCTGTAATTTCGATGCCTCTATGAAGTTCATTGCTTCATAGTATAGGATGAATGCTAATGCAGTATTTATAATCCCGACCCAGAGAATGATACTCCAAGATAGGATACTCATATTGAATAGAATCGATAAATCTTCAAAGAGGGCAGCTGCTATCCAGAGAAATGGTACAGCAGTAAGTGTGCTGTATAACGTTACAGATACAGAATCTGTTGATTGAACTGATATTTTCCCAGCTATTCCATTGATTGCAAATAGCGCAGTTGATGCAATGATGATTATGTTACCAAAGAACCTGTCGAATGTCGATACAGCTTCAACTGAAGCTGTGTTGATAACAATCAATGTTGCACCAACTAATGCCAGTAATAGGCCAATCATCTTCTCGGGTGTTATTTTCTCGTTTAGAATTGGTGAAGCTAAAATCACTGAGAAGACAGGAGTAAGATTGAGTAGAAGTACAGCATCACTTGCGGTGGTTAAATCAAGTCCTATGTACTGAAAGGTCTGTGAGAGAAAGGGACCTGTAATACCTGCAAGCATTATCAAACCCCAAGTTCTTCGATTTATAGTTCTGTTAGAAACTTTCCCTGTTTGCAGTCCTATAATGAGAAGAAAAGGACAAGCAATGGTATATCTGAGTGCTACAAAGATAATAGGGGTCATCTCATTCAATGTGTCAAATACGATCTTTCCCATTATCAGAGAAGATGCCCATATCGCAGTGGTAAAAATAATTGCAATCCACGCCAGGGTATTCTTATTCACCTACTAGCCCCCGAATAATCAAGAAAGTCAGAAATAGTTCTATCAGATAAGGTATAGTATGATGGTCAATTGTATAGAGTTAGTGTAATTTCTCAGAGAATTCAACTGAGGTCTTTCGAGACTCAACACTCCATCTGTATTCATCAGAAGAGGATTTCACTATTATTATTCGTGAAAACTTCCACATTGCATCAATAAGCTGAAGATATTCATGTGTTATATTCCATCCACTCCATTGTGAATAGACTCCAGATTCGGGATTGTGCTCCCTGATTCTTGAACGGATGATATATTCACCTACATCTACACGAATAACCTGAATATGATCAGTGTCTGTACGATACTCGGCAGGTATCTGACGTTCATCATTGTGATTCTCTGTAGGTATACTCATGTTTTCTCTAAGTTCTGTTGTGCAATGTTTTCACTTAGAGTTTGTCCATGAAGACATTCCTAACATAGTTACTAAATCTAGTATAACCTAAATCGGTAAAATATGCTTGAATCTTTGATGTTCGGATGGGAATGAATTATCTTGCAGAACGCGCGACTCTTTCGCGTTCTTCCTTACGAGCGATAGCAAAGCTTGCTGGATCATTCTTGTAAGCGAGAAGAAGCTCATCCACAATGCATTCCTCAAAGGATTTAGCATTCTTATGAGAACTGCGTACTGCACCAACGGAGAGATACTTGAGTGCGAGGTCAACCCTACGCTGTGGTGAAACATCCACTGAACGGGGATATGCCATTCCGCCATAGGAGATTCGTGTGGTTTCTTCTGCTGGAGCAGCATTCTCAATTGCTGTGACAAGTATCTGGATGGGATTCACCCCTGTACGGTAGTCAATCATCTCAAAGACTCGTCGTACAACACTAATCATACGGAGCTTTTTACCTGCACCCCGTCCGGTTCTTGTCCTCTTGTCTTTTCTTCTTCCAGCGTTCATTAACTTGTTAACGAAACGTTCAACAATTGGTATGTATGACTTGTGGAATCTCTTTCCTGCATGGCGTCCTGATGTGTGAGGGATAAGTACTGGCTTTAAGGATATATATCTAGCAATGCCGACATCGATTATCTGTACAGCAGTTGAATCCCACTTTCCAAAGAGTAATAGGTCAGGCGCTAGATGTTCCTGTAGTTCTTCAACGACTGGTTCAATGGTTTCTTCTTCGGACATGACTACCACCTAACGAATTGGTTTCTCCTTTTTACCATAAATCAGCGACTCTAATGATACGCCGTTAACTTTGCAGACTTGCCATCGGACTCCAGGAAGATCGCCCATAGCACCACCCATAGCACCACCGATACCTTCGATAAGAACTTGATCATGTTCGTCGATATACTTGAGCCCACCGTCACCTGGAATGAATGCAGTGATTTGTTTTCCATTCTTCGATAGCTGAATACGCACTGCCTTTCGGATAGCAGAATTTGGCTGCTTTGACTCAATACCAACCTTTTCGAGGACAATACCTCTAGCCTGTGGAGCGCCCTCTAAGGGGTCAGTCTTCTTCTTGAGACTCAGGACACGCCTCTTGTGTTCTGCTTTTTTCCAGCGGAACTTTCTACGTTTTTTCTTAAGGGCTCGTCCTGCAAACTCGCCGGTTGGACTTTTTGAACCTGTCAATTGTTCTTCCTCTCTTGTAATACTCAAGAAACCATGAATGGCGTTCTCTGGGTGAGTGGTCACCGCCATTGGCCTTCTGTGACCTTAAAAGGCTTGTGACAAGGCCGCAGAAAAAACAGTAAATGAAAGCCTGCAGTTGGAACTCATCCCATTTTAAGCAATGGTCACATTGTCCAAATCGAAATGCCTCTTTGCAAGTATTCTGGCTCGGGAAACATTTCGACCATCACGACCTATTGCGATACCACGATCGTCTGATTTTACTGTCACTGAAGCGATTAAAGACCCCTCTCTACTCTCAATTATCTTTACTTTCTCAACACGTGCTGGTGAAAGGGCATTCTTTACAAACTCTTCTACTGTTTCAGCTATCTCTACAATATCAATCGCCCGTCCGAAAGCATCAGAAGCAGCCTTAACATTTGACCCACCGCGACCGATTGCCTTTCCTAATTGGCCTTGCCTGACTACGATTATGATGCGATTGCCTTCATCATCTATAACAACATCAACAGCTGCAGCGCCAGTAATCTGTTCATATCTGGCAATCATTTGCATATCATCCATTGAGAGTCTAACAGGGGTCAAGAAATTCGCCTCAAACCATCTTGAGAATCTTTGAGTCACCAGGCTCAATAATAGCAATTGCAGACACCATGAAAGGTTTCCCAATCACTTCGCCTAGATCCCAAGATGTACCATCAAACTCTTGGACTTTGATTTCTGCTAATTTGGCAAAATGTATGATGTCCTCGTGATAATCTTCAGGACAGTTTCTTGCAACTACGATGAGTTTAGCCTCTCCGTTCTTTATTGCGTCAATGGATGATTCGGCGCCGATACGGCATTTCCCCGTTGCTACGGCACTTGCGATTGGTTGGTTAAGGCTCAATTGTCATGACCTCGCTAACTTGCTCTCAAATTCAGTCTAGTTTTAATGTTATCGTCGTGTGAGTATTTTACATTATCTTAATCCTTGGATGCTGGAGGTTGTGGGTTCATCAGAAGATCTACAGCCCCAGTCCCCAAAGGAATAAGTTGCCCGAGAATTACGTTTTCGGTTATTCCCTTAAGAGGATCACTCGTTCCAGCAATGCCTGCGCCAAGAAGATGGTTAATTGTGACTTCGAAAGCAGCACGCGCAAGTGCGCTATTCTTCGAACCAGATATTCCATGACGCCCGATTTGGCGAATGGTGCCATCTGCAGTCATCATATCAGCAACCAAGATGATGTGTCGCACATCTACGTCCATACCCTGCTCGTTGAGAACTCCCATAGCCTCTTGAATGATGGCGTTTCGTGTGGCTTCGATTCCAAGTACCTCGTATATCTCTCGAAGGTTGTTAGTGTGTATCTTATGAGGATTCACTCCCTCTATCTCAAGAGCATCCTGTAGATTAGAACCCTCAGTATAGAGAACGTATTCATCACCCTCTTTTCTAATTACCACGTGTGTGACATCACTGATTCCTTTAACCATAACTTCACGAATCTTCTCACTGAGACGTTGAAGCTCTGCAAGTGTATCGTTGGCAGGATATACGAAGATTGTGCCATCACCGGGTTCTACTTCACCTTTACCCTTGATTTTCGCTTGAATAGACTCAGAGACTGCTTCGACGGTAAGATCTTTGTCCTCCATGAGTTCTGGATCAAGACGAATGTCAATAGCTTGACGGAGCAGGTCGATAGATACATTACTTGCAACACTCTCTACAAGGACCATCTCGATGTTTCGTGCAATCTTCTTAGCCTCATTTCGATCACCCTTTATTGCATCATCTAAATGTATCTTCATAGTAGGAGTGCTAGGATTGTTTCTTGCGTCAACAATCTCAATCAGCCGGGGTAGACCCTGTGTAACACTGAGTTCGGCAACTCCTGCATAGTGGAATGTTCGCAGTGTCATCTGAGTACCAGGCTCACCGATACTTTGTGCGGCTATTGTGCCAACTGCCTCACCTGGTTCTACCAATGCTTGTTCATAGGAGGCTATCACATTCTCGCAAATCTCATCAAACTCATCCTTGCTAACATCAGCGTCTCTGATTTTTGATTCTAAATCTTCAATCACTTTTAGAGGGAGTCTGTGGTCCGCTCTGAATTTCTCAAACGTCTTCTCCATATGCTTCTCAATTGTGCTCTTAGACATATTTTTGGCCTCCTACTTTGCCTTTCCTTTTCCAAGTACTTTTTCTATAGCAATGTCAATATTGACCGAACGGCCATGATCAGATTTACTTGGATCTATACCATCATCGCCAAATTTGAATTGTACAATTCTACCAGGTGCAGTTCGTACGGTACTATCAGTTTCGACCTTTAGGTCCTGTAGGGCGGTCATCAACCTTCGCTGCATATAACCAGATGTGGATGTACGTACAGCTGTGTCTACAAGTCCTTCACGACCTCCTGCTGCGTGGAACCAGTATTCGATGGGATCAAGTCCTTTCTTGTAACTTGATGTGACAAAACCCCGTGCACGAGCTCCAAGGTTACCACGTTCGAAATGTGGCAGTGTTCGACCAACATAACCTCGACTGATACGTTCACCACGTACGGCTTGTTGCCCTACCACGGCTGCCATCTGTGAGAGATTCAGTCTTGATCCTCGGGCACCTGTCTGTGCCATAATGACTGCTGAGTTTTCCAAACCGAGGTGCTCTCCTGCAACCTCACCAGCGGAGTCACGAGCTTCAGCCAATGTAGCCATGATTCGTTGCTCAAGGGTTTCTAGTAGAGTCTGACCTGGGTTTGCATCCAGTTCTCCACGTTGATAGGTTTCGATAAGCTGGTTGACTTTCTTATCAGCCTCTTCAAGAATGATATCAATTCGTCTGGAGGCTTCTTTTGGTAATGTCACATCATCTAGACCCATAGAAAATCCACGATCTGTGATGAGTCGTACAAGAAGCCTGCCAACAGAGTCCATAAAGATTCTTCCAGCAGTAGAACCCTTCTCTTTGATAATTCGATGGAATAGTGAGTCGGGTTCACCTGCACCGAAAGCCTTCTCATCTACAGCACCGAAAAGTAGTTCTCCATTACGAACTACAACCCATGAATCATAAGGACAATCCTCTTTGAGGCAAGTTTGGCATCTTCTACAGATATTGGCTTTAAAGGAGATGTTGATTCCTTCAGGGATGAACATGCTGAATATCTGTTTTCCGGTCCACAGCTCTACAGGTGCTTTGATTGCTGGATCTGGAGGTGTTCCATCAAAGTTTGCTGTAGCAAGTAATTGGTTTACTTGATTTATTGTGTACAGGCTGGACTTTCGTGTAAGTAGAAATGCTGCTGAAATGTAATCTTGTAGCGCTCCAATAATAGGACCACCATAACGTGGTGATAGAATCTGTTCTTGCACCCTCATCAATACTCGTGCTTCTGCTCGCGCTTCCTCAGACTGAGGTACATGGAGGTTCATCTCATCTCCGTCAAAGTCTGCGTTGTAGGGAGGACAAACGTACAAGCACAGTCTGAATGTCCTGTAGGGCATGACTCTGACCTCATGGGCCATTATAGACATCCTGTGGAGGGAGGGCTGCCTGTTGAACAGTACTATGTCACCTGAACTCAAATGACGCTCTACAATAAAGCCTGGCTCGATTGTGTCTGCAATGATAGAACGGTCCTTGACAAATCTAAGGTCTACTCTGCGACCGTCAGATCGGATTAGGTAATTACAACCGGGATGCCTTTCAGGACCGCGAATGACTAGTTCTCTCATCTCCTCAAGGTTCCACTGAGTTACACGTTGGGGAATAGTGAGAATCTTCGCAATTTGTTCAGGCACACCTACTTCATTCATGCTGATATTTGGATCTGGTGAAATTACAGTACGTGCAGAGAAGTCTACACGTTTTCCTGAAAGATTGCTTCTGAATCGTCCCTCTTTGCCTTTTAGACGCTGGGCAAGTGTTCTTAGTGCTCTACCTGACCTGTGGCGAGCTGGTGGGATTCCAGATACACCATTGTCAAAATATGTTGTGCAATGATATTGGAGTAACTCCCAGAGGTCTTCCACAATCAGCTGCGGAGCTCCGGCATCTAGGTTTTCTCTAAGTCGTTGATTGATTCGAATGATGTCTATTAGTTTGTGTGAGAGATCATCCTCTGACCGTACGCCGGATTCCAGAGTGATGGATGGACGTACAGTGACAGGAGGAACTGCTAATACTGTAAGAATTGACCACTCTAAACGAGCAGCTACTGGGTCGATGCCCAAAAGTCTGTAATCATCATCAAGTACGTTCTCCAATCTGTCACGAATATCAATAGGTGTGAGACGTACAGAGCCAGCCTCACCAACCTCGTAGATTGATGTTGGCTTTTCTAATTTTAGCTTGAGCTGCTCACCGCCACAGTGAGGACAGGTTTTTGCTTTTGCCCCACGTTTGAGTATATCTTTTGATAGATTGGCGGTCTTCTGGCCTATATCGGGATAACGTTTGAAAAGTCGTTTATAATGCTCAATTACTTCGTCTTCAAGTAGAATACGATTGCAATCACGACAGATTGCTCTTAGAACCTTATGGATGACCTTCGCATAACCTGCATGCATAATGGGACGTGCAAGCTCTATGTGGCCGAAGTGACCAGGACAGTTCCCGACACGATTGCCGCAGGTCCTGCATCGTTGACCGGGATCGATGACCCCCAATCGCTGGTCCATGATACCTGATTCAATTGGATAACCATCCTCATCATAAGTGTCAGCAACTACAATCTGTGCAACACTCATCTTACGGACATCTTCGGGGCTCAAAAGTCCAAAATCAATACTATCTATTCGTTTAGTTGTTAGTCCGGAGAGCATCTTAAATCATCTCCTTGAGTCGTAGCCTGGTGGCCAAGCCGAGCGACATCATTTCTTGTATCAATAATTTGAACGCGTATGATACAACTACGCTACTTATTTTCGCACCAGTCCCACATATTGGACAGTAGTACTGGTCCTTGTTTCTATCATGAACACCTATCAGACCGCAATCCTCACATACCAACATGGTACTCTTATCAGACTCATCAAGCAGTCGGCCTTTCAGAAGTATTGCGGCACCATGACCAATGAGCACATCACGTTCCATTTCTCCGAATCGGAGACCGCCCTCTCTGGCACGACCCTCTGTGGGTTGTCTTGTGAGAATCTGGACTGGTCCTCGAGCACGGGCATGAATCTTGTCCGCTACCATGTGATGGAGCTTTTGATAGTAAATGAGCCCTATGAAGATGTCAGTCCTTAGTTTCTCGCCTGTTATACCTGAATACATGGTCTCTCGTCCATTGTGTTGGAAACCGTGTTTTTTGAGTATCTCGAAAAGTTCCTCTTCATTCACTCCGGTGAAGGGGGTTGCATCCTGTTGTTTCCCTACAACGCCTGCAGATTTTCCTGCAATCATCTCGAGTATCTGACCGATGGTCATACGGCTTGGTATAGCGTGTGGATTGATAACTAGGTCTGGAACAACTCCATCCTCTGTGAAGGGTAGATCTTGTTGAGGTGCTAAGTATCCAAGAACACCTTTCTGGCCATGACGTGACGCGTATTTGTCACCTAGCTCTGGAATACGTAAGTCTCGAACTTTTACCTTGACTAATCTATTTCCGTCAATGGTCTCTGTGAGGATAACACTATCAACCACACCGGACTCTCCATGGCGTACTGCCACTGAAGTTTCACGACGGTTAGGTGAAGCCACTTCGAATTCAGAATATTCCTCAAGGAATCGTGGGGGTGATGTTCGTCCGATAAGGACATCGCCTCCCTGTACCTCTACTTCAGTTTCGATGATACCATCTTCGCCAAGGTTGCGGTAAGATTCAGAGGCTCGATAACCACGTACACTACGATCAGGAATCTCAAATCTGTCCTCTTGACCTCCGGGATATTTACGCTCCTCGCTCTCATAGACACGGGTGAAAGTACTTCGCCCGAGACCTCGTTCGATAGAGGCTTTGTTCATGATGAGTGCATCTTCAATGTTATAGCCTTGATATGAGAGGATTGCTACTACAAAGTTCTGACCTGCAGGACGCTCCTCATAACCAATGGAGTCCATAGCACGGGTCTTTACAAGTGGTATTTGTGGATAATGGAAGAAATGTGAACGCGTATCTGTACGATACTTGAAGTTAGATGCAGGAACACCAACTGACTGTTTTGCCATTCCAGCCATGTATACATTACGTGGTGACTGGTTCCGCTCTGGGAATGGTATCAGTGCCGCTGAAATGCCCAAAATTGTCGATGGGACAATCTCCATGTGGGTTGAATTCTTGCCTATCTCATCGGGATACATGGCAATGAGTGTGTTTTCTTCCTCTTCTGCATCGATAAATTCTACAATACCATTACGTTGAAGGTCTGCAAAGTTCCACTCGCCATCAATAACCATTCTGAGGTGTTCATCAGTGAGTCTACTCTTGCCATTCTCGACAACGATTAGTGGACGCCTTACGCGACCGGCATCGCAGTTGATTTGTACTTCATGTGTGTCGTCATAGTATGCGATGTTGGTTTCACCATCAAGTTCACCAGCTCGTCTTTTCTGTCGAATGGTCTTTACAAGCACCTGAGGAGCTCCGTGGATTCCTATTAGACGTCCATTGAGAAAGACGTCTGCCCATTCCATACCACGTTTTCCCCTGATCTTCTCAATTGGCTGCACTTCAGCCTTGTAAGACGCACGTTCTACTACGTCTTCATTTGTTCCTACAGAAATGTAAGCCATCATTGCAATGTTCTTGACAAGACCACAGTTTGGACCTTCGGGAGTTTCGTTTGGACAAATCTTACCCCAATGTGTGGAATGTAAGTCTCTAGCCTCGAAGTGTGGTTGCGAACGTGAAAGTGGCGATACGACTCTTCGTAGGTGAGATAGTGAAGAAATGTAATTGGTTCGATCTAGAAGCTGTGATACTCCAGCCTTTCCTCCAACCCAGTTACCTGTTGCAAGAGCGTGTTTCAGTCTCTGAGTGATAACGTCTGCTCTGACTGCAGTACGGATATTTGGTTTGCGTCCACGGACCGCAGTACGTTCTAGCTGATATTTGATATCACGTGTGAGTGAATATAATGCTACTCTGAAAAGAGACATCAAAAGATCACCCGAGAGCTTGAGTCGTTTGTTTGCATAATGGTCCTTGTCGTCTTGTTGTCGCTTACTAAGGACTAATTCTAGGAGACGTTCGACCATCTGTCCCAGATAGTATGCCTTCTGAAGACGGTCGTCATCCTCTGTACCAATGTGAGGTAGGAGGTATCTGTCAAGTACTTTCTCTGCACGTGCAAGTCTGTACTCCTTTGTCTGACCAACAGCTACACGTTTTCCAATAAAGTCTAACGCGTTATCACGTGTAGAACCACCCTCTTCATCACGTGCCGCATTGATGGGTGCAGACTGTTCAATTGTGACTATCAGCTCATTTCGTATCTCTTCGTCGTCAGATATCACATCGACAATGTCACGGTCTGATTCAAGTCCGAGTGACTTCAGAAGAATAGCAAGTGGGATCTTTCCGGGTACTGATGGAAATGATACTCTCAATTCACCGGTTCGCTTTCGTTCGATTGTCACTGGTGCACGGAATCCACGTGATGTAGAGAAGACTTTTGCAATGTGAGTAAAGCTCGAGCTTTTGCTAGCCTCCTCGATTAGTATTCGGTTTGGCGCCAAATCTTCTTGTGTAACTAGTACACGTTCGGAGCCATTAATTATGAAATATCCTCCAGGGTCTTTGGGGTCCTCACCGGTTTTGATGAGCTCTTCCCGGGACATGTCATTCAGGAGACATTTCTTGCTCCTGAGCATGATTGGTAGGTCACCAATATAGATACGAAGTGTTTCAAGACGAGTGGTTACAGTTCCTTCCTTTCGAACAGGGGTACACTCAAGAAACAGCTTACTTGCATAAGTGAGATTACGAATTCTGGCTTCGTTTGGAAAGAGAGGATGTTCACTTCCATCTGCCTCACGTACTGAAGGTGGCTCCACTTCGATTCTGCCCAGTTGGACTGTATAGCCTTCTACCTTAGGTTTCAACTCACCAACACTTTCAACAATTTGTTGTAGTTCCTCCTCAACAAATCTATTGAAGGAGTCTAGATGCTGACCTACGAGCCCGTATTCGTCAAAGAAGCTCTCTATTACGGGCCAATATCTGTCGCGTTTTTCTTTTGATCCCATGACTGTGACACCTTGATAGAGGACGGGGATACTATTGTGGCACAAACGCTTCCCAACGCATGGAACCCAGAGAATAAATCCGAGCTCACATATCGTGCGACAATAGCCGCCCCGTTTTTTTTTATGCTCTTCAGAAATCATTCCAAAACATACTGGTCTTACTGTGGTAAGTGGCGGGCTCGGCGGGATTTGAACCCGCGGCCATTACCCAAACAAGAGATGACTCTCTTGTTCCTCAGGTTAAAAGCCTGCTGCGCTACCTAGCTGCGCCACGAGCCCCTAAGGAATGACCATTATATCACGCCGCATATAGTGTCATCATGCATTGCAGTGACGTATAAAGCGTAATCGATGGCCATGCATGTCTGGGAAGCTGTCCTGCTGAGCATTCGACGAGGCCTTCTGTAACCATAAAAGACTTTCGATAAAACGAAAGAATAGAGTATCAACTAAGTCGGACCATTTGATTTTGGTCAGGTTTGTATAAGGTCTTGGTTTGTAAAAAGGATTTTGCTGGTCGGGGTTTTATCATGGATACTCCGACAACTTTAATAGAAAACCACGTTTGGACGAGTCGAACTTTTTTTTGGTGTGATTAGATTAACAAAAGTCGGGATGACATCCTTCTTAGTTACTTAGCCTTTTCCCGTGATTGGACACAAACTCACCAGAATCTGATAGTCCCACTTAATGTGGCCCAATTCAGTTTCTGTGCGTGACTATCCATATGTCCATATCTGTACATTACACCACTCTACAGTTAGACTTAGATAATATCAAAGCAAATCAGCCAATCGCTAACAAGAATGTGGTAGGAATGTTAGATAAAGAGAAATTGGTAATTCTGGGAATCATTGTATCAGCATCAATTGGGCCTAGTATGATATTAACTTGGCAAAGTGGATGGATAGAGATATTCGATTCCTACTTGTTCTTTGTCTTTGGAGTTTATTCCCTTTTAACCAATAGATTTTATCCATTGGGAATTTCAAGTGAGCAGGTTTTTGAGCCGCTTGCATTTATCTCAATTTCAGTATCATGGTTACTACTTAGCTTCATCTTAGCTGCTGCTTACAGATTTCTTAGAACTACCACATCATCCATTCTACTTGCTTCAATACTTCTATGTTTCTCACTTCAGATTGTAGTTCCTTTACTCCTTCTCTCACTCGTAGTAAATCCGGGAATATTGATCACAATTTATATTCCACTACCACTACCTTCTTTGATTGCTCTTATCGGATATATTGACTCACACTAACGATGCAGATGTCCAAATGGAAACTGAAATTTTATTCTGGAACTGATAGAAATGTTGAGAATATAGCGACAACTTTAATAGAAAATCACGTTTGGACGAGAAATTCGTAGACAGAGAGGAGGGATTACGCTGATTTCAACAATGAGTGTGTTTGGGTATAGTAAAGCACTTCAAGGGATCAGATGTACTGCTAATATGATCTAAATAGAGTACGAAGATTGTGGGAGTATCTAATGAATAGTTCTCGAGTGTTTATATTCTCATTCTTCTTTTGTATTCTATTTCTTATATCTCAGATATCTGTGTGTGAATTCAGCCAGATAGAAACTGACGACGCGAGAGGTCTTGATAATAATCAATTGGTGTTTCGTAAGTATCATTCAGTAAAGAACCCAAAACCCAATATGGTCCCATCAACTAGTTTTTCAAATCCTGCTGAGCAACTTTTGCGAAGTGACATCCCATTTCTGTTCTCGACCTACCTGGGAGGTTCAGATACTGATGTCTGTAATGACGTTGCAGTAGACCCAGAGGGTAATATCTATGTAGCAGGATCAACAGAGTCTCCAGATTTTCCAGTCGTTGGTGGATATGAAAGAATATGGCCAACATCCAGAGATTGTTTTGTTGTGAAGTTTAGTCCTAATGGTGACATAATGTACTCTACTGTTATTGGTGGAATGAGTCTTGACAGAGCGAATGCGATAGAGGTTGATGAATTTGGGAATGTCTACATTGCTGGAGATACAATGTCAATTGATTTCCCTGTCGTAAATGCGTATCAATCATCCCACATAGATACATGGTATACTGATACATTTCTCCTGAAGCTTAACTCAACAGGGAATGGAATCCTTTATTCCACATATCTTGGAGGGAATTCATTCGACACTATAACCGATATTGCGTTAGACTCCACACAGAATGTTTGTGCTGTTGGATACACCGACTCGTTAAGTTTTCCACTTGTAAATGCCTTTGATAGTACCCACTCCAGTCAAGAGGGTTTCATCTTCAAATTGAACACTACTGGAAACGACCTCATATTCTCTTCCTTTATAGGAGGTTCCAACACAGATGAAGTTACTGCTATAACAATCGATTCTAATAATAATGCATATATCACTGGATATACCTCTGATTCATCAGACTTTCCGCTTGAATCAGCATTTGATGACTCTCATAATGGTCTATGGGACTGTTTCATAGCAAAGGTCAGTCCAAATGGAAATCTGAATTACTCCACATTTATTGGTGGAACTGGTTATGATAAGGGCTCGACAATAGGTATTGATGCCTTGGATGTAATCTATGTCGCGGGTTATACAGACTCATCTGATTTTCCAGCTCTTAGTGCTCTAGATCCCCTTTTCTCGGGTGAATCAGAGGGTTTCTTACTAAAGCTAAGTCCACAGGGTGATTCTCTTCTCTACTCAACATTCCTAGGTGGGTCTGGAGATGATGAAATTCAATCACTATCACTTGATCAAGAAAACAATGTACTACTTATTGGAAGGACCAATTCATCAGACTTTCCGAACATGACCATCTTCGATACAACTTTTGATGGCGGCGAATTCGATTGTTTTGTTGCCAAAGTAGATACCAACAACTCTGCCATATTATTCTCAACTTATATTGGAGGAAATGAAACAGATATCGGAAACTCGATAATCTACGATTCCGTTGGCAAACTGGTACTTATTGGAGAAACATCATCACATGATTTTCCATGTCTTAGTGAATCTGAAGAATACTACAATGGTGGCAGCAGCGATGGTTTTGTCATAAAAATGAATGATCTGTCCGATAGTGATAATGACAGACTACCTGACTGGTGGGAGATAGAATTTGGCTTAGATCCGAACTTCAATGACTCATCATATGATTCCGACATAGACGGTCTCTCCAATCTTCAGGAATACAGATATGGAACACGACCCAATTCTAGTGATACCGATTTCGATTCCATGCCAGATGGATGGGAGGTCAACAACAATCTGAATCCGCTCCTGAACGACTCAATGGATGACCCGGACTCCGACTCTCTTTCGAATGTAGACGAATGGCGATACTCCACGAATCCATGGAGTAATGATACAGATGATGACCTGATGCCAGATGATTGGGAAATAAATCACCAACTCAATCCGATTTCTGATGACTCACAACTGGATTTTGACAATGATGGATTGACTAACCTAGAAGAGTACTCACTCTGTACAAGTCCGGATTTAGTTGATTCTGATGGTGATTTAATGCCAGATAACTGGGAAGTCTTATACAATTTGAACCCATTGTTTGATGACTCACTTCTAGACCTAGATACAGATGGACTAATCAATCTCTTTGAATACGGAAATGGGACCCTACCAACAGAAGGTGATTCGGACTCGGACTCGATGCCTGATCTGTGGGAGATCGAGGGAGGACTCAATCCAATCCTCGATGACTCAGTTCTAGACCTCGACCGAGACGAAGTGATCAATATCTTTGAGTATGGGAATGGAACCAGTCCCAATAACAATGATACGGACTCCGATTCCATGCCCGATGGATGGGAATTAGAATATGGTCTGAATCCTCTAGTGGATGACGCTGCAGCTGACCTTGATTTTGATGGCTTGCAGAACAGTGATGAGTATTGTCTGGGGACATTACCAAACAACAACGATACAGACTCGGACCTCATGCCAGATGGATGGGAGTATCTGTACTCTTTCAATCCTCTATCCGAAACTGATAGTCTGAGTGATGCAGACTCAGACTTGTTGAGCAACGTCCGTGAGTATGAGCTTGGTACGAATCCACGACACATCGATACTGATCTTGACTCCATTCCTGATGGGTGGGAGGTGTTAAACGGATTCGACCCAAAGAATCCCCAAGTTACAATCTATGAGCTACTCCTATGGTACTCATTTCCAATTGCTATTATAGTGTTGATATCGTGCTGTTTCATGTTGGGAATGGCTTTTACGTTTCGACATCAAATCTATGCCACATGGAACAGGGAAAAGAACGAATCCGAAGAAGGATTGTAACGACAAGTTTAATAGAAAATCAAGGTTGGACGGGTCGAAAACAGCCCCTGTGGTGTAGCTCGGCCGAGCATTCAAGACTGTCAAATCAATTGGCTTGACTGATTGCTGCGGACCTCTTGAGCCTCTCTCAATTGAGAGATGCGGAGACAGACCCGGGTTCGAATCCCGGCGGGGGCGCCATCTCTTTCTTTCAATTCGGTGAACACGTACGATATGATTGTATCAACAATTTTTGAAACAAGCTGAGTAAATAATCCTGGTGTGATATCAGTTATCCCATTCAACGATGGAATCGAGTTCCTTGGCCTGACTGATCCAATATACAGTTTCAACGAGCGTAGGATGACGTTTCAGAAGTTTTTCAACTTCATTCACCTTGATAGTCAGTTCTCTCAGATTTTCTGGATTTTGAGTAGCAACCTTTTCTACTGTATCCACTCCAGTATCATATAGAAGTCTTACACGTATGCCTTTGATGTCTACAATACGTGTCAAGTCAGCTATTTTCACAAGCTCTACGATTCTATCGACAGGGATGCCTGTTCGTTTTGAAAGCTCAACTCTTAATTCATGTGTGCGTCCTGAGATTATCATTGCTTCTGTATCGGAAACTCCTGCAGACTCTAGTTTCTTCACATCATCCTCTTTTAATCCGTGGATTTTCTTTAATAGTAGCTTCTTTCTTTTCCCTCGTTTCTTGGCAATTTCTGATTGCCTCATCTGATTGGCTTGTTTTTGAAGACTTTCTTGTCCTGAATATTCAAAATAACGACCGAGTGCCCAGAGGTATGAGTTCATCGATCCAATCTCTTTCTCCCCCCAATCTATGAAGACCTCAAGGTCAGCAACCTTTGCAATTTCTACAGTCTTCCCTTCTCTATGCTTCTTGAGATATTGCTCAAATTTCGATGTGAGATCTATGCAAGTTTGAATGGTTCCATCTGAACGCCGTTGTTTCTTCAAAAAACTACGAAATCCCTCTTCATCCATGGCAAAGCACCACAATATCTGTGAAAGAATGGGAACAATCGCTAATTACGTTTATGTTTCATAGCATCTTCAACAGACCCGGGTTCAAGTCCCGGCGGGGGCGCCATATTTTTTTTTCAAGTCCGAATTACATGTAAGGTCTGTA
>CAYWJO010000044.1:0-28379 GCA_964458565.1 uncultured archaeon | reverse complement strand
CCAAGATTCCCTCACTAGTCACCTTCAGCGCAACTCGTTTACCAATGCCTGATAATCTTCGTATTGACTCAGGTATGACCAATCGACCTTTTGCATCAATCTCACTGATATCTCCATACAACACATGTTTCTGTCCCTCAATGAGACCATCTCTGATTCGTAAAACTCTATCAGCGTACTGTGCAACTCGAGGATTGTGAGTGACATTAATGACTGTGGTATTTAGCTCTCTATTTGTTTGTTTCAATACATCCATGACATGCTCAGCAGTTTCGGTGTCAAGTTCTCCGGTAACCTCGTCCGCAAGGAGTAATTGTGGGGAATTCGATAGTGCAACGCATATAGCTGTTCTTTGATTCTCTCCGCCGCTCATCTGATGAGGTTTATGTCGCATCCGGTTTCCGAGACCTACTAGTTCGAGCAATGGTACTGCCCGACTCATAGCATCTCTTTTCTTTATGCCAGCCAATTTCATTGGTAGAATTACATTCTCAAGTGCTGAGAGTCCTGGAACAAGATTCCCTGTTTGCCACACGAATCCAACCAATCTGCGTCTGTAATGCATAGATTGTTGATCATTTAGAAGTGCAAGATTTCGACCATCAAAAAGAATACTTCCTGCAGTTGGTTTATCCAACGCACCTAGCATTTTCAATAGCGTAGATTTACCTGATCCTGATGGTCCTATAATGGATAGAAATTCACCTTCATGAACTTCGAAGTCCATTCCTCGAAGTGCTATGACTTCTTTTAGTCCTCGCTTGTAAACCTTCATGAGGTCTCTTACAACAACTTTGTATTGACTTGATATAAGTTCAATATCTTCATTCATGATTATCACTCCGAATATTGGATTTCTTCTGCAATATTACGACTCAGAATTCGTCGAGATACAACATAGCTGGACAATAAACCAAAGAACATCGTAAATCCTACCAAGCCTATGAATAACAGCGTTGGTGTAATGATTCTAACTGGTAGATCTGCCCAAAAGAGCGTAGTTACATTTCCTATAAAGAACAATGGAATTGCAGAGAGAAAGTATGCAAGCAGAACACCAAGAATAATTCCGATGATTCCTGCTAATATGATTGTGATTAATGCATCTACGAGAACAGGGACTATGATGGATTGCCGTCCACTACCCAAAGCTCGTAGAATGGAATATTGTTTTCGTAGATTTCGTCCTTTTATCGCTGATACAATGGAGAATCCTATACTTAGGTAGATGAGAGCGTAGAGAATATTTAGCGAATATGTTCCTAACAGAGCCTGTCCCATACGTGATGAGAAGACTGAATCAATTGTGGGAAGAGGTGATTCTACGTTACTGAAACTGAACGGAGCAACTGCTTCAATATCTTCAATTAACTTGGTCACGTTTGCTCCATCTGTAATCTTAACATAGAAGGAGTCTACCTCTGTAGTATTGAGAATGTTATGTATGTATTCTAGATTGACAACAACAGTTGAACTCTGTCTTGAATATCCAGCTATGTATGTAGGCCCATATGACATGTCAGAGTTCGAAACCACATCAGTAATAGTGCAATTATTCCAAATTGTATCATTGAATGTATCTATACCCAGCATCATTTGATTAGAAAATATTGGAATAAGTTGACCTAAGAAACCCGGTTGATATGTAACAAGTGGTCGAAAACTGGAGAGAACATTTGAATTACTAGTAGAGAGTGATTGGACTGCATTTTCAGGAGTTCCATGGAGTGTGAAGTAGGGGAGCCAAAATGCGGTTTCTAACCACTGATCTGGTTGAACACCTACTATTTGTACCCAAGATGTTACTGTTCTCCTCTCCGAGATATAGGAGGCTCGGCCTCTTACAGTGTACATCGCGGAAACTCCACTCACGCCCTCTACTCTGGTGATATTATCTAGCATGTCAAGTGTTACATTATGTAAATCAGGATTTGCATGGACTATTATGTCAGCTCCCTTCTCGAAATATAACAAATCTTCTACATGCGCAGTCCCACTTGTAGCCGCGACTGATGATAGAGTACCAGCTGCAAATACAAGTGAAATGAACAATACACCCATCGCTTCACTCTTTTTGTACAAGCCTGCTACTCTACCAAGTAATCTTGTACCAACAACAAGTGAAGGTCTCTTCATTCGTGTAAGTATCTTCGTCTTAATCGAAGATGTGGGTCTTGAACATAATCTCGTAACAGAAAATATCAAGATTGCGAAGAGAGGTGCAACAATTGTGAAAATTGATAATGATATGTAGCTGATATATGAGGAGAATGCAAAGATAAGCATGATATAAGGAAGGAAGTAAATCGAAATCGCTAGTCCTACCAACTCCTTATAGTATCCTCCCAATTGCTCTTTCTCAAGCAGAATATCCCTTTCAAGACTAGTATGTGCTTCAATAGGAGTCATTAGGAATGCATTGATAGCTTGGGGTAGCGAAACTATCATGCCAATTCCAAATGAATAAGTGAACACAAGCAATATTGCATTTGGTCTAAGAATCACTTGGAAATTGAGTAATAGGTGAAGGTTATACTCCAATAGTCCCGTGACTCCTCCAGAGACCAGACTGGTTAAAAATCCCGCTAACAGTGCACCAAGGCTTCCTAGGATTCCAATAACGAGAGCGTTACCTAGTATCCATCTAAATGCCTGTAACCCAGAAGCTCCGCGAGTCTTAACGGTACCAACATCCCTCCTGTCTTCATCAGCCTGAAGTTTTGAATTGTATTGAATCAGCATGAAACCCATCAAGATGGCTGGAATCGATATAGTCAATGCCACCGAAAGCATTCCAATTGACCAAGCAGAGTAGTCATATATTGAATAGTATAGATCAAATCGATAGACAACAAGATATGGCAAGCCCTTTTGTTCTATCCTTCTCTGAGTATCACCCAATTCAGTCGCTATATCTGATACTCCACCTCCAAGAAGGATATCCGCATCAAATTGTGCCCATATCCTCAGATCTAATCCATCATACTGACTGAAACCAACTTCTTCGAACCTATCAACAAGTCCTTCCCATGTGGTTATCACAGATAACGCACTATACTCATAATCATCTCTGTAATCGTATTCCATATACATCTCAGAATCGAATATCCCCACGATAGTATACGGTTGTGTAATCTCCCTCCATTCGTATTCAGTTTCTCCCTCATACCAATATTCAAGTGATATATTATAGGTGTCTCCTATTTCGTATTCCCTTATTGAGGCTAGATATTGAGAAATAAAGCAGGTTTCGTTAGTAAGCTCTGTGTAATCTCCATGAATGAGTTCAATCGCAGAACCATACTTCTGGAAGAAGGATGAGTTTACACCAATAGTAATCAGCCTATTATAGTCGGGATACGAATAAGTTTCAACTCTTACGACTGCCTCTGTGAAATCTATTGACGTCTGATTGTTTGCGATTTCTATTGCTTCTTCAAGTGTAAAATTGTCTTGTCTATAGAAACTGTCAGTAAATGCAATCTCCATATGAACCCCTACATCCTGGGTAAGATCCTGAAAGACTTCTGGACCAATTGAATCAATGAAGAAGAAGGTTCCTCCTACAACTCCTGAGGCTAAGGAGAAGATAATCAATGTCGCTAATACTTCAGGTTTTCTGTATGCTAATCTGGACCATAGGAACATTACATATCTCCTCCCAATGGTCCTGATTCAGCCCATGATGAATTGAGTGACTCAGCAAGGTTGATTCGAACACTCAAGTATGCTGCGACTACTATGAAAAGAGTGGAGAGAATAAAGAATAGAAGAAGTACACTTAGCAAAGTGATGATTGGAATAACTGTAAAAATATCGACTGGAAAAATCTGGACACGATAAGAATATGTCCAGTTTGACGTAGCCAATACATTGGAAATCAGAATTGGTGAGAAAATTAGAAGGAGTAGAAAACTGATAAGAGTGAGAACAGTCATCTCCGCTATCTGAATTCCTATTATCGTTCTGTTTGTTGTTCCATTTGAACGCAGTAACGCAATCTCTCTTCTCCTAGCACGAATTCCTTCAGTTGAGTATATTGAAAAAGCTCCAAATATCGTACCAACTAAGACAACCAATGTCATGGTGTCTACTGAACGATCCATCTGGTATGCTACGGATCTAATGTATGTATCAACAATTGTTCTTGTCGAAGTGTATCTTATTCCATCAACTGCTAAACCTGCACCGGATTCCATCAAATCTTCAATAATAACGGTTCCATTTGTGCTTCTGTATGTCGATGCACAGAGAAAGCTGCTACTTACCCAGGTTGTATTGATGAAGCTACTCACATAATTGTAATCGACCATAACACGGTATGAGCCGATCTGACTGTATCCCCAGTATCCATATTGATTAGGAAGGAGGGCAAAATCAGTAAGACCTTCAACAATTCCTGCGACTCTAAATGGGATGACAATTGGACCTATTCCTGTTTCAATAAATGCTTGAAGTACGCTTCCTACACTCAGGTCGAAAATCTGAGCGATATCGCTTGTTACAATCGCATAATCTGGATGGTCGAGGAGCTCATTAAACATTGATGAGAAGCTCGAATTACTATAGCGCTCTCCAAGATAATCATACCCGATATTGAGATACTCTGGGTCTATAGCCATGAATGGAATTGATGAATATTGTGAGACCTGTAAATCTACAACATTGACAATGGTTGTATCAACCACACCTGACTGTGCTGACAAGTTTTCCTCAAGTGCATCCCATAAATCGCGTTCAGACCTTTCAAGTGCAAATGAAATGTCCCCTCCAATTCCAAATCTTCCATGACGTAATTGTGTTTCAGGTAGAGATACATCAACTACAGCATTTGCCCAAGCTAAGCTCACAGCGAGTACTATTACAGCGGCAACAACTCCCGCTGAGGATGCTTCTTTTCCAATTCTCCGAATTCCTATTGATGCTGACAATTTGCCAATGAGTCCTTCGAATAATTTGGAAATAAAATAACTTCCCTTCCTTAATGCCTTGATTGAGAGGCTAGCTATACCTACGAAGATTACTAATGGTAATGCAGCAATAATTAATGACAGAAACGGAATAAATTGAGCGACGACGCCTAGACTTAATAAACCATATAATAACAGTGTTGCGAGTATAATGACCAAGAAGTCCCATCTCAGTATTCGCATACCCTTCGCTATGGATGCTATCCTTCCAGTCCCCTCTGCAGATTCTCTGGTGGATTCTACATTTCTATAACCAATCCATGCTCCAAATGGCAAAACAATACCCACAATTAATGAGATAAGCAGAGACTCTATCGAAATAAGGAGAGGTTCAGTGAATAATTTTGTGAAATTAAGATTGAGGAATCCCTCAGTTGCCATGGCCACTCTGCTAGTTAATACTCCAATACCGATACCAAGAAGTGTTGATAGAAACGCGAGTAGAAGAACTTCCCTTGTGACGCTCTTATTTAGTTGGGCTTTGGTTGCTCCTCTCGCTTGTAACATTGTCCGTTCGAATCTTCTATCCTGAACGTTATATCTGATTGACAACATAGCAACAAGAAGAACAAGAAGTATAATGCCCCCTGATCTTGTTAGTTGAGAATATCTAATCCCACTCTGCCACATTATGTAGGTTAAAACTCCATCTACCAAATAATTGTATACTCTGTATTTGGAATTATAAACGCCCTCTTGTGGATTGTAATTCGGGTCAAACCTTCGAATCTTTTCATCAATACCTTGTAGATATGAAAGTGAACTCTGGGAGTCAAATGGTGATATTGTAGTTCTATCAATATCAGCAATGATCTGAAGTTCTCGGTTCTGTGTGTTTACTAGTTCTTCCGGAATTATAGCAATGCTCCAGTAGTATGAATCATAATAATGCTCGGTGTCTGCTCCAAGCTCCCTAGTAAAAGTGCCTACTATTTTAACAAGGATTCTCTCACTGCTCCTTGATGTAGAATAATTGACATAGTCCCCAATTCCAACCTGATACCAATCAATGAGGTTCTCTGAAATCACAATCTCTTCACCATTTGAGGGTAAAGATCCTTCAATGTAGAAGTAGTTTGGAAAATTCTCAAGAAATGTATCTCCAAGAACAAAAACATCTCCCTCGTCACTCCAAGTAGTGATGTTTAGTTCTCTTGTTATTACTCCGGTAGTGGTCAATAGAGTACTACTCTTAGTTATCTCTGGCAAGCCAGCGACAGTATCAGCTATATTTACAATGTCATTGTATCTATCTGATCGGACCGCTATCGCCGCATCACCCACATCCACGAGGTTATCCCATTCATGGACCGAGTAAGAATCTACGAAGACAGTGATTCCCATAACCATGGCTGCGGCTAACACAAAACAAGCAAGTGTAACGGCTTTTCTTCTCTTGCTCTGAAATGCTTCATATCCAACAGGCACTGCCGCCATTACTTCTCTCCCCTATGTCACGCTCTCAATTTGACCGTCTCTCATGTTATAGACTCTATCCATCTTAGCACCAACATCTGGGTCATGCGTCACAACAATAAGCGTTCCACCTTCCTTATGTGTCAGCTCAAGCAAGACTTCCATAATCTCCTCACCTGTCTGTGTGTCCAGATCTCCAGTTGGTTCATCCGCTAGAACTACAATGGACTCTGCAGAGCTTCTTGGTTTAGCAAGTGCACGTGCAATAGCAACTCTTTGTGATTCTCCACCAGACAGTTCATCTGGTCGATGGTCCGCTCTATCTGTCAGTCCAACAAGACCTAGGAGGTGTTCTACTCGTTGTCTTCTTTCTTCTTCCGGAACATTTGCTATCAGAAGTGGAAGTTCTACATTCTCATACGCTGTTAATACTGGCAAAAGATTGAAGAACTGAAATACGAAGCTGATGCGTTCACGCCTAACCAGAGTCAATTCTTTCTCATTCATGTTTGTGATATCAAGACCACCCACGAGCACAGATCCTTCTGAGGGTCTATCAAGTGCTCCGATCAAATTGAGTAGAGTGGTTTTACCAGATCCTGACGGGCCCATGATACCAATTGTAGACCCTTTTTGAATTTCCAAATCCACTCCTCGAAGTGCAGGAACAATGATATCGCCCATGGTATAAATCTTGGATACTTTCTTTAGCGACACTATGGGTTCATCGACCACACGAACACCCCACAATTTTTAGGAAGAATGAAGGCTTTTAACCTCTTCCCAAGTTCAAATGTCGTACAATGGATGGTCAACTACTCTTTGATATGAATAGAGAGTAAAAAGACGAAGGTTTATTTCGGTGTATGTATTCTTTCACCATAGAATAGTGTGGTGCTTCTTCAGATGACTGAGCTAATATATGAAATGAAGTATGAATTCTTTAGTTGGAGGGGATTTGCTGTAGGTGCCATAACTATTGGACTTGCATTCCTGTTTCAGTCAATCATTAGTTTCCCAACTATCTGGACTGATGATCCTCTGAGCTATTCACTTTTGATTGTTGCATCTGCCTTCGTTGTTGGTATAGCCTCAGGATCCATTCTTGTGTATCTCTTTCCACCAGATCAGGATGTAATCGGTGTCGCTGGCTTAGGAAGTGACGATGTAGCACAACATGTGTCTTTGCTACTGGTATTGATGTCCCTAGTTTTACCCCTGTTGTCTGCATTTGCATTCTTCTTCAAATACTTCAGTGAGGATCCTCTTATTCTGATATGGGTGATTATTGGGTTCCTTGCTCCCAGTCTAGGTTTGACTGTATCAATGTTTGATAGGACCAACGCTATCTCTAACGATTTAGAACTATACTTTGATAGTCATGAAACACTTGATCTAACATCACTTAGTTGGCTGATTGGGGTTGGACCAAGAACTTCTACCTACAGAATGGGTATGCTTGAGAGTGCTGTGAAAAGAGTTGAGAATCTGACAATAAAAGGTCATGAAATAGTTAAAACGAAATCTGATAATCCACTTGTGTCATATTAATCAGGATGTCTTTTCCGAATATGTGCTCGTAGTCCTTCTTCAGTCCAAGCAACCCACGAACACTTGAGACATGTCATTTTCTGACTTCCAATCCCAAATCTAGGAGAAGATCGCTCTTCTATCTCATAGATTGTCCCACCGTATCCACTTCGCTTCTTTGTAGCGACCTTGTATCTTTTCTCAAAGCATTCTGAACAAATGCCAATCTTCTTACGCTCATCATTCTTGAAACTCTGCTCTAGATTCTTTGGTGTAAAAATAGGATCAATTACTTTGCCACAGCTTTCACATTGGTCGGGCATATTCATCACCAATAAGAGAGTTCAATAACACATCAAATAGGGCAATATCTAATGTGAAATTCGAGTATTTTACTGTTTGGAGTATTTCTTTATTTGTCTAATTTGGAACTGTGTTCTACGAAAAGTTCAGATGCAGTTACAAACACGTCTTCCACACCTTCATGAGTTAGACAAGATGTTTCAAGGAAAGCAATAGGATGCATGCTATCCTCTAGTCCCAGATTCTTTGCGAGATATTCTGCGACTGTGAATCCCTCTTGAGTATCCACTGGTTCATCACCGGAATCATCATCTATCTCACCTACACGTAAATCTTTTTTATTTCCAACAAGAACTACGGGTGGTAGGACCTCATTCGTTAGCTGTACCTCTTTCAACCAGAACGCAATACTTTCAAAACTCCATCTGTCACAGGTAGCATAAACTATGATTATTACATCAGCATTAGCATAGTAGTCAGTTCGAGATATCTTTGCTCTTACTGCCTCTTCAAACGACCATGCTATCAGCTTGACTCTATGTCCGGTTAATTCAAATGTTCTTGCATTTCTATAAGTGCTAAAACCCTCATCTGTTTCCAAAGCTTCCAAACCTGCATTTTCAATAAGACTTGATTTTCCTACTCCTTCCTCACCGAGCACCAATGCCTTTGCTTGAACAAGTGGTTTTACCATATGTCTACTAGCAGTCGCCATAACTTGAGACCCATAAGGAGCTGCAGTCGATTCTTTTAGTTTTGTTTCCAGTCCTTCTTCATGAATCTCTTCTTTGATATCATGCTCTTCTTCAAGAGAAATCTCCTTTGTAGCAGTTATTTCTCCATCTCTTTCTGTAATCTCGATTGCTTCTTCATCAATTTCAATTGATGGTTCTTCTTCCTGAGTAGTAGAAACATCAGAAACCATAGGCTCCTCAACTATGGTATCCTCCACTTCGTCCTGAGGGACATCTTTTTCAACAATCTCAATAATGCTGTCCTCTTTCAAATCAACTGTTTCGAATTCAATCGTATCATCTATTTCTTCAGTGTGTTTTGGTCTAGTCGCTGTTGTCTTAGTAGTAGCTCGAACCTCTTCGATTCCTTCTATCTTAATCTTTATCTCTGGTTTTGAAGAAGCTGACACAATATCAGCAGGTTTTGAACTCATGAATGAATCACTCAACTTATCCACTTGAAGCAGTGCTTCTTGAATGTCATCGAAATCTTCCATGGTAATTGTACCTGATTCTTCTGGTTGTGTTTCAATTGGTTTGTTTTCTATGACAGGGGTTTCTTTTACAGTATCATCCTGACTCTCTGAGATTGATTCTATCTCCTTTGGTTTCTCTTCGACCTTCGGTTTCGTTGGTTCAGGCTTGACTCTACTTTTTCGTTTATCTTTGAGCTCAACATCACTCTCCCTCTCTATTATGACTTTGACCCGTGGAAGTCCAATTTTAATTAGGATGTCCTTGAGTATGTAAGGAGCAAGACGTCGTCCTCGTCCAGAAAAATAAAGTTCAACCTCAGATAGAACTTCATCAAATGATTTCTTTTTAATCGGAATTCTTTTCTTAACGATGCCTTTATCGCGAATTTCCACGAATCCTGGAATGAGCGTCACTCCGACTGTAGTACCTGGAACTATCACCTAGATTGACCAACTCCATCCTGTCGATACAAATGCTTTTCATTGACTTGATGTGATAACTGTTTCGTCTATGAAGTCATGACTCCTACAGAAAGAATTATCTCTAGCTTGGATTTATTTCTACTTGGTTATGCCAATGACAAAAGTGAATTTTAAGGACTATATTGATGTCATTAAGGACTGGCCTGAGCCTGGAAAAGCAGTCTGTGATATTAGCCGTCTCATTGAAGATCCCTCTGTCTTTCATGAGGCTGTTGTGACTCTTGCAAAACCACTGGTTGAGGTTCGACCTAACAAGGTCATTGGTATTGAGCAACGAGGATTAGCCCTAGGAAGTGCAATGGCATATTATCTTGGGTGTGGCTGTGTTCCTGTTCGTTCAATTGCATATTTGCCTGAAGGGTATAGCCGACCTGTTGAATGGCTTCCTTCAAGTAAATTTGCAGATGAACAGCTTGCACTTGTATCGGAATCGATTGATGCAGGGGATAGAGTAGCTGTTGTGGACGATTGGTTGATTCAGGGTACCACTGTTTTTGCTGTAAAGAAAGTAGTAGAGAAGTTGGATGCAACAGTAGTAGGGATCTCCTGTGTTATCAACAATCTATCTGAAACGCGACGTAAAATGCTAGGACGACCTGAGATACATTCTCTTCTAGAAAATGTAGAGTTAGAATAAAAAAAGATTGAGGGTGCCGGAGCCATCCGGCACAAGCCTGTCTTGACTAATCTTATTGTTCTCTTAGCTCTCTTCTGAGAACCTTACCAACCATTGTCTTCGGAAGAGTATCGACGAATTCTACATGAGTTGGTACCTTATAGACTGCCATCTTTTCCTTACAGAAATCGCGAATTTCATCACGAGTAGATGTCTGACCTTCTTCTAGAACAATGAACGCCTTGACGGTTTCGCCTCTGGTTTCATCAGGAATGCCGATTACGGCAGCCTCCCTGACCTTTGGATGTTCAAAAAGAATCTCTTCGACTTCATTTGGCCAAACCTTGTACCCACTAGCATTGATGAGATCCTTCTTTCTGTCCACAATGTAGGTCCAACCCTCTTCATCCATTTTTGCGATATCTCCAGTTATTAGCCATCCATCTTTTGTTAAAACATCGGCTGTTTCATCTGGTCTATTATGATATCCCTGCATAATCTGGGGTCCTTTGACTGCAAGCTCACCTATTTCTCCAACTGGTAGATCTTTTGTTTTGTCTTCCAGAGATACTATTTTGCTATATGTACTTGGAAACGGTAGGCCAATTGATCCAATTTTCCTCTTGTCCTTATCTAATGGATTCGCATGGGTTACAGGACTTGCTTCTGAGAGTCCGTATCCTTCAATGATTATAGAATTAGTCGCTGCTTCAAATTTTCTTGTAACTTCAGGTGGTAATGCCATTGCACCTGCTATAGATAACTTGAGTGACGTTATATCATACTTTACAACACTTGGATGAGAATAGATACCAATTGCCATCGTGGCTACAATTGGAAACATTGTTGGTTTGAGTGTATCAATCTCTTTCAACAATCCTTCAATATCTCTGGGATTGACGATGCATATTATTCCTGATCCCCACGATATTGCTAGATTCATTGTAACTGTTTGTCCGAAGATGTGCTGTAATGGTAATGCACCTACAAAAACTTCCTTGCCTCGCTCAGCCATCCAATCCATCCATGCTCCACACTGTGCGCAGTTTGCTTTGAGATTGTCGTGCGTCAGCATTGCTGCTTTAGGAATTCCTGTTGTGCCACCAGTAAACTGGTATACTGCGATGTCCTTTGATGGATCGATCTGCACACCAGATGGTGGTTCAGGGACTGTGTCTGCAATGAAATCATTCCAAAGTATATCACCCTCTCTCAGAGGAGGAACTTCTTTCATTTCCTTTCTGTATACTAACTTAGGTGCAAGAATCTGTTTCATCTTACTGAGTGTGTCCCATCCAGCAGCTACTATTACTTTCTCAAGATTTGTTTCCTTCCGAATTGCTTCTACAATCTTATAGAAAAAGTTGAATGTGACAATAACTTTCGCACCTGTGTCCTGAAGGTAAATTCTAAGTTCTTTTGGCATACTTAATGGATTTATAGGAGTCACTGTTGCACCACATTTTAGTGCACCATAATATGCAATGATGAATTGCGGAACATTGGGTAGCATTATCGCAACTACATCACCTTTCTCAACTCCTAATTTTCTAAAGCCATTTGCAGCTCTATTCACAAGTTCACCAAGTTCTCGATATGAAGTCGTAGTTCCCTGATAGTAAATTGCAGTATTATCAGGAAATTCCTCAACTGCTTTATCGAATAGATTCCAAAGAGGTCCATCTGGTATTTCTATATCCGCTGGAGTTCCTCCAACGTAGTTCTTTATCCATGGTCTTTCCATACTTATTCTCCTCTAGTGTTAGCCCGAATACATAACAAAATCTCGGTATTCCATTTATTGTTTCCGATATTGTTTCTTCTTTAGAGGTGAAAGGCACCTTTAAGGCAGACAAGTAAAGTCCTAGCAATCATCTTGAAAACTTGTGGTCTTGTATCAATTGTTTCTGACATAGCATCAGTTACCATTTTTTGAATAGATGAATCCCTTTTTCCAATTTCGAAGAATGTATCAGTCAAAGGACTAGTAAGAATTCTCTGAGCTAGTTTTTGTGGTTTAATCTCATGCCCAAAATCATCGTACCATAATTTCTGGTAAACCGAAAGTGACTTCTCATCGAGAGTGTCTTTCTCCATACATTTTGTTAAAACCATCGCTGCAATACGTCCAGCACGCATGGCGTAATCTATCCCCCCTCCAGTTATGGGCGACACCATTCCAGCAGAGTCTCCGACTAGCAACAATCTGAGTGCGAATGTCTTATCAATTGTTCCTGCAGTTGGAACCAGAGCACCTCTTACCCCTGAGAGATCGGAATTATCAGGTATTTTCTTTACGTGTTTCAAATACCTAATGAATGAATCAAATTTTTTGGGTAAACCTGCTGAATGCGGTCCAACAATACCTAATCCGACATTGATTGTTTCAGCTTTTGGAAAAATCCAACCATAGCCTGGTTTTCCGTCAAAATTTGCAAAGAAATGATATTCTTTCTCAACGCCATAAGTTTCAAGAATATACTGCGTTGGTGCTGGTATCTCAACGACTCGACATACCGTTATTTCCTTTGATTTCCAATTTTGATGTAATTTTGCTTCACGCGCAATGAGAGAGTTTACACCATCAGCACCAATTAATGACCTAGCGATTATCTCGGATCCATCTGATGTCATTAATGAAATATTATTTTCACTTACACTCACTGACTTTACTCTTGTTCCTAAACATGGAGTAACACCCAGCTCCAAGGCTTCTTCAAGAAGTGAATTATCAAACCTTATTCGAAGGGCGACAGCCATATCAACTTCGCCCTTCAATGTAATTTTCCTATTTGGTGAGTGAATAACTCCCACTCTTGAAATTCCATCAATGAACTCTCTTTCTCTCTTTTTCAAGTAGGGAAACCTGTTTAATATCGAGTAAGAGAAACCGCCTCCACAAGGTTTGTCTCTAGGAAAGATGTCCTTGTCTATCAAAATTACATGATATCCTGCTTTGGCTAAATACCTTGCACTTGTTGATCCACCTGGTCCTGCTCCTACAATAGCTACATCACATCTCATGGCAAACACAACATAGTCACAAGATGGTGTTATTCATCTTGTCGGTTGTTATTGTGGTGTAAGATACACCTCAAATACTCCTGTCCAGATTTCACTACCTACAGCTGGTCTAAAGAGCATATTGTCATCGATATTTACTCCGACTGGTTGTGCATCGCTCTTCTTCCAAATATCAGAAAATATGATGGAGTGCAAATTGCTTTGAAAATCATCTGTCACTCTAGAGATTGCGTTCTCAATATATGCTTCGCTGATACCTACACTGCTAAGATCTATTGTAGACTTGAATAATCGCTCTTCGCTTAACGCACCTTCCTTTTTGTCAAAGACATATCCAATTCCACCTACGAAATGGAATACATTATGTCTAATTTTAGACTCATTCCCAGTAATTATCACTTCATTTCCTGTTAGCAGTATATACTTGGGATTAGCCATATTGAATGGTATTGATGCAGCCTCAACCCCAATGTCATCTAAACCAATTGATTTTGATAAGTACTCTTCAAGAGTGTGAACGCGCTTATCATATTGGAATGCTGAGAAATTCCCCAAATGCGTAATATTCTTCGCTTTGCGAAGAAGGACATCAATTATCCTTTGTCCTTTTTTCAGAAAATCAATTCGATCTCGGGAGTGTTTCAATCTAGTACCAGCACCAATAACAATTCTTAGATAATCAATATCCTTGAATTTCTTCAATATAGTGCGGCTCAAATAGGTGCTATAATCTGTTTCAAGAAAACCTTCCTTTTTCCCAACATCTAATGGAATCTCATTTCCTAGATACACTTGGACTGGGTTCTTAGTCCCTTTTGATTTAAAGAAAACACCAATATCGAGATCTTGATGAGGTAGGTCTACAAATTGCCTAACAAACGGACCTTCGGGTACTATTTCTCTAGCTCTATCTTTTTGGTACATTTGGGAATACCTAGCAAATAGGTCTGTTCTTGAAATTGTTTACACACTCCTTTCGACACAATACTTACCTTTCATCTTACTATTTTGCTATTATCTCTTAGGGTCATCTACATCATACAAAAAAAATTCATGCCATAATCTATTTAGCGGACAATATCTGGCATTGAAACATCTCTCTGGATGTATTGTAACATGAAGCGAAATCATAAAGGACTTGTATCTATTATTGTTGGCGCTGTATCCTTCATTATTGGTTTATTCGTCCTTTTACCACTTGAATCCCTGTATCTATTTTCATTATTCGTTTTATTTCTGGCTTGTGTTTTAATTGCAGTCGGAAGTGCTTTGGTGAAGGATATAGATGCTTCATTAGAAATTTCATCAAGAGACTGTTACTACTGCAATGGAAATGGAGTCATTAAAGGTGTTGAGGGAGAAGGTTCTGAAACATGTCCAAGATGTGGCGGGACGGGTCTCGCAAGGGCTGATGATTGATATGACCGATTGATGGGTTGCATATGAGGAAAGTACTAATCATTGCTCATCGAGGGGCATCAACTCTAGCACCCGAAAATACAATGTTAGCATTTCAGAGAGCTATTGATTTGAAAGCAGATATGATAGAACTTGATGTGCATGAAACTGTAGATGGCCAGATTATTTGCATTCATGATTATTCAGTAGATCGTACAACGAATGGATCTGGGATTGTCAGTGATTTAACTTATAATGAGATTCGCAAGTTAGACGCGGGTGAAGGGGAATATATTCCCCTATTGGAGGAAGTATTGGATTTTTGTAAAGGGAAAATCATGGTAAACATTGAAGTCAAAGCGATTGGTATAGAGTCGAGTCTGGTTTCCCTTGTTCAGAAGAAATGTATGATGGATCAGATAATATTCTCATCATTCATTCATGAAGCATTATTTGAGATAAAAAAATCCTCCAGTGAATCTCGCTGTGCATTGCTCTATGATACAGCTATCCCTGATATTGTTGAGTATGCATCATCAATCAATGCGAATGCAATTAATCCTCATTATGAGTTAGTTTCAACTAATCTAGTTAATACAGCACATGAGTCCAAACTTGCTGTTTATCCATGGACTATTAATGATACTGAAACTGCATTGAAAGTCATATCATCCAGAGTAGATGGAATCATTACAGACTTCCCTGATTTAATAGCAGCAATAATATCCTCAAATCCATAATGCTAGGTATTTAGACGAGTTATGAATTGTTGAATTAGTGCATAAGCCTCTTTACGTTTTGAATGACATGTAATCACGTGCTCTGCATCCGCAATGATATGAATCTCTTTATCTACAGATCCGATCCTATCATAGACATACTGACCATTTCCGGGATCAATTGTCTTGTCTGCTCCTGATTGAATTACCAGTGTGGGCAAAGTAACATTCTGTAAGATTTTTTGCACATCCTTCATAACGCCTATTACTTCCTGTAGTGCTGACAAAGGCTCTCTATTTACTCTTGAATAGGGAATATCATACATTTCCGAAATATAAGAGAGATTAACATCACGATAAGGCATTATGATTTTTAATAGAGGAATGAACTTTTGAATCAATCCTCTTTGATATACAGCTGGAGATAAAACAACGAGCCCATCAATACCCTCGGAATCAGCTGATAATCTAAGACTTAATGCTCCACCCATTGATAAACCCGCAACAAATATTCTTTCAACATTCCATGACTTAACAAGATTCAGTGCGTCCTTTACACAGTTATACCAATCCGTTCGGTTCACTTTTGACAATTCTTCTGGAGTGCCACCATGACCAGGTAATTTTACTGAAAACGATGCGATTTTGTGAACTGCGAGAAATTCTACCAAGCTCTTCATTTGATCTGTATTAGCTGCAAAACCATGAATTAATAAAAATGCAGTAGTGGCTCCATCAGGTCGGTGTATTTCACCTTCGACCTGAGGAGCCACGGAATCAACTCCTAGTCATAGGATATAATGGGTGCTGAAGCAACAGCTTCTTCCATTTTTAAGAACTTGAATCCCTGCTTGAATACTCCCAAGCGGAATGCAGCGAACAGCCAACCTATGTCAAGTAGTATCTCAAGACCAACAACAAAGGTCACTAATAGTGTGATAACAGTCGCAATGTCTGTGGGTAATGTGGTGAATTGAGCAAATGTACCCAAGACAACAAACATTACCAAGGTTCCAACAATCATCCCTGCAATCGTTGTCATGCGGATGAACGAACCCTCAAAATCATGTCCTGCCTCTTCTAAATCTCCCGCGAGATTCAAATTAAAGGAAAGGACGAGAATAAAGCTAATTGTATAGAGTGCGAGAAGAACAGCAGCACCAATATTCGCTTGGTGAGTCACTGTATCACTCCCTGCAATAAGAGGTATCATTATGGCAAAAATGAAGCTCATTCCTACAATCGGCCCACCGGAATAGCCTCGCAAGTGTGCATATCCAGCAATGGACATGTTTCTGACTACTAAGAATATTGTTGGTAGAGCAAGTACTGTAGATGCTTGAACTGCAATAGGAACGCCTGCAAATAGAGATATGTTGAACCATTTATTGGTTGGCCAAAGAGCTGCAGGTCCATTACCAAAGCCTCCGAGGAGGAATAGTACAAAGACTGCTGAAGTTATCAGCATGAGGACAAGTACTACAACGCCCTGTGAGAAGCTCAGAAAGCCTCTTATTTTTGATTCGATAAGTATGAATACCTGAGTTATTAGAACCGCAATCCAAGGTATAATGACCATCCACGCAAGGGTGAATGGATGGATTAGCATAGCAACACCGACCCAGAGCAATGGTAGTCCGGTTAGAATATCTGATTTGCTGATATACATAGAGCCTATCAGAATAATGACTGCGCAAGGAACCATCGAGATCAAGAGGTTAAATGTCAATGCAGCGGCAGCAACTTCGCTACCAGCTTGTCCTGCAATATATACTGCAAGAGCAGCAAATGTAGCCAAAAAGTATTTCGTACCAGAAGAGATGATGTTATTTCTAACATGAGCGATTTTCAATTCCTTAGCGCCAAGTCGAGGTATAGAAAATATCCAGAGTACAAGCATTGCACAGAATGCGTAAACTAATGCTGGATTTGTTAGGAAGAGGGAATTCGATATCATTATTCCCCAAGGATTCCAGACCAATACGCCGCTGTCTAAGGTTAGTGGTCCTATAAAAATTGCGAATGAACCTATAACGAATGTCAGGACTCCGATTATACCAAATCCAAATTTGGCAATGTCAGTTGACCTCGCAAAATTACGGACATGATTTTCCGGGGACTTCCAAAATAGGAATGTGAAGAGTTGCCCCACAATAAGAACTGCATAAGCCGCATAGACAAGTACTGGATTAATTACTTCGCCCACAGCTAACAATGGAATGAAAAGACCATTACACATTCCAGCAATTAAGCCATGCCAAGTCTTGAGTGCATCAGCGTATACGAACGAAACCATCTGCCATAAAACAGTGAAGATTGATCCAAATGTCATTAGATCAACAGTCCATGGTCCAATCTGTCCAGGAAGAGTAAAGGTTAATCCTCCATATATGAGAAATCCTGCACTTATTATTCCTAAGATAATAGGACCATAGATTACATTTGGTATGCCTGTTTGGAGCATTGTTTTAAGATTGCGAATTCCGGGAATTTGTAAGACGAGTGAAAAAGCAATTAATCCTAAGAAAATTGCGGATGGAAGGAAGTAACCCACCTCATGCAATGCACTTCGTTCAATACCAGGAATTGGTACAAGTGAATTACCCATTCCAAAGACTAATCCCCATGCAGCTGCAATAATTCCAACTATTGCTCCAAAACTAGACTTCTTATTCAGTGGCTCTGAACTCCACCCTTCCGCGGAGCCCGATGTATCAACAATTTTAGCTTCATCCATCAATGGAAATCCACACCTTCTGATGGTAGTCGGTCTTCAAGCATCGGTACCAATTGGAGGAAGATAAAAGCGTATCGGAGTGCGCCCATCTTATTAAGAATTCACTAATTATCCGAAAAACAAGCACTAATTAATGATAATCCCTTTTCTTAACTCGTGAAGTGATTGTTTATGTCAGACAAAATGGAACTTATTGTGCATGGAGAGGTAATAGCTGTGAATGAGTTTGTCAGGTCTTTGCTTGAGGATGTGCTACTAGCGATTCTTAAGAAGCTTAAAGGTGCTGAGGACCTCAAAGCTATTAGCAAAATTGAGATTGAGTAACTAACTTGCGTTTTTGGTGATATATCTTGACCCATGAGTGCTGGAACAAGCAAATTTTATGGATTGATTTGACAACAAGAGCAACACAAATAGAATCTCTCTCTGATGAAGTGTATGAGAAATTCATTGGAGGTAAGGGTTTAGGAACTTATCTTCTCTACAAGCATCTTGAAGCTGGTATTGATCCTCTTGGAGCGACAAACATTCTATTCTTTCTCACTGGTCCATTACAGGGTTTACCAGCACCCAATGTTGGTAGATGGACTCTCGTAACCAAATCCCCTCTCACAGGATTGATTCTTGATTCTCATAGTGGCGGTTCGCTTGGCCAAGAGATCAAGAAATCTGGCTATGATGCTGTTTGCATAAAAGGTGTGTCTGCCAATCCTGTTTATATTCACATTCAAGATCAAAATGTAAAGATTGAATCAGCTGAGGGAATCTGGGGTCAAGGAGTTCATGAAACAACTGAAAGACTATACAAGCGCCATCCGAAATCTTCAGTATATACAATTGGTCCTGCTGGTGAAAACCTAGTTCGCATTGCTACCGGATGTTGTGAGATAGCTCATCAGACTGGACGTGGTGGCGCTGGTGCTGTGATGGGCTCCAAGAACTTGAAAGCTATTGTTGTCAAAGGTTCCAAGAAAATCTTTGGCGCTGATGTTGACACCATACGAAAAATCAATGCTGATTTAACAAAGGGTTGGAATCAAAAGGAAAATACTGATTTCAAAAGATTTGGCTCTCCATTTTTGGTTGAGCTCTCAAACGAAATGGGTCAATTTCCAACCAGAAATTATGAAACTGGATATTTCGATAACTACTCCGAAATCATACCTGAGGAAATGAGTGAGATTTATGCAGGTGCGCATAACTCATGTCCAAATTGTGTCATGCGTTGTACTCATGCTTACGAAACAACGGATCCAGATAATACAGATCAAATGATTGAGTCCTGTATCGAATATGAAACTATAGGCCTGATGGGGGGAAATCTGGGGATATCCAATCTAACTCATCTTCTCCAATTGAACTATCTTGCTGATAGACTTGGACTTGATACAATAAGTGGTGGGTCGGTCCTTGGGTTTGCAATGGATGCATACAAACAAGGCATTCTAACAGATGATATAATTGGATTCTCCTTAAATTTCGGAGATGGAGAAGCTGCATTGAAACTCTTGAAGATGATTGCTTATCGTGAAGGAATTGGTGCTATACTATCTGAAGGTGTTCGAATAGCTGCAGAAAAGATAGGTCACAATAGTAAAGACTTTGCAGTACATTTCAAAGGCCTTGAATTACCCGCCTGGGATCCTAGAGGGAGGCGTGGTTTAGCTCTTTCATATGCGACGGCGAACGTTGGTGGGAGCCATCTTCGCGGCTGGCCATCTACAACTGATCCTCCAGATGAGTCGGCAGTTGATTTAGTGGATTCTATGGTGAATGCAAGAGACCAGAAGGTGTTGACCGACTCACTTGTTGTCTGTCATTTCACATACCATCTTCCACTCTCTCATGAGACAAAAATACAGCTCTTGAATGCTGCAACTGGTTTACACTATGATGAGGAGGATGCAAAGTTGTTTGGCAGAAGAGTGGTGACACTTGGACGGATGTTCAATCATCGCGAGGGAATATCAAGAGAATCGGACATTCTTCCGGAACGAATGTGGATACCTGAACCTTCCGGACCAAGAAAAGGAATGACATCTTTCATAAACAAAGATGATTTTGAGTTGTGTCTTGACAGGTACTATGAATTGAGGGGATGGAGTATACAAGATGGCCTTCCCACAACGGAAACTTTAGAATTGCTGGGACTAAATGATATCGTGTAATGACGACATTTATCAAAAAGGACTTGGTCTGAAATTTCTTCGAAGATAGATTTCTTTTCGTAGTTCGCGAAATTCTGAATCTAGATATAATTTGATTACATCTGCTCTCTTCTCACTAACAACAGCATCAAGAGCGCTAAGATTCTTATCATCTGCAATCTCTATGGCTCTATCAAGCATCTGTAAACCAATATCTGTATGTTCAAGATCGTCTTCAATCTCAAAGTGTTGGATATATCCGATATTACCTAAATTAGGATCATTAGCAACATCAAACTTCAGTGCTGCAACAATCATATTCGTGGTAGCCGCAATAACATACATCGTTTCACGACTAGTTCTCGCAGGAACAATAGAATTACCTGTTGAAAGGGAATGAAAATCAAGTCCCTCTCTAGAATAGAACTGTTCTAATGCTGCTCTGTCGGTCGCAGTCGCTATTCTAACTTGTATTTCCATCACTCAAACCTAAAAAAAAGGTTCCTGAACTCTATAAAGAGCTATCGAGATGTGCATTTTGCGAGAGACTGATATGGTTTCAATCTATATTGTTCGTGATAAGGATGGAGTATGAAGAAGAGCCAGACCTGATTATCTTACCACTCATTCTCCTGATCAGTCTAGTCCTGATTCTACTTTCATTATCTATCGTCTATGTTCCATTGCTGTTTGATTGAAATTATCATTTTATGACATTGTAAATATCTTGGATTTTTTTTGTGAACTCATTGTCAGGATGTTTGAGAATCACAACATATCGGCTGCCGACCTCAATCAGGATGGGCACAAGAGGAATAATAGTGGCAACTTTTGTTTTGAATTTCCTTTCAACTTCTGCTCTGATTGCATCGTCTTCATAGATACTTGGTTTTTTGTTGATTATAATGCGAATATCTGGAACTTGTAATTTCTTTGCAACACTCAATGTAGCTGCAGTTCCAAGAAGATCCTGTTCATCAATTCTTGCTACGACGAAGAGAAAATCTGCTGTTGCCATGGAGAGTAGTGTCTCTCTATCAAGTCCTGGATGAGTGTCGATGATCAGATAGTCGAGGTCTCTTGCTTCGATTACTTCGCTAAACCCATTTCTCAAGTCGCTTACTTCGTACCCTTCTCGAAGTATTCTTGTAATGTCAGTTGCACTCATTGATGAAGGGATAAGGAACAATTTCCCTTGTTTTATTCCAAGGCGTTCGGTCATATCCACACACGTATCTGTGATGTCACACTCTCCTCTTAGATAATCATTGAGAGTGTACTTCATTTTCTCACGACCCATCCCAAAAATAACGTGAATTCCGGGAGAAGCGATATCTGTATCCATGACCGCGACTCGTTTTCCATCTAGTGCAGCTAGAGCTGCAAGATTAGCGGATATGTTTGATTTTCCAGTACCTCCTCGGAATGAATGGATACTGATTATCTTACCTGACATTATTTCGCTCCTTCAAGTCATTGGCATCCTTTTGAAGGACTATTACCGAATAAGTGTTTCTTGAGGTGACTCGCTCCGAATGACGTAATCTAAACTCCATTAAATTGAATCACTCTATGCAACAGTAAACAATCTTTAGGCGCTTCTTACGAATCTTTTAGATACTAGTTTCGACTATTCCTTCAGCAGTCCCATCGAAGGAGTCATCAGGGGGAGGCTCCTGTTCCGTGGTGGCGTCATCAGCGTCCGACTGTGGTCCCTCGTTGCCCTCCTCGTCCACCGCTGACACCGTGTAGGAGTAGGTGGTCTCGGGCTCCAGCCCGGTGTCTGTGAAGGTTGTGGTGGGCTCATCCACCTCCGCCACCTTCATCCCGTCCCTAAACACGTTGTAGTGGTGGAGGTCACCAGCACCGCTGGCGTCCCAGCTCAGCTCGACCTCCTCGTGGAAGTGTTCTAACCACCAAAACGAAGCTACCTTCTCTCCAAATTGAATAATCCTATCTAGGCTGTAATAATGCAGCTTCTACATCATCCAATCATTTCTCTTGCTTTTGCTCCTACTTCATCACTTCGGGAGGTGAATTGTATCAGTAACTCCTGAAGTTCATTGTTTCCAATTCGGCCTGAATTCCGTAATTTTATAATATACTCTTCGAATGAAGCGGAGGGATTTTCAGACCTTGACACAAAGATCTCTAACATCCTTGCTTCCCTACCTGATATGTCAGATTCTTCCTTTATTGATGGATATGTAATGAACAAGAAAAAGGAGACCATAATGTATGCGGAGATGGTGAAATTGTCGAATCCAACTACTGTCATCAATATGCCCACTGGAATAAAAAGAATCAACCAGATTCGCAATGTCCAACGCCATATCACTTTCACCTTTAATGCTATCCCCATATTCAATGTTTCATTCATTTCATTGGATTCTTTTTTCTCCGTCATTTTAACTACCGCTTTTATTGCTATTGTCAATGCTATTCAATTCAAATGCCAGTCCTATTCAAATATTATTTATGGGATCATCATAATCTTCTACCAAAACATCCTCTTTATCACTAATTTCTAGTGTAAAACAAAATCCAAGAAGAATAGAGCCTACTAAAAACAAAAGGCTTTCTCTAAATATATCAAGAAACATAATAGGAATGAACATATAACTCAAAACCCAGAAGAGTAGAACTGGTGAAGAGAATCCGAACATACTCAAGACTCTGTAATGCATTTTTGAATCTATACTAAGCTTTGCCAATGAATAACCCAATGTAGAATTTTCAATTAAGGCACCTCGTGATAGACGAACTCGGAGAAAGTTCCCTTTTACAAAGTAGAAATATACTGCAATCGCGTATATAGCATCAAAAAACAACATCCAAATTAACAAAATACGTTCATCGTCAGTCATGTCATTCATCTCCATTGATTTTTCATTACACTTAAAGAACACCTAGATAGAATAATGTAGCTATTATTATTGTGGTAATTAAGCAAGTTAGTTGTCCAAGCATCAATCCTACATGAGTACGTCCTTGAAATCCTACCTTCTTTAATTTTGGATGAGAAATATATTTACTCTGGAAGAATCTAGATATACTACCTTGACCAAGGCTTGTTGCTTTCCATAAGTTCTTTACTACTCCACCCCCAAGAAGTAGAGCTGCAAAGAAAAATGTGATTGCTTTCGTCCACGGATCTAAATTAAATGCACGAGTATGTAGAATAAGCAGCGCAAGATAACAGAAATATGCTCCAATCGCAATTCCAAGTGTGAACCAAAAGATAGATTCAGTTGAAGGTATCTGAAAGAGCGCAAGTAGCTCAGCTATTAACCAAGCAGTTGAAACAATATTCTTCAATAATTCCATTGATGCATCCCAAAGAGAGCGAGCATTACTCGAGATATCATCAATCACATCATTGCTCTCAGAAATGGACAGATCTTCCACACCTAGGAAGGATAAGTTGAACGATTCTGCTGAAACACAACCTATTAAATCAATAGTTAAGTGAAAGGCTATATTTGCATCCTGATCAGCTGTCTTATCACAGATGAAATGAAGGAGTGGCCACCAACCAGTCCAGTACGTTGACATTGCTTGTATAGCTTCGATCATTCGTTGGTCTATCGTTGTTTCATATTTCCTCGTTGCTTCAGCTGCTAATCCTTCAACAGTCCCATCACAATCCATCAGCTCCACAGGCTCAGGGTCAGTGGTGGCGTCATCAGCGTCCGACTGTGGTCCCTCGTTGCCCTCGTCGTCCACTGCCGAGACCCGGTAGCTGTACGTGGTCTCTGGTTCCAGGCCGCTGTCTGTGAAGGTCGTCTGGGACTCGTCCACGTCACCCACCTTGATCCCATCCCGGTAGATACAGTAGTGGTCCATGTCTGGCTCTTCGTTCCCAGTCCACGTGATAGTAACATTGTCTTATTGATGAAATAACCAATCATGATTTCTTCTTGTATGAGTATTGAACTGAAGTAATAGCCATGATGCACATAAAGCTCAAAATGGATAGAATCAGAATAAATAATACTTCATTTTCCACAGCCGAGATGAACAATATCCATGCTTGAAGAAGCGTTATCACCACTAAAATGGCAAATGGTAGTGTAGTACCAATCCCAAGAATACTTTGTTGGTTATTTATAACCTCGGACCATCGATTTACATACTTGTTTCCTCCTAGACCTTTGTCTTCCATTACTGCCAATGATTCAACGAGAAGCCACCGTATTAAGACAAAAATCACTAGAAATCCAAAGCTTATACCAAGAATGAATATTTCCATCAATTCACATATCAGACCTCAACTTAAAAATTGATAGGAGCCCCTGTTACATAGTAGCAGAAGAAAAGGGATGCCATCATCAATACAACAACAGCCCAAGCTGCAACAAATATTGTCCCAAAAATACATCTACTTAGAGCTTGTTGGATATTATTCCATTCTGCAATTCCATATCCTATTAAAGTACTCCATCCTCCTGTAAATATTCCATAGATGCTTTTTGGACCTCCCAAAACTTCAACGAAGGTTTCAATACCTAGAATCCAGTCATGATTGATCGCAGATTCGATGAGAAACAGGTCTCATATACACTAGACCATTTTTTATCTGCTTCTGGTAGCATCAGGAATAGAAGAGGTAGTATAATCGCAACACCCCAAATTGCCGCAAGGATGCTCTGCAATACGGGTATATCTAGTTGCATTAGTTTCAAGCCTCGGTATAATTGTATATGCTAAGTTCAATGAATATTATCTACCTCATTGGTCTCATCGAGTGTCTTCATTTTCTTTGTCCATACCAAGAGAATCACAGGAACCAAGGGGAACCATGCAAATGGAAGTCGAATCAGTATTTCTGGGAGAAGGCTAATTTGACCTTGACCTATTGCTATTAATAGTAAAGACAAGAACATACTACTCCATAAAACTACGAGAGCTATTCCATTTCGATAGGATTGAAATGTCCAAGACATGAGACTCCTTACTTTCTTCAATCGCAGAAACAGAATTAAGGCGAAAGCTAGATTGACAATTAGATTCACCCAAACAATCATCTCAGCTATCGGGTCTGTGGTACTAATCGACATACTTTCATTGCTCCTTATAGACCATTCCAAATAAGTACTCCGACAATAACAACAACGAACCCAGTAAGGAGATTAAGGATTCCAGATATTACGTTCTTTGGAACCTCATTATCTATTATTTCCCTTGCAGGATTGTCATCGATAAGCTTCCCAGCTTCTTTATTTAACACCTTTTCATTATATGCCATGTTCATCCCAATTCCTGCTGCAAGACCTGCGCCACCTTGAATAGCATATTGAAATCCCTTTTGGACACACTGCAAACCGACATCAAATCGTTCTAGATCTCCATTGATCATTCCTATGTAATCATTGATTATAGCCCCTGCAAGGCTGACCCACCACGCAACGAGTGCTATTCCATACGCTACAGAACCTATTGGAGTACCTGCAGCCATACCTGCCACCATGGCTGCTATGGCAGCCCAATCAGATATTTCCCATGGGTTCATAACATCATGGAATCCTCTAAGCCTATAGATCGCTGCACGTGTTTCCGAGAACATCTCAGATTCATCAATGCCAATGTATGTTAGGAAGGGAACGATTAAAGACACACATCCATCCAACCCAATATCGATGTTGAGAAGTAAATCTAGGGTAAGATGTAGAGATAGCTCCACATTAACGAATGGATTCCAGGAAATAACAATGTGACATACTGGCCACCAGCCAGTCCAATACGCATCAAGATGGTCCATCGAACTGATAAGCAAATCTTGAATAAATGATAATGCTTCGTCTGTTGATGATGCCCACATCGTTCCGTCGAAGGAGTCATCCACAGGCTCGACATCAGTGGTGGTAGAGTCAGGGTCTGAGAAATCTCCCTCGTTACCCTCGTCGTCCACAGCTGTCATTGTATACGTATACTCGGTCTCAGGCTCCAGCCCACTGTCGATAAAGCTTGTCGTGGGATGGTCAACCTCGCCCACCTTGATACCATCCCGGTAGATGCAGTAGTGGTCCATGTCTGGCTCATCGTTCCCAGTCCACATACCACATATGGTAGTGATGAAAGTAACTATTCACCGGTTATTCCTGAACTATTCCTAGGTCCTACTCCTCTCCGTCTTACGGATAATTTGTAGACGTAACTTCAGAGAGAAGTCTTTGGGCCTCTATTCCTACCTCATCAGAATAATTCGAGAATTGACGTAATATCTTTATCACTACCTCTCGTGGTGGTTTCTCATTCTTTAGAAATCTCCTAATTGTTTCTCTCAGGAGGTTCGGTGGATCATGAGACTTTCTTAATTGATCATTGAGTAGTGCAACATAAGCCATTCCATGAGTCTCTTTTGTAGTATCACGAGACATTAAGAGTATAAACAAGGCTAATAGCACATATCCGAGAGTAAAGATCGTGAATCTCAAATCTCCAACAACAAGATTATACAACAGTAATATAATTCCTATCATTAGAAGTACTATCACGTATTTATTCGCTGATATGAATCCATTCAGGTTTGATGATTCTCTCTTCATTGCTTCATCACCTTATTTAACTAAAGATATGAAATGGTGCTAATCCAGCAAAGATTGCGGCTGCTCCAAATATTGATACACTGCTCATTTTGTCCTAAATTTATTATAATATTCAAGCTACATCTTTCCCTATTACACAATGTCTGAATTCTGCTGCTTAGCAGTAGATATAACTTTCGACCTATATCTTTGATGTCCTTTTAGGAAGATAATATATCCGAAAATATACACAGCTGTGAGAATTATTTCGATACCTGGCATTGTTATGCCCAATGAAGCTATCAGATTTCTATACATTGTAGTAGCCCATAAAAAAAATGCAAATACGCTACTTACTACAAGACTGATCATATCAATAAGCAAAACCAAATATCGTCTTTGCCAATAGGCAAGTACCTTTTCTAGGTTAAATCGTGCAAGGATAATAGGGATTAATACCACTCCCATCCCTATGAAATATATGGGTATCAAAGCTAGAATAAAAACTGAAACATTGATAAAAAATTCTATCAATTTAGGTTATTCCTCCATTAAGGCATTGCCAAGCACAGGTAAAAAACATACCCGCTGCAAGAACAAAATAAAGTTTCTTCAGCCACAATCCTGTGATTGCCTCGATTAACTCGTTCATTGCAACATTTGCTAGAAGATTTCCTAGTATCGTTCCTAAGGTCAAGTTGAATAAACTAGTGATGATACCTCCGAATGCAGCTATTAAGCATTCAATGCCCAAAACCACGAACATTGCTGCAGCCCACTCCCAACTCCATTCATTAATCACTGTAACCATAGTTATAACACACATAGCATATACAACTGCTGTAACCCAAAAAACAAATGATGCTCCAAGGGCATAGAGATTTACATATCCACCATATTCAAAAATATCTAATGCCCGGCTCATAAAGAAAAAGAAAGAACTAGTTATAAAATCTATTATGATAAATTCCACCAAAACTTCATCAAGGTAGTCATCATTTGGTTCAATAGTTGGTTCCTGGGAAACACTGCAGACTGTTACTGTTCCAACTAAGTCTCTCTTAAAATGAAAACTTACATCATCATTATCTGTAGCTACTCTTTTATAATTAAGCTCTGGCCATGGACCCGTCCAATAACATTCTGTTTCTGATTCTACTTGATTTAGTGTGGAATCAATGGTGCTGTTATCAAGTGATTCAATAAAACCCTCATCCGTCCCGTCGAAGGAGTCATCCACAGGTTCGACATCAGTGGTTGCCTGGCTGGGGTCAGAGGGATCGCTCACATCACCATCCC
>CAYWJO010000043.1:0-30963 GCA_964458565.1 uncultured archaeon | reverse complement strand
ACCCGGTACCGTGCTTGAATCTTCTATGCTTACGGAGGAAACAAATAACTACCTAGTAGCACTTGTTGAGCACGAAGGGAAAGTTGGGATATCAGTTATTGATATCTCTACGGGCGAGTTCATCGCTACAGAATTTGAAGGGAAGCTGAATGAAGAAAAGACTTTCAATGAGTTAAGCCGACTGAAACCATCAGAAGTTCTGCTACCTGAACCTTGTTCGAAAAGAATGGAGGTCTGTTCAGAAATTGGACGTATGGGGATTCATATCACATTTAGAAATGAACTGGATTTTTCGTCCCGTGCAGCTGAACAGCGAATAAAGGAGCAATTTAAAGTCACATCTCTAGAAGGGTTTGGCCTCTCTGAGAAAAGAGTCGCTGTTGGCGCAGTTGGAGCGATTCTTACATATCTTTATGACGTTCATAAAACGGGAACTGTGAATGTATCTTCATTACGGACTTATACATTGGGTACACATATGGTAGTAGATAATACGACTCAGAGAAATCTAGAGCTTGTTAAAAATGCCAGAGACGGATCGATGAGAGGGACTTTGCTCTCTGTATTATCAAATACTGAAACCCCAATGGGAAAACGTCTATTGAAGAGATGGATTCTCCAACCACTGATGGAAATCAAGAAAATAAACCATCGACTTGATGCAGTAGATGAATTAGCGAGGACAGCTATTGCACGACAGGAGATTGCAAAAGCACTCAAGAATCTTGGGGATTTAGAGAGAACGACTAGTAGGATTGTCTTTGGGACTTCAAATGCAAGAGACCTTATTGCCCTTAGGACCACATTATCGAAACTCCCCGACATCAAATCATCTCTCAAGACATGCAAATCAGAGCTATTGATTGGATCAGGGAATTCAATGAACCCTTTAAACGACTTAGCTAAAACTCTGAATAATGCTATTCTTAATGACCCCCCTGTTTCTGTTCATGATGGAGGTATGATACGTGATGGATTTGACGATGAACTCGACAAGCTCAAATCATCTATCGCCGTAGATAAAAAATGGATTGCGTCACTTCAAGTCAGAGAGAGAAATCGATCCGGAATCAAATCATTACGCGTTGGATATAACAAAGTCTTCGGATATTACATTGAAGTTACGAAAGCAAACCTCCACTTAGTGCCAGACGATTACGAAAGGAAACAGACTCTAACAAATGCAGAACGATTCATCACACCTGATTTGAAGGAAAAAGAAGCGACAGTCCTAGCAGGAGAGGAGCGAATCAATAAGGTCGAATTTGAGATCTATGAAAGACTCAGAGCTATGCTGAGCGATGTGGTTGAAACCCTTAGAACAAATGCTTCAGCGATTGCTGCCGTCGATGTTTTGGTTAGTCTTGCTGATGTAGCTGTAAAGAGGTCGTATCGAAAACCAATACTAACTGATACTACAAAAATACGAATTGTTGAGGGTCGTCACCCCTCTATGGAAATGATTCTCGGACCCCGGGAGTTTGTTCCTAATGATCTAGAGATTGGTGATGGAGATACAACACTTCTCATTGTAACAGGACCAAATATGGCAGGAAAGAGTACGTACATGCGACAAGCAGCACTAATTGTACTCATGGCCCAGATGGGCTCATTTGTACCTGCACGAAGCGCTGAGATTGGAATAGTTGATCGGATATTCACAAGAGTAGGTGCATTTGATGATCTTACAGCTAGGCAATCGACCTTCATGGTTGAGATGCTGGAAACAGCTAATATTCTAAACAATGCCACTGAAAGAAGCCTAGTTATACTAGATGAAATTGGAAGGGGAACTTCTACATATGATGGCATGGCGCTAGCTTGGGCTGTCGCAGAACGAATTGCTATGATGAGAACTCGCGCTTTATTTGCTACACACTTCCATCATCTTACTGAGATGGCATCAACTCACCATGGAGTGAAGAATGTACACACTCTAGCCAAAGAAGTAGGAGATTCAATAGTGTTCCTTCATAAAGTTGTAGAGGGTGGCACTGACAAGAGCTATGGTGTGCAAGTAGCTGCACTAGCAGGAATTCCAGAAGAAGTAGTTTTGAGAGCAAAGCAACTACTCCTCAAACTTGAGAGAGAAAGCTCGGTGCCCATTAATGAGAATGATAGAATTAGTGAGGATGTTGTTCAGACAAGTCTTGAGCTTCTCACCATTGATGACCCAATACTCGAGCGTTTGAAGCATATGGATCTAGAACGAATGACGCCATTTGATGCTCTTCTAGAATTAAGAGAGATTCGAGATGAGCTTCGACGACGAGAGCATTAGTGAAAGCAAATCTAACTAAGGAAAACCATAAGTGGATTTGTATAGTCGTGGATTTAGTGAGTCATTATGAAAAAGGTTAGAATGGGTTTAGCCTTAGCACTAATTCTTACGATGCTGGTTAATATTGTGGCATTGACTAGCACTGTAATTGATGTTAATCGAAATAGTCAGGAAATTAACAACCTATCAATTGAACGACCGAATTTTACTCAAGCTGGATTGGATTTGGATCGTGTTGAATGGAAGATGAACCACTTTGAAAATCCTGGTTTTGAGTTATGGAATGATCCTCATACACCGGCATATCTTCCAGGTTATTATGGTGATAGAACTCAAGAAGAATGGGCATGGTATGCAACTTCACCTTGGCCTGTGAATGAAGGTTTACGGTCAATGGGGCTGCAAGCAAAGGCATTAGATCCGAATCATGAAGCAACTAGTTTCGCATATACATATCCATCTGGATGGAACAACATGTTGAATCTCACATTTCAACTCGATTGGTACATAGATGAGTTGCCATCCTCAATTGATAATGACGCATTCTGCTTCATAGTATATCCACAGGGTATGATATCCCAATTCACCAAAAGGTTGGTCTATTACCTGGGTAGCTGGGATACAAGCCTTACGAATACAAGCTATCGAGGATTTTTCAAAATTGATGGACCAGCTAAAAGTTGGAACACATTTTCAAGGAACGTTACAGCTGATTGGATTGAGGTTTATTCAACCGAACCGGATGCTATTAGACGCGTAGAGTTGAGTTTGACGAGTAAAACCCAATCTTATTCCAGAACCTTTGCTGACAATTTAATTATGACTAACAACAGTGTTCTGAGTTTATATGGTGATTTTGAAAGCGGAAGTTGGACAAGGAGTCATTCTGACCCAGCAGACATCTCTCAGTGCACAGACCGAATTGAAGGGTTATGGTCACTAAATGCAACTACAATCTCTAATGGTAATGAGAGTAAGGCGTATTGGACAACTAATCCAGAGAGAAGGGCTTCTGCATTGAATCCAGATACTCTCAGCTTTAGGTGGAAGCTTGATGAATGGCAAGTACTCACTGGTACTAGTTATGGTTACATATACATTAATGGAAGAAATTCAAGTGGTTCTGAATTTGGAGTTGTGTATTTCCTCTATTTTGAAGGCTCATACCCATGGACACCTGATGGTAATTATCATTTCATCAATGCTACAGACTTCAATACGCTGGGTCAATGGAATTATTTCGAAAGGAGTGTTTTCTCAGACATCGCCTCTTTCAATCAAACTGATGACTTTATAATAATAGAAATTGAGTTTGAGTTTTTGGGACATGGAAAAGGTATCAGATCAGAAATTCTCTTGGACGATTTCGTTCTCTCGTTGCCAGCATTAAATGACATGGGTTATGAAGACCAAGGTGATGTTGGTGAGCCAATCAGTGCTTGGAATTTAGATGATTACGATGGTACTCCCGAGATGGTCGTAACTGACTTAGCGCTCAATGGTACCAAAGCAGCGAATATTACTGTATCTGATGGTGACTCAGTTCAGTATGAAGTTGATTTCGAATATCGACCAATCAATATCCAGACTGAAACATTTCTATATCTTAACTGGAGATTAGAAGACTTTACAGGTCTAGATAATGAGATTGTGTACATTGAGATTTATCCCGATTCAGAATATCCATACGCATACATTTTTGCAAATGGTAGCGAAGCTACAACTGCGGATGGTTTTGATGACCGATTTTTCCTGCTCCCTAACATCAATCAAACGGGAGTGTGGTTTAACCTCCATAGAAATTTGTATGAGGATATGAAAACCATCTATGGTGACATGCCTGATACGAAGTTAGCTAGTATATCAATTGATGTTGTATCGAAAAGCGGAGGTAGAATCAGTTTCCTTCTCGATGATGTCTATCTCTACAATGATGTAGCTCCAGAGATTGAAAATATTCAACATTCTCCATTGATGCCAGAATATTCTGAATCTGTCACAGTTACAGCTACTGTTATTGATTCGAGCCAAGTTAATGTAACACTCCATTATAGAGTCAACTCTGGTGAATGGTATAATGTCACAATGAATCTGATATATGGAAATATCTACTCAGGAACTATACCTGCTCAGGCATCTGTTGATTTTGTGGAGTATTTCATCACAGCTGAAGATATTGCAGGAAAAATGACTGAAGTGCTTGATGGTGGAGAATATTTCTCCTATACCGTCGAACCATCTACGACAATCAGTACATCAACAAGCATCAGTACGTCAATTAACACATCAACAACTACTTCATCAACATCTGAACCACCTTCTGACAATACACTTCTACTCATAGCTGTTGTAGTTGGTGCAGGTATTGTCCTTCTAGTGGTCATAATATTCATGCGAAAACGAAAAGGTTCTTAGACCAATTTAAGGAGGGGTTCGAGATTTCGACCCCTCCTAGTCACTTTTTAGTTGTTGTACCTGAACATGAATACATTCATGTTTCACTTGAAGAGGATGAGGACTAAGTTCGCAGCATATAATTGGAGTTAGACGAGATACTTGAGGACCCAGGTAATTCTGTAGCTGATTTATCTGATGATAATTCGAACTCTGAATAGGCCACAACCAATGAAGAAGATGCTTTCAATTAGCGCTTTTTATGTGATGGTGACGCAGCTAAAGCTTTCTCCATGATCGCTTACCCATAAAGGAAGCAAAAGCCACGTACCCTTTCTGTTCCAAATTCATAAGATGTAGACGTAACTGCTCTTCACTAAGTATGAATTCAGTTGTAAGAGTATGAAACTTGACATAAAGAACTGACTCAAATTCAATTATTGATTTCCCAAATACCCAGAGAATCTCCTTTTCAATCTCAGAAATTTCTGTATCTGTTTGAAAAAATCTAGAAGACTCCATTGAACGGGCATTGTATCCTTGCATGTAAATCATCAATATACAATTCTTTAGATTATATATAATGAAGATGAAGCAATATCTCAAATGCCAAACCAAAAAAATGTTTTTCGAGCCATTTATACCTAAATAACCTTTAAGAGGGCTTTAAAAACTGCAAATAGTACTATATTGTCATATTATCTATTCTACAATGTGGCATTATGAGGATTGGTGATATTGTTTAAATAATCGGGGCGATTTCTGTGAGATGATTCTAATGAAACCCATGCTTGCACCTTCAATACTATCCGCAGACTTTGCGCATCTCGCGGAGGACGTGAAAGCAGCTGAACGTGGTGGAGCAGATTATTTCCACCTCGATATCATGGACTCACATTTTGTACCGAACATTAGCTTCGGACCTTGGATTGCTAAGACTATGAAGAGAATCACTGATGTTCCCTTAGACGCACACCTAATGATCACAAAACCCAGGGAGTACATACCTAGGTTTTTGGATGCAGGGGTTGAACTACTCTATCCTCATATTGAGGGTGATTATGATGTTTATAGGACTGTACAAATGATTACAGACTTAGGAGGCAAGGCGGGTATTACTCTAAATCCTGCAACACCAATATCAAGCGTCGTTCCACTTCTGGACCTATTGGATAGAATTATGCTAATGAGCGTATGTCCGGGTTTTGGAGGACAGAGCTTTATCCCATCGGTAATGACCAAGATCACAGAATTACGAGAATTATTGGATGAGCACAAACCTTCGGTTAGAATTGCAATAGATGGGGGCGTCAAGATGGAGAATATCGCTGAGATTAGAAAAGCTGGTGCTGATTTTTTCATAGCGGGTTCTGCTGTCTTCAAAACGGATAACATTGAGGATACTACAAGGAGACTCAAAGCCATTCTAGATGGCGCTTAAAACTGATGCATCAATTTACTAGGAGATGAATTTTTGTTCACATTCATTGAAGAGATTACTGATGAAGTCCTAGATGAGTTGGTGAGAGAGGTTGAAGTGGAGGTAGTGGTTGCTCAGTATAAGATTGAATCTGATATATCACTTGAAACTTATGATTTCAAAAATCCGGATAAGTATAGATTGTTCTTCAAGCAGTTTGCAGAATATGCGAACGAGAAATGGAAGTGGAAATCAAGTGTGGACTGGGATTTCAGCATGTTTCCTTTTCGAGAGCCCAGTGATACCCTAAAGGGGCTCTACAGGATTCTTAAGACTGGAAGTTCGTACGGGTCAAGTTTGAGTGAAGCTGAAACTGCAATAATAGAAGAGAACTAAAGAAAGAGGTTACAAAACGATGCTAAGTCCTTAATGATATTTTGGGGGATTCAAGAGGATACTCGTGGTGAAGATGTCAGTAAGGGATTTATACTTCCAGTAGAGATGCTGGAACTAAAGAAGATCTCCGCTTTTTTTGAAAATCTTGCATGGGATGGTCTAATGTTCATCCTTAATCCAGATCATCAGACTCTCCATGTCATTGCGCTTACTGACATAGATTAGTTTTTCATGAAACATCAAATGCTGTGATATTTGATTTTAGGCCCATTTACAAATTCAGGGACCTAGAGTAAATTATCTGTCCAGTATCAACTAAGAATATGAGAAAAAAAAAAAGAAAAAAATAATGGTTCAAGATGAACCATTACTTCTTCCGCAACCAAATTACAGCAATTACAATGATTAGAACTACACCAACACCACCAACTATCAAAGTGAGAGTGAGAACATCAAATCCAGTGGGTACTGGCGTTGTTTCTGATGTTGTTTCTGATGTCGTTCCCGTTGTTGGTCCCGTTGTTGTTTCCGTTGTTGTTTCCGTTGTTGTTCCTGTTGTCGTTGGTGCAAATCCGCCGGGTGTATAACCTGATTCAATTGGAGGCGCAACTTCGTTACGGTCGAGGGTTCTAACCAAATCCGCAATGATGAGATTATATGTTTCGGACGCTGGGCGTGTATCATTCACAGCTCTGGCGATATACATCTCTGCAAGCCCTTGATGATCATCAGGTCTCAAATATGTTGGTCCCTTCGGGGTGTCTATCGTAATACCACTTTCGAGATAATTGATCATCAGATTAGTATTGAGGTCAGGGATTGCATTCGTTACATCTACCAAGAATTGCGCCGTAGCAAACCCACTTGCTGTGAAAAGTTCCGGAACTCTATATTGAAGTCCATATTGACCATTTGGCTTGATGTTTCTGGTGACATGTTGAGCCACCATCCAGTCATTTACCGTATTGTTTGGTAGTTCATAGCCATATAGACAGAGTCCGGTAGAATTCTCATAGGTAGCTGGAGGAGTCAAACTAGCTTCAATAGTGTTCATGGAAAGAATATCAATACATGCTCCTGCAATTTCCATATCAGCTGCAAGACCATATGTTGATAAATCATTGTAGAGATATGAGAAGTCAAGAGCCCAAATAATAAACAAATACTCAATATCGTTTACTACATCAGCAGCTTTGAGAGCATCAATCTCCTGAGTGAAATCATTATCAAATAGATTGGCATACAAGCTAGTGATCACCACTCCTCCCTTCTCCTCTATTACACTCGTCATTGATGCAACGCCATCATATCCAAAGGAATAATCAGCAGCAAGAAAGGCAAATTTCGTATAGTTGAGGTAATCCATAGCATACGTAACCCCAGCATAGGCATCATGCCAGTTATTTCTGGCGATACGGAAAATGTATGGATTAAAGTCCGCTGCAGTTAGCGAAGAAGCAGCAGCTGGTGTTATGAAATATAGCTTCTCGTAATCTTCTGCAATAGGTGCTATTGCTGCGGCAACTGCACTAGAAGTTCCTCCGACGAGAATGTCAATGCCATCCGTTTCGATAGCTTCTACCGCTTTGGTTGCTGCCTCGACAACTGAACCTTGTGTATCATAATAATGAAGCTCATAGGGTCGACCCGCTTGAGTCTTATTCTCATTGTTATATCCCATCATCGTAGTTGCATATATCATTCCCAACTCGAAGCCTTGTTTTGTCCAAGGTGCATAAGCCGTCAGACCTGTTGTTTCAGGGGTGAAAATTCCAATTTTAATCGGAGTTACTTGTGAAACAGCTGGTGTAACAAATAAACAAGGTAGGAAGATGGATACTAATAATAGCAGCGACAGAGATAGAGATATTGTTTTATTTTTTTTCATCTTCTATCCTCCCTAATCAATACTTCTTTTTCAAGAATACTGTTAGAGTAAGAACATAGAATGTTCTATGCCTAACCACTTTTAGTAGTGTTCCTGCTATTTATCTCTTGGGAAATTAAAAAACCAAAGAACAGCGTTACTCTAAAGAGTATATTACAGGAATTGTTTATGTAAGAACCCTAGAACTATGCTGTTGAACTCCTCAGGTTTTTCAAATGTAATGGCATGTCCTGAATCACGGACAATCACCATTTCCGAATTAGACAAACTATCATGAATCAAGCTAGAATAGGGATGAGCTGGTTTTAAAATGTCTTTCTCACCTGCAATGACACAGGTAGGTATTTTGATCTTTGGTAATTGCTCCGTAATGTCTAGCATGAGGAATGAATCAATTAACCTTACTAGTGCTGCAAAATCAAGTTGAGCATAGCGTGCCTTTGCTTGTTCCAATATAGCAGCTTGCGCTTTAAGAAAAGTTTCTCCAAAATTCAAGGGGAGTGTTGCATAATAGAACAACTCAGGGTCCTCAAGCACACAGGCATATCTCCATAATTCACACATCTTATAGAGCAATGTTCCCACGAACGAGACACCACTGCAAACAACTAGGCTCTTCAGTGTATCTGGATACTTCAATGCGAAGACCATACCTAATTCTGCGCCATAGCTGATTCCAACATGATGAACCTTAGAAATACCAAGTTCTTCGAGAAGAGCCATTTGATCGTCTGCATGGATATCGAAGGAATACGGACCCTTCGGTTTATCGCTTTGCCCTTGTCCACGCATGTCATAGAGGATAACCTGATACTCTCTTGAAAACGTGGAGAGTTGATTTACCCATCCCAATGTGTTTGAGAAGATACCATTCCCAAAAATAACAGGTTCGCCTTGACCGTGTATTTCATAGTAGATATTGATTCCATTTATTTTTCTGATTGGCATGATTCATCCTCCTATTTTCCAAAGTCCTCTCTTAATTTCCGTTTCAAGATTTTCCCAGCTCCAGAAATGTAATCTGTAAAACTGTCCACAAAAACCACTGATTTGGGTATCTTGAATTTGGCTAATTCGCCTTTACAAAAATCAAGTATTTCTGCTTCCGTAGCTTCTTGCCCTGATCTCAAAACAACAATAGCGCGTCCGACTTCTCCCCATTTGGGATCAGATACACCGATAACCTGTACTTGAGCTATCTTTGGATACTGTTCTAAAAGCTTCTCAATTTCTCTAGGATAGACGTTTTCACCTCCCGAAATGAACATGTCCTTTACTCGATCAACTACAAAGTAGTAACCTTCCTCATCAAAATACACCATATCACCTGTTCGAAACCAACCGGCTTCATCTAGGAGTGTCTTGTTCAATTCTGGTCGATTCCAGTAACCAATCGTCACTGTGGGCCCTTTAAATAGAAGTTCACCGACCTCATTCGCATTGCAATCCGTTCCAGTCTCAGGATCAACCACTTTTGCGTCTATGAAGAAATTAGGAGTACCAATACCACCAACCTTTCGTTCAGCATCCCATGGGTCAAGAGCAAAACATCCTGGTCCAACTTCCGTCATTCCAAACCCCTGCTTGAATTTGACTCCATGAGCTTCTCGGTAGGTCTTGATGATGTCTAGGGGTAGAGGCTCACCTCCAGATGTCAAAAACCGAACGTTACTGAAGTCAATCGATTTAAAATCGGGATGGTTCATCAGCATGCGATATTGTGTAGGAACAGCAAAGAAGAAGTTAGGATTCTCTTTATTGATCACACTCACTAATGTGTCTAGATCCCATCTCTTCATCTGGATTACTTTCCCTCCCAGAATGAAAAGCGGAATAGCATATACATACAGTCCTCCGACATGAAACAAAGGTAGATGATTAATAAAAACATCACCTGGAAGTATATCTCTAATTGTACTAAGAGTGTTGAACGCAACCTGTCTGTAGGTTATCATAGCACCTTTTGGTAGTCCTGTTGTTCCACCAGTGAAAACGATACCCATCGGATCATCATAAGAGAGGTCAACAGGTGTTGGAGGATCTGTTGCTACTTTACTCAGAACATCCTCGTATTTCAGAGAACCATCCAGTTCTGTTCCTCTTGAATCCAATGAAACCCAGTGATTAACAGTGACTTCTTGTTTCAACTCTGATGCAACAGCAGCTAAGTCGGAATCAAAGAATAGTACGGAAGGAGAAAGGTCATCGACCAGACCAGCTAACTCTCGAACAACCAGACGCCAGTTGAGCGGACTGAAAATCCCTCCACACTTTTGGCATCCGAAAAATGCCTCCCAATACTCCAGGCTATTTTGAGCGAGGATACATAGACGATCTCCTTTTTGAAATCCAACCCCTTGTTGGAGGAAGTTTGCGACTCTATTCGCTCGTTTGTTGAACGCACTATACGAATATCGTGTCCCGGTTTCTACATCTACTAATGCTTCGACCTCGGGAGAGAAGATGTTTCGCTTGGATAGATAATCAAACTGATTAACCATTGACATCCCTTCGATAGGAATTCTGTTCTTGACAAAGAAGCAAAATCGCTTCTTATATTATCAGTCTCAACCGTAATAAAAATCCCTTACCACCATCTCAGTACTGCCGCTGCCATGTTGAAACCTCCTCCTGACGAGCAGAGAGCAATATTCTCCCCATTTCCTTGTCCGGGAGGTGGAATCTTTCCTTGTTTAATGGCATCGTACATTGCTAATGCGATACAAGCCGAACCAGTGTATCCCCATTTATCCATGACATTGTGAGTCTTTTCGAGCGGCATGCCTAGTTCCTTCATAACAGCCTCAATGGTTCGTATATTTACTTGAGTGAAGAAGATCCAATCGATATCATCGATGGACAGATTCGCCTTTGATACACAATCTCTTGTCATAGCTGGCCAGTGTTGAAGGTTTGTATCTGCAGGAAAGCGCTTACGAAACGCTAGATGATGTCGATTGTTCCGGATCGCTTCAACAGTTGGGGGTTCTGAAGTTCCTCCGACGAAGATTCCTAAATGGTCGTGGAAAGAGCCATCCGCAATCAGTTTTGAGGCAATGAATCCTTCTTTGTCTTCGCTGGCTCGTAAGACCATAGCTCCTGCAGCATCAGCAAACAAGGTACATGTATAGTGATCCGTCCAATCAACAAATTTGGTCATTCCGTATGCCCCAATCACCAAAACCGAATTGATATCAGAATCTGTTCTAATGTAACGAGAGGCTATGTCCAAAGAAGTAACCAGACCTGCACAAGCACAATTGACATCAAAAGTACCTGCATTCTTCGCTCCGAGTTTGTATTGAACCACTACTGATGTTGCGGGAGATAGATAGTCCGGTGTGTCAGTACTCAAAATGATTAGGTCAAGGTCTTCAGCATCTACATCTGCATTTTCCAATGCTTCACGACTAGCATGCACGGCGAGATCAGATGTCACCTCATCTTCAGCCATTACATGACGCTGTCTGATTCCAACGTTCTTTACCAACCAATCTGCTGTCCCAGGACGGCCAAGCATATGCTCAATATCTTCATTTGTCAACATCTTCTCAGGCACGTACATTCCCAAACCTGTTATTACAGCTGAACGAACCATTCTAGCATCCTTCGAGTTTGATTAACCATTTCTTGCCATAAGGGGTAGCCTAACCCCTTTCCACTTCGTCTATGAAGTTTATTACAGCATTATTGAACACTTCGTATTTCTCAATGATGCTAAAATGTGAACCGCCTTCTATAAGAACCAATTTTGAGTTGGATATACTATCAGCTAACAGTTCACTATTCCTAGTTGGGACAGCGCGATCACTATCTCCGTGTATGATAAGTGTGGGTGCTGATATTTGCTTCACTTCCGATTCAGCATTGAACCCACCCACCGCAGAACTTTGATGCACTTGTGCATACAACGGTGCAGGATGCCGTTCTGCCCATTCATCTATCTGCTCCATCACTGACCTGTTCTCTTGGAGGAATTGTGGACTGAAGGTAGCTCTGTAGCGCATATCTCGGGCTTGCTCTTTTGAGATTGTTTCAGTGGGAAGAGCAATTAGCAAAGCCATTGTTTTATCATCCATTGGGATAGAATTGGGTCCTCCAAAGTGAGTGGACACAAGAATCAAACTTCGGATCTTTTCAGGATAGGAAATAGCAATTTGCTGCGCAATCAATCCTCCCATTGAAATCCCAAGAATATGTGCGTTTTCAATCTTCAGTGAATCCATCAGACCAACAGTGTCATCAGCGAACATTTCCATGGTATATGGATAGTCAGGCTTAGAACTTCTTCCTGCTCCACGATTATCAAAGACTACGCATCTGTATTTTTCCTTAAATGCGGGAATTTGTCGAAACCAGATCCAGCGATAGCTAGCCCATCCTCCAATGAGCACAAGAGGTGGAGCGTCAGGTGGTCCATGAATCTCGTAATAAATATCGATGTTTCCTATTGTTGCATATGGCAAATCAATCACTTCCTTCCTCTTAATCTCGATCTTATCCTTCCACCGAAAGTTATCGATCTCGATTTCAACCTTCCACTGGAAGATTTCAATCGTGACCAAATCTCCCTTCTAAAGATTAACAATAGGAGAAAACCAATTGTCCCCAGTAATCCAAATATTCCGATAGCAATAGGGAGTACTCCACTATCTTCCGTTAACAATAGGAATATGCCCATTGCACCAAGTAATCCAAATACCCAATAATCAGCATCTTTTAGTCCAAACTCAAATTGACGTAATTTCATTCGTTGTAGTTTCCCTTTGACAGAGTCGAACCTTCTCCCAGTTGAACCAACGATACCAAAAGGCATGAATAGGACAATGAGTATGTACATCACTCCTAGCCCCACCAACCATAATTGTCCAGGTAGACCTAGACCGTACTTGATGACATCCACTAGATTTGACTCAGAGTACACTACGACTCCTGATCCGAGTATTGGACCAAGTAGTGTAGCAATTCCTCCGATGATGGTGTACAACATTGCACTGATTGTAACTTCAACTCCTAATACGGTGGACGGATCAATAATTCTAATGAATGGTGCATACAACGCCCCCGCAAGGGCGGCAATTGCTCCACTAATGACAAGTATAACAATTTTAGTACGATAACTATTATAGCCCAAAGCTTCAGCACGTTCTTCGTTTTGAGCGACCGCAATAACCATTCTCCCAAATGGTGATGCAATTAATCGTCTTATGAAAACATAGACTATCACTAGACAAGTCAATACTAGATAGAATTGCACTGGAATAGTGTAGTAAACAGTGGATTTATCTTCGATCCACAGTGATATCATTTGAGCAATGTTTGTACCAAAACTTACAACCAAACCAATGATGGCTATCAATATGATAATGAAAGGTAATACGTAGGTAGTCAGGATATTTGCTGGTTTTACTTTCCCTGTGAGTGTTTGGTTCTCAGAATATTGAAGAGGATCACTAGTTGATTTACTCTGTTTAATCCGATAGAAAAGAATCATCCCAAGAAATGCAATGAAAACTAACACAGGTCCAAAGACATTTGTCCCGAAAAACAATAGCAAACCTGTAAAGGGTACCATAACTAGAGAAACCAGAATTAGACCGATAGATTCTGTCTGCTTCTTTATGTAAAGGACGACCATTCCAATAAATGCGGCAAGGAATACAAATGCAAGTATGACAAAAAGCAGATAGAAAGGCGCAGTCCTAATGAGAGCAGGAGTTGGTAACGTCAGTCCTGTCTCGCCCCCAGATAAATCAGAATTATCAGAGAAGAAATTATAGATAAACATCGCAATCGCTAAAGCAATGAATGCAAACGCTGTGCCTCTCATGCGGCTCGTTGTCAGACCCATTATGAACCCGAGACCACCGCCAATCATCATTGCTACAATTAATGAAAGGGGAAATGGAATCGCAGCTATGAGATTAAAGGGTGGGGGGAGAAAATCTGCGTCTAACGTATATGCCATGAAATAAGCGCCCACACCAAAAAGTGCAACATGTCCGAAATTCAGAAGCGATGCACGTCCTAATTGTAGATCAAAAGACATTGCAAGAAGACCAAAGATCATTATCTTAGTAATGAGGAAGAGCAAAGTTCGAACAGGGGACGTACCTGCTGCTGTACCCAAGGGGAGTAGATACAAAAACGCAAGAACAGCTATTACTGTTCTATTGTTTGACAGTATGGAGGGTATCCGATGGATAATTGCTTTCAGTTTCCTTACGATAGTTCTTACATTAAGCATGACCTGTCAATCCTCCTGGTTTTATTATCAAAATAATCGCCATAATGATAAATACGATAATGTCCTCAAGAAATGGAATGAAATATGATGTAATTTGAATTGATAGACCGACTACAAGTGCTCCAAAGAAAGTCCCTTCAAAGCGACCATAATGGGCGCCTCCAACAACAACTATGACAAATGCGTATATGAGGTATGTGAGACCATGACCCGAGTTCGCTCCAATCCATGGGACTAGGACAGCACCTGATAGTCCCGCAAGACCTGCACCCAACATAAACACAATTGTAAACAATTTTCTGATATCAGTCCCCAATGCTTCAACCATCTCCTTATCTTCTATTCCTGCTTGTATCTGGAGTCCAATACGTGTCTTTCTGAATCCTATAAACATTAATCCAGCAACTGCTAACCCTAGAAAAATCAAGAAAATCCGGTAAACCGCAAATTGCAGCCCACCGCCAAAATCAAATATACCACTGATGAAGAAGTAGTTTATTTGCGAATTGGGAATAATAAAATAGGAAAACTGTGAAGGTCCCCAGAAAATCTCAGCAATCTGAGTGATAATGAACATAAAACCAACTGTCAGCAGTATCTGAGCAATAGGATTACCGTAAAGCCGCCGAATTGTAAAGAACTCTATTCCTCCACCAATCAGAGCCATAACTGCTGTAGCTCCAAGGGCACTCACAATAAAAGCTGTGACTGACATGGCAAATTGGTTAGCTCCGAAGATAAAATAGAACGGTAGGGCTGGGTCTAGGAAAATAGCCTCGGTTGCGAGATAGATTGTAAAACCCATGAAACCACCCAACATAAAGAACGCACCGTGTGCGAAATTGATTACATCACATAGACCAAAGATTAAGAAGAAACCTGAAACCATCAAGAAGAGCAACATGCTAAGTGCAAGACCATTAACTAGTGATTTGCTAGCTTTAACAACGAATCCATCCCATGAATAGATGTTTATGGCAGCTAAAACCGATAGAACTCCTATTATTATGAGTGCAATCACCAGTGCAATTCTCAATATTTTGCGAGCTTGTGGGTTTTCCTCCAAGTAGTCCCGAGGAGAGAATCTCTTTCTTTGCATGGTCATTTGATGCTTACCCCCAAATATTGCGCAACACGTGCCTTGTCAGCTATTAGCTCAGTCATGTTATCTCCTTCATGGACGATTTTTCCACCATCGAAAATGTAGTAGTTATCACCTAGCTTAGACACAGCTCGAAAGTTCTGTTCTATTAATAGGATAGTAGCAAACTCCTTCAGTTGGCCAAGAGCATTGATGAGATTCTTGGCTAGGAGGGGACTTAGGCCTTCTGTGGGCTCGTCTATAAGTAGCAAATCGTTATCATTCATCAACGCACGAGCCACAGCTAGCATCTGCTGCTGACCACCTGAAAGAGCACTTGCTCTCTGCTTGTAGAATCTCTTCATGTCAGGAAACAGGTCAAAAATGAAGTCCAATCGTTCCTGCACATCACCTTTAAGACCTCCCTTCCGCATCGACACAATTAGATTTTGTTCAACCGTCAATGTTCCAAATATCCTTCTGGTGTCAGGAACATACCCGATTCCTTTGTTGACTATTTCATGGGTGCGTAGATTTGATAACTCCTCACCGTTGAAAACAATCTTTCCTTCTCTCGGTGGATATATACCAAGTATTGTCTTCATTGTTGTGGTTTTACCGGATCCGTTCCTACCCAATAATAGAGTTACTTCTCCCTTGGGTACAACAATTGATATTCCTTGAAGAATATAGAAAGACCCAATGTATACATGAGCATTTTGTATTTCAAGCAAGTTTTTCATCTGTACCACCAAGATAAGCTGTCAATACTTGTTCATTCTCTTGAATCTCTTTTGGAGGACCTTTTGCGATAATTTTCCCTTCTGAAAGCACAATAATTTCCTCACTGAGTTTCATAACAATATCCATTTTGTGTTCAACCACCAACAGCGTTAGTCGATCGCCATAGGATTCTTTGACTCGCAAAATAGCATCAATAACATCTGGTATCTCTTCTATTGCCATTCCAGCCGCAGGTTCGTCAAGTAAGAGAAGTTTCGGATCCGTGGCGAGAGCCATTGCGATTTCAAGCTTTCTTTGTTCTGCATGTGGGATCAAAGTGGCTGGGATATACAGTCGTGCAGGATCAAGACCTACTATTGTAGCAATTTCAATTACTTTCTCATGAAAATTGATGAACGAGCCTGCTTTCTTTAACATACCAAGAAAATTCACTCTTGAACCACTACAACCTTGAGCAGCTAAACGGATATTTTCGAATGTAGTCTGATATGGAAAAATATTCGTTATCTGATATGATCGTGATATGCCTTGCCGTGTCCGTTGATGCATTGAAAATCTAGTGATATCTTGGCCTTCAAAATATATCTTTCCAGATGAAGGAGGAAGTGCTCCTGTAATCAGATTAAAAAAGGTGGTTTTTCCTGAACCATTTGGACCAATGATTGCTTTTATTGAACCTCTTTCGACATTAAGGCTTACATCATTGACAGCAACTAGTCCACCGAATCTTTTGGTCAAACCACTCGTGTTAAGGATGTATTCATTTGTTGAGGACAAATCGACTTCCTCCAGAATCTCTTTGACATTGCATATCCAATGTCAGTTATCTTTGGTGAATTCAGTTCTGGCCAATATATGTTTTGGATGAAATTGAAGATGCTTTTTCTACCAGCATTCTTAAGAAGACTTCTGAGTTTGTCTTCAACAACACTAATACTTATGATGTTTCATCCTGAATCAATAGGTGACTTAACTATGGACCTGAAAGATTGGTCTTGGATAGGAGATTGGACTGGAAAAAGAGCGTTGCTGACTCCAAAAAGGGAAGCAATCGTTGACAACATCCAGAATAAGAGATACACTTTCGAAATAATGGATAAACGAGCAAATCAGGTTGCAAGAGTGTTACTTGATTCGGGGGTACAAAAAGGAGACCGAGTTGGAGTATACTCAAAGAATAGGTTCGATTTTCTTGACATACTCTTTGCTTGTGGAAAAGTGGGGGCAATACTGGCTCCATTCAATATAAGACTGACCACACCTGAGATCGAATATTTATTGAAGAAAACAAATCCCTCCATAGTATTTTATGATCCTGATCTAAGAGACCAATTTAGAGAGATTCGTCCATTTCTCGAAAAGAAACAAGTCGTTGTTATGGGTCATAAGATGTTTGATTCCGACCCGGATGTATCCTCACTTATGACAAGAAAAGCATCAAGCGCAGTAGAGCGTCCCACCATAACAATTGACGATCCATATCTGATAGTGTTCACTGGTGGAACGACAGGATTACCAAAGGGTGCAGTTTTATCTCACAGATTAGTTTTTTGGAATTCAGTGAATACGATTGTATCATGGGGTCTTCGACCAAATGACATTCAACCCTTGCTATTTCCGCTCTTTCATACTGGTGGTATCAATGTGCTGTTAATGCCATTCTACCATTTTGGAGCATTAAGCATCATTATGGGTGATTTCAATCCCGAAGAGACCCTCAATGTAATTGAACGTGAGAAATGTACTCTTGTTATTGCAGTGCCGACAATGTTCAATATGATTTCACAATCACCAAAGTTCAAGCAAGCTGATTTTAGTAGCGTGCGAGTTTTCATCAGTGGCGGAGCTCCATGTCCCGTTGCCATAATGGAGAAATATTGGGAACGTGGAAAAATATTGAAGATGGGGTACGGTCTTACTGAGGTGGGACCAAACAATTTCTACCTGCCTGATGATGCTGTTAAGGAAAGACCAACATCAGTGGGATTTCCCGTATTTCACTGTGATATGAGAATAGTTGATGATAAAAATCAATCAGTGAAAGACGGACAAGCAGGTGAGCTACTCCTTAGGGGACCACATATGTTTAGTGGATATTGGGAAGAACCAGAGGAAACAGCTAAAGTAATCACATCAGATGGATGGGTTCATACTGGAGACTTAGTCCTCCGAGATAGTGAGGGATTCTACTATATCGTTGGTCGTAAGAAGGACATGTTCATCAGTGGAGGGGAAAACATATTCCCTACTGAAATAGAGGAGATTCTATACAAACATCCAAAAATATCTGAATCAGCGGTTATAGGAGTTCCAGACGAAAAATGGGGTGAGGTAGGTAAAGCATTCATTGTGCTAAGAGAAGGAGAGTCGATGACAGAAGATGAAATCAGAAAGTATTTTGATGGGAAATTAGCACGCTACAAAATACCCAAGTACTATGAATTTCGTGAAGATCTACCTAAGAGTGCGGCGGGAAAGATTCTGAAAAGGGAACTGGAGGATAAATCATGAAAGCAATTGGTATTGAAGCGATTGGAACCTATATACCTTCAGAGAGACATACAGCGGAGTACATCTCAAAATACTCTGGAACTCCTGCGGAAATCATCAAGACAAAGATGGGAATGTTGAGTAAATCAGTACCGGGTCCTGATGATCACACCGTTGCTATGGGCGTAAAGGCAGCTAAGATTGCCATCGAACGAGCAGGTATTAATCCTGTAGAGGACATCGATTTGGTGATATGGGCTGGAGAGGTCTATGCTGAGCATCCCATGCAGACCTATGCGATTAAGTTCCAAAATGAAGTTAGTGCGACCAGAGCGTGGGCTTTCGATGTCAACCAACGGTGTGGCACAATCGTAGTAGCAATGATTCTTGCCAAGTCGCTAATGCAGACCCATGGATACAATCGAGTTTTAATTAGCAGTGGATACAGAAACTGCGACCTTATTGATTATACCAACATTCGGACTCGTTTCATGCACGACCTAGCAGCGAGTGGTGTCGCAATGATTCTCCGAAATGACTATCCACATAACGTAATCCTTGAAGGTAGCGTCATCTCCGATGGTCAGTTTTCAGAGGATGTGTATGTTCCAGCAGGAGGCACAGTGATGCCAGCTACTTGCGAAACCATTGAGCAACGGTTACACTATCTAGATGTAACAGATCCAGAAGGTCTGAAGGACCGACTTGACAGACTCTCAATGAGTAATTTCCTGAAGGTTGTTGATGAGTCACTTGAAAAGAGCGGATATTCAAGAGAGGATATTGACTATCTTGGTCTCATCAGGATGAAGAGAAGTGCGTTTGAGTATGTCGCCAAGGAGTGTGGTGTTCACCCCTATGAACAATCGACATATTTCGATGAGTGGGGACATATGGGGCAAAATGACTCGATTGTGTCACTAGAGGAGGGTCTCAAGAGTGGTAAGATCAAAGACGGAGATGTTGTCGTTCTGACTGCTGCTGGGATTGGATGGTCATGGAATGCAATGACTATAAAATGGGGACCTGTAGATTGAGCACATCCTGACAGATGATAAAAAATTGGATTGAGAGAGATATCAATGAAGGTTACAAAATACTCTGATATTGAATTGGGACAGTACGCTGAGGTTACACATGTAATCACCGAAGCAGACGTCAAGACCTTTGGTGATCTGACAGGAGATTATAATCCACTCCATTTTGACGAGGAATGGGCTAAATCCACTATGTTTAATGGGCGTATTGCACATGGGCTCCTTTCAGCATCATACATCAGTACTGCAATCGGCATGAAGTTACCAGGACCTGGAACAATATACTTGGGCCAGACCATGAGATTTCTTGCCCCAGTCAGAATTGGTGATATTATCACAGCTAGAGTGGAAGTTGTGAAGCTGGATGATGAAAAACAACGTGTTACAATGAAGACCACATGCACGAATCAGGATGATAAGATAGTAATTGATGGTGATGCTACAGTAAAATTGATGGATCTATAATGAATATTATTTTGTGAGGGGTTAATCCCCTCACTTATCCATTCTTCAGTCATCCTGAAGTATGGTGATTTATTCTTTGGACTCATCAAATTCAGATAAGAGGTCCAATTTTTCAATGAATTCTGCAATTGCGGCTTTTGCCTTTTCAACAGTTTCTTCCGAATAGTCCTTCTCCAAACGCCTAAGGAGCCTTCTGCTTGAGCGTCGTATAATTCGGAAATCCTTGAACAATTCTCGGACCTCTTTTGGAAATCGAGACATATCACCTCTAAAGTGCGGTCCCGTATCCAAGATCCTCTGATCGAAGTCCGGGTGATTTTCATCATGCTCTTCTAAGAACTTCTTGCCTTCATCTGTGAGACCATATCGTTTTATTCCAACATCTTGATCTTCGGATATTTTTGTAAATCCAGAATCAAGCAGCCATGAAAGGAGTGGATAAACTGAACCAGGACTTGGTTCCCATCTATTCTCTGTTCTTGCTGAGATTGTACTCATTATTTCTGAGCCAGACATAGGATTCTCATCAAGTAGTTTCAGTACATAGTGTCTCAGTAATCCTTTAGGTACTCGGGCAGTTCTTCTTCTCATAGATCTATGACCATTGGGTCTTCCATGACCATAGTGTGTGTGTCTAAATTCGCACATTGTTTTTTCCTCGTTTTATTTGTTGTTTTTTTTTCAATATCAATATTGATATCAATACCGATATCGGTATTGATACTTATAAGGTTTTGTACATGAGAAGAAACAGCGAAATATGTATTCAAACGTCGAGTAACTAGAATTATAATAATCTGATGAAACTTCCTTGGTGATCATCAAACATACAGACAATGTAATATACTTCCGCTATTCCTCATATGAACCAACAGATAATTGAGATGAGTGCGATGAAGTTCTTTATTGATACTGCCAATGTCGAAGATATTAGAAAAGCCCATGAACGAGGAATGGTTGATGGTGTAACAACAAATCCATCTCTGGTAGCAAAAGAAGGTCGTGATTTCAGAAAGATAGTAGATGAAATAGCATCTTTTGTTGAAGGTCCAATCAGTCTCGAGGTAGTTAGTGAGGATGCAGAGGGTATGTTGGAGGAAGCCAGAGAATTGAATGGCTGGATTGATAATGCAGCAATCAAAATTCCAATGACTTGGGAAGGATTGAAGGCAGTGAAAGTGCTTGCTGATGAAGACATCAAGACCAACGTCACTCTCTGTTTCAGTGCAAATCAAGCACTACTTGCTGCAAAAGCAGGAGCGACATTTGTTTCACCGTTTATCGGTAGGTTGGATGACATTGGTCACCCAGGGATGCAGCTTATTGCAGATATAGTTCAAATCTACATGAATTATGGATATGCGACAGAAGTTATCGTAGCGAGCATTCGCCATCCGGAACATGTTCATGAAGCAGCGCTTCTTGGAGCTGATATAGCAACGATTCCTCCAGCAGTTCTAGATAAAATGATCAGACACAGTCTTACTGACGTGGGTATCAAACGCTTCCTTGAAGATTGGGAGAAAGTCAAAAAACAATAAGACTACATCGGGCGAATTATATTCTAGAAATAGAATAGTAAAGGCAACAATGATAAATAACTTATCATAGTTTGAAAACGGGTGCGTGCGAGATAGTATGAAGATAGAAGCAGACCTAATTGTCTATAATGCGAATATCTATACAATGGATCCGCTGAATCCAAAGGCTGCAGCATTGGCCGTAAAGAGCTACAAAATTCTGGCAATTGGTGATGAAGTAGAAATCGCGGAATTGGTGTCGTCTGCAAAGAGAGTAGTAGACCTTGGAGGAAAAACGGTTTTACCTGGATTCATTGATGCACATACTCACCTAACTTCTTCTGGAATTAAATCAAATCACATCGACCTATCAACGGTAAAATCTGCTGAAGAGGCAAAAAAGAAAATCGCAAGTAGTTTAGATAGATATTCAGAAGGTCAATGGGTCAAAGGCTATTATTGGGACGAAAGTGATTGGACTGAACGTAGATATCTAGTAGCTAGAGATCTTGATGAAATCAGTACCTCACATCCAATGATGATGACTAGAATTGATGGACATCTTGTAACTGTGAACACTATGGGTCTTGAAAAGCTCAAGATTCCACTAGATCAAGAAGGTGTAGAAAAGGACAACAAAGGACAACCTTCAGGAGTACTCAAAGACATTGAAGGGATATTTGAACTTGTTCAACCTACAAGCGAAGAAATTCTAGAAGGTGTAGTTGCAGGTAACAAAATCGCGAATGAGCATGGTATCACTGCAGCAGTTGACAATGCACCAGCGGGCTACTTGAGGTATCTGCGTGAAGCTGAAAGAAAAAATCTGTTAACTACGCGAATGGTACTCAATCCTCCGGTGGAACAAATGAAACACATTATAGAGCTTGGTGTAACATCCGTGATGGGTAGTCCGCTTCTTAAAATAGGAGGAATTAAGATTTTTACAGATGGTTCTATTGGTGCTGGTACAGCAGCAGTACAAAAGAGCTATCGGGATGATAAAGACAACTCTGGCATGTTGTTAATGGATGCTAAAAAATATAGTAAAATACTCAGACAGGCAATCGAGAACGATATACAGACTGTGACACATGCAATCGGTGATGCTGCAATAGAAATGGTGATCGCCTCGTTTGAAGATATATCAGATAAAACTCGGATTAGAGAACAGAGACATCGAATCGAGCACGCAGAAATGATAAATGAATGGCAAATACGACGTGCAGCAGGTCTGGGGCTCATTCTCTCTATGCAACCCAACTTTGTAGGAAAATGGCAGCAGACCGGTGGACTATATGAAACCAGATTCGATGAGGAAATTGTTAGGGGAATGAATATGTTCCGGACTGCTTTAGATAACGGAGCCCGAATCGCTTTTGGGTCTGATGGAATGCCTTATGGGCCACTCTATGGAATCTGGTCTGCGACAACACATCCGAATGATAGAGTTAGAATCACGGTTGAGGAAGCAGTTAGATGTTATACAATGGAGAGTGCATACGCCTCATTCCTAGAAAGGACTCTTGGTAGCTTAATTGTTGGGAAACGTGCTGATTTCGTCGTTCTATCAAAAGATATTATGACTATCCCACCTCAGCAGATAAATGATGCATCTGTCGAAATGACTTTCCTCGGTGGAAATGCAGAATACGTGGCAGCGAGAAGTTGAGGTGTTAAAATGAGCAGGGTACGAATACTACCAGATGACCTTGTCTCACTCATATCTGCTGGTGAGGTTATAGAGAATCCCTCATCTATTGTGAAAGAATTAATTGAGAATTCACTGGATGCAGAAGCAAAAAACATTGAGATTGAAATTCTTGAAGGGGGGATTAAAAGCATCAAAGTCTCGGATGATGGGATAGGAATACATCCGGATGATTGCATGATTTGCATCCAGCGTCATTCAACTAGTAAAATAACATCGCGTTCTGATATTGATTCAATACATACATATGGATTCAGAGGCGAAGCACTTGCTAGTGTTGCAGCTGTAGCAGATATATCAATTAGATCTCGTCAAACAACATCAAGTTTGGGAATTGAGCTAATTGCTAATCAAGGCGAAACCCCTGTGAGAAAGGAAATCTCCAGACCAGAAGGTACAACGATTGAAATGGCAAATCTCTTTTCAAGAATCCCTGCTCGACGGAAACATCTTGATAGTCCCTCAAGAGAGGCTCAGAGAATTCATGAAATTATAATGAAACATGCAATCATTCGAAATGAGGTGGGCTTTAGGTTCATTCGGGATGGAGTCGTAGTGATAGATGTTCCTTTGAATCAATCAAAGAGAGATAGAGTTCTTGAACTATGGGGTTTAGAGATTGTCAAATCACTCATTGAAATAAATCATACTGAAGATTCAACACATATCAGAGGGTTTCTAGTTCAACCTCCCTTATCAAGGGGAAATAGACAGCGTGAATATCTCTCAATCCGGAAACGACCTATTGAAGAAAGAAGACTTAGTCTGGCAGTAGAGGAGGCGTACTCTACACTTCTTATGAGTGGGCGGTATCCAATATTTGCATTAGATATCGACGTTGATGTTGAACTTGTCGATGCGAATGTACATCCCACGAAGCGAGAAGTAAGAATCGAGAATATTGATACTCTAATTAGAATTCTTCACTCGGTTGTGCGAGATGCCCTTGAACCATCAATAAAATCAGTATCGCAGACATTGGATGAATTTGTAGAATCGTCAATTAGTAAACAGAGAGAAACAATAATGCCTGCAGAAGTCGAAGGCAGGCAATCTAGCATTATTGTTGAAGAAGGACTTCTGCAGCCTAAATCTTTGATGAGAGATGAGGTGGAAGGATTAGGTGGTAGATTCAGAGTCATTGGTCAAGTTAGTAGATTATATCTTCTCATAGAAATGGAAGAAGGGCTGGTCATTATCGATCAACATGCTGCTCATGAACGAATTCTGTACGAGAAATTGAGAGATAAGGTAAACTCAGGATCAGTAATGATACAGGAGCTTCTTGAACCAATAGTGATCCGACTCGATTCAGTATCGATAGAGCAAATTCTCGAAGTTGCAGAAGTATTGAAAGAAGTGGGATATTCAGTGGCTGAGTTTGGAGGAAATGAGATACTCATATCCTCACTCCCTGAAATCCTGCAGCAAAGAGCCAATGAAATTGATATGATATCACTTGTTGACAGAATCATAGAATTAGGCGTAGTCGCCAAAGATAAATTCATGGACGAAATAATACGAGTCACCGCATGTCATGCTGCTATTAGAGCGGGAGAAGTTTTAGATCATAGGCAGATTCAGGATCTCATTGTTAAACTCTCAAAAACATCTAATCAGAACTACTGTTGTCACGGAAGACCATCGATGGTTAGAGTGACTCGGAGTGAACTAGATAAGAGATTTGGAAGAGATGGTATAGAAGCTCTCAAACGATATCGAGCACGTCACAGAATAGAGTGATTAGTTTTCATTCGCTTCATTTCGCTTATCGCGCACTTTATCCATAAATTCAGGTGATATTGTTGTGATGCCCTCCTTTGCTGCAGCATCATGCACACCTGAGATCACTCGCTTCAGGAATACCCTGGGAACTGCAGTAATTTTAACAGCTGCTTCCTCAGTCCACTCATAAGATGGGTCGATTCGCTTTGCAGCAAAAATCACTTGACCCACATCAACTCCTTTACCAGATGGTATTGGCACGGCATAGGGTTTCTTAGTTTCAGCAAACCAGAATTGATAATTATCTCTAAATCCGTAGTCTATTGGCACAGGTGGAAAATGTTTTGCTTCCATACCGCGGCAGATTGCGCTATGATACCTTTCGTCTAAAAGGATATTGTCAACACGCAATACGAAGTTGTCGCATCCATCAATTAGCTCATGGTCGAAACTAACATCCCAGTGACATTCAAAAACTTGGAAGGCTTCCTTCACGATTTCGGGATATGGATTTCCGAGAGTGCCTTCGCGGGGGGAGGGGATCAGAGTGAATATACTATTTGGCATTTTTTCCTCTGTTGTTTCACCAGGAAAACCTAACATTACACAATTTTCCATGTACTTCTTCTCATCTGGGATGAAGTTCAACGTACACTTCTTTGTGCGTTTGATATTTGTAGATGTATTACTGTCACGTCTTGTAACCAGCATCATTGCCCATTCAGACTCATTTGCTATAATATATGGAAAACATAGTGAATATGGACCAAGATTTGTTTGTCCTGATTCAAAGTCTGTACTTACTAATACAACTGGCATTGGAAAAAAGCTCGATGTTTGGTAAAAATTATCAAGTATTCTGATTGGTTTTAATTCATCTGCTATATAATCTCACACTTCGTTCGTTCTTTGCATCAACGAAAAACGTTGGTCCCTAATACACAATCCTGAATTATAGTAATATAAAGAAATATTGAGTATACTCAATCAAATGTCGGAATCTAATTTCCGAAATCTAAGCCATCTTCTGCGTGGATAGAAGGACTGAGTAATACATCTAGCAATTTCTACTTCATAATTCAGACGGTTGGTTATCATGGAAAATCTTGCATATGCATCAATAATGTTCCCTACTGAGCACTCTCAGACAAACGGAATTCTTCTAGCAAGTAGTATCCGAGAATTTGGAGGATCTATGTCCCCACTACCAATCTGGTTCTATGTACCGGATATTGGTATGTCAATAGACAGCGAAGTAGAAAGAGAGCTTGATAGACTAGACGTTGAGATTATGACATTTGATACAGGCAATCTGGATATTGGATTTCCATTTCTTGGACATGCCTATGCTGCCTCATTAGCAGAAGAACGTGCTGAAAATGAACAGAAAAATGTTGCATGGTTAGCCCCAAATAACATAGTTCTGAAAGAACCAATTGATATGATACTCGATGATGGTATATTGCTTGGATATAGGCCGGTGCATCACAAACTTATTGGCTCGGATTATGAAAAACCGAAAGATGAATTCTGGAGTGCTATATTCGAGTATTGCAAAATATCTGATGAGAAAGTCTTTCCGATGCGAACTCATGTAGATTCCGAGAAAATTCGCCCATACTTCAATGCAGGTTTCCTAATCGTGAAACCCATCGCTAAGATTCTCAGAACATGGTATTCATTGTATTCAAAGGGATATGATAATGATCTGTTTAGTAGATTCTATGATTTAGATGAAATCTATCTTATCTTCATTCACCAAGCAATTCTATCAGGTGTGATTCTTTCATTGACAAAGAAATCTGAGTTGAAGGAATTGCATTCCCTGTACAATTATCCAATTCATCTGCACAATGAAGATGTCACTGATCAGAAACCAGAACTAATTGATAATTGCTTTACAATACGCTATGAAGGATTTTACACAGATTCTAATTGGCCAGATTTGCTCAAAGCATCCGAAAAACTGAAAGAGTGGTTCTCCCAAAAAATTTCACTCGTTTACAAAGTTGAGTGAATCTAATTCCGGGTACTAAAGAATGAAAAATCAAATGTGCTACCTCGTTCATTGTTCTATGCTAAGCTCAAAAAGATAAATGAGGAGGAACTTTCTAATAGGACTCGCCATGCTTCTACGAGCCTTAAAAATGCTTGAATATGAATAAATACTATTAACTTAATAGATTAGCTAATAAATTTTTTCGGTGAAGTAAAATGAAAATTAGACAAATATCTATTCTAATAGCAATGATATTAATCGTGGCGAGTAACTCAGGAGTAATCTCTATTCAGGCAACAGAAAACGGGCATCAATACTTCTTGGCACAATCAGCAGACCTCGTAGCATCACACAAAAAAGCGAAGACTTTTACTAGTATGTTACACATATAGTGTGAGACTATTTGCCATCTGTATTCAGAGGGCATACACTTCATAATTTGAGGTCTGAAAATGAGCACCACATGGTTCATAGCAAAGGAGTATCTCAAACGACTGGAGATTAATTTTGAAGAGAATGGTAGAAAAACATTCAGCTTATTCCCCTATGGTCCAACAAAAACTGAAGAAATCGAAGTCTTTCCGGGAGCTCATTGGATTACCCTTACAACTCGACTCTATAATCTATCGCCCGTATCTAAGAAAGAGAAGAAAGATTTCTGTGAACAACTTCTCAAAGCCAATGCATCACTAGTTGAGGTCAGTTTTGGAATAGACAAGAAAGATTGCATAATTCTTCGAAATGCAATTCCTGTTTTAGGAATCTCATATGATTCCTTCAATGCTACATATGAAGCACATATGTCAGGTATTAGCTTCTTCCATAAGAAACTGCTACCATGCATCAAAAAGGAATAAGAAGAAGCAAAGAATACGAGAAGTAAACCGACTCCTCGTATCCATTTGTACTTGATCTAACCACCAAACCGTACAAGATCACTGACGATTGGAGTTACTGACACCTCGATAATAGCAGCTAAGATGAGGAAGAATATGATGAGTATATAACCTCTCCAAGTTCGCTCATCAGTGAGAAGTTGCTTTGTTTTTGCGGGAATGCTCGCCCAATCCTCTTGCTGTAGGCTTGGTGCTAAATTCCTTGCAACACGAATTGAAGCTGCTGCTGCAAATAAGAAAGCGGGAATCTCAATAACTGCATGTGGTAAGATTTTAGCTAGAAAGACAAAAATACTCTCTCCAGGAGTTGTCAAGTAAATTATACCAATACCTCCAAGCAGTAACGCAGTGGATAAAACTTCAGCAATAGCGATTGCCATCAGACTGAATCTTATATAGGTGACCAAGAGGTCTTCACTTGCAACTTCTTCTCTGGAGGACAGTAGTCCTTTATAGACAATAGCCATAATCATTGGTAATACAACAACTGCAATCATTGTGAATTGGTCATCATAAACAAAATACTCAAGAGAAATCAGAGCAACCACAGCTGGGAACCACCAAACTCCTGTGGTTCTGCCAGTTATAACGCGTATGATTATTATAACGACAAAAGCAGCTGATAAAATACCAATCATGACTAAGGATCTGAGTCCGAGTTCAGCACCAAAAGCCCATGGCTCTGATGGATTGAAGTATAGAACACCCTGTGCACTATCGAGTAAGGTCCATAGTATCGTACCTACTATTGCAATTAAGGAAAGGACTAATCCCACATAACCAACATTTGTATCCGATTTCTGCTTCTTGACGGCAACCAACCACAATACAGCGGACCAAAATATTGGACCAATGAGAAGCATGAGTAACGTCCGAACAATGTTATGCTCAGCAATGATAACAAAAGGTCCCGTGATTGATTGAAGATATCCCTCAAGGCCATCAGGATTTCCAATCTCTGCATTTAGTTGGTCGATTGTTGACACAAATATTCCAGGATCTAATACGAGTGATAAAAGCCACACACCTATCACAGAAGCAATTAACCCAGCTACAAACATCACTACGACGTCGACGATATCTCGTTGATGTACACTTAATAGGGGAGCCATTTCCTCGCCTGTTTCAACCTTCCATCTGTCACGAAACATGAAGAAATACATCACAAACAATGCTGTAAAAATATAGAGAGGCATGCTGATTATATACTGATTAGCCAGGCGCATGAACACCTCTCCAGATGTAGTTATAACTGGTCTAAGATGGTAAATCGTAGTATCTCCCATCGTGATTCCAGTTACACGAGTATCGAGAATGTAATCGAGACCTGGTAAAATGAGAGCAACCCCTACAGATACTAATATTCCCGTGATTACAGCGAATGTTTCTATGCTACCTTTGACTCTACTGCGAACATAATGACCTAATACGCCTAGTAAAAGCATTATGCCAAATGGAATGATTAGCACTAGAAGTGCCCAATTAATGGGAGCAATCAGTAATGCATTGTTTGGAGCTTGAGACAATGAACTCTGTATATCGGGAGTGACCTGTCCCGGGAAGAACAAATAACTATCACCTGAATATGATAATGTTGCGGCAAAAACGGCCCCAACAAACGCAGCGATAGAAATCCCAGCAGTGAACAGAGCACCTCCAATATTGAGGAAAGCTCCTTTCCAATCAATACCGGATAGTTTAGTTCGGGCTCTGGTTATTGATTCAAATAATTCCTTATACAAGTGAATGGCAAAATCCTCAGTCAATGGAAGGATGAGGATAGCAAAGGCGATTGGTGGAATTGCTAATGTGATTCCATAGAAGAAATGCTCTAAAGTTTGCATGAATGTATATCCACCAAGACCTAAGAAATCAAGAATTGTTGGGGGACCTCCAGGTATTCCTAAGAGACCTAGCGGAACTATCAATGTGAATAATGAAAGGAGTAAATTCAACCTGAAGAACCAACCAAGAACACCACGCATCATTTCGCTCCCTATGTCTCGATCACCAAGAGTAATACCTGCACCCTTTGCAATACGATTCGATGAGGTATAGCCAAATCTGTAGATCCAGGATAGGAAAACAATCACGCCTTGTGCATAGAATTGAGTTGGATTGACTGTTGCATAGAGAGCGATTGAAGGAATTAACGTAACGAGGCCAATGATCATGTAGTCACGCCACGATTCACCGTATGCTTTCATTACGACATCTGGATTAAGGGGTTGTGCTTCCACGCCTTCAAATGTGATATTTTCAAGTCGATGCCGCAGACCATCATAACCATCTGTTACCGGGTCACGTCCAATAACCCTGCGGATAACGTTGCTAAATCTTCGTTTCAGGGGGTCTTGCAGTGACAGCTTCAGCATTAAAACAAACAGGCCAAATAAAACCGCAAAGAATGAAATCATAACCCATGTCAAATATTCCTGAAGGGAAGTAGAGATGATGAATAAAAAGTCTTGAACGAGAATCCAAGAAAAGATATCATTTGATGTTGCTCGTTCAAAATATGAGGGTACTATCTCAGGAAAGAAGGTGATATTATAGATAAAGAATGTAAATGTTTTGAGATAGATCATTATAATGAAAGCTTCTACGAACCTATTCCTAGATTTCCTGAAGAAGAGTTGGTACACAAACGTTACAAGCAGTGCTGGAAT
>CAYWJO010000042.1:0-31281 GCA_964458565.1 uncultured archaeon | reverse complement strand
CATTGACTGCTGGAGGCATCAGAGCTGCAGAGATTGCGACACCTACAAGGGACGACATATCACCCCTAGTTATGGAAATTGCTATCGCTGCACCTGAGAAGATAGCTATTCCTACATCGAGTGGTGAAAATCCACCTCTACGCGTAATCTCTGATAGTACACCCGCGGCCCAATCGGTTTCAACAACTTGAACCATACCAGGTGTGTATGGATACATCAGAGGCATTGCTGCACCAAGAATTGCTCCTACAGCAAATGAAAGAATAAGTGCGATCATTTCATTGAATGTGCCTTTCATGAAAAGATCCCTATCTCTAACCACATATCCTAGGGCGACTCCCAACATTGGGCCCATCAGAGGTGAAAGAAGCATGGATGCTACAATGATAGTGACGTTATTCTGAATCAATCCGAATCCAGCCATAGCAGCAGCAAGAATTACAAAAGCTAGAAAATCAAAACTCAATGATGCTCCTGATTTTACATTCTCGTAAATTTCTTCAACTGCTAACATAGCTTCACGTTGAATCACTCTTTCCTTAGCTGTTTCTTCTAATTCACGGGGCAAGGATGCTTTTAGATCTAGGATATCTATGAAACCGAACTCTACACCAACACCAAGAACCTTTAGTTTCTCGATCGTATCCATTGTCGCATCATCAGCAATTCTGAATTGCAGGAGGTGACCATTATCTATATCCAATTTCAGAACATTCTTTACTTGAAGTTTGTCCAGCAGGAAATTGAATACAGCCTCCGTTTGTTCATACGGTATAATGATTTGAACCTGTTTCAACTCGATGGCCTCTAGATTGCAGCAGATTTGAATAGAATGTCTATTAAGAGTTGCTACAGGAGTACGAAATTGAGTATTGTATTACATGTATAACATCTAGATAGATACGTACATATCATCATCTTTTTTGATATAGATTCAACTGAAAGAATAGCGTGTTGACAATGGCGGTATTTGAAATTCTGCTAGCATGGTTTCTCTTATCCCTGACAGGAGCATTAGCACCAGGGCCATTATCTGCAGCGGTTGTCATGCAAGCTAGTAAAAGAGGAAGACTACATGGGATGCTTCCGATGGTTGGACATGCAATCGTGGAGGTAGGAATTATTGCAGCAATAATTCTGAGTGTTCAAGCACTCCTCTTTGACCAATATCTGATAAACACCATGGTTCTTGTTGGCGGGATGGTAATCATATTCTTTGGATTTCTAGCGCTCAAAGATTATCGCTATACACGAGATTCAATGAGTTCAGAGAGTGAAAAAGAAACTGGACTGACAACTAAAGTTGAAGCAACGCTTCAAGGTGCAACAGTGAGCATTCTTTCACCTTATTTTCTCCTCTGGTGGTTCGGAATTGGATTAGCGAATGTCACACTATTAATGAGTCAATTGCAGATAGGAGTCGAAACGGTTTTTATTGCAGGTCTTCTCATTTACTTGACCCATATATCCACAGATTTTATTTTTGGTGCAGTTCTAACTGTAGGCTCAGATGAAGCCTCAAAAAGAGCTGGTATTGGGGGTATAAATTGGCTCAATGTTGCTATAGGATTTTTCCAAGTCTTTCTTGGGCTCGTATTTGTTACTCAAGCAATTTTCAATTAACAGTACTTATTTGAGAGTGAGCATTGTTAATATTTTGAATTTCTATGAATCGTATTCTTGTTACTGGATTCGAAGCATTCGATGGATACAAAATTAATCCATCTGCTGAAGTAGCGAGGTCTTTAGATGGTCTAGTAATTGGGCAGTTTCAAGTTACTGGAAAAGTGCTCCCACTAAGCTATGAAACTGGATTTCAGCATATCAAAGATCTCGTTACTCAGATTGAACTAAAATATATCATATCTTGTGGTCAAGCTCCTAGAGCATCTATCAGTTTGGAGAGAATAGCGGTTAATGCACTCGATATCACAAGACCTGATAATGAGGGTAAAATTCCAGATTCAGATATCATTATTCCCGAGGCACCAGCAGGATACTTTTCTACAATAGACCCACACCCAATTGTAAACAAATTGAGGGAAATGGAGATTCCGTCCTTCGTTAGTTATGATGCGGGGACCTATGGATGTAATTGGCTTCTATTCAACGTGCTTCATTGGCTAAAAACTACTGATAGTAAGATAAAGACAATATTCGTACATCTTCCACCTCTTCCAAGTCAAGTATTTGAAAAACAGCAATATTCCTTAGCTACAATGACTCTAGAAACACAGGTTAAAGCACTAAGAATAATCATAGAATCACTCGAGTAGTGTGATAATCAAGAAATGCTTGTATTATCAGCTCTTATAGGATGAATCAGTTCGCAATATTTTGGTAAGGATTGTATGATATCTGAAACTGAACCTATTCTTGAATTAGAAAATGTATCAATGGAGTTTGATGGTAGATACCTTTTCAGAGGATTAAAGCTTCAATTAAGACCCAACGAGGTAATAGGTCTAACTGGACCATCAGGCTCTGGTAAAAGCACAATTCTTCGAATAGCGATAGACTTGATTACGCCTACAAGTGGCACAATAAAATGTAATGGAAAAGATATCATGAACTGCGATCCTAGAGAAGTTAGGAAAAAACTAATCCTAGTTCCGCAACAAACATCAATGTTCCCAGGAACCGTGCGTGAGAATTTACTTTGGGGGTTAAAGATAAACGGCTTAGAATCTTCAGATACCGAATTAGAGCAAATCCTGAGAGAAGTCAAAATTGAACCAAGCTTTCTAGACAAGATTGCTGAGAATCTATCAGGGGGAGAAAAACAAAGAATCGGTATAGCTCGAGCACTCCTTCTGTCACCTGATGCACTGCTTCTGGATGAGCCGACATCTGCACTAGACGAAAGGTCCACAATGGCAGTTGAAACGACAATCAATGAAGTTGTTGAGCGTAGAAATATCGGGGTTTTAATTGTCACTCATGATAAGGAACAGGCAAGAAGATTCACATCCAGAATAATAGATTTGGAGGGGTATCAATAATGCAATTTGAAATGATTATACAAGCATTCCAAGATATATTACTTAATGAAGAAAATCTAGCTGCAATCTATGCGTATATTGCTGCAATGGTCTTACTAGTCGTTCTAGTTATGATTTCGAGATGGCAACGACTTGGCATTGTTGATAAACTTTTGATAGGTACCGTGAGAGGTACTATACAGATTATCCTGATGGCGTTAATTCTAATCCAGATTTTTGCTCTGGAGAATGTTTTCATCCTCTATATCGTCTTGTTATTCATGTGCTCTTTCGCAGCTTATACAGTTAAGAGTAATCTGAAGAATATCCCTGGAGTCTTTGTACCATCATTTGTAGGAATAATCATTGGTGGATTATCAGTCATCACACTCTGTTTACTGCTTGGAATCATTCCACCATCAGGGGATTATAAACTGGGAGAGTTCATGATACCCATGGGAGGGATGGTCATTGGCAATGCAATGAATATATCGACTCTAGTTATAGAACGGATGTGGTCGAACGCGCAGAAACAACGTTCTCTAATGGAAACCGCGTTAGCTCTAGGTGCAACTCCATATCAAGCCACAGAAATGACAATCAAAGAATCTATGCGCACAGGGCTCCTACCAAATTTGAATAGATATGCATCATTAGGTATCGTCACCATCCCAGGGTTGATGTCAGGTATGATAATAGGTGGAGCTAACCCTCTGTTTGCGGCATTTTACCAAGTAATTGTTTTCATCATGATATTTCTTGCTCAGGTTGTAGATGCAGAGCTCGTTTCAAGATTGTTTCTCAAAGAAATGTTCAATCTCAGATACCAGATTATTGTCCCACCACCTGTTTCGTAGGTAGTGATATCATCTACGATTCAACATAATCTATATGCAGTTGTCAAACAGAAAGCATTTTAGATGCATCAGCCTCTCGCGAGTGCGCCAAGGAGATTGACATCATGTCTGACTCGGAAACTTTTGATATCATTGTAGTAGGTGCTGGAGTTCTCGGCGTAGCCACAGCATTTCATATCCAAAAAAACAATCCTGAGAAGAAGATACTTCTCGTGGATAGATATCTTGCGGCAGGTCAGGCTAACACAGCTATGAGTGCTGCAGCCGTCAGAAACATGTTTGCATCATCAACAAACCAAATGCTGACCGACTCCTCAATCAAGTATTTTGAGCATGTTCAGAATGATTTAGGGTATGAGCTAATGTTTGAAAAAACAGGTTATCTTTGGCTTCTCAATGAAGAGCAATTTGAAAGCTCAAATGTTAAGACTTGGATGGAAAGAATGGACAAATCGGGGATCAGTTTTAAGGTTTACAATAAAGAGCAGCTACAAGATATGATACCTGGTCTTAATCTTAATTTTGAGAATGATGAAGAAGTAGAATTGATGAATCTCAAGGAGGTAGACTATGGTCTCTATGGTGGAGACTGTGGTGTACTTGATCCGACCAGATTAGTTGAGTATTATTTTGAAGAATTCAAAAAAATCACACATATCAAACCACGTTTTGGAGTGAATGTCAAAAAACTGATTCTTGAAGCGGACCCCAAGTTGGATCTTCCTGGCGAACCTTATGTATGGCAGAATAAAAAAGTGAATGGAGTAATTACCGAAAAAAGCGAAGAGTTACGTTCAGAAACTGTTGTGCTAGCAACAGGTGCCTGGGCAAATGAACTCCTAGATCCAATAGGTATCAATAGTGGGACAAAAGCCAAGAAACGCCAATTATTTGTCATCCATGCAGAAGATAAGAAACAACTTCACGATTTACTATTCTCAAAAGGATTCAATGATCTTAATTGCATTCCATTCACAATACTTCCATCAGCAGGAGTATATTTCAGACCTCAATTACAAGAAAAGGGATTCTGGATTGGTTGTGGTGACAAGATAGGTAGAGCGTACAAGTACATTCAGACAGATGATGATCTAATTCCTGAAAGCGCATACTACGAGAATAGCATGTATCCGGTATTATCAAAATACTTCCCCGCATTTAAAGACACACGACCTGTGAATAGCTGGGCAGGTGGTTACTGCTATGCTCCAGATGCAATCCCCTTTGTCTACGAAGAATGTGGAGTGCTAGTTGTTAATGGTGCTAGTGGCTCAGGGATTATGAAGGCAGATGCTCTAGCAAGAATCGCAGATGCACTATATCGCAAACAAAAAGACGCGGAATTATTCGGTGGTAAAAAGATATCAACGAAAGCTCTTAGCATAAAAGAGCGTGACGTTGAAATTGAGAATGTTATAATATAAATCGCATCCATTCAAATATAACATCTTACTCACTAATTTACATAGATGTAATTCCATTTCATATGGCTCTTGTAGACAGATTGAAATGGTTCTATATCCAAAATCTAAATGGAGGTGAAGCCAATGAGCGAGAATCCCGAACCAACAGAGCATATTACAATAATGGCGCTTGAAAGCGGTATCCGATATGAAGAACTAGATGATACACCAGATGAACCTCTTCTCATTGAAGTTGTTGGCTTCACTGCTAGAGACCTCGGTAGAATTTCACAGAAATTTGAAATCGATCTCGAAGACCTTCAAGATTTGCTTGACTTGGATGAGAGACCTCGATTACAGGTTGAAGACAAGTTCACCATGCTTGTGCTTAGAGTACCAGTCAATTTACATAATCCAGAACGTCAATATTCAACGACACCAATTGGGGTTTTCACGAACGGTCGTGATCTACTGATATTGCAGCATGAGATAATGCCCCTCCGAAGGAAACGGTATTGGAAGAGAATCAGGCATGCAACTACTGCTGCAGAGTCAATCTACAGATTGTGGGATACAATAATCAATTCGTTTGAACACACTCTGGATATTATTGAAGAAACTATAAATCAAACCGAAGATGATATTCTATCTGAACTCTATCCATCACAACTTGACCATTTTTTCCGATTATCACGTGATACAATCTTCATGGAAGCTGCACTAAAATCGAATATGAAAGTTCTTCGGAGATTAATACGCGTTCAACGCATCGGTCGAATGATTCTTGATGTTGATAGATTAGAAGAATTAGAAGTAGATTTACAACAGCAATTAGAATTATCCGCAATTTATCGAGAACTAATCGATAATGCCTTGGGAGCTTATGAGACTATTGTAGGCCATAATCTTAATCGAGTGATGAAGATTCTAACATCCATCTCTTTGTTAGTAAGTGTTCCAACATTAATCGCTAGTCTATATGGAATGAATATGGGACTACCATTTGTTGGTAGTCCAGATGACCCTGCATCATTTCCGATTGTTATCTTATTGAGCCTTCTAATCACTGGTCCACTTCTCGTTATACTACGAATGAAGAATCTAGTGTAATTCCATCAGATGTCAGAAATAGCTTTTACAAGTATCCAGAAGTGAGTTTCATTGCTTGTAATCACCTTTTTATTTCAGTGTAGCTTTGTTTGCATATCATGAGAGTAGCAGTGTTGACCAGCGGTGGAGATTCGCCAGGGATGAATGCCGCTGTTCGAGCAATTGTACGTGTTGGGATCAGCAGAGGTTTAGACATCGTTGGCGTCAAAGGTGGTTTTCAAGGAATACTCGATAGACAATTCATCGATCTTACTGCTCGCTGGGTTGCTAATATTATGCATCGTGGTGGCACTCATCTTACAACCGGAAGATCAGACGAATTCATGAAGAAAGAAGGACAAAGGAAAGCAGCTAAAATTCTGAATGATGAAGAGATAGATGGTCTAATTGCAATTGGTGGGGATGGCACGATGAGAGGGATGATTGCACTTGGTAAAGTCTGGAATGGACGGCGCATTGGCCTTCCAGGTACAATCGATAATGATGTCTACGGAACAGATTATTCAATTGGATTTGATACTGCAGTTAACAATGCCATAAATGCAATCGACAAAATACGGGACACAGCAATGTCATTTGAACGGGTCTTCATAGTCGAGGTGATGGGTAGACATTCTGGCCAGATAGCTGCACATGTTGGAATTGCTAGTGGTGCACAAGCTATACTGATTCCTGAAACCACCACCGACTTGGAATCTCTAGCGATGAAAATTAGAGAAGGTAGAAGAAGGGGTAGAAAGAGTTCAATTATTGTTGTTGCTGAAGGCGATGAAGCAGGAAACGCGACAGCAATATCTAATAAACTGTCAGGATTGCTTGCTGAAAAATGCAGGGTTTCTGTTTTAGGGTATATCCAACGGGGAGGAAGTCCAACAAGACAAGATCGAGTACTAGCTACAAGATTAGGAGTCCATGCAATAGTGTGTTGTCTTGAAGGGGAAGTGAATGGTATGGTAGGAGAAATCGATGGAGATGTGAAAGTAACACCTTTTGAAGAAGTTACCACTAAGAAGAATCCTATTGATGGTTGGATGTTAGAGCTTTTAGGTGAACTTGCCACCTAAGGTAAATCCCATTGTTTTCAATATGAGATGAATGTAGAGAAATGAATTTTCTCAAGATTCAGTAATGCATTCCATTCTGATATCACGTGAATCGACATGAATGCCAAACCAGGTCTCGCGTTATTTTGTGGGGTTTTTTACACCGGTATTTAACTAACTCACTAACCTTTCAGGGACTATCTGTTTTCTCTTGAGGGTTCCACACAATACCAACCACGAGCAGTATAATTCCTACACAAACTAATCCAATTATAGGCAAAGAAAAACCACGAAACACGCCTAGAGCGACAGCTATAATAGCGTTGATCAACCCAATTAAGATAAGTCGTGTTTTCCAAATATTCAATATTTCACCTGCTGTGGCCATTCCATGTAGGAAGCAAGACCACCACTTCCATTTTGTTAATTCATTATCTCTTCAAGTGCTTTCTGTTTTCTTTTTGGGATTCCAAACAATTCCACAAAGACCTTGCCATAACGACGATCAGCAAAGAGGGCGCCGCCGAGTCTCCTAATATCAGAAGGTGTCATCACCCAGCTCGATGTCTTCGTATCGAAATCTCCAAGTCTCTGCAACTCTCGATATTGTTCTTCAGTTAAAAGCTCAATACCCATGGCAGCCGCCATATCAATAGCGCTATTTTCTGGTTTAGCTGATTTCCTTGCCTCCAGCCCTTCACGGTCGTAACAAACACTTCTGCGACCTTCAGGACTTTCCGCTGAGCAATCATAAAAAATGTATTCGTCCGTATTTTTATCGTGGCCAACAACATCCGGTTCACCGCCAGTTTTTTCCATTTCATTGAGTGACCACAGTTTTTCAGTATTGGCTTCCAGCTTTGCTTGTACTTTAGCCCATTCAAGACCTTTATGGCGGTTCATGTTTTTCTCAAAACGGGCTTTCAACGCTCTGAGGAGTTCTTCACGTTGTTCGGGTAACAACTCTTTTTTGAGCTTGCTCATAGTCAAAGTATTCATCCCGAGTTTATAAATTCATCAATTATAATAAATAGAGGTATTATTTTTACGGGTCTTATAATTTCTAGACCTTCCACTTCGAACGGATAAGCGTGGCTAAAGGTGGAGTATATCCAAGGGATAGGAAAGAACAGAGGGGTGTTTATCAACCCCCATCAACACCATAATACATGAGGCGCACCATTCAGACGAGGTTATCTGAATTCGAAAAAGACCCATCGAAGAAACAAGATTGGAAAATAGTCGTGAAGAAGTCCCAACGTGAGAAAGGGCAAATCTGGCGAAAGACCACAAGAGACGGAGGAAAATGGGGCGTTGTCAGGTTCGATGGCACAGTGCTCTTCGTCAGAGTGATAGACGGACGTATCTTTGCCCATGGTCTTGAGGCAATCTGTAAATGGTGCGATGGCGAGTTAGAGATTCTTGATGAGAAGGTCTTCTGCAAGGGTAGATGCAAGCGATTCCAAGGGGACTTTGCAAGAGACCTGAATACATACCTCCGCTGGGAAGGAGCCAAATCATACACACTTAGAAAGGAAATCGCCAAAGCTGAGAAACTACATTTGGAGTCAAGAGACCTTGAGCCTATAGTATATGCTCCAGATTGGTCTGCGTTTGATCAGTATGAAGAAGATGAGGAGTTTTAGAGATTATTAGAGCGTTTTCTCATATAGCAGGAATCTTCTATCAAAGTACTCCTCGGGCACAATTCCCAATGTCTTAGACCATTCAGTACCATTGGGTCCGAGGAAAAAGACCAATGTATCGATATCGGATTCATCATGTTCTGCAATCGTTCGAGCTATGAGGTCTACGAAGATACTTCGGTCTAGGACATAGAATGTGTTGATTGCAGCTTTACTATCATTCCGTTCCCGGAGATATGAGATTCTGAGAGCTTTAGGAAGCCCTTGTTCATTTCGCACTACCTTGAAGGTTGCCTTTTCTTCTAATCGCTTTAGTCCAAGTAAGTCTTTGGTTTCAAAATTCCAGGCAATTGGAATTGTTTCTGTGGTGATCAACTCTGGATATACACTAAGAATTTCGTGGATTCCTTCTGCATCAATATCATGAGGCTGAAAGTTTGGACTAGGTGTTTGATGAGCAGGGAGTGGCTTTTCAAGTCTGAAATAACCAACATTGTTTACAAGATGAAAACCTATCTTCTCAGCAATTTTGATTGATGCTTTGTTTCGGCTACTAGTTGCGTACCAAAGTTTTTTGACATCAAACTCCTTAGCTTTTGTGATTGTATGTTTTGTCAGTTGAGTGCCAAGACCTGTACCTTGTCGATCATTTCTAATTCGTAAAGCTTTCACCCATGCATGATTGGTTTCTGGGATTAGTTGTAAAGCTATGAATCCTAAGAGTACGCCATTTTCAAAAACACCATAAACGTACCAATTGGAATCATCAATCCAATTGTGAAAAGACAAAGGAGCGTAGTCATCATCCCAAACAGATTGAGAAACAGCTAAAACCTGCTCAAAATCGCTTGAAACGAGGTCTCTTAGGACGGTTGTCATAGCATCTATTTCGCTCGAACTGACTTATGAATAATAGGATAGACCCCTCATTTCTTCTGGAACATCAGACAATAGTGATGATGAACATTGGATACATATGTTGTAGGATACCCCCAGCAACCTAATCTCTTGTTATCTTGACACCATATTTGTTCCTGTCTTAAGTCGTAAGTTCTTGATAATCTTCTGGCAATATCCCAGGCAATAGTACGGAGAGTCCCGTCTACGTCCCGCATATTCTGAACCACAACAGTAAGGTATGCTTTTGGATTAAGTAGGGAATCAATTTCATCGAAAACAAGACCTATCGACTCAATGTAATCCTCATAGTCTTCGATATTACCAAAATCAAGCGATGAATCACTATAATTGAAATTCAATCCCTTTTCCTTTCGTTCCTTGTGAGAGGAGTCATTTCCGCCTCTCGATTTATTTAACATATCCCAATATGGAGGCGAAGTAATAACATAATCAAATTTTGGAATGGCATCACCAAAATGATTAGTAAGAATTTTCACAAGTTTCATCGAGTCCCCAGAAATAACATTGTTCTCTCCTCTTCCCTGAGTTTCAACAATCATCCTTGTTCCTGCTTCAACAAATTCAGGATTCAATTCAACACCAAGAGAGTTTCTCCCGAGTGATTTACAGGCAACTATCGTACTTGCGACTCCTGCAAATGGATCAAGAACCCAGCTATCTTCTTGAGTGAAAAATCGTACAAACCTTCTAACCAAATCTTCAGGATATTTTGCAGGATGAGCAATCTGAGTATTAGTCCTTCTTGGTGGATTGATAACAAACCAGGATTTTGTTGCCTTTACCCAGCTCTTTCCATCAAGATCATTCAGTCTATTATCAACTCGCGATGCTTGCGATTTTGTCATGGATATCGCCTAGGTTGAAATAAGAAGCTCATTGTCATAAATATAGCTTAAAATTCATAAAAAAATGAATGAAATAGCAATGAAGTACATTACTTGTCTGATTAGCATAAAGTTATATTTTAGAATCCACTCCTAGACATACTTGGATGAAGATATCCTAAAGGTGGTATTTCTGACAGAACCCAATCCCGAGATTATTGAGTTCTCACAAAAGCTTAAAGAAATGCATAACCTCGCTGCTGGTTCCCTAATTGAGGTTATGACAGCGTTTGAGGACCTTGACCTTGAACACGCAGAAGGTATTGAAGACAAACTTGAAGACCTCGAGCAAATGACATTCCAAATGGAAGAAGCTATGATTAATCAGCTAGCTGAGAAACTCAAGACCGTTGATGATCTCAAGATGATAACTACTTTTATGCAGGTCTCGAATCACCTTCTCAGAGTGGGAGAGTACGCATCAAAGATTGCAAGGATTACACTCTTGTGTGATGGAATGGATCACTTCAAAGAATTGGAGTCTTTACCCTACCTTGCTGAACTAGCTAAAAGCACTCTTGATATCAGCGTGAATGCCTTATTGAACGCGGATTTCTCTGAAATCGATGAATTAGAGAAACTTGAAGCAGAAGCTGACAGAGAGACCTCACAAATGTTTGAGGAAATAGCAGAATATCTTAGGTCAGAACGTGACATCGGTACAATGGCAATGTATTATGTCCTAATTGGAAGATATTGTGAGAGAGCTGCAGACGAGGCGTTATCAATTGCCCAAAAGGCTCTATACCTACATAAAGGCACCAGAAAGAAATTAGGAATGGAATACCATTATGGTGATTCTGAAGCGCCTCATTAGTTGTTTCGTTGTATCTCTTTAACCAGTTCTGTAAATGCTTGGTCGACGTTCTTGTTTTCGATTGCACTAGTCTGGATAAATCGTAGAACCCTACGAGCTAGCTCGCTATGCACCTCATCCGTTGAGATCTGTGATTCCAAATCAATCTTATTTTCAACTACTATTGCTATAGCATTTTTACTTCCAGCGTAAAGAGCATCTAGCCATGCTTTCATGCTCCTAAAGGTTTCGGGACGTGTTCTATCAAAGACAAAAAAGGCACCAGCTGCATTGGCACAATACTGCTCACGTAATTGTGAGAACGATTCCTGACCCCCTAAATCCCAAATTATCAGCTTGTGTGCATATTCTTCAATTTCTACATACTTGACATGTAAGATTGCACCGATTGTGTGCATTGTATTTGGATTGAAACTGTCATATACATATCGTTCTACAAGTGAAGTCTTCCCTACTCCACTATCTCCTAGGAAGACTAGCTTATGAACGAAGTCGGGTTCTCTCTTTAACAATCGTCCTAGCCTCGTGCTTTTATTTTTGAGCGAGCCCTTGAATTCTCAAGTATCTGTCGGGTCATCTTCACAAAGGCTTCTTCAACATTTGTATCTTCCTTTGCGCTTGTCTGTACGTGGTCTACTCCATAATCCTTGGAATGCTTTTTCACAACTTTCCGTGCGATTGCACTCTCTAGATCTACTTTGTTCTCAAGTAAAACCAAGGGAATCTTACCTGTCACACCAAATAGTGCATCAATCCATTCCCCTATTCTGTCAATTGTTTCGGGTCTAGTTGTGTCGAATACAAAGAACGCACCAGAACTGTTTTGATAATACGCCTTACGTAGCTGTGCGAAATCGTCCTGCCCAGCGATATCCCATACCACAAGTTTAACACGAACATCATCAATCTCTAATATCTTGACATGAATATCAGTCCCTATGGTTGCTAGATAGTCGCCTTCGAAGCTATCGTATACATAACGTCCAACCAGTGATGTCTTTCCCACTGCTCCTTCTCCAAGGAATACGATTTTGAAGAGAAAATCTATGTTTTCAGACAGTACTGAAACTCTCCAGTGTTCAGGCCTTATTGATTCTGAATGAGTTGTCCTCATCTAATAATACTATCGCAGGTAATCCCTACAAAGATGTGATAGCACCAAAAGCCACAAAAGATATACGCAGAACCCTCAGCACCGGAGAGAAGCATGCAAATCGGTACTTATGCTCGACACCACGAACAACTTGCAGAGGTATTATATTTTGAACCTGATTTCGTGGATTTGAGACTTGATCTCAATCATACAATCAAATATAATGAATCCAGAAATCTTCTAAGAGATGCAGGAGTTTCTTGCACTCTACATCTTCCAAGTTCACCAGAATGGCGACCCATCGATATTAGTAAAGAGATAATGCCATATATCGACATAGGAGCTGAGCTTGATGCAGAAGTGGTGACATTCCATAGTACACTCTCATCAATGTTTTATGATGATGATGAAATTGATGCTTTTATCCAGTCCGTTCCCCTTGCGTGTGACGTTGCATCCGAACGGGGAATGACTTTGGCAATAGAGACTCTTGGAATGTTCTACACAGAATTAGCAGTTTTGTTTGAACACTGTGATGTTAACATCGCACTTGATTTAGGTCATGGACAGATAATGGCATCTAGAAATAGAGCCCTAGAATTGATTCAAGCATTTCCAGAAAAAATAGTAATAGTTAACGTTCATGATAATCACGGGGATAAAATGATGGATGAGATTCAGAAACTTAGAGCCAAAGGGTCTGTGTCAGGACGTGATGTGAGAGACATCGCGGTGAAATATGATACTCATTTACCAATTGGAGAGGGGGTAATCGATTTCGCGCAGATTTTCGCAGCACTCAAAGAAAAAGAATACGACGGTCGATTTCTAATGATGTCGAATAATCCTCTAGATTTCAGGAATGAAAAAGAAAAATTTCTTCACCTATGGTTAAGCGCTTGATACTAAGACCTTGCTAATGAATCTACAAGTTTGGATGTTTCATCCAAACCAGTAGTGTCTCCAGCCTTATTATAGAGAGCACGAGCTACTCTAAGCTCCTTCATAGCTGCCTCATTCTTGCCTTGAACTACAAGAAATCTTGCTTGTTTGAGACGAGCTGCACCCATAGCACTGTACACTTCATTAGGATACTTAAAGGGGTCCTTTGAAACAAGTTTACCACAATTCGGACACTCCATCACTGTTTCCATGTCGTCTGTTCTTGGAGGTACCTCGACAGCCTCATCTACTGATGCAGCTGGTGTTGCAGTAGGACTTGGTTTGCCTGTCGGTATGTCTGGAGGAGATTCAACGGAATCATATCTTGATGAGCTGAATTCCCCACCTGCGCTGGGAGCAAAGGGGGATACAGCTTCCTCAGTAGAGTCTGATGAAACATATGCTGATTTCGATCCTAGAATTTGAGATTCAACTTCTGCACCGCTAGGCATCTTTGGTGTCATGAATTCTTCAGCACCTTCCGGAAGCGGCTCTGAACCTTCCATCATTGTAGGTGCAGGTACAGAATCGTCCCCGCCCCCAATAACACCAGGACCTTCAAGTAATTCTCTTACCTCGCTTGCACGCAGCATTCTTGTTTCAATGACACCACTTCCCTCTTCATCAATACCTACAGTTTCAGCTTTGGCAAATGCTTCACGTGCTTTCTCCAATTCGGATTTTCGACCCGACGTGGCGCCCGTGCGGACACGATCTCGTTGAACTTCACTTGGTTTTGCCCATTGGTCGTCAGTAGTCGGTTCAGGTGCCTTTGGAGATGAAGTCGGTGCAGCAGGGGCTGTGTCAACTTCAGCTGGTTTTGGTGTAGCCGTTCTGGTTGAGGTTTTTGAAGCTGGTTTTAGCAAAGAAGCTCCGCATCGAATGCAAAATTTTCGCTCATCTCGATTTGATTTATTGCATTTCGGACAAGTTCTCAAAATCTATCACCATTTATCCATCGAACCTTCTTTTATAGTAACTTGAACACATATACATTTGTTGGATTTATTCATATCAGGGTTCAGATTTGTGAAGGGTTCAATATTTCATAATCACATCAAGGGCAATATTGTCAGCATGATCACTGATACGCTCAAGATTCCTTAGTATTTCAATGAAAATAGGATCCGATTCTGCCATACAGAGACCTTTCTTCAGACGCTTGGTATGAGATTCTTTAATTCGTCTTTCAAGATGATCCACTGCATCCTCAAGTTCTATTGCTTCTTTAGCAATGTCCATATTACGTGTGCGAAGTGCTTTAATGGCAGTAGCATATGTTTTCTCAACACTTTCGAACATCTCATATAATTCCTCAATGGCTTCCTCGCTAAAAGTAATGTTCTCGTTGATTTTCTGAACTGCAAATTCCCCGATATTGGTAGATAGGTCACCTACGCGTTCAACATCTGTAAGTATTGCAAGTAATTTCATTCGCCAAATGACATCAGCATCACTCAGTTCATCTTCATGAATCTTATCTATGAAAGTTTCAGTTGTTCGACAACGATCATCGACCTCGTCTTCCAGAGAGATTACTCGGTTTCCGTTTTCAATTCCGTCTTCTAGTAGAGCAATTCTACTAATCTGCACCATCTCCAACGTCAATTTTGCCGTACGGATAATTTCCTTCTCGGCTTCATAAAGCGCAGCTTGAGGCATGTGAAGCATTTGATTATCAAAATGGTATCGTCCTATAACTTCTCCTTCTTTATCTGGTATTAGGCGTTCACAGAATCTCACAGTAAGACCAACTAATGGAATGAAGATAAGACTCACAATGATATTAAAGATAGTGTGAGCATTTGCAATCTGACGAGGAAGGTCTTCGGGTGCAGCAGTTCCTTGAACCAGAGTTGTAAATGGCCCGAGAAATGGAAGAAAAATAGCTACGCCAACAATATTGATGACAGTTTGAGCTACAGCGGTTCTCTTGGCAGGTGTAGTCGCACCTATTCCAGCAAAGAGCTCAAGAAAACAAGTCCCAATATTTGCACCCATAACAAGAGCAATTGCAGGACCCAGAGTAATAGCATCAACTGCACCCATCGCAATTACAAGACCTGTGGTTGCAGAGCTACTCTGTGTAATTCCTGCAATGATAGCACCTATCAAAATACCAATGAGGGGAATTCCTCCATAATCGTTAATCATGTCCCGAAACCAAGGATAATCGATTGTTAGTGGACGGGCTCCATCCTTCATGAATTCCATTGACACAAATATGAGACCAAGACTAAAAATCACAGTACCGAAAAGCTCGATCTTCTCATTCTTAGAAAACATTTTCATGAAGAATCCAATTGCGATCAACGGCCAGAATAGAAACCCAACATCAAATGCTACGAGCTGAGCAGTTATTGTTGTTCCAATCTCAGATCCAAGCATAATATTGACAGATTGTCGAAAAGTCATCATTCCCGCATTTACAAAACCAATCAATGTTAGAACCGTTATGCTTGAACTTTGGGTCATGAATGTCGTAGCAGTTCCAGCAGCCATTCCCTTGACAGGATTGTTGCTTACCTTCTCCAATATTCTAACAACACGGGCACCAGATAACTTCCCAAGAGTTTCTCTCAACATTGTTATGGCAAACATAAAGAGTGCTAATCCGCCAATTAGCTTGAAGATAATCTCAATCAGATGAGTATCTAAGGACTGCATGAATACATCTGGGTGCTACAACCTAGAACACCCCCATATAAGCCTTTGAATTTCTTTTTTGCCACGTTGGTTGATAAGGTTCTATTATCAAAACTCATTGCTAGCCATGCAATAGGCTCCAATGCGATTAAAAAAACACAAGTAGAAGTGATTATAGTTAGTAGATTAGGTCCTACAACTCTATAATAATTTAGCAAATTGTCTAGATAACCAGTGAAATGAATTTCCGATACATTTTTTCATTGATTCTCATGGTGAATTTAATGATAAAGAGGATACAACAATGAATCTCCGAAAGCAAAAGACAGGTCTGATTCTAGGCATCATAATTGGGATTCTTTTGGGAGCAGGGGGATTGATATTCATAAGTCCTCCTGCAGGAGAAGGTTTGACGGGTACGATCACTACCGCAGGTTCAACCACAGTCTATCCTCTTTCACAAGATTGGGCGACGTGGTTTCATCAACAGTTTCCAGGATTAGTTGTTAATCCAGGCACAGGAGGGAGTGGTTTTGGACAATCAATGATTGCCCAAGGTCTCATCGACATTGGAGCATCAAGTTCATATCCCAAAGAGGAATACATCATTGAAAATCCGTCTGTTGAAATCCTTCCAATCTCAGCTGATGCCATCGCTATTGTAGTAAATGAAGGTGTTAATGGCTCAGTATTCAAGATGGATTGTGATATGGTTGTAGCTGTTTTTCAGAGAAATATCACCACTTGGCAAGAATTCTCTATCACATTCAATGTATCAGTTTCAGCAACAGGTCCAATTAGTGCATTTGCTAGATCAGATGCAAGTGGAACAACAGCAACTTTTGCAAAATGGTTGGAGACCGCTGATGAAACGGATAATGAGAATGATGCCAATTTTGAATGGAAATTCGGACACGAAGAAGCAATATCATTTCCTCCAGGCATAAATGCAGTAGACGGTAATCAGGGCGTATCAGCAGGAGTAGAGAGTAATCAATTCGGAATTGGATATGTTGGTCTTGCCTTTATGGAGGATCTAACGAAAGTGGTCCTTTACAATCCAGGCAATAATGAATGGATTTCGCCATCGATAGTAAATGCAGTAAAAGCAATCCCTGAAAATATCACATCACCTGGTCAGAATCTCATGAACTCGAAAATAACAGGTGCATACCCTGTTGCGCGATTGCTATTCTATTTAGTAAATACTGATTATCTAGAGTGGGCCCCGCTAACTTTCATCACCTGGTGTATGATTCAAGGACAAAAGTATGTTGGAACTGTAGGTTACGTTCCAATAAATGGTACTGCTGCTCAACACTATACACTTAGAATCCTTGCGAGCCTTGATCCTACAGGATAACAATGGAGGTGAAAACCGGTGAATGAGGATGAAAACGAAGAATCAAGAACTCAATTGCTTCAAGTCTTGACTAGATTACAACACCGGTTTATTGACCCTATACAAGGATTCAGAAAGGCAGATAGACCGGGCAAGATTGACACATTAGGTAAAATCGGATTATTAATCCCTGCACTAGCAAGTGTGTTGATTATTATTCTAATCTTTGCTTTTCTGTGGTTTGAATCTGTCCCGATATTGACTGATCCTAGTGGAGGGCCAGGAATTATTGTAAGTCCAACCTGGGATCCAAGTAGGGATTTTTATGGAATTAGTATTTTTATTGTGGGATCACTGATGTGCACTGCAATAGCAATTAGTCTTGCTGTACCATTAGGTGTTGGAGGTGCCATTTTCCTAAGTGAATTTTGCCCGATGCGACTTCGTCGTCCGATAAGAATGATAATCGAGATGATGGCTGCAATACCCTCAATTGTATATGGACTCTGGGCTTACGTTGTTCTTGTACCATGGATTGGAAATGTCTTAACACCATCTTTGGGAGTTCAATCCAATGGACTTAGTCTATTTGCTGGAGGAGTGATTCTAGCTATTATGCTTCTGCCAACAGTTGTAGCAATATCAAATGATGCCCTGAATACCGTTCCAAGATCACTTCGCGAAGCATCTTTTGCATTGGGTGCAACACAGAGCGAAACAGCTCGCCGTGTTGTTTTATCTGCTGCAATACCTGGAATTGGAACTGCTATAATCCTTTCATTAGGAAGAGCTGTCGGTGAAACAATGGCCATTCTTATGGTCACAGGTAACTCACTACAAATCCCCTACACAATTTTTGATCCGACATATGTCATGACAAGTATACTCACAAACCAACTAGGATATGCATTCGTATTTCCTCTTTGGAGATCTGCTCTATTTACCGTCGCTTTAATGCTGCTTATTATGTCCATTACATTTACAGCAGTAGCCAAGTTTTTTGTTAAGTGGGGGATGAAAACACGAGGGATTGTATAGAGGGGATATGATTGAATTCGGAAAGCGATATACCTACAATGCTTCGAACACTCCCCAGTAACATTAAGGAAAATATCAAACAAAAGTTCAACTCAAGACGTGAGTTCTCAGATTTTCTTTTCAAAATAATCCTTGGCATCATAATGCTTCTAATAATCTCCCCTTTCTTTCTCATCCTGATTCAAGTTGCTTCGATTGGATTTTGGGAGGTGTTTGGTTCTGAACCAGGGCAAGGATTAGATTTCCTCTGGAGCTTTCCAGGTATCGGTTTAGAGGGGGGAATACGAAATGCCTTGGTAGGTACGGTGGAGCTTGTTGTTTTAGCAGGGATGGTTGGTATTCCAATTAGTGTGTTTGGAGCCGTATATATCAATGAATATACACGTCCTGGAAAGATGCAAAGTGCGATAGAGTTTGCATCAGATGTGATGGCCGGTATACCTTCCATTGTTTTCGGTGCATTTGGATTCGTATTTCTTGTAGATTTTCTGCATTGGGGGATGGGAATATTGTCTGGAAGTCTAACACTTGCATTCATGATGATACCGACTGTTCTTCGAACCACACAAGAAGCTCTTCGAGCAGTTCCCATGTCTCTGAGAGAAGCTTCTCTCGCACTTGGTGCTTCCAAGTGGTCTACTACCTGGAAGGTCACTATCAGGTCTGCATTCCCAGGTGTTATTACGGGAGTCTTGTTAGCAATTGGAAGAATTATGGGTGAAACAGCTCCCCTCATTTTCACCGCGGGAAACAATCTCATTGTTCCTACCAGTGTTACAGGATCTGCCTCATGGGTTGCATCCATGCCATACACAATATGGGCATACATAACAGATCCAAGAGAATATTTACAGGCAAAAGCGCATGGAACAGCTCTGACTCTCATGATAATGGTTCTTACTATTGATGTTATAGCTAATCTCATCTCACGAAAAGTAACTAGGAGACTTGTTTAGATGGAGTATAAACACCATATTGAAGTTGAGAATCTAAGTACATGGTTCGGCACAAAAAAGATCCTCAAGGATATTACGTGCTACTTCGCAGATAACAGCATTACAGCGATCATGGGTCCGAGTGGCTGCGGTAAATCCACACTTCTAAGAACACTCAACAGACTGAATGATTTGATACCGAGTTTCCGAAGAGAGGGGATAGTCAGATTTGAAGGTTTAGATATCTATAGTCCGAATATGAGTGTATACAATTTAAGAAAAAGGATTGGTATGGTTTTCCAAAGACCAAATCCATTTCCTATGAGCATTACTGATAACATGACCTACGGACCAAAACTGCATGGAGTTAAGGATGAAGGAAAACTGGAGAAGATTGTAGAGAATTCACTCAAGAAGGCGGCTTTGTGGGATGAGGTGAAAGATGAACTGGATAAACCTGCAACAAATCTATCTGGTGGACAGCAACAGAGATTATGTATCGCGAGAGCGCTTACGGTAAACCCACCAGTGCTTTTGGCTGACGAACCTGTATCTGCACTAGATCCTATCAGTGCAAGTAAAATCGAGGATCTGTTAATTGAATTAAAAAAGGATTATACAATCATTATGGTGACGCATAATGTTCAACAAGCGTTCAGAGTATCAGATCAGGCAGCATTTCTGTATCTTGGAGAACTGGTTGAATTTGATGAAACAAAACGTATCGCTGAAGCCCCAACTGATGAAAGAACTGAAGCGTTTATCACAGGGAGGATTGGTTAATGGGAAAACAACTTGAACTCTATATGGCTGATATCGCAGAAAGAATTGATAGTCTATATGATTTTGTTGGAACTGCGCTAATGCTAGCAATGGATGCCTTCAAAGATCTCAATTTTGAACTTGCAGAAAAAGTGAAGGAAATGTCCTATGATATCGATGAAAGGTCAAGCAAAATCGAAGAGAACGTCTTTGAAACTATTGCGAGAAGACAACCAGTTGCTAGAGACCTTAGAAAACTTGCATCATATCTTCATGTTGCGCATCATCTCTACAGAATTGGTAGATATGCATTCAAAGTAGCACACATCACGACTCTATGTCAAGGACTTGAACACTTCAAAGAATTACAATCTCTTCCACATCTTGCTGAATTGGCAAAGCAGTGTCTAGACATAGCAAAAGAAGCGATTCTAAAAGGAAAACTTGATAGAATTGATGAACTTGAAGAACTGGAAGCGGAAAGCGATCGAGAGACTGAAGATATGTTCATTGAGATTGCGGACTATCTTCGAAAACAAGATGGCATTGAGAGAATGGCTATGTATTACGTTATTGTTGGACGCTACTACGAGCGAGCAGCAGATCATGCTTTTCAAATGGCAGAACGAGGAATCTATATCGTAACTGGTGAAAAGAAGAAACTCGGAAAAGCATTCAAAGATAGAGAATCGATAGGTCCGCATTAATCATCGAATTAGCAATTGAATCTGCGTAGCTGTTTGAGTTATTCGCCTATAGCACTCCTTCAGCGATGAATTACTTTCAAGAATTGTACAGATGGGATCACCTCTAAATACTTGGACCCCCTTAGGAGTTCTATCAACTGTATTTGGAAATTGGGACAAATCTGGTACAAGTCCAGTCTTTAATGCATAGACAATCATCTTCACTGTTGGCTTGAATACATGATGTTTTTCAGGTAGTATTCCATTAATTGCATCATAATGATATTCTAAAACAGATAAATTTCCAGCTTTCTCTAGCATCTCCAAAGTTCCTTGCATTCTAGGATTAATTTCCATGAAATAAATTGCATCGTCTTTTGCGATAACAAAATCCAAGCCATTTGAACCCAATAATCCGAGTTCAGCACATGCAGCTTCAGAAAATCTAGAAATCTGGTTTTGAATGGATTTCGTCACAGACAAAGGAATGTAATTTCCACAATAGACAAAATCAGACAATCGTCCAGCAGATGGTAGCCCTACTAATTGTCCCTGGATAGACAGGGTCTCAGCAGCATTACCTGTGGACAAGACACTGCAACTCACATCTCTTCCTCGAACATACTCTTGTAATCTCACGACTTGGTCTTTCTCAAATTTCAAGGTCAATAGTTGTTCCAATTCCGCTTTGTCACGGATTAAATGAATTCCAGAACCACCACCTGATATAGTTCGTCGCGCCACTAATGGATATCCTAGACTACTTCCCGATTCCATACCTTCGTCCAGAGTATCTACGTCATATGAATTGAGAGTGCGAATATCATAAAGACTACAGATTTCGGATATGTTCTGTGACTTCCTGCACTTTTTTATCAATTCAACACTATTTCCTGCAAGCCTCCATTTGTTTGCAATTGGTGCCAAGAAATCAGCATGGTCATCAAAACCACTACCTATCAAAACAGAATCCAAATCACGATGAGCAAAGACTTCGAGCATGTTCTTGGATAGACTCTCATAAACAGGAACCTCGAAAGAACCACGTTGACGCGTGTTTGGCTCGGGAGTTAGGACAGCCACCCATTCCTCACTGCAATCTGCAAGATCGTCATCACCCCAATAATCCGAAACATATGCCATTGCGCCAATTCTCTTCAGTGAGCAAGCAATGGGACGTGCATTGAAACCTACAACTCCAATATGCTTTCCTTTGACTTCTAATTGAGTTTTCATTGGACTAGGGCTTATCCATAGGGCTCTTAAGGACTATCATCATTAGTAAAACCATAATGAAGCGAGTACATGAAACATCATTAGAACAAAAGAGAGTCGAGGGATCAAAAGGTTTCGTCGATTTATACAATATTATTGACGAATTTATTACCGCTGGAATCAGAATAGTAGCTCCTTATAGTGATGTTCCAGCTAGAATTCATGAACATCCAGAAAGACAGATAATTTATCTCATTGAAGGTAAGGCTCAGATAACGAACACAAAAGAACTCATATCACTTGAACCTGGAGATTTCGTCATTCTTGAAGCTGATGAAGAACATTACATAATCACTGGTGGCTATGAGGTAAAAATCTTTGAGGTGAAATTCTAATTCCAATAACAAACTCGCAAACCTTATACATGGCCTCGATGCATATTCCAATCGTGCAAATTCTTGGGTGATAATGATGCCCCATGATGAAAAACTAACAGACAAGGAGAAAGAAAAGCTCCATGATGCATTCAAGGATGCAGCTCTGACGGACGCTGACATACAGCGGATAGCTGTAGGTGAGGATGAATCAGGAGAAGTTATTGTTCCAGTTGATGGAACAGAAGATCTTCTTTCAGCCGCAGCAGACGCATTGGATTTTGTAGATAGTCTTGAAACACCTGATGCACCATCAGATGATAAGGACCTGGATGCAGTTGCTGGTTTTGATGCACTTCTAGCTAAATTAGAAAACCTTCGGTCTGATATCTCATCCCTTCAGAGAGGTGTGGTTGGAGTATTTGCAGCACAGTTATTGACCTTCAGGGGTAAAGTCGTCGAATTAAAATCTCGTATCTCTGAAGAGATGGTAGAACGATTGAAGATGAAATTCTTCAAGAGTTTTATAGAAACCACTTTTGTAGACATTGTAGATGGAGAATTTGCAGCACTTGAAAAGGAACTAGTAGATAAAATCGTCGAACAAACGCAAGAACGTTTCAAGGAATTTGCATCAAGGGTTCGAGAGTCTGAGATGGACTTACGATCGACAATTGTGGAACAACAAGATATAGTAAGATCGTTTATGCAGAGTCTCGAAACTGATGCCGTGGCACAAACAGACGAACTATCAGATAAAGATGTTGAAATTCTCAAACTTGAGAAGCAAATAAAGGAATTACAGGCATCATTCGATGAAACAAAAGATGCCAAATCCATCCAAGATGAGTTGACTAGAAAAATCGGAGACTTGGAAACTCAAATTGAAGGATTCAAACAAGAAATATTTCGAAAAGACGGGATAGTTACTACACGAACAACAGAAGCCGAAGAAGCTAGGAAAGAAACAGAAGAAGTCCGGCTTAAACTTGGCGAAGTCGAAACAGCTTTTCAAGTGTATAAAGCAGAAAAAGAAGCTTTGCCAGTCGCAGTAGCCTCTGCAGCAGAATTAGATGCATTAGAAGATAAAATATCGCTTCTTGAGAAGGCGGTAGAAGAGAAACGAACCGAATCAGAAACTCTTCAATTGAAAGTCAAAGAACTTGAAGCAGAGATAACTCAGACGAAGAAGGACAAAGCTTCTGCAGAAGAAGAAGCTAAGAAACGGCTAGATGAACTTGACAAATACTCTGATAAAATCAAAGAAGTCAAAGACCTAGAAGAGAAGGTTTACGAGCTAGAGCAACAATCCAAAGAAGCCGATGAGAAAGTGACTATTGTAGAGATGCAGAAGGAGGCATTCGAAAAGGCAACACGGCTTATGGAAAAAGAACGAGATATGGCCTTAGAACAGAGGGATCTAGCTCAGGAAAGAACCAAGCGTTACATCAAGGTTCTCGGAATCGAAGCGAATACGAAAGTTTTACTTCTTGTGGATGAAGTCGGTTCTATGTCATTTACTGAACTTGGTAAATCACTAGGAATACCTGTCGGACTTGCTACGAAACATGCACGAGAACTTGAAAAATTAGGCGTAATCAGAATTCAGGGTGAAAAGGCAATTTCAACACTGAAGGATATTGAGATTAAAGAAGGTGAAGTGAAGCTAGATTAGATTTTGTCTAGAATTCATGAACCTTATCATTAGACAGACAAATATCTCGCCAATATTCCGCCATTTTTACCAAGGCGTTCGAAAACTGTTCAGACAGAGAGTATATACCAAGGGCCTTCTCTACAATCCCGAAATCTCTCAATTTCCTCATAACCTTTACATACAGTCCTCTACTTGTTAGTACAAATTTCTCCCATTCAGTTTCATTTATTGGTTCAGCAGAGGATATAATCATGTTTAGAATTTTTGCAGCTTGATCTACCTGCATCTTTGTGAAGAATAGATAGCCCAAGAATGACTTGGGATTATCTAAGGAAGGACGACGCACTACTTCAACTTTGACCATAGATATCAGGATATGATGGAACATTTAGAAATATCATAATACGTATTACATAGAAAAGTGCGAATTTATAATAAAATACGGTCAGTATATAGGCGGCATGAATCAGAGTTTCATCTCTGCCCTGCACGCACTCTGGGCAGCATCACCATAGAGATTTTGATTCTTGCCACTCTCATTCACGAGATGAATGAAGACTTCGAATTGATAGAAGTAATAATGCAACAATTGCAAAAACGACGACTGCAATAATTGTATGTAATTGTGGGGTACCAATTGGCAGGTATGTAAGCAATATTCCTGCAATCATCATAGACAGGAATGGTAAGAGATTGTATGGGGCTTTTAGCTTACCCATGGCAGTAATCAGTAGGAAGAAACCATACGCGACTGCAGCAAACCCTATTGCTAAGGCAAAAAGAACTGCAAGTAATTCATAGAGACCGAACGCTATAATCCCAACCTCAGGGATGAACGCAGCTAATACAAGCCAGATAAGATTGAAGATCATTATATACTTCAGACCCTGACCAGCATTTACTATATCAACATCTGAAGGGGCGTTACTAAACATTATAGTCATAGCAAGAAATGATACAATCCAAAACATCGGATTCAATACAGTTAATCCTGCAAAGTCATAGAAGAAAGTGTAAACAAAGCTACCGATTTGCCATAAGGGTTCTAACATATCTGTTGAGGGAATGTATTTCATTTCCAGCAGGTTAGAAAGCAGATCCAAGGCTGCACCCCCAGCTCCAGTTCTATACTCAACAGGTACCAGGTATGACGCTATTAGAGCTACAAATACCAAGAGTATTAATGAAACAGCCACAGGAGCCAGATTAATAACTGCGCGTTTTAGTGTGCTTTTCGGATTGATGTACTTAACATAGCCTAGTACTACTTGGTCTTCCTGAACAGTAATATTGATTGGCTTGAATTCAACAATCTTCGTCCTTGTGAATATGCAGCCTAGCGCATGTGAGCTTTCATGAAGAGCTACTCCTGGTCCTACAAGAAGATACCAAGCTCGTGATCCGGGATTTCTGGTCACATTAAGAATCGTATATGACATCTTTTCCAGTAGCCATCCCAAACCCCAAACCACATAGAACAGAACTACACCTAATAATACAATGGTGAAATATGCATTCATCTCCAACCCTCCAAATGAGATTGATTAGCTTACTCCGAGTTCTCGTTTCTTTTCTTCCTCAGTTCGTTGAACTTCCTTTCGTTTTAGATCTTCCATTTCCTGTTCTTTAGCTTTCTTTGCCTTGTCAACTTCTTTTTTCTTTGCGTTTTCGATTTCTCGGATTCTTTTTTCACGGGCTTTCTTAGCATCAGCAATTCGCTTCTGCATAGCCTTGTGTTCCTTTTGGAGGGAATCCAAGGTTTGTTTCTTGTCCTTCTGTGCCTTCTGAAAGAGCTTATCAGCAGTTTTCCAATCTTTTTCTGCAGCCTGTGCCTGTCTCCTGAATTGTTCAAAAGATTCCTTCTTTGATACAGCTACTGCACGATGTCGTTGGACTTCAGCATCAAGTCTCTGTTCTGTACCAGGGAGTTCACTTTCAATTTGCCGCATTCGCTCCTTGAATTTCTTTGAGTCCTCTTCCATTTTTTGAATTTTCTTATCTTGAAGATATTCCGCATCGCTCATCGTTATCAATTGTTGATAGTATTCATACTATATCTTTCTTTCCAGAGCCAAAATTCTAATCAATGTCCGTAATCTATTAAAATTGCTACAAATGACAACATTTCAGAGATTATCAGAAGTGCTGGATGAAATATCTGTAACCAGGAGTAAAAATAAGAAGATCAAAATACTCTCAGGTTTTCTTCAAGCTCTTGAAACATCTGAACTCGAGATAGCTTGCTCATACCTAGCAGGTAGAGTTTTTCCAGAAAGTAGTACAAGAAAATTGAACCTTTCTTGGAAAGGAGTAATGGATGCTCTAGGGAGAGTGATTCAATTTTCTCAGTCCGACTTTGATAAAAGGTATTCAGGAGATTTTGGTACCACAATTGAGGACCTTCTTGGTTCTGATGAATATACAAAACAAACATCATTATTCAGAGAAGAATTAACAGTTATCTCAATAAATTCTACTTTCGATAAAATATCAGAGTTATCAGGATCTGGCTCGAAGCGACAAAAGGAAGATCTAATGGTACAACTTTTCCAAGATGCATCTCCCAGAGAAGCAAAATACATCGTTTCGTTGATATCTGGAGACATGCGTACAGGAGTATTAGATGGACTCTTAGCAGAGGCTATTGCATCTGCTTTTGAGATTAATCCAAGTCTAGTCAGAAGAGTATGGAGTTTTACAGGAAATCTCGGAGTTGTAGCAAGGATAGCAAAGTTGGAAGGTGAACGGGGTCTCAATAAACTGCGAATCGAGTACTTTCACCCTGTAAAACCAATGCTAGCTACACCAGCTGAAAGTCTCGCTCAAATAATTGATAATGAACATGAGTTTGCATTTGAAACTAAATTCGATGGAGCGCGCATTCAAATCCACAAACAAGGATATGACATCCGATTATACTCACGAAGGCTTGAAGAGGTGACAGATTCACTTCCTGAGGTTATCGAAGTTATCAATCACCGAATCAATGCCAATGGCATCATTCTTGATGCTGAGGTGATAGCAGTAGCTGATAATGGTAAACCATATCCATTTCAGGTGATCATGAGAAGATATGGTAGAACAGATCAACAAGATTCTGAGATTAAAGATATCAAGATTGATCTTGTGGTGTTCGACATTCTGAAACACAATGGACAAGACACTATTGATTTAGAATATAACAAGAGGAGAGAGAAGTTAGAAGAAATTGTTGATTCTAGCTGTCTAATTCAAGCAACCTACCCACATGACCTGTCTGAAGCAGAGATGTTTTTCGAGAGAACAAAATTAGAAGGTCATGAAGGAATTATAGCAAAGAAAATCGATTCACCATATAGACCTGGAAATAGAGGTAAGATGTGGTATAAACTGAAGCATACACTTGATACATTGGACCTTGTTATTATTGCAGCTGAATGGGGGTATGGACGAAGAAGCGCCTGGTTATCAGATTATCACCTTGCAGTAAGAGATCATGAAACCGGTAAATATTGGGAAATTGGCAAGACGTTCAAAGGTCTAACAGACAAGGAATTTGAAATAATGACTGCAAGGTTGCTTGAGCTGGAAACCAGAAGAGAAAGGGGAATAGTCTTTGTAAAACCTGAAGTAGTGGTAGAGGTTCTTGCAGATGAAATACAGGACAGCCCAACTTATGAATCCAGAATGGCACTAAGATTTGCTAGAATTATAGGAATTCGTGAGGATAAGAATGTGGAGGATGCAACCTCCTTGAAAACATTGAGAGCGATATTTGAAGCTCAATTCAAGTATAAGGCAAGATATTGAAGGGGTTAGTTATCTGCTAAAATGATTGCTTTTGCAATATCAGCGGAAGAAGCACCAATCAAAATAATGTCAGGATTATCAAGGAAGGATTGTATTGTTTCGGACAATTTGTTTTGATTCAATTCAGCACCCACGAGAATTTCTTCTAATTCAACTATGGATTCTTCAGGATGTAAAAAGAAATCGCCCATTATCTGAATTCGCTGGATAACACCGTTATTTTCCTCAAGTGAGATTTTCAAGAGCTTTCCACCAGGAACCTTGTATGTGCTCTTCTTCATTTATTCATCACCCTCTATCTTGAGAGATTCCAATCATCAGTGCTATACTTGTTCTTCCGGAATGTTTCAACATATTGTCGCTCCTCATCTGTCAACGACCCTGGTATCAGTTCAATATCAAGTGATTCTGCAAAACCAGCTTCCAAAGCTGCTGCTAAATCATTTATACTTACACGTTTATTTAGCATCTCACGTATTGAAGTGACACGTTCTTTCACATCTGCAATCATCTTATCCGATATTTTTTCTTCTGGAACTTTTAGAACAGAAAACATTACTCTAACATCAAGATCAAGGAGAATCGTTCCATGTTGAAGTACACATCTATGGCGACGAGTCTGAGCATTCCCAGAGATTTTACGTCCACCCGCAATAACATCATTGATTGGTTTGAATTCAGAATCAATCCCTAATCTTGAAAGACCAGCAATAATCCCACTGCAGAGGACCTTGTAGGATTCAATTATGTCATCTGGAACTAAACGATGGCCTTTTGGTAAAATGATGCTATATGTCACCTCACCATCATAGTCATGGTACACAGCTCCACCACCTGTTATTCTACGGATATAGTCAATGTTCTTCCTTTTACAATAGGCAAGATCTACTTCTTCACTCATACCCTGAAAGGTACCGATAGAAACAGCGGAGGGCTTCCATCTGTAAAGTCTAAATGTGGGTGGAACATTCCCATCTCTCATGGAGTTCATAATAGATTCATCGATTGCCATGTTCTCAAAGGCACTATTTGTTTCCAAAGGGAGAAATCGAAGCTCATCAACAGTCATTTAATATGATACTCTCCTGCATCGCCACTTGACTTTCAGCAAGGTCTAATTTTCGTGGAAAGTTGAACATAGGTCCATTCGGTCGTTCGTTATAATATGGACGGTTACATCCTGGACAACCGGATACTTGGAAAGCCTGACCATTCTGTAAAAGTGAGGAAAGTTCTTCATTAACCATCTTAAGTCTCACCTCACCATTATCACAATAATGAATATTACTTTTAGCCACTTTCCCGTTGGCTATCAGATAGCGAATTATCTGTATTCTCCGATACTGAGCTAGGTCAGGAGATTCGTGGTTTTCTAAAGATGTACCTCGTACACTTGTGAATGCAAAAAGTCCTACTGTAACTTTTTTTTCTCTCATATCGAAAAGAAAATCAACAGCCTCTTTTTCAGATTCTCCTAGACCGATGATGAGATGTGTTGTAACTCTACCAGAACCAAAAATTGAGAGCGCGGTTTCTATTGTATTTGAATGATTATCCCAAGTGTAGGTAGAACCTCTATTTTTACCTTTGATCTCATCAAACAGTTTCGGTGTACATGCATCAAATGCAATTCCAATTCTTTGAATCCCTGCATCCTTAACTCGTATCATTGAATCCATATCTATTGGGTGAATACAAACAGAAATCGGTAGATCTGCAACCTGTTTAATGTGCTTAGCAATCTTACACACATCGTCAACAACATCATCATAATTCAGACATTGTATACAGACCCTCTTGAAATTCTGAGTAAGTTCAAGTTTTCCAATGACATCGCTAAATTTGTATTCAGGCCACCCAATCCTCGATAACAGATGAGGCGATGAAGAGCTCTCACGAGCCTGAGGACAAAAAGCACAGTTTGCTGAGCAACCACCCTCATGGTATGTCATAATAAACGCAGTCGAGAAATTTGGATCGATCAATCCTGGTTCTAATTTCAGCTGCATTGCAGTACCTATTGAAATCCGAACTTTTTCAGGAGAATATTTTTTCAATTTTCTTGACTCACCTGTATGCACTTCCCTTTTCAATGCTAAGTCATGTTTAAGATTGCTACATCACCTTCTTGATATGAGCCAACAAGTTGACCTTGTTCATTTGGTATCAATATAATCGGTGGTCGCCCCTTGTTCGCCAAACATTTGGGGTATAAGAAGAAAGAGATTCCCTTCAGTTGATTTGAATCAAGGTGAGGAGAAATTGTCTTTGAAATGGAGAAAAGCGTGCCATCATTTAAAGATGAACCAATAATTACATCACAGAAAATTACATTCTCGAAATTAACCTCAACTGAATGTAAGCCGCCAATCTTGTAATGTGGGATTCCAGTATCAAGTATGCCATAAGAAGATGATGAATCCAAAAAACCAAGGTGACCCATCATTTGATTTGTCATGCCATATGGAATACTTTGAGAGAATCCAATAAGATAATCTTCATGGATGGTGGAAAGTTCGATTTCATACTCTGAAGATTGTTCTTCATCAGATTTCGTTTCAGTAAGCGGGGAGATGTTTGGCATCATCGGAAAAGATTGTGTTGAACGACTAAAATCACTAGCAGGTAAAATTTCGACATGATAGTGAGGACCAGTCCAATAGTTGAAATATCGAGACCGAAGTATATTCCCAATGCAGTCACCTCGCTCTACCCGATCACCTTCTATCACATCAGGTTTAGTGTGTAGTATTCTAACAATAATATCATCATAGCCATCAGGAGTGATTCCAATACCATAATCAAAATCAGCACTTGGAAATCCTCGACCACGTCCCATTTTGATTAATTGTATTTTCGATACTGTTCCATCAATTGGAGAGTATGAACTTCCATTCCATTCCCCATGCCTTGGATAGATATCTACTGCTTTGGATGTCTTGTGTCCTACATATGGACTATTGTAGAAGGATAGGTATGCGTCCTCTGGCGCATAGAGTAGAATCCCTCGCGCTTCTCCGAGGACACGCATTCTGTCTTCATCACCTGGGTTCAAGCTTGTTTTGCTGCATCATAGATTGGCCATAAACGATTCTTCCATGCTTCAAGACCTTCTGGAGTTTCAGGATAATCAGCATACA
>CAYWJO010000041.1:0-31778 GCA_964458565.1 uncultured archaeon | reverse complement strand
AGCTACTAATGACACATCTCTATTTACAGAATATCAGATATTTAAATCTAAAATTAGGGGAATGTGTTTATTGTGACCAAAAAAGCTCTTTGTGACAGTCTTTTGGCAGATTTAAGTTGTCGTTGATTTATCCCTTTTCATCCACTCACTTTTCACTTGTAAAATGAATTGGATTTTTAGAGATGTGTATGACCAACTGTTGGTATGGGCTTACTGGCCCTCCAATTTTTTCAGTCGTTCGTCAATCTGCTCTAGTTTTTCTAAAATCGTGTCCAGCTGTTGTTTCAATAGTCCAGTATCCTGCGTGCTGAAATCAAGAGGTTGCTGAGATAGCGAGGAATTAGCACCAGCCCATCGTTTAAATCCCATTCCACGTCCGCCACCTTGTCCTCGTCCTCGCCCTCCTCCTCGTCCTATACCCATTCCAGATCCATATCCTGCTTGGACCTGCCCGATACCAAATCCAGTCATTCCTGCTTCATCTGACGTAATTGTACTCTGTAATGTACCACTTTTGTATGCATTGACCATGTCTCGAATAGTCCCAGAAACACCGGTTATGATTTCTACATTAGCTGCTGAGAGAGCTTGATCAGCATTAGGACCAACTCTGCCGGTTAGAACTACTTGTGCTCCTTTATCTGCAACAGTTTGAGCTGCTGAAATACCAGCTCCGCCAGATGCGCCTGCAGCCATGTTCTCGAATGATTCAACACCCATCGTTTCTGAATCTACAATTACAAAATATTGACATCTACCAAATCGAGGGTCAATCTGATCATCTAGACCCTGACCAGTAGAAGAAAATGCTAGTTTCATTGAAAATCGTTCAACCATTTATTTTCATGATGCAATAATATATCGCACAATTATGGAATTATGCACAGAATTACATAAGGGTTTTGGTGGAACCAGACCGTGAAACCACTGTTCCTATAATTGTTGTAACAGGTTGAATATCTCAGGCAAGAGAAACAGATGCAATCGTGTGAGGTGCGTTAGGTCCCACGCAATGCATTTTAGTGGGACCGTACCTATCTTATAGCCATGCCAAAAGTAACAGTAGTCGACTTCATGGGTGATGTTCAGAAGGAATTCACTGTGGAGAGCGGGACGAAGCTGCTCAAAGCGCTCATCGATCACGAGGTTGACATAGTCCATACCTGTGGGGGGAAGGCTAAATGCACTACCTGCAGGGTCACCATTCACAAGGGAGTACCAACAAAGAAGACTCAAGCTCAGAAGGAACGCTTTGAAAAACTAATAGCATCCGGCCAACCCCAATTCGACCACCCCGCAGTCTTCCTAGCTTGTCAAGTGGTCGTGGAGAATGATATGACAGTAAGTGCAAGTGAAACATTCAATCGAGTGATTCATGACAGTATTGGAAAAGACACGGAGGACGAAGTGACACCAGAACCCGTATGGTTGGATCACGAGGTCCCGGATTGGTGGGGAATTGACTAAGAAAAAGACGCGATTCAAATTCAATGAGAGAGGTTTTCCCTCTCACAGCCTTGTTTCACCACCAGATGAGTCAATCAGGTGTTGTATGAATATCTTATCGCGGTTAGATGTGATGCAGAGATAATTCTCTGAAAACCCAACATACCAATTCTTTATTTATAAGCATATGAACTAAATTAACGGTGATTGCAGTCAATGCAATTGAAATCGAGTGCAATCTTAATGGTTGTAGTTCTCTCAACATTAGTTTGTACGTTCCCTTTTATCAATCAAGAGGATAATATGATTGAGCTCAATAATGATGAAACTTCTGAAGCTGCTCAATCTTTCAAAAGTGCAAAGATATTGTGTGACGAGTCACATTCAAGAAATGCTTCTGATATGTGGACTCCAGGAAATGCGTCAATGTTTGGTTGGTTGCTGGGGGAGTATAATTACACTGTCTCAAATAATTGGAATTCAGCACTAGATAGCGGTATCATTAACGACTATGATGTCATTTGTCTTTTTTTCCCAATGATCCCACTATCCGAGAGCGAGGTGAATGCTATTCACAATTTCGTAAGCTCTGGAGGCGGCCTCTTACTAGTCGGGGTGGAATCTGCAACAGATTGGGATTATACCCCGTCGAATTTGAATCCCATATCAGAGGAATACGGTATTACATTCAATAGTGATAGAATAATTGGTCGGAGTCTCAGGGATGATGATGATATCTCCAATCACTTTATCACACAGAATGTGAGTTCTTTACAAACCAAGTGTGACCAAATATCAGGTTGTTCATTGACTATACAAACTCCATCTGAAGCTCTGGCGTTCTATGATGACAAAGCAATTCTTGCTGCAGCAGAAATAGATACTGGACGTGTAGTTGCTGTTGGTTCTCTAGCCCCTTTCATGCAGTATCGTCATGAAACTTGGCAAGAAAACCCAAACGATCATTTCCAGTTTTCGTTGAATGTTATTGACTGGTTGGTTGGAAACGAATATAGGATTGCTGACCCCCCCGATATGGCGATTATCAAAGTTGGACGAGGCCCGTCTTTGAATAAGAGTGAGTTGGATGAATACAATCTATATAATGGTGTTTTTCATGATCATACTACATATAGTGATGGGTTAAATACCCCTCTCGATATGATGACCAGAGCTCTCGAAGTTAGTCTTGATTGGTTTGTAGTATCAGATCATTCCTATGACAGAGCAGCTAGAAATGGTATCTATGGGGCTCTGAAAGCTAAAGAATACGAAGAACGATATGGTTTTGACTGCAAGGTCTTCGTGGGTGCAGAGCTCTCAAGTATCCCCCACTCAGTTGGCTTTCCATTAACCGACCAAATCTATACCACAAATACACAGACAGCGGTGGATGAGATACACGCACAGGGTGCCATGGCGGTCTTCAGTCATCCCACAATAGGTTTCGCATATGCACCAGTTTGGGAGAATTTTGATGCATATGGATATGACGCCTTCGAAGTGACAAATAGGGGTTACTTCCATGGGCTCGGTGAAACTGCGTATTTCAGACCTTTCATCGGTTCTTGTGATGGACACTCAGCAGCTAATCTCGGAAAAGTAAGGAATGTTGTTTTCGTAAAGAATCCTACAGGACCAGAAGATAGTATCTCTGTGTGGGATTTAATTGATGCCATAAGCGAAAAACGGATAGTAGTCCTTGACCTGTATAATGGAGTAGTCTTTGGACAGGAAATCTGGGTTAATCGCTACCTTGAAGTATGGGAAGAAGCTGAACTTGCAATCGACAATGCTACTGACCAGATTGAGATTCTCGAAACCAGTGGAATGAATTATGGTTACTCACGGATGTGTTTGGAGAAAGCTCAGGTCGCTCTTTCTTATTGGAATCCATCAGCTGCACTAAGATCTGCAAGTGATGCAGTTTCAGACACTGTTCTTGGTTTGGACCTGATTGCGACTACACCAAATCTAGGTGTATCTGAACCTAAGAGTGAAGTTGTCATAATGCTTAACTTCACCAATCGGCACGATTACGGAGTACATTTCAATTGTACTCCATTCATAAACAAAGCATTGAGTTTCGAACAATCCCACATACTAACTGATGTCGCGCCACATTCCAGCAGTATCATTACTTTCACTGCAAATGCAGAATATTTTGGTTACATGAAGGCTAGATTCATTCTGAAACTTGTCAATGGAATAAACACGCCTGATCCTATCTACTTGAATCTTGGTGGAATGATTGCGAATATAACTATTAATACCGAAACTGTCGGAAACCAAAGGAATGTTACAATCCGTCTTCTGGATAACAGCTTATACCCAAGGATGATATCATCCATAACAATGAATTATGATGACGGAAATATGGAAGACACAATAGCTCTTGACAACTACGGCGATAGCTACGGAATCGAACTCGGACCCTATCCAATAGGGACAAATATCACCTATCGCATAACCGTCGTGGATGTCTACGGAACTATATTCGAATTGGATTCTGGATCCTATGTGATTTCATATGGTGAAGGAGGTGCGCTCACAGATATATTCGTATCAGCAATTATTGGGGTGGTGCTTACTGTCGTCTTAATTATCGCTCTTATGGCTGCAAAGAGGAGGAGATAAGTACGAGTGATCAGAGAACGGTACAAATCTCTCTGGAAAAGGCAAAAACATCTCCACTCAGAACAATATACGAAATCCGATTTCTACTTCTCACAGTTTTTCTCATGGTGTTGATTTTTTGGTTTCACTTTAATATACCATCATTCAACTTATCCCTTTTTACTAGAGTTTTTGCTGGCATCTTTTTTGGATCTCTGGTTTATCTACTCATGGGGATAGTGATAGGGAGTATCTTCAAGGTATACATTCCAATCGAAAAGATAATGACACGATTAGCAGAACATGAACGAGCAGGAGTTGTCCTGGGTGCCCTCATGGGGATTGCAGTCCCAGTGTGCACTTGCGGTATTCTGCCAATCTTCGCCACACTCGTAGAGCAGAAAATGCCTCGCCGAGCTGCGTTTGCATTCATGTTCTCTTCTCCAGCTGCTAACCCAGTAGTGTTTGTCGTCACTGCGGCGATATTTGGTATACCTATGGCTCTCGTTAGAATGGTATCAATGATTATTATTGGCATAATTGGAGGTGTCTTACTTGATATGCTCTATGACGGACCGATACTCTCGGAGAGGGTTTTCGATGACAAGATAATTGTTGGAGGTCGTGCGTACGGAGCACCTGAAGAGCCTTCAACTGTGATACCAACATGGACTCAAATCTTCTGGGATATTGGAGAAGAAATGCTTGAGGTTGGAAAATACTTTGTCTTTGCTGTAACAATTCTCACCTTCTTCATTGCGGTCCTCGACCAATCTCTTTTCTATGGATTCTTCACATCAATTCTGATTTCAATACCTGTTGGTCTAATGATGGGTATCATTTTCTGTCTCTGTCCAACAGCTGATCCTCCAATCGGCAAGACATTTCAGGATTTAGGACTTAGTACTGGCGGGTTGGTTTCTTTTTTCCTTGCAGGACCTCTTCTTGGAATGGCATACGTTGGAATGATGTTTGGTTATCTCAGAAAGAAATTGATATTCACTTACCTCTTCCTATCTATGATTCTCATATTGGCTCTGGGATACTTTGTTAATGTATTTGCGTGGGTGTTAGTATGATAAAAAAGAGGACAAGGTTAAATCATGGGTGGCTACTTTTCGCCCTTGGTATCGTTATACTCGTCTTTCGAATTCAGTATGATCCATATATGTCCATTATCAATGGAATCATTCTGATCGTAGCAGGACTTGCGACTGTTGAAGGTCAATTTAAGGATCCGGAAGCAAAGACATGTCAGGTTTGTGCGGCCACATCAGCAGAAAGCAAACTAGGACCCAAGACAAATGCATTACCAATTATTCTTCCAATAATCCTACTTCTAATAACCCCCCTGATTATTGTTGATGCTGATCCGAGTGATGATTGGATTAACCATGTAGTGGGTGAGCGTTGGTTCGATGAGATTCCTGAAGATAGGATGAAGGTGAACTTATTCGAACTCACGAACTTTGGCGAAAAATATGATGATCAATATGTTGAAGTAAATGGTAGTATTGTGCAAAGACACACAGATGGGTTCCAGCTTCATCAATTTGTCCCACTTTGTACTTGTTGCCCTCCGGTTGAGGTCACTATCTGGGTATATTTACCTCTTCAACACCACCCTTCATATGATGTTATAATAGACGAAGCAGAACTTGGAACAACAGAATTATACTTGGTGATTGGTTTGTTCTTTTATAATGCCGAACAAGACTTTGCCTCAATATTACTCGTTCACATCGAGTCAATTATTGTATAACTAATTAAAGTGAAATCACTGACTTACATATCATTAGTCGTCATGAGCAGGAAATTTTTTAGACCTGAGTTCTTGCCCTGTCGCTAAGACAAGCAAATATAATTCAAGTATTCTTATCGATAGCAGTTATCCTCGCCCAATCCTTATTTCTCTACTATGGAAAGACCGTTTGTTCTGATTCTATCCTCATATATAATTTCAGAGTAGCTCTTGCTCAGAATTTTGCAAATTATTAGCTCTCTTCGATTTTCTCTGCCTCTATGAGTTGTGCAAAGAATCCTCCTCCACCCTGAAATTGAAACGCGGTGACAATACCGGATTCCATTTCAACGAATGTAATCGTATTTGTTTCTGCACCTTTGAAACCAAAACGTATTCCCTGTATTGGAACCAACTCTTGTGGAGTCCTATGAGGATGCGTTAGAGATATGGCGTCATCTGCGATAAGCTTGATTACAACTATTGAATATGATGATGAACGCATAAGCCACAGTACCAATTATTCGACTAGATCTGTGTGAAATAAACCTCTAACAATTACCACTACACAAACCACTTGAGGATACTAATGATACATAATGAAAGCTGCCCGTGCTCCATCAGAATTGGATGATAATTAGACCTTCAAGCATCTAACACGTGGAACCTTGGTGATTATGAAGATGGAAGACCATGACCCACTTCTAGAAGTTCAATGAGTCTCGCGACAAAACGAGTTGCTGGAGCTCCATCGACAACATCATGATTGAGTGTCATTGTTAACGCTAAGTATTCTCTCTTCTCAATCTTGTCACCTACAAATCCAGGTCTTTCAGATATTCCACCGACGGCTATATTGACTGCATGAAGTCCAAGAGGAATTGCCCATCCACCAGATTTGGCATACATGCCTATTGAGGTCACAGCGACTGTCCCCATTTTCTCCTTTATGAAGACTGGATTCTTACGAACCTTACGCCAGAAAAGAAGGGCTCTCAGGAACTTTGGAACAGATAGCAGTACTTTGATACCACGGTTTTCCTTAGCCTCAGTATAATCTTCCTCCTTCTTCTTCTGTGCTTCACGAATCTCACGATTAATCTCCATGACAGTCTTAGTATTTGCTGATTTCAAAATGTAGTTGACAGGATATACTCGGCCCTCAAGGATGGTTTCGATAAGGATGTTGATGTTTACATCATCAAATATCACAAAGTGTTTTCCAATCATTAGTGCATGAACCTGTTTGTGTTCTCCAACAGCCTTTCCTACACATGCTGCAATCCAGCCAGTGAAAGATATTGACTCATCGCTCTGTTCTTTGTACTTACGTAACAGCCTTCGCGCCTCTGTCACATCCGCTTCAAATAATCCAAACATTCTATGGTCTTTTAATGCGTAATCGCAGCTCTCTATAATCAGCTTACGTGATTTCGGAACTCGCTCTTTACTATATCCTAAACCTGAGTTCAATTTCATTCACGACCTCGATATTGGTGATGGACTACATTTTATCTTAAAATGAATATTTTGATTTCAGCCCATAACAATTGTATGGTAATTAACTCTTCAAACCTAAGAAGCACGTATCAGTTTTATAGGTGAGTAAAATGTGATATAATTTATCAAGATGGTGAACTAGATAGAACGGGTGATCTGAATGGAAGAATCATTGAGAGATATGCTCAAGCACGGGAGGAAATTCGAACGGCTAAGGACTGCTGAACCTGGAATATTCATCAGAAAGATACCTCAATCAAAGAATGATCCAGCCTATTTAGCTGTAGAGATCAATCCGATTGGCAAGAGTGGAAATCCAATGAATAAGATGGGGATTATAATAAGAAGCTAAAACGAACTTGATGCCATCAGAGAAATTCTCTCTAAGGAAAAGGTAGACGAAATACTTCAGAGGATAGAGAAGGTAAACCAGTCCTAGATTATCAACAGCAAGTGGGTTCTTTTCTTCATGATGAGTTGTACTTGTTTAAAAAAGATGCTCTTCTATGAAACACTCCAATTTTCTTTTGCCCATTTTCATATTTCGATAAGTTATCCTCAAATCAAATGTCCATCACCTTTTATATAAGTACAAACGCATCTTATGCCTAGGCACCCATCAAATACGTATGAGTGGAGAGTAGAAATGAAGAAGAGAGGAATGCACGCTTACATTGCCTCAGTCATTCTGGTTGGTCTATTTTTGACATTCATTCCCTATTCGAGTGAGTTACCAACAGCAAACCGGAGAGCTGAGCATGATGAAGGAATCGTTATTCCTGAGAGCCCTGAGAAGAACCTGCGCGCTGCAGGAATAGACCATGATCCCATCACTATTAATGGGAATCTAGAGTTTGATGACACTGCCAGCCTTGAAGGATGGGATGGAAATGGCGGCGAAGCACAACCCTACATCATAGAGGGCTATGACATCGACCGTAATGGAGAAGATGGAAATTGCATCCTGATAGAAAACACGTCAGTTCATTTTGTCATCAGGGACTGCTTTCTCGTAAGGGCAAACCGGAGTGACAGAGCTGGGATTTGGTTGACCAATGCATCGAACTGCCGCATTGAGAATAACACATTCTACCAAAATCGCCACGGAATTCATGCGGTTACTGAGAATTGTATAATTACTAACAACACAATAATGGGTATTGTAAGTGGGATTGTCACTGATTTTTCCATTACGTTGTCCCTCTCGAATAACACCATCATCTCTGAGAATAGGATAAATGGTACTACCCATGGTCTATGGCTCACCACTTGCGAGTATTCAACGATAGAGAACAATGATTTGATTGATATAAGTCAGAGGGGGGTACGAGTTGAGTTTTGTTTGAATGTTTCAATAATAGGAAACATGTGTGCGAATAATAATGTAGGGGGAATCTTCGTCTCAAACTCTGATAATAACGTGATAGTGAACAACTATTGCAGCAATGGTCTTGCTGGTATCTATGTGTCATTTCTGACAGACTGCATAATATCTGATTGTACACTGATAGGAAATTCTGTCGGGTTACTTGTCACCAATGCGGGTGGTATGCTTTGTACAAACAACCTCTTCTTAGATAGTGAAAATCAGGGTATTCAGATTTCTGGGACGTCATCCTATAATGACTACTTGTGGAGTACATTCAAGAACAATCCTATTCATGTTGAGTGCCTTTCGCCTGACAATAACATAGAATATGGTTATTATGATGACTACTCAGGATTCGATCAAAACAATGACGGTTTTGGAGATGTCCCCTATTACTGTGATGGAACCAATCCGGATGCGGATCATCATCCATTGGTATTCGAACCAACAGTACCAGTATGGAATCCTACACCAATAGACCAGATAGTAGAGTACGGTAGTGATTTTGAGTATGCTCTTGATATCATCTCCCCTCCGCCCGTTGATGAGTGGTACATCAATGACACCTCACATTTCATCATTGACAACGAAGGAGTCATCAACAATAAGATCCTACTTGAAGTGGGAATTTATCCACTGGATGTGACTGCGACAAATGTATACGGTACATTAGTTGAAGGAACCTTCAAGGTAACAGTCCAAGACACAGTGGCTCCTGTCTGGAATTCACAAGTTGAGAACAGGAGCTATGCATATGGAGAGTCAGTGGAGTTCCAGATGATTGCGTGGGACCTTGCTGGGATTGACAGATGGACGAGCAGTGACACAGAGAACTTCACTCTGACAGATATCTCGTCTGCTAACACAGGCATAGCGATAATCAAGAATGCACTCATGCTTCCAAGAGGTGAATATCCTTTTACTCTAACAGTCTATGACAATCATGACAACATGTTGAATGCTCAATTCTATGTGATAGTGGGTGAAGAGCCAGTTGATGATATTTCTCCTGTGTGGATTGTGTCACCTTATGACATCTCCATAGAAGAAGGGTTACCATTCATCCTCCAAGTAGGAGCCTATGATGAGTCCGGGATTGATAGCTGGGAACTGACTGGTTCATCAGCCTTTGCGATTGATGACAATGGCATTATCACTAATAGCAGTACATTAGCTGTTGGCGTATATAACCTCGAGATAAGGGTCTTCGATCCTGTTGGTAACTTCGATTCAGCGACTTTCATAGTCACTGTGATAGCGTCTGATGGAAATGGTACCACTGGAGATGGAGCCATCGAGGTTGGATTCATTATATCCACCGCAGGATTAGCAATAGCAGTCGTAGCTCTGTTCCTAGGACTTGGTGCTTTTCTGAACTCTAGAAAAAGCTCGTAAGACATGAGTGACGACTGTCCTTAGAACAACCATGGGAGGCGAATTGACTCCCACGTCTAACGGAAATAGCTCGTGCAGTGTCAAGGCCACACTGAATTGAAGTACTCAATCGTTATGGTTCATGATATCTTTGAACCTGAGTTTCTTGCGTCAGAGATTTTGTGGATGTATAATATACGGGTATCTACGGAGAGATATTGAGAAGGTTAGAAGAAGAAAGCTTTAATCTTCCAGTTCAGATCAAGGCAAACTAGCTCCGAAAGAAGCTCCTTGATATCTTCTTGTCATTAGAGAATCTCAATTCAGCCTCATCAAGAACAGATCGATAGCCTTCGGGTTCTTCTCCTTTCGTTTTAGCCGCTAAATATAGATCCAATTTCTCTTCCCAGAAATTCACAATCTCAGGATGTCTGTCAAAGTGGATCTCTAGTCTGTCACGAATCTGCTTGAGGATACCCCTTAGGTCGTAAACAATTTTCACACACATTGAAGAATAAAGAAGGAAGGGATGGGTTTCAACAGACTCCAGAAGAACTTCCAATGGGGTGATGCTCATATCAACTTTAATTTCTCCTCTGAATTCCTCGATGAATTGATGCATCTCAACACTCTCAGATGTCACTTCAATGTCGATGTCGGAATGAGGTTTTATCTCTCCTCTTGCTAGACTTCCACAGATTTCAATTCCAACTACTGATGAGTCTCTCTTGAGTTCCCCGACTATTTCCTCAGCAATCTTTTCTTGAAGTGTCTTCATCATCTGTTTCTCCTCCGGTACAGAATTGCTTTTTTGACTGTTCCTCCAAATATGGGTCTTTCCATCACTAGAATATCCGATTCTAAAACTCTAAGATGCAACATCATGGGTCGTAAGATTTTCAGACCGGGCTTAGTTTGTCTTCTACAATTGTTCACATGCTTAGAATATCGAATTTCTCTGCAATTTTAGGACTCTTCTAAATAGTCCTAGATAATTGCATATCAAGGACTCTTGGCGATTCCAAATAGTGTATCCATCGTATGGCCTAAAAGCGAATCATTCTATACTGGTAATGGTGAATTTGAAAACATCGCAAAGAAGCTGGTAGAATCTTGAACGAAATTGAGAAACTAGTGAAGCAATCAGAACACCTACAAGAGGAAGGTAGGATTGAGGATGCTGAAGAGCTCATCAGACACGCATTGTATAAATATGAAGAATCATGGCAGCTTCAATATCAACTTGGCCTCATTCTGAAACGGAAACGGGATTTTGTTGAAGCTGCTGATGCGTTCTCAGCTGCAATCAATCTTGAACCAGAGGAATTCTGGCCCTGGTTGTATCTCGGACGTACTCAGAGAGAGCTCGGGGATTACGAAGCTGCAATTGAATCTACTGAAAATGCGTTGAGAGTAGAGATTGATAAGAAAGAACTCAACCTCGCATACTACTATCTCGCATGCTACTATGCATTCTTGGGTCGAAACGAGGAGGCTATGGATTTTCTCAGGACTGCTCTTGAAAATGACGAATCCTTGAGAGAGTGGGCTCGTGAAGATGCAGACTTGAACTCGCTGAGGAATATGCCCGGATTTGAATTCCTAGCTGAAGGTTAGATTCTAGAGAGACCATGAAAGTCATGTAAATGGGAGACTCATCCTCAATTTGTAGGAATGGACCGTAGAAATCATGAGATTTTCGGACCTGGGTACTTGCCCAGAAGTTATCCTGATTCAAATTTGAGGTGGCGGTTCTTCCTGACGAAGAGAGAATATTATTGCCCCAAGACAATAAGTAGTTTAGCCAGGGTCACCCCGGTTGTTTCCTGAATAGTCCTAACAATATTCACACTGTAAGCGCGATAATCTTTGAGGAATAAATTAGCTGTTTCCTCACTCTCGCTAGTTATTTGATAGTCGAACGCGCACGAGTAGATTCTCAACAGATTCCAGAGGGCTGAGAGAACCATAAAATATTCGAGGCTCTGAATCTTCTGCCCTGAGAGGGATTGGTACATCGAAACCAACTTCTCTGTCTGGTCAAAATACATTGAGTTAAGAACCATTGCTGCAAAACCTAGGTCGTATCTACGGTCACCTAATTTCGCTGCCCCCCAGTCAATTGTCACAAGACTATCGTCATCTCTCACAAGATTATTCATACTGTGGTAATCAGCGTGTAGAAGACAAGGGTCTCCGAGTTCATCCTGGTTAGCCTCCATCCAGTCGATTACAGGAGATAAAACATCAACTCCATATTCCGCGATTATCTTCTTCGGCGTCGATAACTCGTAGGTGAAGAACAAGTGCGAGTTTTCCTTGATTTCGTATCTATCTAGAAAGGTTAGACCCTCAGTCCAGTCAACAGAATGTATCGCAACAAGGTTCCTTACGAACAACTCCAATAGGTGACCGAATCGAGGAGTGGATTGTGAAGCGCGGAGTTCATCAGAGAGAAGCCGTCCTTCAACACGCTCCATTACAATATAGGCTCTGCCAGTTGATTTTGATCTGTTATTGAGGAGGAATGGTCTGGGAACTCCAATTCCCTTTGCATGAAGAAACTGTATCACCCTGAATTCTCTCTCTGCAGAATCGGAGAAGGCGGGTCGATAAATTCGCAGAATGAGAGGAATCGATTCAGAATCTGCTATTAAGTCGAATCCGTAGATGGTTGTGTCAGCACCGCCCAATATCTGTTTGAACTCACTCATCTTTGATTGCCTAAGGTTCGGATACTCTCTGGCTATTTGATCAAGGATTTCATCTTTGTAACTTGTGAGTTCCAATATTCTTTGGTCAGCTCCATTTGTTTTCAATTGGTCACTTTGATGATTGTTTGGACACGCCCCACCTGACCAGTCTGCAACCGCACCTTTATGCCGTGTGGATGACGGGGTGAGTTTGTGAGGATATCTTTCACAACTCCACGAGTGAGCTTTCCTGTGCGTTGATCCATCTTTTGCACAATATCGACTGTATCACCAAGGTGGATATTCTTGCGGCTCGACCCATTTTTCGAAGTAGTTTCGTTCATTCTAATAATAGTAAATTTGAGTGTTATTATATACCTACTCACGCATGCAAATAATGTTCAGGGTGGACCCACTGAATCAATTACTCAAGATTTTCTTAGGGAGGTTTTGCGTCAGCCATCGATTTTGAAGCCGGTTTTCCCTCGATTCCCCAATGGGACTTTGGAATCTCTAGAATAATAACTTCGACAGCTCGTTCTGGAATTCCTAGCTCTACAAAGACCTTCGTAATCCCTGAGATAATATGTTCAGCGGCGTCTTCAGATACACCTTTCCACATCTTAACATCAACGGTCGGCATGAGTTATCCTTGGATTTTGGATATTAAATAATTCTGATTTCTGGTTTTGCCGTTTGCATTTCATGTCTTATATATACTGCGAGATATTCGGACTAGACTACCTACCGTCAAGAGAAGGAGTTCAAGTTGATTTTGTAAGAAGAAGAATCTCTCTCACACTCCTGTTTCTTCTACCCGCTGCGCATGAGGCATATAGAATGCTGCATCTCCTGCATTTAAAGTACATATATCAGCGTGGTTTTCCTTCAATATTTGAATGGTCACAAACTTGCCATACGAACTGTTTGTTACTCGAAGTTTTTTTGGGGGGTGTGCTCCATCGATAAGGACAAACAATCATGTTAAATACTCCTGTCTAGCAAGGAATAGATGAGGCGATTGATTGAAAATCAACGGTATGCTGATTGAAGATGTAGTGACTGCTTCGGGGGATATCTCTATCAAAGAGGCGATTAGCACCCTTCATCACAAGCATATTGGCTCGATCATTATCATCGACAAGGATGGGAAGTGTGAGGGGATATTCACAGAACGGGACGCAATCCGAGTGGTATCTTCTGAAGTTCCCTTGAGTACACCACTCAAGGATGTCATGACGACTAATCTCAAGACAGTAGAAGAGGGTTCCACATTCGCAGAAGCCAAGAATATCATGAAATCCCATAATATACGACACTTGCCAGTAACCGATAAGCAGGGTCATCTTATTGGCCTCCTTAGTGTCAGAACGATTTTGGATGAAGTCCTTGATATGCACTAAGACAAACGCTAGGAATCTTTGATGTAACACTAGGAGAAAAAACTAATGAAGCGGTTTAAAAACAATCCAATCCTTGAACCTGTATCAGGTCATTACTGGCAAAATAGAGAGGTGTTCAATGCCGCCGCCCTCTATGCCGGGGATAAGGTCCACATCCTCTATCGCGCCATGGGGGATGATGGTGTGTCACGGCTGGGATACGCAAATTCCTCGGATGGCTATTCAATCGACACACGACAGCCCGAACCAGCTTTCGCACCAGCAAATTCCTCTGAGGATCTAGGCTGTGAAGACCCGCGACTCACACAAATGGATGGGGATTGCCTGATGACCTATACAGCATACAGGAGTCATCCTATAAACGCATACCAAGTTTCCATCACATCGATCTCAATAGAAGACCTGGTATCAAGCCACTGGAACTGGCGAGAGAGATGGTTACCCTTTGATGGCATTCTCAACAAGAACGCGGTGATATTCCCCAGGAAGATAAAGGGGCGTTATGTGATGTATCACCGTATTGAACCTTATTTGTGCATAGCGTATTCCGACGACCTGAAACGATGGTGCAATATGAAGGCCGTGATGCAACCCAGACCCAATAGTTGGGACAGCCTCAAAGTTGGATCCGCAGGGCCACCCATTAAGATCAATGAGGGCTGGCTTTTCATCTACCATGGGGTGGACTATAACTATGTCTATCGCCTTGGCACTCTCTTGATCGACAAGGATGATCCTGAGAACATTCTCTATCGTTCGGAAAAACCGATATTGGAGCCAAGGGAGGATTATGAAAGGTTTGGCAAGGTACCTAACGTCGTGTTTAGCTGTGGGAGCGTCCTGTTGGATGACAAGCTTCTGATCTATTATGGCGGAGCTGATTCGGTTGTATGCGGGGCTGAGTTTGAACTGGGCGAACTTATTCCCTAGTTGATCTCTGTTTCTCTGAGTAAACTCTATGGCTCTTTCTTCCTCAGAGTTTCCATCTCAAGGCGCGCCAAGAGATAGGAGAGACCTGACTCTGCCCCTTGGTTTCTATTGAGACCTTCGGGTGTTATTCCGTCATAACAGCCGCCTGTGGCTGGATTGTAGACCATTACGTTCTTTGAGTTCTTCCCCATGAACCATTCAAACGCAGTCCATGCAATCTTAGAATATTGCTCCTTTCCTGTTACCTTAAATGCGGTGGATGCTGCTTCCACCATACATGACGCCTCAATTGGCTGTTGATCGTAGAGTGCCCTCTCTCCGTCTCTTCTGTGCCAGAATTGATTACCCACAGGCTGGAACACGTCCTGAACGATGCCATTCACTGCAAGAAACTCGAAAGTCTTCTCGGCGATTTGGAGATAGGCCTGTTTTCCGGTTGTCTGGTAGGCCCTGAAAAGCGCTTGAGGGAGACGAGCATTTGCATAGGTGAGGGACGGTTCAAACCATTGCCACGACGACGTAGACTCATGTCTGTAACCCTCGCAGAGTCGATCAGCTAGATGAATCATATTTAACCGAGAGTTCTTGTCTTGAGGGAACGCCTCAGCATAGTGATAAAGACCTAGGATAACAAAGGCCTGGGTCCGAGGTGAACCAGATCCCAACGCCCAAATCAGGCTCCTGTCAAAGATTTCTTTCGCCGTCGTCTTGAAGTCTTGGGGAATCAGGGTGTCCTGAGAATAACCACAAGCCCAGAGAACCCTACCGAGTGAGTCTTCAGACCCCTCCTCATCGAGAAAGCTACGATTGTATCCCACAAGATTGTGAACTCGCCCATCATCCTTCAATACGTAAAGAAGAAAGCTGAGATAGATCCCAGCAAACTTCAGGGCTCGCTTCCTTCTACGAAGTCCATAGTACTTGAGAACAGCCATAAGCGCCCGAGCATTATCATCAGTAGTGTATCCTTCTCTCCTGTCAGCAATCGAGGATTTTGCGTGCTGGAGGACACCTGTATCGTCGGTCAGAGCTTGCAGCCAACTGCAGTTGATTGAAGGAAGTTTGATTGGATCCACCATCCTCTCTACTGAATCATTTCTCTTAATAATGAAACATAGTTATAGCATGAGCTGGGCTCATTCACAGCTAGAACAGATGCTGGCTTCAAGAAGCAGAGCACGTCTATCCTCCTAGTTAAGTCCTCGGTGAGGGTGACTATTCCACACTCCCTAGGCGTATAGCTGCAAAAATTAAGATCATCAAGCATAGATTAATCACATCACCAGAGGATTCAAAGCCACCATCCTGTATGAATACTTGATTTGCATTCTGAGATAAGCATTATGTATTAGCTCCCAGAATTTGTGTTGTCAATGCGACCACTATCATCGTGATACTTGTCGCGCATCTCCATAACGCTCCACCCATCACTCCACCGTCCATGAAGACCAGAGTGGCGAGATCCTCGAAATAGAGTGGACGAAGTAGCGAATTCACTAAGACATCGTTTGATCATAGCTACATCTTTATTTCTCGCATCGTAACTAGACTGTATGGAAAAGAGGAATTATTTCACAGCAGCTATGATTGTAGCTCACCCAGATGATGAAACAATCTGGGCTGGCGGGACTGTGCTCATCCACTCGGACTGGCATTGGACAATTATATCGCTCTGTCGTGGAAGCGACACGGATAGGGCGCCAAAATTCATCCGCGCTGTCCAGCAACTTGGTGGAGTTAGTGCAATCGGTGATCTCGATGATGGACCAGAGCAATTGCCTCTATCCGAAGCTGATGTGCAACAAATGGTGCTCTCCTTATTGCCTGAGAAGCATTTCGATCTGATTATAACCCACAGTCCACATGGAGAATACACAAGGCATCGACGCCACGAAGAAACCGGGACAGCAGTTGCTATGCTATGGGAGAAAGAACTGATTAAAGCAAAAGAGGTCTGGATGTTCGCTTATGAGGATGGGGGAAAGGGTGGTAAGAAGGATCTCCCTAAAGCGATCAAGATGGCACATCTGAAATCATACCTACCCGAGGACATATGGAGAAGGAAACACATTATCGTTACTGACATATACGGCTTTGCTCTAGGGACATATGAAGCTGATATCGTCATGAGGGAAGAAGCGTTCTGGTGTTTCCAATCCCCTGTTGAATTCCGAAAATGGTTAAAAACTGAGAGGAGAAAGCGATGAGAGTACTAGTTCTATACGACTATCCACCTCCCCCTGGAGGACTGGCAACCCAAGGTGACTTACTCTACAAGGGACTCAAAGAATTGGGGATTGACGCTCAAGCGGCTCATTATTTGTCTGCGCAGGAAAAGGAATGGTATTACCGCTGGTTCAAACCGGATGTAGTTGTGGGAGTGGGCTACTGGGGAAATATACCAGATCTAGTTCTCCATTCTCAGCGGTGTGGAGTCCTGCCGGTGCCCTGGCTAGTGGCTGATGGCTATGTAGCGAATTATCAGGAGATCCTTAACGCACTACCCCTCATACTGGTTACATCGCAATGGGTTAAAGATGTCTACAGACGCGATGGTCTGCACGGTGAGAATATAGAGGTCTTACCGGTTGGAGTGGATACTGAATCCTTCGTGCCACGTGACAAGAATGATCAGAAAGTGGCCTATGTCCGTGATGCACTTGGCGTTAAGCCTGATGAACTTATGATCCTTACTGTAGGCGGAGATGCCGCATCCAAGGGCGCACAGGAAGTGATGCAAGCTCTGGCGATTATTGATGGCAAAGCGCCGGATTGGAAATACGTGTGCAAGGTCTGGCCACAGCCCAGGACCTTGGAGCAGAATCTCATGGATCTTCAGCTAGCGACCTCCCTAGGAATAATGAATAAGGTGGTTTACACCACAAACATCGTTTCGCGGAATTTCATGCCGTACCTTCTGAATGCGTGCGACATTTATGCTGCTCCCTCAAGGTTAGAGGGATTCGGAATGCCGCAGGTTGAGGCAGGAGCCTGCGGCAAACCGGTATTGTCTATCAAAGCTATGGCTTTGGTTGAAACACTAGTCCATGGTGAAACAGCTTTTTTGGCCGATGTCGCTATGGAGATCATGATGAAAGAAACAACTGTCGGGGAGGAGTCAGGCTGGGAACCAGAGCATAGGATTGTCTTTAAGAATCCGCATACGGTCGATTATCGAGCCAGTGTCTATGATATAGCCAACCACTTGTTGACTCTTATGCAAGATGAGAAACTGCGAAGGCGGATGGGAGAAGCAGGGAGGAAAAGAGTGGTAGAGAACTATGACTACCGAATTGTGGCAAAGAAGTTCGTTCAGCTAATTTCAGAAAGGCTGGGAGTTACATAAGATGAAGCCACAACAATGGGCTAGTATTAGCGAAGCCAAGGAAGCAGCCCTGGAGGTCTTGCTGCACAATGCCCGAGGCCCGTACAACTCGCTACCTAGAACTGCTGGATGGGGGTACCCAGAGCCTTACACCCGTGATCTCTTAATATCCGGGCTAGGCGTACTGGCCTGCGGGAATCAAAGTCTAATATCAATTCTGCGACGTGTACTCCAGACGCTAGCTAAAAATCAAAGCCATTTAGGGCAAATTCCGGTACTTGTTCATGACCCAGATGAACTTAATTCAAGCGATTCAACACCTCTTTTTCTTCTAGACGTCGGTCTATACAGAAAGGTAACCAGGGAAGCCAACTTCCTTGATGATGCGGTACAGAAAGCGATGACATGGATGGAATACCAGAGTCCGGCAAATGAAGAGATGGTAGCCCAATTGCCAACCAGTGATTGGCGAGATGAGCAATGGATTTTGGGGTACGGGCTTTATGTGAATACCATTGTCTACAGCTATCTTCTCTTGCACAATAAAACCGAGAGAGCCTCTAGGATTCGGAATGAGTTGAACAAGTACAGGATTAGTGGTGAAGTTCAGCCTGAGTCCGTCAAAAAGGGATTGGCACCCCGTCAAAGACCCTATTATGCTGCCTGGGTGTATAAAGTCCTTAGTGACGAACATTTCGACCTCTTAGGCAACAGCCTGGCTATCATCTCAGGTCTCGCCTCCCCGTCGAGAGCCAAGAGCATGGTTTCGTGGATTGAGCGTGAATGTCAGACAATGCGTGAACAAGGCCAGCTAGCGCTTGACCTCCCCCCTAATTATTTCCCCTACATTCAGCCAGAGGATCGAGATTGGCATCCGAGATACGCTAAGTTCAATCTTCCTGGGGAATATCACAACGGAGGAGTCTGGCCTTTTGTTTGCGGTTTCTACATAGCTGCGATTGTGGCGGCAGGCAGGATTTCATTGGCGGAAAAAAAACTGCTCGCATTGACCGAACTGGTTCGCCCTTCACGTGAAGCTAAAGTCGACTTCGGCTTTAATGAATGGTTTCGCGCTCAAGATGGTACACCAAGAGGGCAAGACTGGCAGAGTTGGTCAGCAGCGATGTATCTGTACGCCGCGGTGTCAGTCGAACAGAAAAAAACCCTGTTTTTTGACGAAGTTCGAAGTTTCTCACAAGAAGCAGTTTCTGAATGAAATTACGAGCTAGATATGCTAGATACACGTTTCTCTTCGTAATCTGTAGTATTTGAAGTTAGATTACATAGCACGAACATTATCATATGCAGCTAACTGAAGTTGAAAAAGGGAAGATCGATAGAATCCATCCTCCTGTCTATTGAATCACTTCGTTGAATAAGGAAACATATTTCGAAGCTACTTTGGACCACGTCATATCCTGACCGTACTCATATGCCAGCTTCTCAATATGAGCTCTCTGTTCAGGGTTTTTTAAGAGATGTCTGATACCATCGGTAATGGAAGCAGGGTTTTTGAATTTGCACAGTACTCCACGGCCCTCATCTAGAACCTCTTTCGCGTAATAGAAAGGAGTAGAAACAATGGCTCTTCCAGCCCCTAAAGCATATGTCAAAGTTCCACTCGAAAGCTGACCCACGTTGACATAGGGGCAGATGTACACGTCCGTAGCTTGTAGGTATTGAATAAGTTCGTCTTTACTCAAGAATCTATTGTGGAACTTAACATTCTTCTCTAACTTTAGCTTCTTCACTAAATTCACAAGGCGTTTTCTGTATTTCTCGCCCACACGCAGTCTTACTTGTGGATGAGTTGCTCCAATTATTAAATAGAGAATATCAGGCCACTCTTTGATGATATCTGGCAGAGCTTTAATTGCATTATGAATTCCCTTGTCACGACTCAAGAGACCGAATGTAGACAAAACAACTCGCCCATCCAAACTTAAAGCGTCCTTTACTGTCTCGCTTGAAACAAATGGTATAGGTGGAGTTCCATGCGGAATGATTCTGATTTTATTGGCGTCAATATTATGGCTCTTCTGAAGGATGTTGGCCGCCATCTTCGTCATAACAGTAATGGCAGAGCTGTATCGCCCTATCCCTTTCACTACTTTGTCGTGGGCTGCTTTACTTTCGGGTGTCTGAAATATCCTTGAATTGGGTGAAAGTGTCGTGTGCATGGTAGTTATGCATGGCTTGCTCAATTTTTTAAGGAACGTTAAGAGATAATTTCCCCAATCTCCACCGAAAAGACCAAACTCATGTTGGACATTGACCAAATCAAAATCGGAATTGTTGATTTGATCAGCTACTTGGCGATATGTACTCTCGTCATTCGCATCAATTTGCATTACTACTTCTTTTCCATAGTTGTAGGATGAGCCATGGTCATTTATGCCAATAATAGCTGCAGGTTCCAAGACATGGAGTTCGTCAATACTTTTAGTCAAATCCTCTGTGAAAGTGGCTATTCCACACTCTCTGGGTGTATAGCTGCTCACATAAGCTACTCTCAACATAAGCTAATCACATTACCAGTGGATACAAAGACACTATCCAGTACCAATACCTACCATGCATCTTGAAATAAGCATTATGAACTGGCATTTTCAGCAGTTATAATTCAGGTGTCAAATCAGTCCATCATTTCCTTTTGAGATTACACTAGATAATGGAAAGAGGGATTAGATCAGTTTCTTTGCACGCTCAATGAGCTCAACACCTTCTTCACTAAGACGGTCTGCAGTTTCTTGCGTGGTTCCTTCGGCAAAACAACGACAGATAGGCTCAGTGCCAGATGGTCTGATGAGAATCCAGCCTTCATCGCGGATTATCTTCAAGCCATCTAGTGTTATACGATTCATATCCTTACTTAATTCAAGTAGTGCTTCTAGAAGCGGTTCCTTCTTTTCTTGAGGAATATGTACTTTCACCTTTGTATTGAAATATACAGGAAGTTCACTGACAAGCTGTGAGAGTGTCTTGCCTTCTAGAGCAATCATTTCCACAATTTGAGCGGCAGTCATTGCACCATCACGGACAGGCTGATGAGCTGGATAAAATACCCCACCATTTTCCTCACCCCCAAGTTCTGCACCAATCTCCATGAGCCTGTGCGAAACAATAACACTTCCAACCACAGTCCAGTCTATCTTAGCACCAGCTTTTCGGGCTACATCTTCAATAAGTCGGCCGCTTGAAACAGGCGTAACTAGAGTTGACCCATGTTTCCTAGCCAATACTCGCGAGGCAATCAATGCAAAGGATTGGTCACCCCACAGGACTCTGCCCGTTTCATCAACAAAGGTTGCTCGATCTGCATCACCATCATGTGCTACGCCTAGATCAGCCCCAATGGCGCTCACCGCGTGGGCTAGGTCTTTGATATTCTCAGGGATAGGTTCTGGATTTCGTCCCGGAAATGAACCATCTAACTGAGAATTAAGTGAAACTACTGTACATCCAAGTTCTCTTAATAGTCGGGGTGTCACTAAACCCCCCACACTATTAGCGCAATCAACAATCACTTTCAGTTTCTTCTTCTTTATTACTTCGACATCAAGGAGAGATTTGATTCCGGCTAAATACACATCAATTGCAGAGTCATTATGTGTGACTTGACCAATTTCATTCCAATCAGCAATTCTAAACTTGTTCGAGTGGTAGACTGCCTCAATCTGATCTTCGGTTTCGCGAGTTACCTCAATTCCATTGGACCCTAGCGCTTTGATTCCATTGAATTGAGGAGGATTGTGTGATGCTGTGACCATAACTCCACCGATACATCCTAGTCTGGGAATCATATACTGCAAAGTCGGAGTTGGCGCAAAACCAAGATTGACAACCGAACAACCTGTCGAGGTCAACCCAGAAGTCAATACTCCAGTGAACATTTCACCGCCCATCCGTGAATCTCGTGCTATACCAAATGTACCCGGTCCTAGCACAGAGCCAATAGCACGACTCAATTTGAGGACCATATCAACAGTAAGGTCTTTGTTTATTACACCACGGACACCGTTTGTACCAAACATTTTGGTCAAGATTCTATCACCGTAATCCATGCATTTGAGTGATGACTTAAGAGTTGTTATATAGAATTTCTCGTTGTGCGTTCATAAATTGTGTGCATTTTCAAATATGCTATCAAAGAAAGTGTATTAAGAAGATACAGAAACTTATCATAAACGAATCAGGTCTACCTATATAGAGGAGTCCATTAGAATGGCAGCAGAAATAATCACCAAGAAATCTCGAGAACTTTACGCTTTCGCAATGATAATCGGACTTTTTCTCCTGATAGGGCTTTTCTACATCAATGCATGGGATCTATCCACCCTCATTTCCACAGACTACATGATCTTTCTCTTTTCTATGTCGGGTGTAACAATGAAGGTGCTTAGTGGAATTGGGATAATGCTGACCTATGCTTCGTTGTGTAGTTTTGTTTTAAGGATATTTTCAGATGGAATGAAAGGAAACGTATCTTTTGCTAGAAGAATAAAACTAGCACTCCTGATCCCGGTTGTAATCATAGTTGTATATGGAATATACAAGATAGCAGGAGTGTACTTTTCAGGTGGAGAAACCATTCTTGATTTGCTAATCTCAATCTACGGTATCTGGTCATTGATGATATCTATCTATGTGCTTCCTGCGATCAAAGGAATATATCAACCTGAATACACGAAGTCTAGGAAAGACAAAATCCAGAAACGAATTGGTGATGCTAAATTCTCACTCTGGAGTGGCTACCAGACCCGAGTGCACAAGGATTACGGTAAGGTATATGCAAAAGAGTTTGAAAGGTATAGAGAGAAATTGGACAACCTTCAAGCTCAACTTAGTGGAGTCATGCTGTTTCCATTAGGTATCGCATTAATCGTACTTCCTCCAATCGTTCTACCTCTAATTGTGCTTTGGTTGCGCTCTTTCACATTACATAAGAAGCCATTGACAAGCTTTGAGAGGATTTTCCTAGTTACAATGGCGATTGGAATAATGCTATTGAGTACTTACACAATCATGATATTTGACGTGGCAGTAACACAGATACTTCTTGATACAGTCTATGGTCTAGGAATTCTCACTAGCATCATTGTCCTTGGATATATTGTGGTATCTTCCTGATTGTAAACTCTATCTCCACATACACTGTTCGTATTGAGTTGATTGACTCCACTAGTGATAACTACAGTAACTTTACCATAGATCATACATCAGAATAGAAGTTGAACGAATCTACCAAAGGTCATGCATGGAGTAATGATACTCTGAACTGAGCCCCCCTTTTTTCTTGGTTGATAAGTTCTATTGTACCTCCATATGCTTCAACAATTTTCCGACAAAGATAGAGTCCATATCCACTTCCAGTTGTAGATGCCCCTTTTTCAAAAAGATGCATTTTGATATCATCTGATACTCCTGGACCGTCATCTGTCACCTCAACAATGACTTTTTCCAAATTGCTGGAAATAGTTACTTGAATGCTAGCTTCGGGGCCAGCGAAACTTACAGCATTTCTAAAGAGGTTTGTCCAGACAAGCGGAAGTAAACGACCTGCAGATACTCGAATCGGATCATTTCCTGTGTTGTTTACCATCTCAATATGCAAGTCCGGATTCATATTTCTGGCTTGAGATGCTGTAGCACGGATGCAGCTTTCAAGCTCTTGTTCTGCTATTTCCCGTGTGGTTTGTAGCATATCGAGTAATTTTGACATTCGATCTATAGCAGCCTGAATTACCTTCAGGGATTTGACTTCTCGCTCATTCGCTAAAGGCTCAATTTTTGATAAATCCGCCTGTGCTAATACTACCTGAAGATCCCTTCGTAGGTCATGCTGTAGTAGACTTGTATACAGCTCAAGGTCGCGGTTGGACCGTTCCAGTTGACCTTTTATTGAATAAATATCTAGGTCGTCAATGACAATACGGCGTTCAGAAACATCTCTTGAAATGCAGAGAATTGCGTCTTTTCCATAGTATTGAACCAGATTACTATTGACCTCAGTATTTATTTTTCGACCATCCTTTGTAACGAACGATGTTTCGTATAGCAGGTGTCCTTGCGTCAACAACTCTTCACGAATGGGTGGTAGGTTCGCTTCCTTGAGACTGATATCTATGTCAAATGGCTGTAACTTCAATAGTTCATCTTGGGTGTATCCTAGTTGCGTAGATAGAGATCCATTAGCGTAAATAATCTCCCCTTCCACTGTGTAGAGGTGGATGCCATCATTAACCTGTTCAAGAAGTAACCTAGCTGCTAGTTCTCGTTTTATGAGCCCATCTATAATCTTTCGCTGTTCTCCAACATCTCTTGCAACAGTAAGAGCCTGTGGAATAGTATCAGGAGTCAGTAAGGGAACAATCTGTGCTACTACTACCCTGTTTTGTTCTAGTGGCCATATGTACTCTGCACGAATAGGTTTTGAAGTATCAAGAACTTCCTTGATATGCGAGATCGCTGTTTCGTTGAGAAAAGGTAGCACTTCTATAACATTTTTTCCAGCAATTGAATCTGTGTAGCCATTCGTTTTAGACCATCTTACTACGGTCTCATTAGCGGCTATAATATTCAAGTTCGTGTCAACGATATAGATACCATCATCAACCTCGCCTAGAATGTATTTAGCTAACCATTCTGGAATCACATCGGAGGCACTTTTCGTCACTAGAATCTCCTTTCCTGACAAGGACAAGAACTTTATCAGTCTATTTGAATTTACTCATCTACAACAACTGAGTCTTGATATTTGAATTTCAGTTGGATTAACGACCCAACAACTTGTTCATCTTCCAAAACATCTTGAATTTTCATTGGTATACCACAGAGCAAAGTAAGACCACGGATAAGGATTATACCAAGACCAATCCCAGGTGCAGACGGACTAGAAAGTGAACTGGAATTATTAAGGAATTCTTGAATCTCTAATGGCAGGCCTCCAGCTCGGTCAAGAATTTCTACGATCACACCCTCCTTCAATTTCTTGTAAGCTCGCACCGTGAGAATCTGTGTCCCATGTTTGAATGCGTTGTCGAAAATATTCCAAAACAGCTCCTTGACAATTTTACAGGAAAGAATTAACGCATCTTCATCAAGGTCGATTGCAATTCTACCCGATTCGAGATTATATTCGCGTGCAACTCTTGTAGAAACTTCTTGCAGAATATCAGAAAGTCTTAGCTCTGCATTGTTATGTTCTACACGCGTTACTGTTGCAGTTATGTATCGAATGTCCATCACGAAATCAGTCATACTGGTGATTATCTCTGATGCTAGTTCAAGCCACATCTCACGATCCTGTTCAGAGGCAATAGCTTGATCAATTGATTCATTAAGACTGCCCACGTAATTGCGAACATCATGACTGAGGATACTCCCCAGCAATTGAGAGATTTCATATTGAGCACCTAGATTTTCAGATGTGTTTCGAATGAAGTATGATAAGAGACCAGTACCAGTTATGATGACACCTGATGATGTAAGTAAAACCTGAATACTTATCAGAAAATCCTCGAATTGTGGGATAAGTCCGAATGGTAGGAAAAGCAGTGTGGAAAAACCCCAGAGCATCAATCCAATATATGAAACCCAATAATCCCCACCTTTCGTAGCCACATTTTTACTGAATTGAATTGCTGAATACCAACATGAATAGGTTACAATCACCCCGAGAATTGAGAACGCTATAGCATATGAAATTCCAAGAACGATCCCAATTAGCACTACAACAAATCCAATTATAACTGCTAGAATGTAAATCAATAAGCCTGTTCCTTTTCTATGATATTCTTTCGCTCCATCAAGAAAAAGAATAGACCCCACAAGCATGCCTGAGGCCATTATACCATCAGTCAGTGTAAGACCCGTTGCAGTTATTATAATAGAAATTAATGAGGTGGTGGTGTAAGTTGTCCAACCCAATGCCCACAGTTTATACCGAACTCCACTTGAATACCTATAGAGCCCAAGTGATACTAGTAGAAGGAGTGCAATTGTTGCTTCAATTAGTAGAAGGATGAGTGGATCAGCGACTGTCGCACTCTGCACGATATTGTGACCTCCATTTTGATTGCAGTATATTCCTAATGCTTGAATGAACTGAATTGTATTAAAGTTGAAGGAACTCAGGTTTATTAGACTTCCTGAGGACACTAAACAGCTGAAGTGAGAGAAGAATAAACGCGGTAACTTACAACCACAAGAAGACTAAACTGGCGGAGGCACTTTTCGTCACTAGAATCTCCGTTCCTGACAAGAACTTTATCTTGATTTGTGCACTTTGGATATACTTCTGGTCCCTGTTTGCATCGATATTAAACAGTTATTGTCTAAAAATCTTACGTTGTATTTAAATTGGATGACAAAACCACTTGATTGCATACATCAGAACTCGGAATAATTCATGACGCTGGAGTGTCTTCATATTACTATCAATGTCCCACTACTTGCGGGTGTACATGACAATGTACCTCCGATATATACAGTATCAAGTCGTACCCAAAAAGTGCCTGTTGCGACTTGACAGGTTAGATCCCTATAGATGGTTGAATTTGTTATGTCAATTCCATTATTACCCGGGCAATTTATGCCATGATGAAAGTATATGTTTTGAAAAATTGCATCGCTAGCGGTTAAATTGATATTGCCATGTCCTGCTGACGCCTCGATATCAAGTGTATATGCCCTATTAATAGTAACATTGACTATTGCTTCTGCATCTCCTTTATTTAATGCACATACATCAGCGGGGTTTTCTTTCAATATTTGAATGGTCACGTACTCATCATTCGAACTATTTGTCACTTGAAGCCTAGTGTTTTTTCCTGTTGCCCCTTCGACAAGAACTGTTAGCTTCCAATTGATTTTGATCATGAAACCTGGATCATCGACCACATTAAATGTCACATTATGAAAACAGACATCATAGTAAATTGAGATGTTTTCAGCACCGGGATATGTGTCCTCATAAATAACCAAGGTCTCATCATAGTTAACCAATTCTGTTTGGGAGAGGTAAACGTATGCTAGACCAACAAACAAGGCAGCTCCCAACAACAGAACAAAGAGGATACACATTGATTGTCTTCTCATTTTCGTCAATTTTCGTTTATTATTTTCTCACGAAATAAACCTATTTGGCATTGTTGGAGTTGTTACGAAATAGTAGTTTTTATTCTAAATATGACTAAGGACCTCTCAGAAATGATTCCATTTAGGGTTTAATTCAATACCTTATTCAGTGGACCGGATACACATACTCAGGAATCTTTTAGGGAGGTTTTGCATAAGCCATCGATTTTGAGGCTGGTTTTCCCTCAATCCCCCAGTGAGTCTTTGGGATCTCTAGAATAATGACTTCGACAGCTCGTTCTGGAATTCCTAGCTCAACAAAGACCTTCGTTATTCCCGAGATGATGTGTTCTGCAGCTTTTTCAGATACGCCTTTCCACATCTTAACATCAACAGTTGGTATGAGTGGTTCTTGAATTGTAGATATTAAATGGTTTTATCTTCTGAATAAAAAGAGGTGTAGGGCTTTCGCCCTACAAACACCTAATCATGGGCGTCTTCTGATGTGGAGTACGACCAAGAGAATAATGATGATCAGCTCAATAGTGCCAATAATAATCAAAGGAGCTGTTAAATCGAGTCCTGGTATCGGTGGTGTAGTTGGCTCAGAAGGTGGATGTGGGACAATGTAGTCTAATATTACTACGTTATCAATGGCTTGACCACTTTGACCTGCAAAGACAAAGTAACCAGATGGGATAGTAGCGTGTTCCTGTCTTGATATGCGGAGAGTTTCATTGATATATATGTTGAAATACCCAGTGGAATTTCGTGTCACATCGAAGTGTGTCCAGCAATTTGTCCATGTATATGTACTTGGTCCAACAACATATTCGTCAAGATGAATGATTGAACCATCATCAAATCTCCAGAAGGAAATCATTGGTCTATTATAATTTCCACCTATATTATGCGTCGCTATCATGAAGCAGTAACTGTCATTCAGGTATGGACCTGGAATTGCGGACATGTGTTGTGGTGGATTATAGTGATCAGAAATTAAATGAATAATAATCTCCCCACCTGGATTATCGACTACAAACAGGTCGAAGCTCCATGTCCCAAAATTAATTGAGTGATTCATGTAAGCTACATTAATGGATTGACGAGTCCAATTGCCACCGGGTCCTGTGACCTTCAATGTTCTATCCTCAGCAGAAAAATTCCCAACACCAGCAGGATAATATGTACTTTCAGTTCTATCCCAAATTGTACCGTAAGTACCCCAACCATTATAGTCCATATCATTGAAGTTGTCTGCGGAGAGTTCTGTTGCCCGTACCGATTCCTGGAACGGAAGCTGCAACGATAATACTAACAGAAGAACGATAGCAACAAGAGGAGTGGTCAATCTTCTATGTTTTGTTATCAAATTGAAAATCTCCCTTCCTTCCTTCTGTAAACGAAGGATTAAGTATATTCAAGATCATTAATGGTATAAAAATACACCTTTTTCTTCTGTGCTTTAAATCGCAATTAATTTTCATAATGAATAAATTATATGGGAAACTAAAATGAGAATTTGTCTTAAAAGGGGAAAAGAATGAATCTCCTTGTTTTCGGAGCAACTGGTGGCTCCGGCATCAGCAATTAACAACTATTCGTGATCTTTCGGTAAAGTAAATCTGGATTCTACCAAACTAATTAGCAGCATGAAATTCCAGGGGACAATACAGAACACAGTCGATGCCACGAAGAAGCATGCAGATGCATTCTTGGTTTTTAGATTAGCTTATCAAGTATCTCGGGTGCGGTTTTTCAGGGCGGATTCGATCCTCCAAAAGACTACCAGACAAGACTGTATCAACCATCGCTATGGACGGATATACGATAGGAGCCTCCTTAGCAGGTCCCATCAGCACAAAATCCGCTCCAAGGACCACTGGTATCAAGCTTGAACCAACAGAAGCTGAAGTTCTTGCGGCCATTCCAAACTTTGGGACCAGACCACGCCATGTACTAACTGCATTATGAGCACCATTTCCTACAGGAAGTCCGTATTTATCCTTCAGAATCATCTGTGCTTTGCATGCCATACCTAACGTGAGAAGGTCCAAGACGCCTGTGTCAAGTAGTATGTTGGTTATTCCAGTCCCACGAGCCCGCTCAATCAGGTGGTCTGCTATCTCAACACGTTTTATGATAGATGCTACCGCACTCGTATTGAAGGTCAAGAGAAGTGCATTCTGGAGACCTGTGGCCTTGATGACCTCATAGACCTCATCCTTAGTTTCTGGTGTTATAGAATTTAAGATGACTCTGTCAAGAAATCCAGAGTCCTTTGCTATCAGAATCCCTGCAGAGTTGACAGCATTGTCACCAGATCCATCTATCATCAACGGAAAGCCGCAAGTATCCACTAGATACTGTAGGTAACTCTCCATCGCTTTTGATGTTGAAGCAACAACATCCAGCATTGTAGGAAGTCCTGTTTTCTCACTCATCTCCGATAACGTAGCAAGGATGTCTTCAGTCCTCTTTTTGTCAATATCACCGGTCTCTGCATCTTTGACAAGGCGATCCTTCGAATGGAATATCGACGCAATAACTACAGTGGCATTCCTGCCTGGTAGTCCGCCAATTTTTACACCGCCTATTGTGAGCGTCTTTTGCTCAGCAGAATACTTGAACAATTCAAACACCTTCAAACCACTGCAGATATAGCTATATTTAAGCTCTACATTAACGATTACCGGAGGCAAAATAGAATTCAGAGAACTGACAGAAAGCAGACAGAATCTGAAAATAATTCTGTTTTTATGCTGTTGTAAGGGGGAAAATAGTGGATATAACTATCTGCCATACAGGTATGAGAAACAAATCCAAATGAGGGTCATAAAGGGGATTCATATGCCCTTTTTTTATTTTATCGGGCTATTACTAATCTCTGGAAAATAGTTGTTTCAGTCAGCTATGTCTACCCGAGGAGTTAAACTAGGATCGGGTTTTCTCCGTACATATGTCAGATTCTTACTAGAATCGCTCACATCATGCTCAATCACATGATCATCTAAATCTCTGATTTTATTTGCGATATGAAGAATCTCTGAAATTGTCAGACCAAGTCGTTCAGCTACAAGCGTTAAATTGGTCTGATGTCGTTTCATCACAATTTCTCGCACCAACTGCTCCCAATGTATCTTGAAAGATAGACGTAGATTGGAAAGAGCGACAAAATCAAGCAACCATCTGTTTGCAGGATCACCTAGGGGGGTTGAAGGTCCGTTTTGCTCACCGTCAACAGTAGGTGGCAACACAGTTCGAAGAATCATCAATTCCCGTACGAAGGATGTTGTATCTGTTCTCTTCGAATACCAATCGGGATTACTAGCTTGAAGTGTAGTGGTGTCAATACTTGGATACCCCTCGTCCTTCCAGAATGAAGCTTCGAAGACGAATTTCTTCACCCATCGATCCCATTTTACATAACGAGACTCATCCAGATTCTCCATCTGTTCTCGTGCTGTTTTTGCATCAGAAGAGAAAGAACCCGTTGATAGTCTAAATAATAGTGCTTCAGCTACTCCATCAGTTCCAGCCAGAAACTCTGACTCTGCTTGTTTCAAATAATCCTCAGCGGATCTCAAATCATCGGGAAAATCCATGCAACAACCTCAAATCTAGTATAATATTTTAACGACGTGAAAGCAGATAAGAAAGCTGCATTAGACTATTTACCCTATCGAAACAATGTGATTTAAAATAAAAGTGGGGGACTGAAAAGTCCCCTTCTCAATTCTTCAATATTCAAGCCCATCTTGAAATTGAGCCGTTCGCAAAGAGTACAAATAATTCCATGCCAATAGAGAGTGTGGTACCTTCGTTTGATGCACCAGGAGTTGGTACAGTGATGGTTGTCCATGTAGGACCTCCATCTATTTCTCGTAACACTCATTACCTGTCAACATGTAAGAGATTTGAAATGAAATGAACTTGTTGTATCAATTTGTGTTCCAATAGTAATAAGTAGTTCAAATCATTTTATTTTCTGAAATATGTGGGAGATACAATGACGTGATAATTGGAGCTGAAGTAACGGTTGAAGTCATAACGATAGTACTATTCCTGCGGAGAGAGGATGATTGAATAGAATTACTGAAGAGGAAGACTTCAAGAAACGCTATTTTGAGATTATATCAAAACCACTTCCCAAAGATCCCGAACAGTTAGATTTTCTATACGAGCGCATAGTCACTCTTATTGAATTCACAGTTGACCGTGCAGAATATTATGAGAATATCAGACAAGAGAATGCCTCGACCTCAAATACCCTAGTAGCTCTTGCGATTGCTGGGTTGGGGCT
>CAYWJO010000040.1:0-31783 GCA_964458565.1 uncultured archaeon | reverse complement strand
GACATCTCTTATTAGAGGTCCTTCTGCTTTCATAGAGGCGCGATAGAACTCTACAGAGATGTTGGATTTAAGAAGACTCATGGCTCAATCAGTCATGCGTGGACTAAATGATGATCGTATCTGATTCATCTTTGTGAATAATTGGAGAGCTGTAGAAAGTGGTTAATAGGAATAATGTGCTTGTTTTTGTGTTCACGTTAATTCCCGAGTTTATACTTCTATTACTCAAGAGAACACAAGAGAAGGGTGGCTTCTGGCAACCAATCAGCGGAGGGATTGAATCAGAAGAAACAGCGCTTCAAACATTGACGAGAGAGGTCTTGGAAGAAACAGGTATACAGGAGTTCATTAGAATCATTGATCTGGAGCATACATTCTCACATCGAACGGAAAAAGATGGAGTGTTGATGGATATGATGGACATTTGCTTCGCAGTAGAAGTGAGGGAAAAGATGAAAATCACTCTATCTAACGAACATGTTGAATATAGATGGTGTGATTTGAAAGAGACAAGAGAACTTCTTCGATGGGAACCAGCCCTCGTTGCTCTGAAAAAGCTGGTTGATTTAGTCGTGCCGATAGATGAGATTCCAGCGGATGATTAAGCAGTCTAGGTGTCTTTGTATTTCACCTGTTCCTTGACCGATATAATCCTACAAGATTCAGAACAATCGACAACCCAGTGAGAATTCCAATCACGAAGTCTAAGATACCGTCACCAACAACAAACCGGTCGAGGAGTATCGAAATAGCCAAGCATATGCAGCCAACAGGAATCAGCCATTCATTCTTCAAGATAGCCAAAGACCAACCTCCGGAGATAATTTGGAACTAAGAATATTAGGCCTGATGATGAACGCAATCATTTGCCTTGTAAAAGAACAGGATTATGTTGAAGAAGTAGGATATCATCTGAAAGTACTTTAACCGCAATGTATCAGTCTGCTTTACCAAGAAGGTCACCGTACTTTGTCAGACGAGCATCAAGAACTGAAAGAAGGTATCATCCCGAATTCGAATTACGAGGGAAGTGTACGCACAGTACTCAATCTATCTCTCGTGACATTCCTTGTTCTTCTCGGCTTGAGCATGGTTGCTCCAATTCTTCCCACATATGCCGAGAGTTTCCAAGTTTCGTATACACTTGTTGGCTTTGTGGTTTCATCCTTTGCTGTAACAAGAATGCTACTTGACATACCTGCAGGTCTTCTCTCAAGACGATATGATAAGAAGCTGATTATGATCACAGGCTTAGTACTTCTTTCCACTTCTTCTGTACTCGCAGGATTCGCACCCAGTTATATCATCCTTATAGTTGCTCGAATGATAGAAGGAGTAGGGTCAGCTCTCTATGTCACCACAGCAACGGTATTCCTTGCTCAAATATCCGGACAGGAGAAGAGAGGACAATGGATGAGCCTGTATATGGGTATGTTACTTCTCGGAGCCATCTTCGGACCTACATTCGGTGGGATTCTTGCTGAAGTCTATGATATTCGTGCACCTTTCTTTGTATATGCGTTCATCACTGGTCTGGCAATAATTCCAACCCTCGTTCTACCCAAGTTGACAAATTCTGGCAAGGCAGTTCCGACACTGAACCTGAAAGAAATCTTTAGTGACATGCGCGAGGTTCTCTCCGGTCCATCATTTCTACTTGTTACATTTGCAATCTTTACATTGTTCTTTCTCCGAACAGGAGTGAGGTCCACACTAGTGCCGCTTTTTGCTGGTAATAATTTAGAACTGAATTCCAGTGAAATTGGTCTGATTCTGACATTTGGCGCAGTGGCAACCTCACTTACAATGGTGCCAATGGGAAGCCTTTCGGACAGAATTGGGAGAAAAATACCTCTTGCGATATGTCTAATCATGACTGCAGCGATTACATTGTTAATTCACTCTGCTACAGATATGGTGACTCTATCAATCTTCATAACAATATATGGAGGAATCATCGGACTCTCTGGACCCAGTGCTGCCTATGTTACGGATTTATCGCCGCCAGACAAACTAGAGATATCCATGGGGCTCTATCGGATGATCAGTGACTTTGGATTCGTCGTTGGACCGCTCTTACTTGGCTTCGTGGCGGACCTCACATCAACACCCGTACCAGGAGCGTCTCATTCAGGGCTTATCGAGATCTACCCATTTATAGTGGCTGCATTCCTCTTACTGTTTGCATTCCTTGCGCTGATGAAAGCAAGAGACCCAGCAAGAGAAAGGAGTATCAACTCTCGTCACTTGAGGGATGAATAGGCTTTACTTGATTCCAGTAGTAATTGAAAAGATCATTACACCAGCTCAGTGCAGTCTCACCGTTTGTATAGAAAGCCATGTAATCCATTTTCCCCTCAATCGTAGGAAATCCAACCACTGCAGCTCTCTCGGAAAGAACACCTACAAACTCAATGGATTCAGACCATCCTAGGAACATTCGCTCCATGTCTTCCTCCTCATAATGAGGAAGGTATGATTCAGGAAGGTCTGGACGAACCATGCTCTTAGGCATTAGAGCCCTCATGACCACACCTCCCTTTACTGCAGATTCAATCAGAGGAATACTTCCGGTGGGTACTTGGTCCGAAATAAAGCACAGTTCTTCTCTTGCCCCTTCGATGATCGTATTTACACTCTGAAATGCAAGAACCGGATTGTCGAGTAACTTACTATTATGCAGGTCACCTATTCTGACTACGAACTCTCCTGGTAGATGGTTTATTTTATGCGAGACAAAATAATCACGATGCTCAACAAGAAAATCAAGTCCAGGTAGAAGAGAGATTACATTCCTCCCATGCTGTGTGATGTGATATGCTCCATCAGCCTTCTTCTCTGTGAGGAGGGAATCACATAGTCGCTGCATGTGACGTGAGGTCTCCTGTAGTGTCAGTTCGAGGTTCTTGGAGATGTTTGTGAGCTTCATTGCATTGTTGCTCAACTCGAGAAGAATCTCTAATCTGTCAACGTTCGCTAATTCAAACAAGAGAGCACTGAGTTGTTCCATGGTCTTGTTCATAATCATGGTTCCTAATAACTCAAGCTCAATCTTGAGAAATCATAATCATTCCTTAGGAGATTACTTCTTTGTTTGAGACCATGTAATTCATAGTGATATAATATGAAGAAACAAACGAACGAACATGCATTTTCAATCGAACTCTGTTCGAAGAGATACGTGAGTTTTGAACAGTCAAAAGATGTTGAAAGCTCAGTACTAATTGAAGGAGCTCTTGGAGACCTCGTTAGTCTGACCTTTGTGGAAGGAATGATGCTCGAACTGAAGGGGACAACAGGAGTATTCCGGTTGGACATTACTGAATCTGAATGGAATCAACTGCACAAGAAGGAGGCTACCACATAATGGTGATGCCGTTATTGGGTGCAGCAACAGGCATAGTTGAAGACCCGAAAGAAAAACCATCCCAGTTTGATCTGGTCATGAAAGAGGTCAGGAAAAAGACATTTGCTGTCTTCAGTACCGTGGACTTAAGGAACAGACCTCACTCAACAGGAATCATATTCGCGGTTTCGCCACCCGGTGAGAAATTAGCATTCTACATTGTGACGCAATCAAAGGCAGCAAAGGTTAGGAACATCAGGAGAAATCCCAACGTTTCATTGCTTGTAACTTTCCCCCATTACTACCTGCGCTTCATTCCAGATAGCACAGTCATGTTTAGAGGAACTGCGGACATAATCTCACTGGATGACCCGGGAGCTCAAGCAGCCTTTGCACAAAAGTCGATGACTCGGATGAATCTCAAGGTCGACTCAGAGGTCCTGAAGGATTCTGTTGTTATCCGGATACGACCGACTGAAACCGCCTACTGCTATGGTGTTGGCATTGGACTGAACAAGATGAGAAAGGATCCCACTTCAGCTCGCTACAAGGTGACAATTCCATCAGAGATGCTCTATACTGATGAGTCAATCACTCGAATAAGGAGGGTGATTTAGAATGAGTGAAGAGATAGCCCAGTGGAAGACAGTGGGTATTTTCGTCTTGTTAGCTTATGGGATAACTTGGTCTATAGCTCTAGCAATCGCTCTCTCATATCATGGAATCATTTCCATAACGATACCCCTTTCGCTTCATTACATTCTTCCATTTGGCTCATTACTATCTGCACTGATAGTGACTTGGATCACAGGTAGAAAGGTCGGTCTGAAAGATTTGATGAAGCGAATGACTAAATGGAGAGTAAGACCGATTTGGGCTGCAGTTGCCATACTTTCAGTCTGGATTCTATACCTAGTGTCAAGTTTCATAATCGTATTAATGGGACAACCATGGCCAGATCTCAGCATATTTGGACAAGTTTTGTATATGCCATATCTGACCTTTCTCGGAGCATGGTTACTCTGGATATTCACGTATGGCATAGGTGAAGAAACCGGTTGGCGTGGTTTCTTACTACCCCACCTTCAAACAAGATTTAGTGCACTCACATCGAGCTTGATTCTGGGCCTAATCTGGGCAGGTTGGCACATCCCTATGTTTCTGTACAATGAGAACCTTATGGCAATGGGACTTATTGGAACAATCTTCTGGGTCATTGGCCTCATGTTTGGTGCTGTGCTTCTCACATGGCTCTATAACAGCACAGAGGGCAGTATTCTCTTAACTGCAATCTGGCATGGTACATTTAACCTCTTCACAGCTGCTGTTGGTCAGGCTGCAGGTGTTGCTTCAGGAATCATCAGTATGTTTGTGATGATTTTGGTTGTGATTATTATTGCCCTCTATGGGAGGGAGAATCTCGCTCACGTGGAGAGGCAACGAAGCGAATGATGATTGTGCACTTTGAGATATGTATCTACAATGATTAATAAGCATCAAACTCAAAGATAGAGCAAGTATTGCGAGGGAGACGAAAAACAGTAGCACAGCATTGAATCCTGATTTCTTGGCAAGCATGAGTAAGCCTCGATAGCGTTCGTCGCAGCTGAGGAGAGACTGTTCATGCATAGAAAGGATGGAGTCTTGTGGAGTTCTATATTTCTGGTGTTCATTTTAGTCCTAGGAGGTTTTGGATTATCCATTGATTATGAGAGTGATCACCAACAGTCAAGTGTATTGGTCTCAGAACCTGATTGGGGTCGCGTGTCCCTGGCGGGCACACCTCATGCGCCCATAACAATCGATGGTGATGACAATTTCAGTGCTACTGCTGTTGCAGAAGGGTGGTCAGGTGATGGCTCATCTGAAACACCATATCTCATCACTGGGTTGGACATCGCCCTTGGAGGAGTAATGGGTCACTGCATCAGCATCGTCAATACTCGAGTCAACTTCACCATCAGCAACTGTAATCTCACAGGAGCAAGTGTCAATCCTGGAGCAGGAATCTACATGAACAATGTCACAAATGGTAAGATCATCAATAACAGTTTCTTGGATGACTACTATGGTATCTACTTCTATGAATGTGACAATAATACAATAACAGACAATGTCCTCGATACGAATACTTGGGGCATCCATCTAAACTACGCAGAATCTAATCTTATAGACAACAATACATGCACAAATCACTGGCGTGGAATAGTCATCTATCGGTCCACACTCAACATGGTGGTGAACAACATCTGTAATTATAATGCTGCGAGTGGAATAGCTATCAATGAGGCAAATTCAAACGTTGTGTCCAACAATATCTGCAATCATCAGAGCTATAATGGAATAGATTTAATCATTGCTAGTTCAAATATAGTTAGAAACAACACCTGTGAAAGCAATGCTGCTCATGGTATTTTCCTTCAAAATTCTCAATTCAATACTGTGTCCAATAATATAGTGAGTAGTAACTCCGATAACGGGATTTCAGTTAGTTCTTCTCATTCTAACACCCTTTCCAGAAACACTTGCGGCAGCAATGGTTTTTATGGTATACTCCTAGAAAACTCGGATTCCAACACTATTTCTCACAGTAACTGTAGTAATAATGGATATCATGGCATTATTTTAGATGATGCTGAATCCAATACTGTTTCAAATAGCATCTGCATCAACAATTATTACTATGGTATATATATCAGCAGCTTCGATTCAGATTCAAATACCGTTTCTAATAATACCTGCAGTAATAATGGGTCGGATGGCATTTGCATTGAATACTCCCTCCCGGGCATGATTACAAATAACACTTGTAACAATAATGGGTATAATGGTATCCTAGTGATTAATTCGGATTCCAACAACATTTCCAACAACACATGTAATAACAATGACATGAGTGGTATATACATTTCTGATGGAGATTCAAATATTATTTCTCACAACAAGATTAGTGGTAACTATTACGGTATGCTTCTTTCTCCTGCACACCATAATGATGCGCGTTGGAATGTCTTCATAGATAATCAGGAAAACGCGAATAGTTATAGTTCCAACAACATCTTCGATTATAATTACTGGTCTGATTATGATGGAATCGATGGAAATCAAGACGGGATAGGTGACTCTTCTTACTCAATCTCTGGAGGTAGTATAGATTCACATCCATTGATGTATCTGCCCTACACACCCAGATGGACTTCAAGTATTCCTGAGAGTCTGACTGTAGAGTATCCTTACTCGTTTTGGTTCGATTTTGATGCTACGGCACCATCTCCCATTTTTTGGTCAGTCAACGATACAATACGATTTGCCATAGACGAAGACGGATTCCTTGAATCATTTGGAGGGCTTCCTGTGGGCAATCATGGATTAAATGTGACCGTCGCTAATATCTATGAATTCTCTCTCTCAGCGATATTTCGAATCAGTGTAGTCAGAGATGCTAGCAATCCCCCTGGTTGGTGGACCATTCCAACGAATCAGGTCCTGACATACCTAACGGAGTTTGAGTATCAGGTGATAGCAATTGATCCCTCAGGTATAGACCGCTGGGAACTCAATGATACAACGCACTTCAGCCTTCAAGCAAGTTTCTATGCAGATGGCAGCACTGCTTGTATCACAAACAAGACCATTCTCCAACCTGGTTCATATGCTCTGGATTTGACAGTGTACGACATCTATGGGAATGAACTCTCAGCTGTCGTTACAGTTACTGTTGAGCCTCCAACATCGGACACAACACCCCCTGAGTGGATTATAGGTCCTCTTGACCAGACTATAGCACATGGAAGTTCACTTGTGATCCAGCTTGCGGCATGGGATGAGTCTGGAATTGACCACTGGGTGATTGATGATATAACTCACTTCTCCATAGACGAATATGGTGTGATTAGAAACAACACCGTTCTTGTAGCAGGGGAATATCCCTTGACAGTGGATGTCTATGATGTATCTGGGAATGGACTCTCAGGAAATCTCACTATCACAGTCAACCCTCCGCAGGAAGACACAACACCCCCAGCATGGGTGACCTTTCATATCACCCAGACTATTGAGTATGGTGAATCATTAGAGGTCTTCATAGAGGCGTGGGACTCATCAGGAATCGACAACTGGTGGCTGAATGACACTAACCACTTTACTCTTGATGAACATGGTCTACTCCAGAATGTTGTGATTCTAGAGCCGGGAGTCTACAGGCTTGAGGTGCGAGCTTATGACCCTTATGGCAATTACTGCTCTGCAATATTAGTCGTGACGGTCCTTGAGGCACCGACCACTACAACGCCTACAACAACTTCTACAACGACCGTCATAATTACGACTACGATAACGACTACAACATCCACATCCTCCATATCCACAACAACTCCTACCACACCCTCACTTCCGAGTGGGATTGATCCCTTGGTGACACTTGTCATAGGAGCGGGACTAGGTGGAGGTCTTGTTGTGATAATAGTCATCATTATGGTGTACAGGAAAGAGGCTCTCTCTCGTTTGGGGAGAAGAGGAACTACATGATGATTGCAGATCATAATCGAGCTCTTGAGATGACTCCTATTCTAGTCATATGACACCATTACAAAGTCATATTGGGTCATCACTGATTTTGGAGAACTAATCCGGGTTTTGTGCTCTGGATGATGGAATATAGAATGATGTTACTAATCGAAAAGAGGGTCACGAAAGTACTCAGTGTAAGAAACTCCAAGGGACCTTCAATAACAATCAGGAAGGCAATAGCGGAGATCCACATGAGAGAATTTGCAATGATTGTTGCGCCCAGCTGTCTCTTAACAGAACCCAAAATTGCAGCGGAGGAGGAATAAGATACAAGTTTAGCCATCAGTGAGTAAGCATCATTTCCTAGCTCAGATAATTTATACAATTCATCCTTATGGAGTAATAGGGGACCCAATGTGCCCAGATGATAGGAGAGAGAAGCACTCTCATCTATTCCAACAGCTCTCTTTATCTCGGTGAACCTCGCACCCTTACTCTCTCCAATGTGCCTTATGATATCACGTCGAATCTGATGGCTAGGGGTCTTGAATACCTCTTCCTCCAAACTGTGAGTGGCATTCTTGTCTTCATTCATAATATTTCACACCTTCATTATGGGATAATTAGAATATAACATACTCAGTGCAATGGATTTTACTAAATTGGGTTTTATTATATCAAGCCATCTCGAAGGGAATTGGATGCTACAATTTTGAGAACCAGAACTAATTTAGGTGACCGAATACATCTCCCAGAAACAATATTTCATTATTGCGTGATTAGGTGAGATAGATGTCTGAAGAGGCTCGTGTTTACAGTTATCGTTGGGCAGTTTTATTGGTCTTTGGTCTGATATTCATGGTCGGACAAATGATGTGGCTTGCATTCACTCTGATTAGGAATGAAGTCACACCAGTGCTAGGACTTGCTGCTGGAGACCCTGGAGTGGTGCTTCTAACAGCATCGCAGCCGCTTGCATTTATCATCCTTTCAATCCCTATCGGGTTGCTGGCAGATAGAAAGGGACTTGTTATCGTGGCAGGCGCTGGTGCGATAATCCAGACATTGTTTGGCATTCTTCGGATTTTCCTGATTAATGACTTCGCAATGATATTTATCTGCCAATTCGGACTCTCGATTGGCTCCGTCATGATCCAGAACTGCATCGTCTACCTGAGCGTGAGTTGGTTTCCCAAAGGTGAGCGCGGTCTCGCAACCGGAGTCAGCACCCTCTTCATGTTGCTCGGGATGCTTCTAGGGACTGTTCTCAGTATGCTACTTTGGACCTCACCACTCTATGGACAACCAGGGTACACAGTATCACTCGCGCAAGCAAACCTTGAATCTATCCTCTATCTAGATGCGATATTGGCCATGATTCTTACAGTAGTCTTCTTTGCAGTTGCTAGAAACAAACCACCACATCCTCCAGATATTGATGTGCTTGCTGAGACCACACCAAACGTCCGTGGTATGCTAAAGGACAAGAATGTCTGGATAATCTCATTTGGATTCTTTGGTGGTTTTGGTATATTCATAGGTCTGACTGCAATAGTAGAGGAGTTACTGCTTAGTCTTGGGTTCGTTATCGAAGCAGGTCTTGGCAGTCCAGCAATTGTGATGGTTCTTTTGATGGTATTCGGTATAATAGGAGCTATTGTGATCCCAGCCATCTCAGATAAAATTGGAAGAAGAAAACCATTCCTTGTCATCTCTCTAGCTGTAGGAGCGATTGCTACGTTGATCGTTGGAACCTCGACTATCATTGAGGTGACATTCATTGCGTCAGCTATACTTGGTTTCTTCTTGATTTCGGTGATGCCAATAGCTCTCTCGATGCTAGAGGAGTTTGAATCAGTTGGACCTGAGTTGTCAGGTGCCAGTACAGGGCTCGCTTTCGAGTTTGGTAATCTGGGAGGTTTTCTTGGATCCATCATATTGGAAGTATTGAGAGTAGGAACATCGTACTTCTGGTCAATCATCTACCTCGTAGTGGTTATCGCAATAGGATTCCTATTGGTTCTTGGGATACGAGAGGGAAAGCCGCAACAGTCTTTGGAGGTAGCCACATCTTAGGAATTCTGAACTCCAACTCAGAAGAATATGCGGAGATTGAATTAGTTCGTATTAAATCAACAATCAATCTTTCCGGTAATTGTGTTGGACAAAAGGAGAGAACTCCCAACCTCGAACGACGTAATATGTTCTGCTTACGAATCCCTTGTAGCTCTCTAGTCCGTATTCGATAATCGCTCCGTCCTCAAGTTGAGAAGCCTTCACGGATTCGTTTCTCTTTGCAAAGAACTTCCGTGCGAGGCCATACTTCTCATCAAGACCTGTTATACGGGCAATATGGATAGATGCAACGTCCGAGTTGCGTTCTCTGGTCAGGATATTCATGACTTTGGCATCCTCTCCAACGACTTCAAATCCACCCCTGCGTAAAATGTACGAAGTCACTATTGATTGTAAATCCTCGGAATTTGTATCGTCTGGTGAACTATCTTGAAACTCGTATCCTTTCACCTTGACACCGGGAGTCTGAGATACACCTAGATGTTTTCTTCGAGCTGCTTCAACGTTCTCTTTCAACCGTTTAGCACGAGCTCTTGATTGCTCCTTTTTTCTCTCCCAGCCTGTGGAGTCTTTATCATCGGTCAATTGTGAAACGCCTGACCCGTTCAAATTTTGTTTGCATATTAATGATGACCATTAGAGAATATTGTTGGATCAGGTGTGTTAGACCCAATCATTAATTTGTGCATAAACACATAATTACATGATGATGTTGATAGAAAGAGCTCAGACACACAGAGTCTGTATACATTTCGTTAATGGATTTTGCACCCTACAACAGAAGCACGTGAATCCAGATGAACAAGGATGCAATAGGTTTGAATATAGATCTAAAAGATACATTGCTGATGAGCTTGAAGAGATCTATGTACCATGCCAAGTTAGAGCTCCGCGTATAGATGGATTACGAAATACTAGTCTTAGTACTCAAGGTAAAATGGTTTATCGAAGAAACGAGGATGGTAGGGGAAGAAGGTATCGCCATAGGAGAGGGCGAAGATTTTGATTGCGTATGGACCTGTTCCCTCACGACGCTTGGGAAGAAGTATAGGTATCAATAATATCCCAGCAAAGATATGTTCGTACTCTTGTGTATATTGTCAGCTAGGAAAAACTATAGAATTAACAAACAAGAAACGGACCTTCTATGATCCAAACAGAATCTTTGAAGATACCCAAGCTAGAGTAGAAGCTGCAATATCTAAAGGTGAGAGCATAGATTATCTCACCTTTGTTCCTGATGGAGAACCAACTCTTGATACGAATCTGAAGAGAGAGGTAGAGTTAGTGGGTCAGTTAGACATCCCTATTGCTGTACTGACCAATGCATCGTTGATATGGGATACTGAGGTTAAAGATGCATTGAATTCAAGCAATTTGGTTTCTCTAAAGATTGATGGAGTAACCGAGGAAATGTGGGGAAGGGTAGACAGACCACATAAAGCATTAAAACTTCAGAAGATACTTGATGGTATCATAGCATTCTCAGACGAATATGATGGGACTATCATCACTGAGACCATGTTTCTCCATCACATCGATTACAATGAAGAGATTCACAGAATTGCTGAGTTTCTTGACAGTCTGAAAATTACCAAGTCATATATTGCAATACCAACTCGACCGCCAACCTTGGACTGGGTAGAACCAGCAGCAGAGAGGGTTCTGAATCATGCATTTAATAAGTTTGCAGAGGTCTTAGGAGCCAATAAGGTAGAACTACTGATTGGATATGAGGGTGATTCGTTCTCATCAACAGGAAATCTAACTGACGATATTCTTAGTATCACTGCTGTGCATCCAATGCGTGAGGATGCAGTCAGGAAACTCGTGTCATCCGCGAATTCCAATTGGGACATCATTCTTAATTTGATAGATGAAAGAAGACTAATTGGAATTAGATACAAGGGTGATACATACTATATGAGGAGCCTGCCAAGTCGAACTAGTTGATCTCACTATTCCAACAAAATAGTAAGTTCAATCATGTTAATAATGGACTCTTTTGTAGAAGAATCTCTTCGTAAGCTCAGTTGTAATCACATAGACAGAAAGGATTCCAAGTATTATAACGAGAGATAGTCCAGTGAGGGGTATCAATTGCAGGAGTTCGCCAATGGGAGTATAAGGTAGCAGTAATGTGACTAAGAGAATTATGAATGAAACAACCAATAGGTATTTACCGGGTTTACTACGGATGAACGGTTTCTTCGTTCTAACAATAAGCATGACAAAAAGTTCGGTCAGAATAGACAGGGTAAACCAGCTTGACTGAAATTCCGCTTGACTAACCTGGAAAACTAGGACTAATAGTGCAAGGGTCAGATAATCGAAGATTGTACTCTGGATTCCAAAGGTCACCATGAATCGGTTGATGAATCCGATGTCCCATCTCTTAGGGGTTTCAATAAGCTCCGAATCTACGTTATCAGCAGCAATTGTCGTTGCAGGTAAATCTGATAAAAAGTTCAACGCTAATATCTGAGTGGGTAACAGTGGAAGATAGGGTAGGATGAGTGAAAATCCTGCCATACTGAACATATTTCCAAAGTTTGCGGACATGGTGATGAATACGTACTTCATAGTGTTAGCAAATGTCTGACGCCCCTCCTCAATACCCTCGATGAGAACACCCAAATCTTTCTCGAGCAGCACGATCTGAGCGGCTTCCTTGGCTACATCCACCGCTTCAGTCACCGAAATGCCCACATCTGCAGCATGTAATGCTGAAGCATCGTTGATACCATCTCCCATGTATCCAACTACGCTGCCTGCTTTTCGTAGAGCATAGATGATTCGTTCTTTCTGGTTGGGTTCAACCTCTGCAAAAATATCAGTGACCATGACACTCGCCATAAGTGCCTCGTCACTCATGGTGCGTATTTTAGACCCTGTAAGTATGACGTCATTCTTAATTTCTAATTGATGTGCAATGTGACCTGCAATCAGTGGGTTATCCCCAGTGATTATCTTGAGTGTGACCCCAAGCTCACGCATTCGATGTATCACATCTTCAATCCCCGGTTTTAGAGGGTCGTGGAGTACTACAAATCCTAAGAAGGTCATCTTTTCTTCATCAAATGTGGTAATGATCTTCTGGTCACCCATTTCACGATAGGCAACTCCTATGGTCCTGTATCCCTCATTACTAAGTTGCTGATAGGTCTGTAAGGCATGTGATTTCAAATCGCCGATGGTGATGATTCTACCAGATGCGTCTTCTGTGTGAGTGCAGATATCCAAGATGTTGCGGACTGCACCTTTTGTAATCATTATACTTGAACTTCCCTTTTGTGTAAGGATACTTAGTCTTTTTCTCACAAAATCGAATGGCACTTCATCCAGCTTCGAATACTCTGATGCATCGAATTGTGTCTGGCTCACAAGGGCGGCATCAACTGGATTATGATAAGCTGTTTGAAATAATGCATTTAGGTATGCGTAGTTCTGAACACGACTGTGTGGTTCCCCGTTACCATCCAGAGATGAGTTGATTTGGATGACTCCTTCTGTCAGTGTACCGGTCTTGTCTGTGCAAAGAACATCCATACTTCCAAAGTTCTCGATGGAAGTCAGCTGTTTCACAATAACCTTTGCCTTTGCCATCCTCTTTGCGCCATGTGAGAGATTGATTGAGATTATCACAGGCAGCATACTTGGTGTGATTCCCACCGCAAGGGATAGTGTAAAGAGAAAGGAGTCGATAGCAGACCGGTTGAAAGCGATATTAAATGCAAAGATTGCTAGGACAAACAGGAGGGTTAACTGACCTAGCATATTCCCAAACCTATTGATACCCTGTTCGAACTCTGTTATGGGGGGGCGAATTCTGAGCCGTTCAGATATCTTTCCAAACTCGGTCGTCAATCCAGTGGCGACAACCACCGCTATTCCGATGCCTGTGGTCACATTGGTTCCCATAAAGAGTGAGTTCATGCGTTTTGAGAGAACGGTTTGGGGAGGGAGCACTCCAACATGCTTCTCACTTGGGTAGGTTTCACCAGTTAGTGCAGACTCATTAACAAAGAGGTCTTTGGACTCAATTATGATACAATCTCCGGGAATGATATCTCCCGCAGAGAGCCTGATTATATCTCCAGGAACGATCTCTTCGGTTGAGATTTCATCCGCTACTCCCTCCCTGATAACAGTTGATGTGACTCTAACAATGGAATGAAGGTTCTCAACAGCATGGCTTGCAGATCGCTCCTGAATAAATCCAAGGATACTGCTCAGGAGAATAATAAAGATGATAATCAAACCGTCAATACTATCATTTGTGAAGAATGCAAGTAGAGCCGCAAAGAGTAAAATCATAATTATCGGGCTTCTAAACTGAGAGATGAAGAGAGTCAGTGAATCAGTTCTCTTTTTCGGACTGAGTCTGTTACGACCATAGGTTTCTATTCGACCTTTCGCATCCTGAGCTGTAAGACCATTCCTGTGAGTCCCAAGGGTTTCTATCAATTCATCTACAGGGATGCTCCATTGCGGGTGTTCCGTTTCTAGCACATTCATATCTACAATATTCAGTATATTTGAATTTAATCTATCAATGGAGTATTGAAAAACAATGGACGTAACATGGAGTCAGGTTCACATAGAAATACTCCATTGTTTTATTGGAATGGTGTTAATCATGTAATCCAAGAATCATTCAATATCTCAATCTGGAATATCTTAGCGTCATTCCAAAGCTCACAAGTCTTGTAGATTCCCCAGAGGTACATCCCGTCCCATGTGAGACCGGAACATCCCGCTGCAACATCATAAATTTTACCAACTATCTGCCCTTCTTTTGTCCATGCAACCATTATGTTTCCATATGAAGACCAGAAGTGCGTACCATTCCATGTAAACGGACCAACGAGATCTAGCCCCACGTAGATTTTTCGATTGACAGTTCCGTTCTTGTGTATCTCGAATAGACTTGAGCCAGTTCTGTCAGGTAAGTACAGGAATGTGCCATCTGTAGCTATGCACTGACGACCACCGGTCTCACTCTCTGGAATTGGAAACGAGTCGCAGATAACAACACCGGATTCATTCACCTTGAATTTAACGATTTTCAGAAGAGTGTGGTCTTGTGCCCAGAAGTATTCACCATCGTAACAGAGACCTCTGGGTCCAAATATCACACTGCTGTTGATAGGGTAATCAGTCGAGTTACCAAGAATCGGATCTATCTGAACCAGGTTGCCAGTCTCTAGTTTCCAGAGATACCCGTTGGCGTATTCAAATGCCCAACCAAAGCCCAATCCGGTTCCGATTCTACTCACTGCCCTGCGAGTTTCATCAAGAGTGTCATAAACATACATGTATTGGTCTACAAGGTCTCCGGGAGTGTACCCTAGATCATAGGTCTTGCTATCAGGAAACCCAATGTCTGGAATTGGGACACTTCCGTTGCCAAAGTCATTACCAAATTTCGTAAGAATACTCATAGGTTGCAACTTCAGGATTGCAGAATCATTATTGAATCCATCAAATTTATTCCCGATTACGGTAGCATTAGCAAATCCCGCAACTGAAACCGCGGGAGAAGTAGAGGTGTTGTAATTATAGAAATAATTGCCTTCGACAGTCACACTTGAGTCGAATACGATGAATGGTACATGACCACCAGCAAAGATGTTGTTTCGTATTATGACATCATGATTGTATTGCTCGAGTGCTATTTCGTGGTACCCATTCTGGTATACCAAATTATATTCAATAACAGGCGAGGAGCGTTCCATGTAGATGCCCTCTAGGTTTACCCAGCGCACAATTGAGTGACTGATGGTTACGTTTGAGTCAAATTGCGCAATTCCCAGACCAGCGAACTCTATGATTACATACTTGAATATTGATGAGTTGGTATTATGGAGTTCAATACCACCCCAATCACCATTTATAGGAGCATCTGTGTCTGAGGTGAACCATATTTGTTGATCAGAGGTTCCAACAGCTATAACTGTCCCTCCAGCAACTGAAAAACCAACGGATTTGGTGGTTTTGTAACCTCGATTTGGTTGAAACATAAGTCGCGTACCTGGATTAATAGTCAATGTAATTCCTGTAGGAACAAGAATAGATTCATTCACAAAGATTGACCCAGACCATGTTTCGTTTTGGGTTAGAGTTCCACCCTTGAATATAGGACCTTCTGGAGTGGTGGTCGTGGTGGTCGTGGTGGTGGATGTAGTCGTGTTCGTTGTGGTAGACACTGAATTAATGAAATTCATATAAAGGACAATTGAACTTACTACGATTATTCCAATAATTAGAAGACTGATTACTATACGCGACTTACCTCCCAATGTATTCACCTAACCTGTTTGAGTGACAACACTGTTTTCTTAGCAAGTTAAATAGTTTATTTAATTTTAAGCTTCGAGAACAAGTCTGTCCAATGTTATCATTGTCACAACATATAATGAATGAAGAATAAAAGAGAATGAGAGGAATCAAGGTTCCTCTCGAATGTTATAACAAGAAGTACAGGATTACAATAACTATTCCATAGAACACATGGAGAAGGTGTATGTATATCTTATTCAAGGTTGGTCGATAACGCTTGACCACTTCAGCACCAACACCACAAAGGATGATTGAGATGAAGAAGATAAGACCTAAGGTGCCTAAATCCATCATTTCGCTCACCTTTTCTGTGCTTGTAGCTGGAACCATCTATATACTAAGAAAAGCACAACGAAGGCTACAGCATGGATAGCTAGAGTGATTGGAAGTGGAATCGTGATCGAGGCCAGAGAAATTTGACGTTTCGCTCAATACTATCAAGAACAGAGTAGAAGCATTGGTTGATGAAGGCGTGATAGTAAATTTCGTAGTACAACTGAATCTGACAGTTTAAGCGCCAATTTTGCCATCATTATTCTCGACATCAAGCCAGATCTATATCAAGAAGATCTAGCAAAACTGGGAAAACATCCATCTATTATGGCATTAGGAATAGGGTACGAGATGGAAGGATTTGCTATTGTTGTATACAGGACTAATACAGAACTCACCCAAGCAATTGATTTCATCAATTCATCTCAGCTCGTTAACGGTGCCAGGGCAATACCATTGGTTGCATTACCAGCCCCAGTAGAGTCATCATCAAAAGGAATAGACGCCTTAAAACGTATAGACTGGAATATCTTGAAATCTCTAAGTTGGAATGGTAGGAAATCTCTTGGAGATATTGCAGCAGATGTTGGAGCGTCGGTTCCAACTGTTAGAAAGCGACTGGAGTTCATGAGAAAACATGGAATCATTCATGAAACAATTCAGGTCAATCCAGCTGCTAGCAATCGAGGATTTGTAGTTATGCTGAAGTTGAAAAGTTCAATCATTGTTCAAAAGGACTTCTACCAAATCGATCTCTTGTTTAGACAAAACTTTCCTGAAGAATATTGGGTAATATATCGAGCAGCAAATGAAGCTGAGATTATGGTTGTTTTTGTAGTAGAATCACCAAAAAGAGTCGCAGATATCAGACATGAAATCCTGAATGTTGTCGAGGAGTGTCAAATCGAAGAACAAGTGATAGTTCCCGAGTGGTTCTTCTTTCCAGACTTCAGGGACGACATGATAGATGCTCATCTGAAGCAGAAATAGCATGGAAATATATCCACTTTCAAATATAATGAGACGATTCAGGCTGCTGTATCAAGAAGGGATTTATTCATTCAAAATCGAAACTATCTTGAAATTGGTGAATATTCCATGATTAAACAAATCACCGTTGAGTCCTTTCATGACATAGGTCCCCTGTTAGATGACCTAGTAAAAGAAAGAAAGGACACACCCAATGCACTCTCAGAGTCTGTAAAAGATGATATACTGGATTGGATATCGAAAGGTGATGCAGAGGTTTTTGCACTATTTCGGGAAGGACAAGCAGTGGGATTTGTAATGAACTATCCAGTTTCTAAAAAGATTGGAATAATCCATGTTGATTCTTCAATATCTGAAATAGATGCGATTAGAGGAAGACTATTTGATGAGGCATTTGAAAGCCTCTCCCAAAAGACAGATGTCATAAGAACTGGAGGGGTAAATCTCGATTCTACTGCTGAGGCGTATATCATTAGTAAAGGATTCAAGAAGTATGTTCGTACCTCGATGAAACTTGATAGATCAAAAATCAAATTGCTACCTAAACCAGAGTTGCCCGAAGGATTCAAAATTGGAGCCTACAACCCAGCAATGCGGAGAGATGTGGCAGACCTGATCTATAGAGCAAACATGGGTCATCAAGAAGCCATTACATTTCCAGATTTCTTTGGTTCAATAGAAGTAACCAATCAATTCTTGGAAAGCATTGAAGAAATGCTATTCTATCCATTTTCGAAAGTGATTCTCCATAATGAGGAACCAGTTGGCTTATGTTTGATCATATTCAATTCCGAGGACAGAGGACATATTGCTGAAGTCTGTGTTGATAAAGACGTTCGAAGAAAAGGATTAGCTCGGAACTTACTCATATATGCATTCAATCACAGTCTGTTAGAGATGGAACAAATGCAAACTATCACATTGGATGTCACAGAAGGAAATCCTGCTAAAGACCTTTATATTGAACTGGGTTTCGAAGAAGTGGATGAGTATCCATTATACACTTGGTCGAAGCAATGATTTAGTTTAGACATCTGGCAAGTGACTCCAATAGGAGTTTCATTTTAATTATCTTCCACAGATTGATAAGTCATCAGACGACACTAGATATTTGGCAATCGCGAAAGGGAAAATCAACATGAAATTCGAAAAATCCATTGTGTCTGAGTTAATCAGTGAGGTTGTGAATGTCACAGGAGACTATGGAGGGGGCTATGCAAGTTTTGAAGAAGATGGCCCACCTACAGCTTCAATTGATGCAAAAGAGAGAAGCCAATGGATATGGGTCACTTCCAGAGCAGATTATGAGGGTAGAACTTGGGACCCATCCACAGATCGGGTAAGTGGAGACCCTTATTCAGCACACACCTATCATGATTGGATTGGAGATAGAAAGACAGCTCCTAAGACAGTTTCTAAGTTAGTGGACTTGTACGAATGGGCATTGTTTCATGTCGGATACAATCAGGAGTATACAGATGTCGGAAGCTGGGGTGTGCACTCTGGACGATGGGTGAATGATGTTTCTCCTGATGGCATTGTCAAGCTCCGTGTTCAGTCTTCTCGCACATTCCAAGATGTTTCCCCAGTAGCTCAAACAACAGGTCAGGAATTAGACCTGAGTGTGTTTAAAGACAGATCGTTTGACGCTCTCATCAAGTTAGTGGAAGATGAGAATCCATTTGTTCGGGAAGTTGCATCTATACTACTTGGACGAATGGGAGACCCTCGTGCAGTAGATCCATTTCTAATCAACGTCGTAGATGATGAATCTATATATGTTCAAGAAAAGGGAATCGAAGCACTTGGTAAGATTGGGGGAGAGAAAGCGATTCGGAAACTTATAGTGAAGTTCACCGAGAGTAAATATTCTCCTCGTAGTTCTGTGACGTACGCGCTCATTGAGATTGGCGAACCAGCTCTAGACTCCCTAGCCCCTATAATAAATTCTGAGAATGAATCGCATGGCATGGCTGCAGCGGGAATCATAGGAGCGATTGGTGGAAAAAAAGGAGCCAAGATATTGCATGAAGCAATCAGCATAGATAATCCGAAAGTCCGAACAATGATAATCTATGCATTAGGCAGGTCGGGAGGCTCAGTGGCTATTGAGAGCATTATCAAGAATCTCCAGGCTGAAGACATAGATGTTCAAAGAGCAGCAGTTGATACATTAAAAGAACTAGCAGACAAACGTGCTATTGAGCCACTTGTTGATACCCTAATTGCCAATCACGCATGGGTACGTGAGGACGCAGCTGAAACACTAGAAGCACTTGGTTGGACACCATCAACTCCTGAAGAGAAAGCACGATATTTGTTTGCAAAGGCAGAATGGGAAAAGCTCATCAAAATGAAAGATGTAGCTATTGAAGCCATCATAAAATCTATGATGGATTCTGACGAGTATCACCGTGGGAGAATTCTTACACCACTTGCCGAGTCAGATGTTACTTTCACAGACGTGAGGATAGCTGAAGCAATCATAGCAATCTATACTGACGAAAATCAACAAGATTACAGACGAAGAGCAGCAGCTGAGGCTTTGAGATGTATACCAATCTTAGAAGTAATCAGATTAACATTTCGTGAATATCTGGCAGCCAAGAGGAGCTACATTCAGGATGGATTCCTTAAGACCATAGAAAGTTTCGTAATGTCTGGTATTGATTTGGGTGATGAACTAGTCTCGTTATTGAAGAGAAGAAAAACGGAGCAGATTACAGATAATGAGATGGAGGATTACTTCAAACTTTTCAAAACGATTCTAATCTCTCATAAGCATCTCATGTCCATCAGATCTTTGTTAAAGGCTGCTTCAGAAAGGAAGCTTGAAAGTAAGAGTAAGAAGATTGTCACAGATCTTCTAGCACTTGATGAATTATTGACAGATTTCTCAGTTGATACTAACTCTCGTAAGAAAGCGGTAACACAGATGTGGAAGATTGGACTTCCAGTAGAGATTCCCTTGTTGATAGAAGCCTTAGAGGATAGCCATTATAAAATCCGAGAGAACGCAGCCTTCGGGTTAGGATCGATGGGTGAGAGTGTAGTTCCAAAGGTCATAGATGCTCTCAGGAGCACGAGCTATCGTACACGAATGGGTGCTGCAGTTGCTCTAGGTCGTCTACGTCATACTCAATCTGCAAAACCTTTGTTGAAGGCTCTCACAGATAAGCATCCAGTAGTGAGACAGAATGCAGCCTGGGCCCTTGGGAACCTTAGATTGGCTAGACCTTCGCCTGAGAAACTTGCTGCGATAGTAATCAAGGCACTGACAAAATCTATGACTACTGATGAGTATTTTCCAGTACGATACAATGCAGTATATGCATTATCCATAACATATGATGGTCGTGTTGCAGAACCTCTCCTTGAGGCGGCGGATAATCCTGCATGGGAGTTTAGATTGAATGCTACGTATGGGTTCGTCAAGCTTGCACAGATATATCGAGAATCATCAGATACTCAGGAGCTGATTATTGAGAAACTCATACAATCTCTATCAGATGAGGTTGACCGTGTCCGATATAATGCGGTAGATGGACTTCGACTATTTGGAGGAAAGAAAGCACTTGCAGCTTTGAAGTCTTACCAGGATGATGAGGACCCCGAGATGCGCAAATTGGTAGAGGAAGGTATTGAAGAGATAACGCAAATGATGGGTCAGGAGCGGCATTCCTGGGGTTATACGGAAAGGGTACAATACGAACTCCATGAACCAGAGGTCATAGAGGAGTTAATTCAACAACTCAGAAATGAAGATGAAGAGGTTCAGCTTGAAGCACAAATCGCCTTGGGAGATTTTGGGGGATTGGCATTTGATCGTCTGCTAGGAATCCTTCAAGACAAGGATGAGTTCTGGATGCTACGAGAGGGCTCAGCAGGTGCACTGGGGAGAATCGGAGATAGGAGGGCAATAGATACTCTATTGAAGACCCTACAGGATGAGAATGATTTAGTTAGATGCAACTCAGCATGGGCACTTGCTGAAATGCCTGACAAACGTTGTCTAAAGGACCTTCTAAAAGCCACGAAGGACGAATTCTGGATGACCCGATTGAATGCTGCAGCGGGTATAGGAAAGATTGGTGGTCGTTTGGCACTTGAGAGACTGTTGGGAATGGTAGATGACGAACACCCCAAGGTCAGAGTGGTTGTGACCAGCTATCTGGCGCAATTCAAGAGTAAACGAGTCTTGCCAGCTTTGAAAGGACTGTTGAAAGATGAGGATGTTGAAGTTCGTAAGATGGCTGAACAATGGATTAAAAGGCTAGAGAGGTAGGAAACTGTTCCTTCAATTATAACCCAATTCCGACTCGAACTGTTTCAAGATTTGATGAAACCACCGTTCCTTCACAATCAACGACGACCGTCCCACTAAAATCCTGAGTCTTATCGTACATCGAAAATCCATCATGGTCAAATTGATACATGATATGGTAAGTCTTGGTGTCATCAGGAGCAAGATCGATACTTTCTACATATATTTCATCAAACTGACAAAACTCAGGAGGCCCTTTCTCTGATGACTCATGAATAGCTCTAGCAAGTGTTGAGAACAAGGCATCTTGAAACGGTTTGTACTCTTCGATATACTTGTCAGAATTAGAGAGGTCTGAATTGGTTTTCAATTGATAATGAACTTCCTTCAGACTCAAATCCAAGTCAATCAAGTTTCGTTCATTCTCAAGTATCACCTGACCTACAAACATCATCATAGTCTTGTATCCATAGAACCTTCCAAACTCGGTGGTGGAGAAATTGTACTCGCAATTGTATGTAAATTCAATATTTGTCCTAGTACCAGAAAGTGATTGCTGTTGAATGACAACAGTACTACCTTGGAAAGGGGGAAATCTGGTAATCATAGGATCTTGAGATATCATATCAGTCAAAAGAGATTCAAGGGATTGATTACTTGTCATTATGAAACGGACAAAACTCTAACGGGTAATTATAACTACTGATTCTGTGAATAGATCTGGTGTTGTTTCCTAAACCAATCAACTATGATGCTTTTTGTTAATTCATATGCTTTCGGATCAGATAACTCATGATCTGCACCCTCTACAAGACTGAATTCCTTTGGATTCCCAGCTAATTCATACAGCCGTTTAACACCAGCCAGGTTGATGGCTACATCATCAGTTCCATGAATGAACATCAGAGACCTAGGAGCTATCTTTGATATCTCATTTATTGGATTGTGGATCTTTGCTTCCTCAACCATTCTCTCAAGGATCTTTTTTCGAACGATTGGGTCTTCAATTCCTCGTATCTGTGTGGGGTCTGTTTCGATGGTGTTTTTGACAGCAGGTTGAATCATTGGGGAGGTTGCAAACCAGTAGGTATCGTAGACGGGAGCTCTGAGACAAATACTCTTCATTCTATTATCCAGAGCTGCACTGCAGACAGCAACTGCACCACCATAACTAGCACCATATACTCCAACCCACAAGCCTGATGTCAATTCCGATTCAACTAGGTGACTTACAGCAGCTCTTGCGTCTTTTATCTCTCCTGATAATGAGAACTGCCCCTCACTCTTCCGGAAACCTCTGAAATCGAAAGTTAGCACTGCAAATCCATTCTTTGCTAGGCTAGTTGCGACTCCACGTACTTGGTCAGGACCACCAGGGAGCCCGTGAAATTTACAGATACCTGGAAACGGACCTCTTCGATGTGGAACTACAAAATCACCAATGATTGTCTCACCCTCTGATTGAAATTCTGTAGGGATTATCTCGACATCATACATTGAATACACTGATGGTTCAAGTGGATGATTTACGCATAGGTTTTTTGTTTCTCGAATTATCCTCTCTTTCTCACAAATAGAACAACTATGGAGATTGCCATAATTCCCAATCCACTGATAACCCCGATGATTACCAATTGGAGTTGCGGATCAGCGATAAGTGCAGTATCGAGGGTCGACGTAGAAATTTCTGTCGTTGTATATTCAGATGAAATGTGTGGTGTAGAACTTGGTGATTCACCTGTTGTATAAGTTGGCACCCAATCGTTGTATAATGCTGTGAGATTGTATAACTTTGTTTCATTGACTTCAAGCGATGCAAGCTCATCTTCTAGATTGAAGTGAATTGTTCTGCTATAATCATCTGGAATGTACACATACATGTCATGAGTGCGTGGATTCATTATCAAACTATGCGTTGTACTGTCAGCACTAAGAGCTTGTAGTACATCACGTATTGCATCAACTGTAAGGTTTTCTTCGATAGTGATTTCATCCAGCATTTCACAGGCTAAATCGTATCTTTGTATACTCTCATAGAGAATACCATCGTAATTTGAGAAATCCAAGAGATTGTGGTTAGTAGACACTGTATAGTGTGATTCATTCATCTCGGTAAAGCCTACCTTACCTTCTTCATCTACAGCGATTACTACAGATTTACCAAACGCATCTGCAAAGTGATACTGCCACCACCATTCAGGAGGATCACTTCGGATGTAATTATGTTCGTTGAAGAACTCAATCACCTCCTCAACAGTGTTACACTCGCCAACAACACCTGGACCATCAATCTGAGGTGTATAGTTGGTCTTAAACGGGTCAATATACATTGGAACAGTTGCCAGACTATTACCAGCACTACAGAGACCATCTAGTGTGAATTCTGCATATCCATCTCGTGGACCTGTAGGAAGCATTCGTCCTGTGGCAGCTACAGGTTTCCCAAAGTATTGAGTGCCCCCATCACTGAATGTGAGGTGATTACCAAATGATATGAATGGGGTTAGATAATCATAGCCATCTAGGTTGTAACCAAACAGTGTTGTATTTCCAATAGTACAAGTGAGTACTGAACAACCCTCTAATCCAGGAGATGGTGCAAATTCATCTGTATTATTCACAAAAGGGATAGAAATTCGAATCTGGGTGAATATTAGTAAAGTAACAATGAGTGAGATTAGGATTTTAGTAGTCTTCACAATATACACTACCTTTTCCCGAGTCCCCATTTAGATGAACATTTTCAGATTATAAAGCAAGTACATTGACGCAAGTCTATTTAATACAATGAATCCTTTAATCAAAAAAAATCCTATGTAGAGTGGTGATAATAGAATGGCAAAAATCAGTCCCTTTGTGAAATTGCTTCGGGGAGAATATGAACTGACCGTGATTCTCTTGCTCAAGAGACTAGGAGGAAGAGCGAGAGCAGATGAGATAATCAAAGCAGGAAAGCAAACAAAGACACTCCCAGCTCTAAACGGAGCTCGAGTTGCAAGCGTGAGGAAATTCTTACTCGATAACGAACTGATCACAATTGAGAAAGAGGGAAACGAGATTATTCATATCCTTACAAAGAGAGGAAATAAGCTAAGTGGTCTTCTTGACTCCATTAACAATTTCATTGTGAAGGACTTGAAATGGTCATGGTAATTCACAGATAGAATATCTCATTCACCAATAATCTTGATTAATACGCGTTTATTTCGCCGACCATCAAATTCGCCGTAGAATATAGCTTCCCACCGCCCTAGATCAAGACGCCCCTCAGTTATTGCAACTACTACTTCACGACCCATAATCTGCCGCTTATGATGTGCATCTCCATTGTCCTCTCCAGTTCGATTGTGTTTGTAACGACTGATTGGTTCGTGAGGTGCAAGCTCCTCTAACCATCTCTTATAGTCTGAATGTAAACCGCTTTCATTATCATTTATGAAAACACTTGCAGTGATATGCATAGCATTGACAAGACAGAGTCCTTCCCGAACTCCACTCTCTCTGACAGCATCCTGCACCTGATTTGTTATGTGTACAAAATCCATTCGTGCAGGAACATTGAATGTAAGGTATTTGGTGTGACTCTTCATAATGCTCTAGTAAGTTCTTCTGACGTCTAAAAATGTTGTTAAAAAACTGTTACTAGAACCTCTTTTCTTCAACATCTACAGTGGCACTACAATATGGGCATCTTATCTGTAGGGAGCCCACATAATCCACATCTTCTGTGCTTAGAGAAGCTCCACATGATGGACATCTATTAGGAACTTGATAGATAGTTCGTTGTTCCCGGTGGTCAGAGGGATAGCTAGAGTCACCAGTTGATCTATCAAAGGGCATGGATGTATATGTTCTTGGAAGAGAGGGCGTGAAGTCTCCTTTCATCAAGCACAGACAGAAAAATATGCCAATTATACCGAAGAGAAACGGCACCAAGACGAATATGAACGGTGCACCCCACTCTAAAGAGTTGAACCCCATTCCAAAAGTGATGGTACACCAAATGATAAAGAAGAATCCAATGAATGCCTTCGCTGCTCTCGGACTATTGGACATGTATCAAATCCTCGAAAATCACATCACATGAAGTCGTAGATAACAATTTCGCCGTCCTGAACGAAACCCTAAAATACTATTTTTGCTTAATTATAGTTAATTTCCTAAACATGGTGAGATATAATGGGAAGAGTGATACACTTTGAAGTACCAGTAGATAATGTTGAGAGAGCTGAGAAATTCTTCTCCAAAACGTTTGGTTGGAAACTCGAACAACAGAATGGACCTTGGGGAAAGTATCTAGCTGTAATAACAGGAGACGCATCTGAGGCAGGAATCAATGGAGCATTCTATAAGCGCGAAGATGAATCAGCAGAAAATGCAAGAGTGATCAATGTCCTTGATATTGATGATATTGATAAACACGTTAAAAAAATCAAGGAGCATGGTGGAGAGATACTCTATGACAAAATGGTTGTGAAGGGTGTAGGATACCTAGCTTACTTTAGAGATCCAGGTGGAAATCTCTTAGGAATGATGCAGCATGATAGTACCGCAGGGATGGAAGAGGGTGAGAAATAATGGCTAGAGTAGTGCATTTCGAATTGGTCGCAGATGATGTTGAAAAGATGATTAAATTCTATGAGAACGTTTTTGGTTGGAAAGTACAGAAATGGGATGGACCAATAGACTATTGGTTTCTGATGACAGGAGATAATGAAAAATTAGGAATTGATGGTGCTTTTGGGAAACGCCAGTCGGATGATGATACTGTGGTCAATACATTGGATGTTGATGATGCAAAGGATATTTCAGAAAAGATTGTGAAGAATGGCGGAGAAGTTGTTAGACCTGTAAGTGCAGTCCCAGGCGTTGGCTGGTTGGTGTATTTCAAAGACACCGAAGGGAACCTGTGGGGAGCTATGCAGGACGATTCAGAGGCAAGATAAAGCATCAGCAATATTTCTATAGGTACTAGGTATCATATTACTATCAACCCGCCATACCTGTTTGGAGAAGAATAGAGGATGAGAGGACCACTACGTAGACAGTTCAAGATATGTCTCGTGGGAGATGGCTTCGTGGGTAAAACGAGCATCAGAAGAAAGTATCTTGGTATTGGTTTTAAGCGAAATTACATCCCAACATTAGGTGTCGATTTCGCACAGAAGATGATTAGTTATAACGGCATACCCACAAACTTGATCATATGGGATATCGCTGGTCAGTCACAATTTGAAAACTTGAGAAAGCGATACTATGATGGCGCAAGTGGCCTCATGCTAGTTTATTCAACAATTGACAGGTTCTCATTTGAAAATTCAGCCAAATGGCTAGTGGAAGCGCATGCTTATGCAGGGAGTTTACCCCCAGTGTTGATTGCAGGTAACAAGATTGACCTGCGAGAAAATAATGCACCAGATCAAATTGTAACTACAGAAGAGGGTAGGGAGTTCACAGAAAAAATCGCTAAGCAGTTAGATACTGAAGCGGTGTTTATCACTAGAGCTTTCGAAGAAATGATTCAAGGAGAATATATTGATATTGGTCATCATACTGGTACCAATTCTTCTATTCCATACAAAATGTACTAGTCAAGATTAGACAAGTGTTAAATGGAGGATTCACATGTCCTAGGATTCGAACGGTTAATGGGAGAGAAGAATGATTCGCAAGCTTTCATTCTATCTATTAGAATGTGCTGAAAATGAATACTGTAGTATTCATACTGATTACAAAACACTAAGCATTAGACTCACTCTCTCTAGATCTTATTTTTCATTTGTTGAATACTGTATCGGGGGTTCTCTAAAGTGGTTGTAGCAAAGAAGGTTGGACTTCGCCTAATTGTCATACTAGTAGTAATGATGTTGATTAGTTCATCGCTGCTTGTTCCAGTTTCGGCAGTTTCAGTATCAGAATCTATTGAACCTGAATATGATGAGTTCACACCTGCTCTAGTTCATATCTATTATGACAAGGAGTGTGAGGAAGTAACAAGCATGGTGGCAGGTACCACCACGCCCCTCTTTGAGGAGGGTATCCGTGTCGACACCTTCGACATCAGTTCAATTCTCCTCCTAGAGCTTGAGTTGGAGAGATATCAACCTGACTTTGCGGTCTACTACTTCCAGAGCAATCATGCTGGAATCCTAGTGCGCGATGAGCTTGTCACATGGAAACGTGTTGCTGACATACTATCATACAATCTTCAGACCGAACATATCTTTGGAATAGGTAGTGCATCCAACATAAAGGAGCATCTTGGAGATGTCTCCAACCTTCACACTGATGACTCCGAGGTCCTGGATGTTCGTCTGGGCCGACTGTTCGCACTCTGGACCATTGCTGATACTATGTCAACGTCTGACGACTCCAGATGGTCAGCGACAGGTGAGTCCCTTCGAGAGACCGTACTCCGCGACTTTGCTGACAATATTAACGAGTACATGTCAAAGGGTGTTCTACCCGATACCTACACTGGTGAAAACGTCCCTGACCCCATTGACAATCCTGCATTAACAGAGTCATGGATTGAGGAAGAGAAGCAGTACAATGAGGCAGGAGAAGAGCTGAAACCAGTGATGCGTCTGGGCACCCCTGCAGCGGATGAAGACTATATCGAGCTTCGCGAGATGATGCCCACCAGCGGTGTTGGAGGACCCATGGGATGGCTCCTGGACACTGTCCTCACCGTCATGGTTGGCCTTGGCTTTATTGGTCTGGAGATCCATGTTGATGCAGCTGAAAGGCTTAACAATTACATCCAGGGAGTTGTGAACCGGTCACGGTCGGAAATCAGAGCCTGGTTTGAGAAGAAGTTCGTAGAGAAGGACATCCTCTTCATAGACTCATCCACAGCTGAGTTCTCGGATATGATACCGCACCTACTCCCAGGTGAGATGCTTGACCTATGGCGTATGATCGACCAGATGATTCTAGACCTCTGGTATGAGGTCGACGAGGGTGTAGGAGAGTTCTTCGACTGGATAATCAACACTCCTGTACAGACCGACCTTGCAGGGCTTGTACCAGTGTTTCTGTTCCGACTAGGTACGCCCCTTAACTTGGGATCCAACTTTGCCAGCTTTGGGGCTGTTCTTCGAATCAAGCTTCTCCCTGACTTTGAGGTGGATAGGACTACCTTTGAGAGCTTCATGCAGAAGGCCATACTCAACGGAGTCGACATGAGCGACTATGGTGATACCGAGGCTGCCTTTTTGGAGGTTAGGAAGTTCATCGATGTCATCCCGGTGATGAGAATCGACTTGGGTATCTGTGCATTCCTACCATTGGGCACTCCCTGGATTCAGGGAATCTCAGCAGAGTTGACCATCGACTTCTTTGGTCATGCATGGATGGAACTTGCCTTTCCGCCTCTTGACGCTTCTAACACTGAACGTGCCTTCATCGATGTTCGAGAGTGGGGTCTAAGGTTCGAGCTCGACATGAACTTCGCTATGAGTATTGGTAAGTTTCTTGGTGCTGGTCCTATAGGAGTCATCTCAACTATTTTGGACTGGTTTGGCATGTTGCTCACGGTCTCAATAACCCTCACGATGTCCGTCGTCTTTGAGATTAGTATGAAGTACCAAGGGCAGGGACTTCCTGCATTATCAACCCTCCTCTTTGAGATCGTCATGGGTGTCACACTCGACATCGAGATTCTCGTCTGTGTCTTCTCAGGATCCTTCCTGGTTGGTATGCAGTTCATACAACAGACTGGAGCCCTAGCGCCAGAAGCAGCCATGGCCCTGGCAGAGGACCCCGACCCTGTCATCGTACACACGCTAAGCGACATGTCAACGGCGACCGTAGGAGTCACTATCACCCTGTACTGCTCACTCTACTTTGGAGTGGACTTAACGCTGGTATCCTTCGGGACGAACTTTGGCGGTCCGTGGCAGACGACTATTGACATGACTCACTCCTGGACAGACAATGAATGGGGTACTGAAGCAGCAGATGAGACCGACTCGGACCTGGATGGTCTTCCTGATGACTTTGAGAAAGCCATGTCATCGCTCTACGGACAGAACCCAGAGTTCACAGGGACTTTCCTTGACTGGCAGAATCCCGATACTGATGGAGACGGTCTCAATGATAAATTAGAATTAGAGTTGAATACTGCACCCTATGACACTGATTCGGACGACGACCTGCTCACGGACTATGAGGAACATGTCACGTTTAAGACCAATCCACTGCTCAACGACACTGAACGAGACAACATCACTGACTATTGGGAGTGTAAGGTCTTCCACACCTCACCCTTCCTCTTTGACACAGACGGAGACCAACTCTCTGACTGGTATGAGATAAATACAGTCTACAATGTCACCCTGACCAAGGGAACCTATGGGGCTGTTGAGTCGGTCAAGATTGGGAACTTCTACTATGACGACCGCACTGATCCTCTAAATCCTGATACTGACAACGACGGCTTGACAGATGGCTCAGAATGGGAGAACGGCGTGGAGTACATGAACGAGACCGAGGTCGAGCTATTCCGGTATGTGAACTTCAGGTGGACACACCCTCTTGACGCGGATACTGATGATGACTGCGTTGCATGGTTGTACCAAGACGTTGAGGGCGATCCCTTCTTCCCGACTAACACATTCATCTGGGATCTGCATGACGGTACTGAAGTGAGAGGTCAGATAGCAATCATTCCCGACCTTGAAGGCTACCCAGAGGTGCGACTTGTCAAGACAAACCCCTGCAATCCTGACACAGACAATGACACAGTGGTACTCTTGTACCTGACAGATGGATACGAACTAGCTCATGACCCACAGTGGGACCCAACTAATGGTGACCAGGACAGTGATGGTCTGAAGGACGGACATGAACTCATTGGTCCAGGAGGCACTGGGACAGACGCACAGAACCCAGATAGTGACAATGACCACCTACCTGACTACGAGGACTGGTGGCTCCCCACAGACCCAAGGAATCCTGATTCTGACGAGGACTTTGTCTTGGATGGCGACGAGTACTTCCTCTACGGTACTGACCCCTTGAACAATGATACCGATCATGATGGTCTATCTGACGGGCTGGAACTCTTCTTCTTCTACACGAACCCACTGGAGAGGGACTGTGACCTAGACGGGTTGACGGATGGTGAGGAGGTCCTCATATACCGTACTGACCCGCTTAGAGTAGATACTGACGAGGATATGCTTGAGGACGGCTATGAAGTGTTTGTCTCAAGGACCAACCCGCGTCTATTTGATACGGATGACGACCGCCTGGGAGACGGAGAAGAGTTGCTCATCTATAACAGTAATCCCTTAGACTGGGATACAGACCATGACTCACTTGACTATCCGAATGCGAATGGTACGATGAGTATGCCGCTCAGCGACGGTGATGAGGTCCTTGACTACGGAACATCCCCCATAACTATTGACACCGATTCGGATGGTCTCACAGATGGTCAAGAGCTCTATCTGTGCTTAGGCTGGCCTGGTCATGACCCGATACCTCTCGACCCCTTGAATAGTGACACAGACGGAGACACACTTCTTGATGGTCAAGAGATGATATTGGAAAACGTGAGCATTATCACCTACCCATTCGAGGCTCTCACTATTGTGCTTCGTTTCAACACCTGTCCTGTGTTGAATGACACCGATGGAGATGGACTTCATGATGGGCTTGAGCTTCACTACGGGACCCATCCAGATGTGGCGGACTCGGACGGAGACAACATCAATGACTACAACGAGATATTCGTCACGTTTTCGAATCCGATGTCAAATGACACTGATGGTGATGATATCCCTGACAACCTCGAGGCCTGGGAGGGCGTGACTGCAGAGACACCACCCCTAGGGGTAACTACGTCATCTGTGTATATGTTATCACAGGACAACGAGTCCCTCTGGCCAATATATCCGACCCACATCAATGACTCAGACACAGACGATGACCTTCTGCCTGATGGACTCGAGCTAATCTATGGGACAGATCCCTTA
>CAYWJO010000039.1:0-32680 GCA_964458565.1 uncultured archaeon | reverse complement strand
AGACTCCAGTAGCTCCACCATTCTCATATCCAACGACCGTTACTATATCAGCACCTAGAGATGCTCCCTTCTTCGCGTATCTCACTCCTGCACATTTATGGATCCAGATGGCGCCGCTGTTCTTGAATTTAGGAACTAAATCTTCTGGAGCTTTGTGACCACTTGTTTCAATGATCTTCACACCCTCAGCTAATGTAGCATCCACATAATCTTCTAGCTTGTCTTGAGGCATCAAAGCAGGGAACAAATTGATATTAACTGCAAATGGTTGATTTGTGAGTGATTTTGTTCTTCTAATCGCATCACGCAGTTCATCAGGAGATTTATAATTTGCACTGGCTAATACAGCACAGGCACCAGCATTGCTAGCTGCCGCAACAAATTCAGGATTAGAAATTCTTGCCATGGTCCCAGCTATAATCGGATATTTACATCCCAACATTTCAGTTACTCTTGTCTTTATCATCTTGTTCACAGCTGTCTTTTTACCACTGACTAGATTCGCATAGATAAATCTCTTCATTAGATAGACCAACTATTACGAAGCCTTACTATTATGGAGTGGTTCAAATCCCTCCTGACCCGCCAATACTTCTACAGGATTTTTCCCATAACTAACACATTACAATACCTATCGTCTACTCCAAAATACGCATCCTTCATTGTTCCCTCGATTTCCAAACCCATTTTCTTGTATAGAGATACTGCAGCTAGATTGTCTTCTACAACTTCAAGACCGATTCTATGCAGATCTTTACTCTTCGCCAGACTGAGAAGTTGTTCAGTCATAGCAGTTCCTAATCCCACCTCATGGAAGTCTTGATGAATGTATATCGTCATCCCTCCTATTCCTTTCTCTCTTGGGTGGGAGATTCGGTGATGTATTCCAGCAATTCCTACAAGTCTCTTTTCATATACAGCCACAAGAGAAAGACCACTTCCTACACCACTCATCCAACGAGTGATCTTAGCTTCATCGTAAGGCGGACTACTCCACTTCAAGGCCTCTTCTGACAAACAATTCATCATAATCATTAGTGCTTCTTTATCTTCCGTCATTAGGAATCGAAGTATCACTTCTCTGTCATCTTTTAGTTTTACATTCCAACTTGACAAACAATTTCACTCCTACTAGGCCTCTTCATTCAACATCTTTCCCATAATGAGTGAGTCATAGTATTTTCCATCAATTCCGAAAAACGACTCTATCAATCTGCCCTCGATTTTGAAACCCACTTTTTCATAAAGCCGCACAGCAGCTCTGTTTGGTTCAATAACTTCTAGGCTTATTCTGCGTAGACCGTGTTTCTTTGCTATATCAAGAACGCGCTCTGTAATAGCAGTACCCAATCCGATTCCATGAAAGTCTTGATGCAGGAAGATGCCTAGATCACCAATACCCCTCCTTCTCTCATGAGTGTGTTTGTTGATGGCTGTAAAACCGACTTCCTTTCCTCATAAATTGCTATCAGAGGTATAATGTTCTCAAATCTAGACTCCAACCGCTGGAACCACTCTTCGTTATACGGGGGTAAACCCCATCGAAGTGCTTCTTCAGACATGGTTGAGAACATAGTCAATAGATCTTTCTTGTCATCAAGTGATAGAAAGCATAGAGTCACTTCTCTATAATCTTTCAACTTCACAATCCAATTATCCATGAGAATTATTCATTCCGCTTGAACTTGTACGTTACTGTTCATGGTATGCTAGAATCTCTTTATGAGCAGATACTCCCTTACTCCCTTGGGATACCCATCAAGACATCCATATTCACTATAGCCTTGCTTCTTCAGGAACTCCAGATTCTGAAAAGTGAAACAGGCGGTCTGTCCTGCGATACACCCCTTCTCCTTTGCGATCTTCTCTGCGGTTTGTAGAAGATCTTTTCCATATCCCTGATTGCGATAGTCTTCGTGAACCCATAATTCTCCAAAATTCATAGTCCCAAGAGTGGTATACCCAGACAACCCTCCAATAATCTGTCCTTCACCATTTTTTATAATCAGTTTGATCCCAATCTCAGGATGTACACTACGAAGATTTCCAAGCTGGCTAATTGTATGTTCAGCCATTCCATCGTAGATTGGCTTCTGAGCTTCTTCTAATGAAGCCTTATGGATTGCAAATCGAGTTGGATCGGTTTTCTTAGGTGCTATGTCTGTAGTATCCAGACTTTTCATCAAGATGAGCTCAGTAATTCCCTCAACATATCCATCATAAGTGGCAACCAGCTTATATCCAACGGCTTGATAGAAATCAGATGCTTGCCAAGAAAATGTATAGGTCTGAGACACGACGCATCCATTCTTCTTTGCTAATCGTTCTGCTTCAAAAAGAAGATCTCTTCCGTAACCTTGTTTCCGAAATCTTTTATCCACCCAGAAGGTTTCTAGATATTGAGCCCAATACAATGTGCTTGTCGTAATTCCTCCAACAATGTTACCATTATGGTCCTTGAGGACCAGACTTAGCCATTCTTCAGGACTATTATATTCTCCATCCGTCTGTTCCAGATTATACGATTCGAGTCCCTTTTGGAATGGTTTTACCTCTTCTTCTGATGGGTCACTAATAATAGCAAATCGATTGGAATCCGAATGTGACTTCATTTGAAATTCTCCTAGTAATGATATGCCAATTACCAATGACATTGTGCTTAATATCTTATGAAACAAGTAATCTAGCTTAATATTCAGAAATCCTCTTAAGTTGTGGATTGAACAATAGCCAAGAGAGGAGCGACCATGACTGATTATCTTGATTCTCTGAAGGACGAAATAAAAAGAGTCGTAAAGACTCTGAACGGATTCTTCGACTCCAAGATTGAAGAAGTTAGTACTTTCAGTGCATGGCACAAGAAGTACTACGAGAATGTCAAGGAATATATCATGCGCGGTGGGAAAAGATTGCGTCCTGTCCTCATCGTGCTAGGTTACAAAGCTATCAAGGGTGATGATGTTCCTGAAAATCTCTACATGGCAGCCTGTTCTGTAGAAATTCTACATAATGGGTCCCTCCTCCATGATGATTTGATTGACCATGATGAAACTCGCAGGGGTAGTAAAACCTTCCATGCGACCTACAGAGATCTCTTCTTGGAACGTTCTGGTAACAAGTCTGCATCGGATGACTATGGAATGACCATGGCAATCCTCGGTGGCGACTCACTGATCAACCTAGGCGCAGCAGCTATCACAGCAGCAAAATTAGATCCTGAGGTGTCAGTGAAACTACATGATTACTATGAGTTTGCTTTCCAACATCTTGTCGATGGTGTTCTTCTCGAGATGAACATGATAACTGACAAATCAGCCACACCAGAAACCTACCTCAGGATGGTCAGAATGAAGACAGCTGTCCTTTTTGACCGTTCACTGATGATGGGTGCCGCCATAGCTAAAGCATCTGATTCGCAGGTAAATGCACTGGAAGAATTCGGCATTAATGTAGGCAAGGCATTCCAAGTTCAAGACGACATTCTTGGTTCATTCGGTGATGAAGAGAAGCTTGGAAAATCATCCTCTGGTGATATTCGTGAGGGTAAAAAGACCATGCTCGTTTTTGAAGCCTATGATCGAGCGAGTTTCGAAAAGAAGAAAGAACTTGATAAACTCCTTGGCAAGGAAGGAATGTCTGATGCAGAAGTTGATTATGTTAGAAAAATTTTCCGTGATACTGGGGCACTCGAAGCCACACAGAAGCGAATGTCCGAGCTCCTAACAACAGGTCAGGCAGCTCTTGATACAGCTGAACCTCCTCTGATTCCAAAGTACAGAGAGTTTCTCATAGGTCTCTCAGACTTTCTCATCCAACGTGACTTCTAATTCCATTTTATCGAACAAAATTTCCCTGAAATTTAACTCTATATTACCTAGTGACCAATTACCAGTAGGTACTTGGTATGAGTGAATTAATAGGGATTAGCGTGTTCTATCATTCAAGGACGATTGGAGGAAGACCTGGTAGGGTTGGTCTGCAACCTGTGTGTCACGCCTGTGATAAGGCACTAGGTCTGAAGTCCGATGATACGTTGACGAAATTAGTCCCACCAGAAGCACTCCCACTCGTCTTCTCTGCGAAGGCAGCAGCTACAGAACTTGGCGTGCCCTTTGAGATTATAGATATCAACCAAATGTCACTTTTAGAGCGGTTGAAAGCACTCATCTCATCGAAACCAGTCCCACGAATCAATATTGGGGATGATTTCATGATAGGAACTCCCACAGTACAGGATATCATTGATTTCTACCTGAATGTTTCTAGAACACATTGAAAGTGAGTTGCAAATTTATGTGTGGGATTAAAAGCAGCGGTCTTCACTAAACAGCATGAAAGAGGAGCAAACACAAAAAACCACACACACTCAGAATGTTAACTGGTTTGTGAAGGCAGTCTTAGGTCAAATAGAGGGGTGTATAATCGGATCTATAGTCAGAGAACGAAGCTCTATATACGAACTTCATGGGTCAGCATTGTCACCAGATTGTTATCGATCAAAACTCTGTTGGAACTGTGTCCATGCATTTGAGGAGAATGATGAATGTCTTGAGAGCTTTGTCTGTAAAAAGCACCTAGAGCTCTACGAGGACTATTACACCACAATGGTAAGAGTACGTAATATCGAGCGCTATGGGGATATTGAGTTTTAGAACTGAGGAATATTAGGTTCTTTCTTGGGTTGTTTAAATTCAATTGGTCTGAATTATATTATGAAGAGGAAGAGGTACTTCAGTGTGAAGTATGTTTCTCATTTCTTCCAAGGGTCAATGGTCTGCGACGGGACTGACAGGGGAACTGGTGCGGCTCTGGATAAAAATCCAAGTTCTTCAAAGCAGACTATGACCCACTCTTATGATGATTCCTTACAATTGTAAGGTCCGTTTTGAGCAATGACCAAAGATAAGACACATATCATCTTGAAGATGCTAGAAATATGTGCTCTGAATGTCTGGTTACTTGAAGCAGCAATTTCGTGATCGTGATGTTTTTCACGATATTGATGGTCGAGTATATGTAACACTTGGATATATTCAACCAGACAATCGAATCCTATCCTATCTGAAATATATTCCAAGTCAAGATGGAAAATGGAAAGTTGGGCAGACTCGATACCAACGAATGTTTTCAGGCAGCATAACCTCTGTTGTTGAGGGAACACAGAAAGTTCCAGACCAATATATGTACAAAGATACATACTTCGGTGCAAACTTGCTTGAGGTTCCAAAAACCGATGTTTCCAAGTATTTTAACCCTGAAGAAAGGCTCAGAGAGATTGTGACTCGAGGTCCCAGCGATTCCATAGAAGAGATGATTGTAACTCTTGCTGAAGCAATCCAAACGAGTCTTGATGTTCCTCTCTCAAGTTTAGGAATCACTGGTAGTGTTGCATGGGGTGCACATGACCCAGAATGGTCTGATATCAATATGAATATCTATGGTTTCGATAATTCCTGGCACCTTTACAAGCACCATGAGCTTTTAGATGAGAGTGAACCAACCATCAGAATAAGGCGAGGTGTGGACTGGTCAAGTACTATGGCTCATCTAAAATCAAGGGTTCCATTTCTCTCTCAAGAAGACCTCACACGGCTTTACAAAAGACGTACCGAATTAATTCTGCAAGACCAATTTGTTACAATCATGCCCGTATTATTACCGTATGAGGCACCAATAGAATATGGTTCTGAGCAGTACATTACAATGACTGATTCACCAATAGACATCAAAATGTGGATAGATGGTTGCGACTATGGTATCTTTCTTCCCACAATTTATACCGGATATTCTAATCCCATTGAAGAACTAGGTGGCATCGAAGTCACAAGAATCATGATGTATGATGGATCATTTCGCAGCATGCTTCGAGATGGTGATCGAGTTCAGATTTTTGGCACAGTACAAAGAGTTGTTACACCTAATTCTGCTAATAGAAGTCCGTTCTATCAAATAATGGTTGGTACAAAGAGCGGAATTGGTAAAGAATACATCAGACTAATTGAATAGGACCGAGAAGCACAACTATCTTAGGCATTTCATCTGTTTAGGTATCTGATGACAGACGAAAAAAAATACGTGCGTGTTAAATCAGAATCTGGTGAATCTGTTAGGAGAATTCTCCTTGAAGCAGGAATACTTGATACTGATTACAGAATTTCGTCGATAGAGAATTTTCTATTTCTACCGATAACAGAGGATATAGATTCTGCTGCGCTCGTCTCGTTACTCCAGAGGTATGACTATGAAACCGGGAATATGTCATTCGAGCGAGTATTATTTGGCCCAAAGAGCTTGGAAGATGCTCTTCATGGACAACTCGATGATTCCGAGCTCAAACTATTGCCAAGAGCTTATGATCTGATTGGCGATATCGCAGTGCTTGAGATACCTGATGAAATATTCTCAGATCGATTCAAGATTGGTTCTGCCTTCTTGAAACTACACACAAACTTCAGTACTGTGCTTGCTAAACTTGGAGCTATATCAGGTACTAATCGTATTCGAGAGTATGATCTAATAGCGGGTGAAGACAAGACCACCACAATACATACAGAATATGGGTGTCGTATTGCAGTTGATCTCTCAAAAGCCTATTTTAGTCCTCGTCTGTTAGAAGAGCATAATCGAGTATCTACTTTGGTACAAGAGGATGAGCATGTTGTGGATATGTTTACAGGAGTAGGTCCCTTTGCGCTACATATTGCCAGACGTTGTAAGGCGAAAATCACAGCTATAGACATCAACCCCGATGCAATCTCTCTTTTGCAGAAGAGTATGACATTAAACAAGTTGATTGGCGAAATTACTCCGGTTGTTGCAGATGCCCACGAATATACCTCAACCAATTTTGATCATTCCGTAGACCGAATCATAATGAATCATCCATCAGGTGCAGAGGATTTTATCACTGTAGCATGCAACGCACTCAAACCATCTGGTATTTTGCACTATTACGACTTCATAGGGGGAAGTAATCCAGATGACATCTTGCGAAACCGAATACATGAATTGGTAGAGAATGCAGACCATAACGTTGCTGAGATCTCACTGACACGTCGCATTCGTGATAGTGCACCATACGAATGGCAGATGGTGGCTGATGTCATCATTGTGTAAAATAGCTTAATTCACACACAATCGCGATACCATCCTCTTTCAGATTTTCAATAAACTCTCGACTTAAATCCGAGGCTGCTTTGTTTGCTCTTATCATAAGAGTTCGATCACATTCATAGTCACTTGTGCGTGCAACCATGCTGACCTTATTTTCATAGCTCAAACCTGGACTACCATGTCCTCTGATTTCCTCAACAATTCCGTTCACACTCATTCTCAACATTATAATGGTGTCAGGGTTTCTTGCAAGGTTTCTGATCTCATCATCTAGCATTGCTAGATTATTATCCGAACTAATGCCTATGATACAAGTTCCTGTTTTTGTTAGATACTCCTCTGTTGTTATTTCTAGTGTTGTTCTATGTTTGCCTGTGATATTATGGTGGCCATATGCGGTAAATTGGACTCTTGACATGAGATAACTCATAGCTCAATGCTTTTATCAATGCTCCACATCTGTTAATGTGATTGGGATGTCGTCGTTTGGATTGAAGCGTGATGTTGACTCTCTTGTTCGTCGATTGAAAGAACGCGGATATCTGAAAACAGAAGCCATGGAACGAGCGCTCAGAGCAGTTCCACGAGAGGAATTTGTGCGCGATAGCTCCAGAAACGATGCCTATCGAGACTCCCCTTTATCTATTGGCCTTGGTCAGACCATTTCAGCACCGCATATGTGTGTGATAATGTGTGAAGGACTTGAGTTGATTGAGGGTCTTAGAGTTCTTGAAATTGGAGCTGGATCTGGGTATCATGCTGCCCTCTGCGCTGAAATGGTTGCCCCAATTGATTCGACAAATCGTGGTCATATCTATACTATCGAAATTATTGAAGGCCTTATTGAATTTGCAAGGAATAACCTAGAACGGGCAGGGTATTCTGATAGAGTTACTTTAATTCACGGAGATGGAGGTCTCGGTCTGCCCTCTCATGCTCCTTTTGACAGAATCCTTGTAGCTGCCGCTGCACCTCAAATTCCCACGCCTCTTACTGAGCAGCTTGCTTCGCCTGGAATTATGTTAATCCCCGTTGGTTCTAGAGGATTCTACCAAGAACTAATGATGCTCAGAAAGGATGAAGATGGTAACATTTCAGAACGGCGCTGGGGTGGCGTAGCCTTCGTTCCACTTACAGGAAAATATGGTTTTTAGGTTGCCAGATGCAGTGGTACGATTGTGAGGATGATTTCATCATCATTTTTTACTTTTAGTTTCTCCCGAATATTAAATGGGGCTATGATTTCAAGTATGTTTGGGCTATGATGAGTTCTTTGAGCTATCACTACCGCACCCTCCATTTTACTGTTCACCTTCACCCTATAACAAATGACATCACCAAAAGTTCTCCCCTCATCAGTGAATCCACTCACAATCAATGGTGGAGTGTGTTTCATTTTACTTATTGCTCTTCGTGATTCTTCATTGTTTATTTTCACATTAAGTGTACCTAGAAATGGCTTGAATCCAAGAGACCTTTGGAAACGATCTGCATAAGCTTCAACATAGTAGGCGCCTTCGCCAATTCCTTCTACCAATATACCCTTGATTACAATTTCATCCTCAGGTGGTATAAAGGCAATTTCTAGTTCCTTCAATACGTATGAGAGTTCATTCTTCCCAATTTCGGTCAATTGAATCATCATTCCTGATGCTGTGTGGCTCCGATCTATTAGTCCCATTTCAACACACTCTGTAATACGTCTTGATGCTGTTTGCTGACTTATACCCAGAGTATCACCAAGTTCACGAGTTGTCAAAGTTATAGCCTTGTGAAGCGCTCCTCTCTTAGCTAGCGAGTATAATGTGAACCATGTTTCTGGTGTGATCATTGTTAATTCCTATCTCCTAATCTCATCAATCCAGACCCTCTTTATCCAATATTCCAAGTTTCTTTACCAATCTCGCGGTCTGTATGGCTGTAGTAACATCGCCTCTGGTTTTTTCTACGATTGATCTAGCAACATCACATTTTCTTCTTAAATCCGGGATTAATGCATTTGGATAATCAAAGGTGACGAGTGACTCAAGTATTTCTTCCATGATTGATAAGAGATTTTCAGCAGATTCTATTCTTTCAGCTCGAATTGAATCAAGTATCGATCTTCGAAGTTCTCCTATAGTGTCAGCAAGCCCAGTCATATATGGGCGCGAGGGGATGTTGTATTTTTCATTTATCTTCAAATGACCCGATTGGATAATTGATAATAGATAGGCCGCTTCAGTCAATTCCTGATATGCAATATCAAATATCCTTGATTTTAATAGAAACTCGCTCTTGGTTAGTTCATTTTCACCTTCTGTGATTAAAGAATATGCATCATCCAGAAGTGTTTCCGCCTTAGCAAATTCCTTTCGATGAGTGTGTTTTATCGACTCACTACACTTTCTGACTGCTTCTCTTGATATCGGTAAGATTCGCTCTCGAATTAAATCATCAGAGTCAATCTCTTCACGGAATTGATTAAATAATTTCTCTAAGTCCATTTGTATACCCATCCTCTATGTTACAATCCTGTTTATGTTTCTACTGCGAGATAATAGTACTACTCTGCTTTCTGCCTGCTCATCGGCAATAAAATATCCTGTTAACTGAGAGAGTTTTTCTGCAAATGATCTAACCTCTCTATGCGATGGAGCATTTGAACGTGCTAGTCTATTACGACTAGAACCAATGAACATGTAACCTTTTACTTCAACAAAATCTGTTTCACTTCTCAATATCATCTCTGCATATGCTCTAGGGTTTTGCATATTCCTATCTGCAACCATCGTAAGTCTAATCACACGTCTACATGATAGTGACGAGAAAATATCAAGGGTATTCATCAATTTATCCCAACTATTTCTTTCGAGAGGTCTGCATATCTTCTTGTAAATCTCTTCATCTGGTGCTGCTAATGTGACATATAGCTGCGTTGGTAGGACCATATTGCTGAGTAGATTTGGTCTTGTACCATTTGTTACAAGAAAAGATGTCATTCCTCTACTATGAATTTCGTTAATCAGAGTATCCAATTGCGGATATAATGTTGGTTCACCTGCAAGAGATATTGCTACATGTCTTGGATTTCGTGCTTCTTCGTACTTGATTTCGCTCACACCATGATTCACTTTTGGATTGTATCCTCCAAGAGACCTAATATTTGCTGCAATTGTATCGTTCATCAAATCTTCTGGAGAATACGATTCTTCTCTGATAACATCTGTTTGGTTCCAAGTTATTCCAACATCTGATGGTGTAACTCGCCAACAGAACTTGCAGTTATGTGTACATTTATCGACCACTGGAGTCATCTGGAGGCATCGATGTGACTGAATTCCATAGAATTTTTGTTTATAGCATACATCGTTATGAAGCAGACTCTTTTTTTGCCATTGACATCCCTTGTATGCCCCTCTTTCACCCAGTATATGATATCCTTGGGTCTCAAGCTTCTCTCTGAGGGCAATGTGCATAGGGTCTGTCAATTTGATATCCATAAACGCCTCAACTATGCTATCTTATCAGGATTTGCTAATGTTCGTATTTTATTTCATTTTTTCAGCAACTGCTCTCCAAGGAGTTCCTGATGGCTCCATGAACCAGTCAGAAGTTTCTTCCTTGAAAGTTCCCCCAAAAACTTCCGCGTATCTTGATCTAATACTCCTGAAGGTTTGTTCTCAAATTCACTTCCGGGTAGGGGCATAAACACATGCCCATGAATTTTTCCTCCCATATCAAGAACTCTTTGGCAAAGTTCTATACTAGATTGCACATCCTCTTTTCTTTCTCCAGGTAGACCAAATATCATGTCTACATGAGGTATGAAACCAGTTTCTAGGGCAATTCTAACTGCTTCAACTCCATCTTCAACTGAATGCTGTCTATTAGCAACCTCGAGCACTCTATTACTGCCTGACTGTATACCAATCTGCAAAGTCTTATTCGAAACGTAGAAACGGAGCATCTCTAGTATGTCTTCAGTCACAAATTCAGGTCTAACCTCTGAGGGAAAAGCCCCAAAGAAAACTTCATCCAAGCCGTTTACTGAACTCACTGCCTTAAGAAGCATCTCAAGCTTTTCCTTCTCGGATTTCCTACCTCTTCCACCGTAACAGAGCGCATTCGGTGATAAGAACCATGTTCTCCGAAACCCTCTCTCCTCCACCGCACGTGTCAACCAATAAACAATTGAATCAACGCTCCGATGTCTAACTTTCGCTCCTGCGAGAAAAGGTGTTGAACAGAATTTGCATCCGAAAGGACATCCACGAGTTACTTCAATAGGACCAACGACATTCATACCCAATGCAAAGGGAGGGTAATCATCTAGGTTGACCTGAACTAATGAACGGGGTTCAGGGATATCTTCAGTGTGTTCTGATACAACACCTTTCATTACTTCGGGATCTTTATAGTTAATCAGCTGGTCCAACAAATCCGGAAAAGTACGCTCACCCTCTCCTACAACGACATAGTCAAATCCATTTTCAATCAATTCTCTGGGTCTAGCGCTAGCATGGGCTCCACCACCGATTACCTTTATTCGGGTCCCAAAACGTTTGCGAATGTGCTTTACCTCACTGTATACAGATTCAGCTTGTGTACTCATAATCGAATATGCGAGGATGACCTGCCTTTCGTCAGTCAGTTTCTTTAGATTCACATTGGACATGTCAATTGGTGCACTAACCTCTAGTTCAACAAGTCTGGAATCGGTTTCCACTGCACCTAACAAAGCAGCAACGCTATACCTTGAGCTTGTATGGGTTCTAAAGACCAGTGTATGTGAGTTCAAGTCGACTCACGCACTAGTTGTCAACTACTCGTTCGCTTACACCATCTTTGGTGACGCTCATAATATGAATGCTACCACCGGATTGAACATCTCTGGAAATACCTGCCTTAACCGCATTGATTGCAATTTCTTCAGCCTGTTTTACGGTTAATCCCTCTTTGTAGTAATTTTCAAGCACACCAAATGCTGAACGAGTACCAGTTCCAGCAGCAGTATAGTCATCAGGTATCAATGAACCCCCCATGTCCAGAGTATAGAGTGCCGGACCCTCAGCATCACTGCCCACCACAATTGTCTGAACATATAGAGGTGTAAGACGTCGTGAGTAGAGCGTATTCGCGATAATCTTCGAGAGTGCTTTTACAGATATCTTCTTCTTTTGGTTCAACTCATAGAGCTTAATCTGTGCTTTCAATCGATTCACAAGCATCTGATAATCAGATGTTAGCCCTGCGGAGGCTAATACAATTGTATCAGTAAGTTTGAACGCTTTAATTCCACTTTCGCTTAGGACCATGGTCCCCCAGCTAATTAGTGAATCTGTAGCAACTACTGCACCGTCAACGCATTTTATACCCACAATTGTGGCACCGGTAGGAAGTGACATGTTATCTAAAATCTCCGTTGGCTATTAAACGACAAATATGGTCTATTCCACTCGTTTATTAGCATTTTGAAGTGTTCATATATAACTCAATCAACAGATGTGGCCATCCATGCGTAATCTCAATCCATTTGTAAATATTCCAACTCTTCTCACTGCAGAGGAGATCATTGAGTTTGCGCATAATAAATCAACAACAATCAGCATGAAGAGCTCTTTGCGTTTGAGTAGGAATGAGCGAACTCGAATCCGTGAAATAACGCGTCTCCAAGAATTCGTAAAGCAAGTCAAACTAAAACTCAAATCTATAGTAGAAGATTTTCCATCACTTGACCGGCTTCATCCATTCTATCTAGAACTCACCGAGGTCCTAGTTGGTCTTGATCGTTTGAAACAATCTTTAGGAGCAGTATACAACAGTATTCCTCCTATTGACGAAATTACAGATAACCACTTGCAAGCTCTTAAACTGAGCACTGATCCAAAACAAATGAAACGTACACGTAGTGCGGCCAAAGGCAGAATCGCCTCAATTCTCAGAGCAACCGCAAAGAACATTGACTTCATAATAGATGCAAAAATAAAGATGTCCCAACTTCCTGGAATTATTCCCAACTCTCCAACCGTCGTGTGTGCTGGATTTCCTAATGTAGGAAAGTCCACTCTTGTTCGTGCAGTTTCAACTGCAGAACCTGAGATTGCATATTATCCCTTCACCACAAGGAAGGTCATTGTAGGACATCTGAAAGTGCGGGAACATAGTGTCCAGATTGTAGACACTCCTGGACTACTTGATCGGCCAATGTCGAAAAGGAATAAAATTGAGCTTGAGGCTATTGCAGCTCTCAAATACCTCGCACATGTCATCATCTTTATGATAGATCCATCAGAGGCATGTGGTTGGCCATTGAATGAACAGATTGCACTATATGACGAGATTAGACGAATGTTTCCGTTGGTTCCTACACCGGTAGTGTTCAACAAAATAGATATCACCCCTTCAGATAGGCTTGAAGAAGCTAGAAGACGGATTCCAGATGCGTTCGAAATCATCGCAGTAGAGGGCATCGGTGTTGACGAATTGATGCTTGCTGCCGTTGATGAGGTCGATCTTGCACCAACAAAAGAGGCAATAGATGAGTATCTTTCTTCATTGAGTAGAGGTGAGTCCGACTCCCTCGATTTCTAATACTCCGGGTTCGCCCATCTTCCCAGAGAGGTGCGTCTTAACGCCTAAAATTCTCTCATTCACCCACAAGTTAGTAGTAAGATGAGATGTAACCTTAGTTATTCCAATGGTGCTAATCCCCGTAGCAATTGCTAAAAATGGGACAAGCATATCGCTCAGATGAGATCCAATTGCATATCCCACTCCAATCTCATCCTTCAGTTGCCGTGCAGCCTCCTCTCCTACAATCTCTGCCCGTTTTCCTCTGTCACCAAGAGCGTCCGCCCCAATTCGGAATCCACTATCTGATTTTCCCCACAAGACAATCCCACTACCTGGTCCTAAATGGGTATCTCTCTCTTTTGGATATGTTTCCTCATATATTTTAACAATCGGTGAAATTCCGGATAACTCGGTTTTAGCTGCAGATGCTTGCCTTGATGCGACATGTGCTGGAAGTCTAACACAGTGAGATATCCCATTAATCTCTTCAAGTTCCCCGAATTTAACAGCATATAAAGGAGTGACTTCGGTGGTACTTTCAACTGAGCAGTTTACTAATCCGCCGCCTCTTGGATAATGGCCTCGTTTCTCTTGATCGATGTGAACAGACAAACCAACTTGCTTCAGCATCGGCGATAGAATATTCTTCATATAATCAATAGGAGGACTCCAAGATACATCTGTACCTCCTGTTATCTTGAAATGGACTTTTTCTGGGGAGAGAACTGCTGCTGGAAGTATCGCTTGAAGGACTAATGAGATTGCACCTGCTGTCCCCACATCATATTTGAAGTGACCCCCTCTCCTCTCCGTGGGAACAAACTTGAGATCAGTACTCCCTATCTCTAGTCCGGATATCTCTGCATTCACCAAAGTTCCTGTAAGTTCTACCCCCGCAATATGTTGTCTCTTAAGACCTGGTTGTGGTCTTCCAGCTCTGATATTTTTGATTATCACTGGTTTCATTGTGAGAGCCGATAATGCAATAGTTGAACGAATGATTTGACCGCCGCCTTCACCGTAGGCGCCGTCAATACTAATGACAGACATTGAATGGATTAGTTTCAAATTCACAAATAAGGCCTTTCGCGGTCCTTCCAAACTGTTTTTACGTCATTGTTTTCATTTTCGTGGTGTTGATGAGCAATGGTTTCTTTATTCATAGGGCGGTTTCAGCCTGTTCATAGGGGACATCTTCATACAATTAAACAGATTCTTGAAAGGGATGAAATCCTTATCATTGCAATCGGAAGTGCGCAGCATTCTCATACACCCGACAATCCATTCACAGGTGGTGAGAGAGTGATGTTTCTAAAGTATGCACTCATGGAAGAGGGTATTTCTATGGACCGAATGTACATCATTCCTGTACCCGATGTTGGTATCAATCCTATCTGGATCTCTCATCTCAGGTCACTTATTCCTTATTTTGATAGAGTAGTCACACACAATCCCCTAGTAAAGACATTATTCAGAGATGCAGAGATTGAAGTCTTTGAAACCGAGTTATTAGAACGTAATACATTCAGTGCAAAACACGTCCGAGACCTTATGAGATGGGACGGTGAATGGGAACCTCTAGTACCTCCGAGTGTTGTTAAGCTGATAAAGGAACATAAATTAGACGAACGCGTCAAAGCAGTAGGAGAAGCTCGCATCAAACGTTGAGTAAATCGCTTATGACGAAGTTTAAATAAGAATCACCTTTGACAATGTATTGGTGAACAATTATGCTAGGTGAATATGTTCCATATCATTCATAAATCGCTTCTTTTGCGTCCTAGCCAGTTCTCCATTCAAGATAACCGTGTAAGAGGATACTATAATGAGCGGTAGTGAAGAAACGAAACAGAATAAACAGGCTATTTTCAATATCAGTAAGACTGGCAATTTTCCAGACTGGTATACAGAAATTTGCAAACTTGCTGAGTTGGCTGACGTTCGATATGGAGTAAAGGGATTCACTCCTTTTCCTCCCTGGAGTACAATGTCAATGGAACTTATGTTCGATTATCTCGAAGATTCTCTACAACGCAGAGATCACTTGCCAATGATTTTCCCTACCGTAATCCCCGAGAGTAACCTTACAAGAGAGGCACAACATGTTGAAGGATTCACTCCTCAGGTGTTTTGGATTGAGGACTATGGTGAGGATGGCAAATTGGAAGAGAGATTAGCTCTCAGACCCACTAGTGAGACCGCTATCTATCCAATGTATTCACTCTGGGTACGAAGCTGGCGTGATCTTCCCATGAAGTTATACCAACGCGCATCAATTTTCAGATCAGAGATAAAGAGTACGCGACCCTTTCTAAGAGGGCGCGAGTTTCTCTGGATCGAAAGTCACAATGTCTATGCTACTCATGAAGAGGGAAAGGCACAAGTTCTAGAAGATCTTGAGATTACTAAGGAAGTGGTGACAGGAGACTACGGTATTCCTGTAATGGTATTCAGACGTACACAATGGGATAAGTTTCCCGGAGGTTTGAACACATACGCTGCTGATACCCTAATGCCTGATGGAAAAGTCATTCAACTTCCATCGACTCATGATCTTGGAGACAACTTCGCAAGAGCATTTGATATCAAGTATCTTAATGATGATAATGAATTTGTGTATGCATTTCAGACATGCTACGGTCCTGCAATATCACGAATATATGGGGCTATGATTGCTGTACATGGTGACGATAGAGGCCTCAGACTTCCCTTTAAGATCGCACCATATCAGGTCGTAATTGTGCCAATCTTCAAGGCTAAGACCGAAGAAGAAGTGCTGAAGTATTGCCAGAAAGTGAAATCTAAGCTTCAGAAGGCTGGTTTCCGTACACACCTGGATAATCGTGAAGCCACACCGGGATGGAAATACAACTGGTGGGAGATGAAAGGTGTACCTATCCGAGTCCATATCGGACCAAAAGAGGTCCAGGAAGATAAGGTCGTCCTATTCCGTAGAGACCTTCTGAAGAAAGAAACTATAGAACTCAAGGGGATTACTAAACGAGTAAAAGCATTAGGTGAAGAAATCGACACGACTCTGAGGTCACAAGCAGAATCCAACTTTGATGGACTTATCGTAGATGCTGATACAATCGGTCTCATTGACGACGCTCTCAACAAATCCAAAATTGCTCGAAGCCCATTCTGTACCATTGAGATGGAGGGTTTAGCCTGTGCTGAAGAAATTAAAGACCGGACCGGTGGAGAGATTCGAGGCACACGAATTGATAAAGAAGAAGTTACTAGCGGAGTATGTCCCGTCTGCGGAAAAATGGCAGAAGAAATCGTCTACATTGCTAGATCGTATTAGATTAATTCGCAGTGAGCAATCAAGCTCACTGCCCCTATGTATTAACAATTAAGCCGCTCTTTCTAGTTCTACCCAAGTGCTTCACAATGAAAGTATTAGTCCCATACACAGATGAACTCGTAAAAACCGTGCGTGATATTTTGGGTTCGGAAGCTGAGGTAGTACAATCCACTCGTGAAATCACTTCTATGATAGAGCATGGTGGTGATGCTACTGTGATTGCATCAGGACGTGTTCCTGCTGAATATATTCGCGCGAATCAAAATCTCCGTCTGATTCAAACTTTTGGTGCAGGTGTAAACGGTGTTGATAGAGAAGCTGTATTAGAACGCAAGAACATTATTGTATGCAACACACATGTGAATGCACCTGAAGTAGGGGAATATACTGTAGCGTTGCTTCTCGCTGCAGCAAAGAATCTAGTAATGAATGATAGAACCATGAGAAGAGGTGATTGGATCTTAAGTTGGGGTGGACCAATCCATAATATTGAGCTTCGAAACAGCATTTGCCTAATTATCGGATTGGGTAATGTGGGAGTTGAGATAGCCAAACATCTTCGTGCATTCGATACTACTATTCATGCAGTCACAAAGACTGGATTGAGTAAACATAGTGAGCTTGTAGACAAAATGATCTGTATCGATGATATTATGGATGCTGTTCAAGCTGCCGATTTTGTTATTCTTTCATTACCACTTACTGAAGAATCAAAGGGTCTTGTTGATGAGAAGTTTCTTTCAAAAATGAAACCCAATGCAATTCTGGTCAATATATCACGTGGTGCTATAGTAGAAGAGGATGCACTCTTTAGAGCACTAAAGGAAGGCAAAATTCGTGGAGCTGCTCTTGATGTATGGTGGCGTTACCCATCGTCGAATCAGAGGGATGATTTTTTCCCATCCGAATTTCCTATTCACGAACTTGACAATGTAATCTTATCACCTCATCGTGCTGCATATTCAAAGCATGTTGAAGAACTTCAAATTCAATCATCTGTAAAGAATATATTACGCTTTATCCATGGGGAGCCTCTTGATAGCGTTGTTGATATGGTGAGAGGATATTGAATCTCATTCATAATAATGTAGGAGTATATAGTACCTCTATCTTTACTACTAGTTAGAAGATTCATCTATGCTCTGGGGTTCGTCATGTCCGTCATGTCGTAACCCCTAGTCAATGGACTATAGAGCGAACGCTTTAAGGGGGTGAAATGTTTATGTTATTAGTTTTTTAATTATAATATTATATTGTAACACCTATGTGGACATCACACCAAGATATCTAGTTCCCAAATGTAAGGGTGTTCCAAAAACTCGTATCTGAGGTAGTGCATATGAAACGAGGGCTAAGGAGAAAATTCATTGTGTTTCTATTGGAAGAATATGAGAAGAATATGTTCAAATCAACACAAGAGAGATTATGTACAACCTCGAGAACCTGTAATGATGCTGGAGGGTCCTTGCTGATGAATCATAGAACAATGAACGTGTTAATCCTTGCTATACTCCTTATAATGGGAGTTATGTACAATATATCTCCAATAGAACCAGACAATGTCACAGTATCAGGAAATCATAGACTATCTGGGAATCTTGACCTCCAGTTCTCGACCTATTTCGGAGGGCAGGGTTATGATTACATGGCGGATATAGCAATAGATGCCAATGGTTACATCTACATCACTGGAACTACTGAGTCGATAGACTTCCCCACCACTGAAGGTGCATTTGACAGGTCACATGATGGGGGTACACTGGAATGGTTACCCATCGATGCCTTCGTCATGAAGCTCAGTAGTGATGGTCAGGAGATAATCTACTCCACATTTCTCGGTGGATCGGGCGATGACTATGGTAGTGACATAGAAGTTGATGACTTGGGAAATGTATACGTGGCGGGGAGTACAGACAGCAGTGACTTCCCCACCGTCAATGCGTATGATGACACACACAACTCTGGTGAGGACTGCTTTGTTGTAAAAATCAGTCCAGATGGTAGTAATCTGGTGTTCTCTACCTATGTTGGCGGATCTGCTAATGACGCCCCGTATGGTCTTGCAGTAGCTGAAAATGGAGATTGTATTGTCGTGGGCGATACGTTTTCTACTGACTTTCCAGTTGTTACATCAAACTCTCAACCATCATGTCACACGCTTGGAGGGACAAGAGATGGATTTGTGTTCAGACTGTCTAATGATGGAAATAGTATGAACTATTCGATGTATCTCGGTACGAGTGACAAAGAAACTACATATGGGGTTGCTATTGATTCTCAGGGAGGAGTAGGAATTGTTGGTTATACGACTTCTGCAGACTTTCTCATACTGAACGCCCTTGATACCACACTCAATGGTTCGTATGATATCTTCATAGCTAGAATCAATGAAACTGGGCATCTTATGTTCTCGACGTATCTTGGGGGGTCTGGTGGTGACCGTGCCTCTACAATATCTGTCGATGATGCAGGACAGATATATATAGCTGGAACCACAGACGGAGAAGGCTTTCCGATTGTAGATGTCCATGACCCAATCCTCAATGGCACAGATGGACTCTTCCTGCTGGTCATGGAACCCCTTGAAAACGAGATTATTTTCTCAGGAATCCTTGTAAACTCGTCATCATCCAGTCTGACTCTGCACAGGATGGTAGAAGAATCCATGATCGCTTGAGAATTCCTCTTAAGATGTCACCCTTCCATCTTAATCAGATTGAACGAGGTGATGTAAAAGCTCTCCAGATTTTTACAGATAGGAAACGTAAGTGGTGGGTGACTCTAGCAGTAAAGATAATTCCTGATATGATTTCAGAAAACAACCTACCTGTTGCCATCCTGGGCATTGACCTCGGTATTAAGAAAGCAGCCTGTTCTACTCTTGTCACTCCTGAAAAGACAAGAGAAACTCGCTACTTTGTTCAGAGAGAGAAGGTCGAACTCATTAAGAAATATGATAATCTTGTAGCAAATCTTCAGAGAGAGATGCATATCCGGAATAACAATGGGGAATCATCTGATAAGGTTGCAGAGAGTCTCCGAAAGACACGTTCCAAGAGAGAGAATGTTTCGCGAGAATATGACCGGGTACTTGTCCATAATCTTCTTGACTACATTTCTGAATTATCCATCAAATACACACTCTATGTTGCCATTGGTCGCCTGAAGAATATACGATTGCGTGCGAAGAAAGGAAACTACAAGGGACGAAGGTTCAGAGGTATGATACACTCTTGGGCCTTCGCTAGAGTAACTAATAGTCTAAAGCATGGTCTTGCACAGCTCGGATGGAAGGTCGATGGAAAGAATGCTCGATTCCGAGCTGTTCCAGAGGCATGGACCTCCATCATGTGTTGGAAGTGTGGAAGTAGAGGAAGAAGACCCAAACAGAACTTATTCCACTGTCCATCTTGTGGACACAAGACCAATGCTGACAAGAATGGTAGTATCAATATCGCAGCACGCATGCTTAAGCTCACAAAGTCACTGTACTCTGTGAGAGGACTAGGTTTGTGGACTAGAGCAGTTGTTCAAGGAACAACTATCCGACGTGCACGACTGAAAGCCCATGAGAAGAAGCCTTCTTCAAGAGGGAAGTCCTTACTCTCCAAAGAGGGACACTCATCAGGTCCTGGGGAGTCCGCGGCCGTTCACCATGCTCAGTCGAGTCTTCTTGACTTCAGTGATGATGTTAGGATGGGTGATGAGGACCCTGCCGTGGAAAAAACTGTGGGAACTCTTTCTGTCGCTGGAAGTGATGAAGCAGCAACAAGACAGGAGAAAGAAACCAGGTCTGTTGGAGGGATTCCATCTTGATGAAGACAGACAATACTCTTGCTAATCTTGATACCAATCTGATATCAAGGGGTGGTGACACCGGCAGGAGAGGGGCGGAACACAGAGGTTTCTTACAGCTATGGTTCACTCACCATATAGTGTAAAAAATAGGTTCTTTAAGGGGGTCAATCATGACGAGTATAACTACCAATATTCAAGACATAGAGGATTCAATGGTGAGCATCGAGCATCTTTCGGACGTCCCAGGTGTGGGTGATAAAATCAGAAAGGCATTAGTAGATCACTTTGGAAATGAGACTGTTGCACTCAAAGTAATCATGGACTCAAGAGTGGATCTTATTGCAGCTGTTCCAGGAATAGGAACTCGACAAGCTGTCAACATCGTAAAAGGCGCCTTTGAACAAGAGTTCGGTGCCAGTTCGAATATGCTCTTGAGAACTGTAGATATTCGTAAAATATTCGAATCTGTACTCGATATTATTCGTGGGTATGCAAATACGAGTTATGCAAAAGACAAGCTCTTACTGTATTTTCCACTACCTCCCGAAAAACTTTCTGTAATCGAGGAGAGGCAGGAGTATTTTGCTGATGCTACATCTATGACAAAAAGCCTTACTGAAGAACAACGCAAATCACTAATCACTCATCTCTCCCAAGTTCGAGGTCTCTATCGTCGTTCAAAACCTAAGCGACTAGAAGGACGAGTCGTTCTGACAAATGATGAAAAAGTCTATGACAAACTGGTCATCGAGGAAGTTGACAAGTGGTGTCCTGTCTATTTAATGTCAGAGGGTGAAAATGCCATTGATTATTCAAGAGGTTATGACCTCGTCCTATTTATCTCTCCGTTTGGAGTGTATGATGACTCTTTGGATATGCTAGATAATGTAGAGATACTTGGTAAAAACTGGACTGTTGATAACCTTCTTCCTGAACGTACTCTTGCTTTTTATTCTAGAAATTATCGAGTTATTGATGCTGCATGTCAACTAGCCAAGCTATTTACTGAAATACCAACTAATGACTCTGTGAATGATTTTGCAAATGGGCTTGATTTTGAAAAATTGTCTCGTGTAGGAGGAATTATAGAAAATATAAACGAGGACGGAGAGATTGCTGATGACGTTGATGCGGCTCTTGATCGCTATCGGAAAGCGGTGAAGGTCTTTCCAACTGCTATTGCAGAGGTTGAATCTTGGCTCAACGAACAAATCAAATCTAGAATAGCCAAGAGCCAAATCACTTTGGGAGGCCAGCAGATCATAAGCATTCTTCAATCCGCTGACCTTGAAGGGACTGATGCGGGGTCACTTCGTAATATGCTTCCCGCAGAAATCATTGAAACTTTCACAACCACAGTCCAAGAGGCTGAAGATAAGTTAGCAGAGATGCTTGGACTTACGGCACGTGAATCTGACTGGGTGACGGGCGTTGTAAGTGAGGAAATAGCGCTTCCTGTAAAGATGGTTCACACTCAAATTAATGACCTTGAGGACCGTCTTAGACGATTATTCGCAGACAGACAATACTATCTTGTCAAAAGTATAGCAAAAGAACTGGATGTGCTAAAAGATTCAGTCAATAACGCCGTGCAGACATTACTCGAGTTCGATCTCTTTCTTGCTGTAGGGCTCTTTTCTATTGACTATAACCTCACACGCCCTATCTTTTCAAGAGAGTACTCAGGCATAGGTGTTCAAGGTGCCAATAACCTCTTTCTTCTTGAAAGCATGTTGAAGGGAAAACATGGGCGGGTCCAGCCAATCGATTATACAATTGGCAACACACCGTTTCAGCCACAGGGCACCAATAAAGAGAATTGCGCAATCCTTTCTGGAGCCAATAGTGGTGGAAAGACAACTACAATTCAGACCTTAGCTCAAATTGCGACCATGGCTCAGGCCGGATTTCCAGTACCCGCAGATGTTGCGTATTTATGTCCCTTTGAAGAAACCTACTTCTTCTACAAAAGCCGTGGGATTGTGAGTGCGGGAGCGTTTGAAACAACACTGAAGCAGTTCGCAGACATTGTTGTGTCTGGAAAACATAAATTGGCTCTCTTTGATGAAATTGAGGCAATTACTGAACCAGGTAGTGCTGCAAATGTGATAGCTGGTCTCATTGAAATACTGCAATCTGATTCAAGAAGTTGCACTGTACTCTGTAGTCATCTTGCACGTGAAGTGAGAGAGGTGACTGATGTACCGGTTCGAATTGATGGAATTGAAGCAAAGGGTTTGGATGAAAACCTTGAGTTGATTGTTGATAGAACTCCAAAATTCGGTGTTCTTGCAAGAAGTACACCTGAGTTGATTGTCGAGCGATTAGCAAAGTTATCAAAAGGCCAAAAGAAAGAAGTGTATCTTAAGATACTTGAGAATCTCGAACGAGCTCGTTCCGATTGAGATCAATCAAGAGGCCGTAATTGATGAAACGGGTCCTTCTATTTGGAGACACACATATTCCATCACGTCGAAACTCAATTCCTCCATCATTCTTTGCACATATTGAGAAGTCCGAATATGATTTTGCGCTCGTCACCGGAGATTTAGTCAGAGAAGTCGACATGAGAAACGCATTACCAGCTCTTCCACATTGCTACATTGTTCAAGGAAATATGGACTATACTTCCTATAACCATCATGAAATATTAAAGATCGAGGATTTTGACTTTCTTCTATTGCATGGCACCCAACTACGACCAAGAGGAAGTATCCAAGAACTTTACAAAATTGCCCAACAGGTAAATTCCGATGTAACAATTCATGGACATACCCATCAATCAGATATAACTCTGTACAAGGATAAACTATTCTTGAACCCGGGCACATTATCCGGGGCCACCGGAGGGTGGACTGGAGTACAAGATGCGAGCTTCATGGAGATTGAGGTTTCAAAGACGCAAATACATGTGACTCTTCATCTTACTGATTGGAGAATATCAAAACAATCACACATGCACTTTAGGAAGGAGAATGACATGATAATTGCTGAAAAATAGCATCAAGACGAATCTAGTCCAGACTCCAAGGATCTGGACTTAGAAGTTTCATATAGATCCTCAAAACTATTCTCGTCGCTTCTACTAAAATTGCCCTGACAGATTTCACGTCTACGCTGGATTTTTTCTCGGTTCTTCGAGCAAGGTCTTTTCTCTTACTCCCTAGAACCTTTGTCGATTTGGACTTGAGTGATTTTGTAACTGCTTTTTCCATCTCCTCAACAGGGTCAATATCTCGAGTGAACCTAATATCAGAAAAAAAATTATTGAGTATGTTCTTCATAACCCTTTTACTCTTCGAATCCTCCCAAATAGCTTTGACAGAACGCATAGCTTGTTTTCTGAGTTCATCAGATATAATCGACTGGGCCTTTTCAGCAAACTCACGGTTTGTACCGGAGGCAACACCAACTCTAAACATTAGGATTCGAATTCTGTCCAGATAGATTCCCACTTCTCCCCCTGTAATCGGTTTTCCTCTCATTGATGCTGCCCAATCATCATAAACATCAGCAAGAGTACGAAGCTCTTCCTCATAGTCTGAGAGTTCATCAATTTTATCTAGTGGAATAATAGGACACCATACTAGAGGTACATTCCTAGCTGAATCAACTGGTGTCATACTGAGTAATCGCACAGCCTGTTTTTATTCCTACCCCGTCTAGATTCCTGAAGAAGGATATTGATGGGAAATCTAGGACTAGAATGATATAATATCTATTTGCGTCAGCCGATGTATTTCTATGGTGATGTGCATCCTATTGATACGATTCTCATGCCAGCGTTCAAGATAAAAATAGAAGTAGTCGACATTCTTGGAAGTGGAAAATGCTCAATGGAACAGCATGTAGGTGATGTCTACGAATATCCTGAAGATCGTGGTAAAATGTGTACCAGTTCTTTTCACATTCTTTATCCTTGGATACTGGTTATGCAATCTGGTGGTAGCTTTTCTTTCTTTGAAAACGATAACAGTGTGACTGTTGGTTGTTCTGACTATACGCATCAAGTTGTTTACAAAGTCACAAGACACATAGTCGAGGAAGAATGGATGAACGACTATACAAGATATAATATAGATACAGATGTGAAATTCGAGCCATTGGAAGATATCGACATCCCCAAATTGATCACAGCCTCCCAGAAAGATTGGCAGAATCACAGCCTATCTCTGGTGAATGACTGCATTGTGCGTCTTGGGGTAATACATGGTGAATTCCATTGGCACAGTCACGATAATGAGGATGAGTTTTTCTATGTGATTTCTGGTCTGTTACTAATCGATATAGCTGATCAGACTCATGAGATTCATCCTGGACATGGCTTTGTGGTACCTCGAGGGACTACTCATCGCACAAGGGCTCCAAAACGAACAGCAATCCTCATGGTAGAAGGGAATACGGTAACTGCTACAGGGGACTAAACGAAAATCATAACATATGAAACAACTTTATCTCGTTCAACACATATGGATAGGATTGGGATAGTCTATGCCAACTTCTCGTGATTCCGAATCCGAAGATAAAGAACCTGAGATGACAGAATCCGAATATGAGGATCTTGTGTGGTTGACGAAAAAAGCCGTCCGTTCAAAACTTGACAAATGGCGGAAAGACGTTTCCGAACAAGAGAAACCTATTCCACAGATTGAGCAAAAGGATATTGTTAAGAGTTGTAGAACTTGCTATTTCGGTTCTTCCTGCAGAGAGGTTAACAAGATATGGTATGTAAAGTGCTCTCTTGAAGAACCTCGTTGGACGGTCGTAGAAGATAATCTTCCCTGTTGGAAAATCAAAGAATGAAATCTTCACTAGGAATGTGTAAAGTACCAATCGAATAATTCAAACGAATTTAAAATCTGTATTCCCATTGGAACAGATTATGGAATTTATTCGACCTTTAAGAGCAACTGACAAAGAAGATGTATTAGAGATAGCCAGACGAACCTGGGATGGGCATGACTATCTACCTTACTCATTTGATTCTTGGATTAATGATGCCAACTCACATACCGCCGCCGTTGAATATGATGGTACAGTTATCGCGCTTGCAAATTTGAGAGTCATTGAAAATGGAAAGACTGGTTGGATGGAGGGTCTTCGAGTTCATTCAGATTATAGGGGTAAAGGTCTTGCATCAACTTTGACAAATCACATCCTACAACTTGCTACGAATATTCCAGTAGAGCGTGTTCGGTATACAACTGCCACAGGCAATGAAACATCTTTGCATCTTGGAAAATCTGTTGGGATGAAAAGAATGTTCGACCTTGCGATTCACTGGCAGGAACTTGGAAATATATCACCAAGAGGATCTTCTAATAGCAGCATACAGGTAGCATCTCCATCTGAGATTTATCCAGATCTGATAGATGCTAATCTGGTGCCACATAATGTCTTTGTATATGATTGGAAAGCACTTGACATTACAGCAGAAAACTTGCACAAAATTGGACTATTATCCAAGTTCTGGACACAAAGATCTGATGATGCCTTAACATCAATTTCTATTGGCTTTATTCGTAATGATGCACAAGGACCACAATGGAGCTTTACAATATACGCTAAAGACATACCAAGCTTTCTTGATCAAATCGCATTTCATCTGAATCTAGCGACTGAACATGAGTGCAGTACAATATTTGGAACCTATCAGATGGAATTTATCGAAATGCTTTATGCACTCGATTGGGTACAACCACATGAGGAAGAGAAGATAGGATTAACTCTTCTTGAGAGAGTTCTTTGATTACTCAGCATTGTTCGGAAATTCCTGATAAACATAAGAACAATCACGTTTTCATCATAGTTCTAGTGGACTTCTTTAGGTAGTTGAGTCCACAAACTTTGGGCTAAAAAATGCCCAATGAAACGTTGCTAAATACTTCATATGTAGAAGTCATAGAAATTCCACAAAGCTACAGAGCGGAAATATACAATCCTTCCAATTCCAGTCAGGAACATCATGATATCCTTTCCCTTGTGAAATTAAGATACACGCGATTTCTTGGAGCAGTCATGTATTCTAACCAGAGGATGGGTTTTAGAATCCAACAAACGCATAATAAAACACGTTACCTATATCTTACTATTAATGGCATGCAAAATATTGTAACATCATCATTTGTACCACAGTTCCCGGATATTAAACTCAACACCCATCCCAATAATACCAACCTTGAAGTTACCGACCCTTTATTCGTTGCAGAAATTTCAGGTGTTCCACTATCAACCCGAAATTCACTTGATAGTCTAGTTGAATCAATGAAGCGAGCTGGAGGATCTTCGATTTATCAAGTGTGGATAAGACCCAGAAAACCAGGATACTTCTCACGAAAATTAGTTGAGCGAAAATACAAATCCGCGCTCGAAAAAGTTCAATTGCATGACAATACTGTAGGATGGTTGGGAACTAGCGAACCCCACGCACAATACGATGTCGGAGCTCTCAATTCCCTCGAATGGCACAAGGCCGCATATGAACGGATGTGTTCAGACGTGCTACTTGAATGTCGAGTTATTCTTGCTTTCTGGGGAACTCAGATGAGTGACGCTACATTCAACATGGCATTGAACACATTGTTATCTGCTATCTCTCATACCGGGAAAAAGGAAAAAATGAGTACAAAAATCCACACTGGTAAAAATGCTAGACGGATTCTCTTAGATTCATTGCATTTAGGAGATGAAGCAAGGGGTACCCAATTACTTCCAAAGGAGGCTGCGTCCCTTTTTGAGATTCCATACATTGAATTGATCGGACAGAATTGACCTAGCTGTGTATACATGAATTATTGAGGAATGTTGTAGAGTCCACGAAACAGAACCTCAAAATATCAATCCCCCCCTCTCTCTTTGATTTATCCAGAAATACATAACTCGGATGTTTTGAGTAAAACACTCTTATTTCTGAAAAATTACTCTAACAAACATCATTCCGAATTCGCGTGGGTAATGACATATGATTTCCAAACAACCTTTTGGTCGTACCGGACACTCAAGTACACGTGTCATTTTTGGAGCGTACGCTCTCAGTAAAGCTACGCAAAAAGAGGCTGATCGCATCCTTGAGATGTTATTGAAATATGGTGTGAATCATATTGACACAGCACCTATGTATGGAAACGCTGAGAAGTGCATCGGGCCTTGGATGGAGCAACACCGAGATGAGCTCTTTCTCGCAACCAAATCACGAAAGCGATCATACAAAGGAGCTTGGGATGATCTTCAGAATTCTTTGAGTAGACTGCGAGTTGACTCTATAGACCTCTGGCAGATGCATGGTCTGACCAACCCGGTAAGCTGGGAAAAGGTGATGGCGCCTGGGGGTGCAATGGATGCCTTTATTGAAGCGCGTGACAAAGGTCTGGTGCGGTTTCTAGGTGTGACAGGTCATGGTAAGAAGGTACCAGCAATGCACAAACAAAGCCTAGAGCGCTTTGATTTCGATTCAGTCCTCTTGCCATACAACTATCTACAGATGCAGAATGACCGTTACGCAGCTGACTTCAATGAGTTAGTTGAGTTGTGCCGTAGACGCAAAACTGCATTTCAGACCATCAAGTCCATTTCTCGGCGGCCGTGGGGGCAACGTCCCAAGACTCACAACACGTACTTCTATGAGCCATTAGAGAATCAGGTTGCAATTGAACGGTCAGTGCATTGGGCACTAGGTCTTCCAGACAGCTTTCTAATCACAGCCGGTGATATGAAGGTTCTACCCAAGATATTAGATGCTGCTAATCGTTTTAAAAAGCGACCATCCAATGAAGAGATGAACTCCATTGTTGAAGAGTTCGAAATGCAAGTGATAGCAAGCAGTATGAGTGACTTAAAGTGATATCATAGATAGAAACAACGATAGTATGTACGAAAAAGTGGGTGGGATATATCACAATAGACCTACATCACCGAATTGAAGAATTAATCCACAATCGACGTAAAGAACTCTGTAACTCCCCATCAAATGATAGAGAATGAGTGATTTCAAAGTTGTATTGGCAAGTGGTGCTGAACACCTGAAGGAACAGTTTACTGAACTTGGATTCCAAGTCTTCTGTACGGATGCTAACTTTGATGGGAAGCACTTTTTTCCCAACACAGATCTCTATGTGAAAATAGCTCAAATCGAAGAACTAGCTAATCAGAGGGTTGTTGTACTTCAGGGTTGTACAGGTTCAACTTCTGCAGCAGAGGAGTTCTATACAACCTCTGATCGCATCCAAGAGCTTGTTCTATTACTTGACATGCTAAAGCATCCTTTTCGAGTTACGAAGATTGAACACAAACAGTACGAAATAGAGAATTTGACTCCACCAAGCCGTATTGAGGTTGTGTTGACCTTTCAGCCATTTGCACTTCAGGACAAGGCCTTCAGTACTGGTGAAGCAGTATCCAGTCGAAGTGCTATGAACAGCATTGCAGGACTATGCGATAGACTCTGGGTCGTAGAGCCAGTCGTGAACAGAGGTCTCAATTGGGCTGTGAAATTGGCAGAGCAAGGGAAGTATGAGGTTATCACCTTCACTGAGGAACTCATTGAGATGGCTGCGAACATATTCGGATTCGAAGACTATGTCCTTACAGCTCCTGATGAGGGGGCACAGAAACGATTTGGAGTATCTGGCTTCAGTAAACGACGCTCAGACTCATTTACTATAGATATGCAGGGAGAGCTGGAGGTTACAGGGAAGAATGTCATTATTCTTGATGATCTCACAAAGAGTGGGACCACTTTGCTTGGAGCTGTGAAACTCCTACGAGATCAGGGTGCAACTGATGTTGGTATTGTCGTCTTGCATGTCACACCCATCAGGAATAATGGAGAACGACTATTTGATGAACTCATAACAAAGAGTAATGGTTAGGTGATCACATCAAACACGGTGTACACCGTTGCTTTCTGTGAGCGACATCCCGAACTAGTGTATAACATCGTCGGAAAGATTGTAGATAGTCTATGATATTAGTAGAGATCTGACGCTGCCTGGAGCCTGTAAACAAACGGACATTTGAGTTGTTTATAATTACTCTTTGAATATAACGGATTAGGTGGGAGATTTTGTGAAATTCGTCGTTATGTGGGCGTATCTGACTACGCGGCAGCAGGAGCGGCGTGTGGGTTGTGCAAAGATGATAAGGATGGCTACTCCTTTGAGCTAGTAACACTGGTGTATATATTCGAATAGAATTTAATAAAGTAAAGGTGTAATATCTATAAATGAAGAAATCCAAACAATTTTGTTTTGTGTTACTAGTCGTTCTTATGATTACTGGCGTTCCAAGTACAGCAGCAGCAACTTGGGGTGTTAGTAATGGAGATGAATTGAAGTATAGCGCAACTAAATACACCGATAATCAATTTATTATTGATCAAACGAACACAATGACAGTAACATTCAATGTAACTTATGTGGATGACTACGTTACTGCTAATATGAGTGAGGATGGCGGTGTCGCGGTTAGTGTGTTCTTTAACACTCAAAGCCTTGACGACGACTATGGAATTAACATACGAGCTTCAAACGGAATAAACATACGATATATTGCTGACGAGCAAAGGTTTCAATCTCAAATGTCTCAAATTAATGATACACTAGGCGCAGTTTTGGCCAACTTTAGTATGTTAAGAGCTGGAAATAATCTCTCTATATCTGCATATGGAAGTGGAACAGGAACTAGTTGGACTTATGACGCTGAAATTCATTATACCAGTGACTATGTGCTAAGTAGAATGTCCGAAGATCACTTTCAGACAGATGGAATAAATGATGCGGTACAAAATGTGTTATGGACTTTGGTATACCATCACTCAGCATCCACAACTCCATCAACAACCCTATCAACAGCTCCATCCACTACTCCACCAACAACTCCGTCAACTACTCTAGCACCAGCACTTCCAATCCCCCTAATAATTGGAGTAGGCGCTGCGGTTGTTGTAGGTATTATAGTCGTTGTAGTTATAATCATAAAAAGAAGATGAAACTCTCTCTAAACATTCTTTTCTCTTTTACTTCAACCCCTTTGAAGCATTAGGAACTATGCCCACCATGACACACGGTGGATCATATGAATAGAAGCTGAATTCAGCAGCAGTCATTATGTTTCTACCTACAGTCACTAACACAATTGGAAAACCAAGAATCGCCATTAACCCGTGTTTTGGTGCAACTTCAGTCTTCATATCTTCCATCTCAAACGAAGTGCAATTAGTCTATAGCTTGTCTAAGAATCTTGTCAATGAGAAAAAGTGGAAATATGTAGCGAGAGATAGCTGAAGAATGGTTAGAAGACCCTTAGAATTTATTAAAATTATCATTTGATGATTTGGCGCCATCGGGAGCTATGCAATCTTTTTAGTTTACAGCTCTCAATCTAGAATAAAGTTTGTAATGCCTTACCTGGATGCTTCAACAACATTCTCTTCAAAATACTGCTCCTAGATTCATTGTAGGAACACATTCCCATCACTAATTTCATTACATGCTCTCTAAGGATTGTATCACCATGAGCAGCTTGACATGCTAGCTCCATATTCTTTGTTGATTTCATTAATAATCTGGATAATGACTCAGCTGCTTTTAGATCGTCCCCAAAAGCATCACGCAACTGTTGTTCGTAAGATAATACATCATTACCCTGTAAAAGGGCTTTGTCTGCAACTTCTGCGGCTATTTTTCCAGATTCAATTGCATAATAAATTCCTTCACCTGTCACAGGTGCTACCAGTCCTGCTGCATCACCGACTAACATGATCCTCTTAGAACACGTGTTCTTAATTTTTCCTCTAAGTGGAAGTCTTGCTGCAGTGGTATCAGTCAAATCACAATCGACACCATGTCTATGTTCAAAATCTACAACAAACTTTTTCCATGCCCCTTTCAAGTTGTCCATCTTACTTACACGTACACCAATACCAAGGCTGAATTCACATTCCTTTGCGAATGCCCATGCATATTCATATAGTACAGGTCCAAAATGAACTTCAATTACTGAACGGTTCTCATCCTCCGAGGCCGCTGCAATCCGCTGGATCTCTGACATGTCCATAGGTACAGATGCCTCTATACACAATCCTACTTCATCATCGTCCCATTTTGGTAGGATTCCAGTTTGTCTGCCAACAATACTGTTTACCCCATCCGCACCAACAAGTAGTCTGCCTGAATAGGTGTCAACATCAGTAATAGCTGCAACTGCATTATCGCTTTCTTTTACATCAACAACACCCTCTCCTTCAATAACATGTGCACCTGCCTTTTCTGCCTCTCTAAGTAATAGATTATCAAAATCCTCTCTACGCACAGTGCAACCAGAAGAATCAGCGTGGGAGTGTTCCACTACCAACCCAGACGGTGAGTATATTCGAACACCATGTTGCTTTCGTTCGATGACGGAAGAAAGATCAAAATCGAGAGAAGCGAGGACTCTCACTGTTACACCTCCACCACATGCTTTCCTTCGTGGGTGTTGAGCCTTTTCAAGAATGAGAACTTCAAGATCAAGCATCGCAGCCTTTCTTGCACATGTAGCACCAGCAGGGCCACCTCCCACAACAATCAGATCATAAGTCACCACGCCGAAGAACCTCCCAATCTCTTAGAGATGGATATAACCTCCTTTTCGTTTTACCGAGCTTAAATATAAATGATTGAGTTCATGTAAAAAGAAGAGTGGCGCCATCGGGAGGGTAAACTCTCACACCGGAAATCGGTGCAAGGCTCGAACCTCCGACCAACAACTGTCTGGCTCTCATCCTGTTGGCTGAAAGATAACAGGCTTTAGCGGTTCGGCGTGATTCACGCTTGTCTGTCGCTTTCGGCAGTCAGTCCTTTTGGAACTGACCCTACCTACTGAGCCACGATGGCATGTTCTCGCACTCACGCTCCAGATTACAATATT
>CAYWJO010000038.1:3274-33359 GCA_964458565.1 uncultured archaeon | reverse complement strand
CCATTGGTCCTTCGTCACCATCCATAAGCCCATCTCCATCTGTATCAGGATTTAGAGGATCAGTGTGGTCGTTAAATGACTCGCCGCCAATGACAACTTCGGTGACTGTAGGGGTGACCTTTGACAGGTCCCACTTGGTGTAGATTTCGTAATCATCATTCAATCCATCACCGTCAGTATCCATGCAGAGCGGTGATGTACCGTAGATTCGAACCTCCTGGAAGTCTGTGATGTCATCCCAGTCAGAATCTGGAAAGTGTGGATTAGTCCCGATATCCCATTCTTCACCATCGAGTAATCCATCTCCATCGGTGTCAGGATTAGTCCCATCAGTGAACATGGTCTGAACCTCGAGCTTGTCACTCGCACCATCTCCGTCCGTATCAGGATTATTGGGATCAAAACCGGGTAGCGTGGCTTCATACTCATCACCAAGGCCATCGCCATCCGAATCGAATCCAATTCCCGAGTTCGCATACTCGTCCTCACCTTTCTTCGGACTGAGGTCCCATAGTTTGTTCAAAATCTCAAAGTCAAAGTTCTTTGATACGAGAAGTAGGTCAACCACTATTGATATCGTGAATATGAGGTTCAACGTGATCTTCATCGGATCACTACTTGCCAGGTCTTGGAAGAACGTCAGTATGATCTCGATAGTCCCATCGATTGCGAGTTCACAAATGAGAAGGTCTAAACCAATGTGAGCAGTCGCACCTATAGCAATGGCAATTGTGAGGGTTGAAACCTCTGGCGATATAGCGGTTGCAGCGCGTTTTACAATATCTAGCTCAACTGCAAAGAAGACGGTGACTGTGATAGCATCAAGTCCAATATATTCACCAATCGCGTTGAGTGCACCAGCTGCGCCACCTGTAACAAAATCAAGGAAGGTGAAGGTCCTGGAAACTCCAATCTTGATGTTGAAACCCCACTCGTAGACACGCATGAACTCGTCCCATTCAAAGACTCCACCTCTGAAGGTGAAGAGATTGAGCACGAAGTAAGCGCTACCTGAGAACGTGAGCTCAAGTCCAAATGACTCGAGTAAGAACTTCAGCATAGGATTCTTCGAAGTATCAAATTCCTCGATACCCATTGATGCATAGAACTTGGGGCTGATAGAGAAGCATTTGAACAAGACAAGGAAGAAGTCCCCAAGAGAGTCTAATGAAAAGACTTCACGACCGTCAAAAATCACACTCTTAATAATGTCAAACAATGGAGTCGGATCGATATCAAATTCAGCAATGAGCCCCAGGTCTATTTTAAGATCAAACAGATTCCAATCTCCAACACCGATCGGAATCTTACTATGGTATCCCAGAATCTCTCCTGCTTCACCCAGGGCTTCCTCTATCATATCAGTCAGGTCTTTGAAGAGTGGAGTCAACTCACCATTAAGCCAATCGAAGAGCATACCCACAAGCCATCTCACTCCCTTGGTGAAGATATCCTTAGTATCCATCAATGCTTGAAGGAACTCGGAGAGCATCCCTGTATCAAAGTCCACTCCGAGGTATCCTGCTGCAATACCGAGTACATTTGCAATGACCTCTGATTTCATCGGAGCGTCTTCTCTTGAGATACCAAAAGCCTCAGGGAAGAAAGATTGCAATAACTCGAGGAATGCATCAATAGGAACATCATCAAACGCAGGCATTGTTCCAGTGATAGCACCAACCGCAATGAGTATACCATGCAGAACACCTTCAAACGACTTACCTTGGGCAGATTCAACAACTTTGATTATACCTGTTGCAATCTCCCCCAAGGAAACTAAGACATCCGAGGCACCAACAATACTGTCGAGTATGTCTTCCAAGTCAAGATAGTAGATGACCTCAACCACAAGACCAGGGATATTTCCAATCTCAGTTTCAAACTCACCGAGTGTCTTACTAATCATTCTGCGAAGTGGATCATTATCCGATACTGCTGCTATAATTCCTAAGACTGGTCGAACAGCACCATGTATTGCATCCATAATATCGTCAAATATGGAGGTTTCAAAACCCATTTCTTCTACAAGACCTTCGAAAATCTCAAACATATCAGGGAGATTAGATGGACTGAAACCATCATTGTAGAATCCTGCAATCATTGAAATAACATCAATGAGTAAGCCACCCAAAGGATCAGAAACAACTCCTGTTATTGAGGGTGTGATGACATCCAGCAATTCATCTCGAAATGCACTCACATCAGTCATTTCGCCCTCCATGTAATCTTTTACAATACCCATCATCCCTCGTGCGATAACTTCAGCATCTTTATTGAGAGCAGGTTCACCAAAGAATTGGACAATGAGTTGAGCTACAACTGAAATCACCGATTCAATTGTAAAGGAATCAACTGTTTCTAATACAGTCAGACCTAGTTTTACAACGGACATGATGCGTGCAAGGACTTCTTCTCCATCAGCATCGGTCAGTAAGTCTAACGCGCCCACAAGAAGTTCTTCTGCAACGTCAGTTACAAATTTCTCAAAATCTAGTGTACTGATAAAGTCGATAATAGACATAGAGAAAGATGATAGTCTTGGTAGAAGGGTATCAGCAGTTGATTGATCCAGACCGAGCGTTGCAACCAAGGTTTTATTGAATAATGAAGTCATAACATTGTTGACAAAGAAACCGAGGAGGGAATCAAATACACCCTTTCCTCCATCAACAACCTCAGCTAAAACATCTGCAAGCCCGTTGTTGACTCCAAGAAGGTCGACAATGAATTCGGTAATCTCACCAGGGAAGAGTTCAGGTAAAAGAGAGATTATTGCTTCCGTGACAGTTCCAATAATCTCCGATGTACTCCCCCTTAAGCTAAAGAGACATTTTAGAAGCACCTCAATATAGACTTTATACTCTTCAATGAATGGAAATTCATTCGCGAGAGCTTGAATTATCGACTTCATGGGTGAGGCGCTGTCGTAATTAGAAACGATGCCTATGAAAGGTTGAATTATTTCAAAGATAGTGCGAATTGTTTCCATGGTCTCGCTATCAATAGAAATGTCAACACTATCCGAATCAGATAGTAATTTGAGTAGAACATTCACAATCTCACCGATTGGTCCTCTTAGACCTGAAAATAACGGAATCTGACCAAGCGAAAAATCACCTGATGACGCAATATCAGCAGCTGAACCAAGTTTGATTACAGGCGAGAAGTCTTCAGGAACCTCTTCCTCAGGAATCTCGATTAGGGTCCCATCATCGAGTTTCTGATACACAGCGGGTCTAATCTCTGGTGCATGCTTATCCCACATTTCTTGAGTTCGTTGTTCTAGCGCAACAGGATCAATTTGCCCAACAAGATCTACAGGTTCCAGAGTTCTTGAGAACATCTCATTAAAATTATCTGCGAAAAGCTTGATTGCAATACTCCGCATTTCATCTGCTGCATTCTTGTATAATTTATCATTAGCAGCATTATTCTCTATAACATCTGTAATAGACCATATATCATGTACAGCTAGTAGAAACGCATCAGTCTGTTCAGCTTGACTATGAATGATATCCGGACTATTCTCTTTTATGAATGGATCCATAGAGAGTGTGTTACCCATACCAACAACATGATGAGTGGACTGATGTGATGCAAGTGATTTGTAAAATTGCTTCCATGAAATGGATATATCAGGGAACAGGACATGAGTCAAATTCGATTGAAATGCGTAGACTCCAATCCATGGTTCATCAGTCATCCAATATTGAAAAGTAGAGAACGAATCAATCGGTACTGGAATGATGAACTCCAACTTGAGCGATACAATCTCGACAACAATATCTGCAATTGTATTCATGAGTTCATCTTCAGAATCATAGAATACATACACTGATTTTAGACGATAATGCTTCTCAGGATTCGGAGTAGCTTCTTCATAGTCAGTCAGTGTCTGACCAGCCCATACCGCTTGAGGTATAAAGCCAACCAGAAATATAGCAATAAACATCACAGAAAGAATTTGGACCCGGGCATGTCTCCCACTCATTTTAGACACTCCACTTGAGCGTGCAACCATCAAAGAAAGAAACGAGGAAGTGCGTGAACAGGGTATTTCCACATGTTTCCGTCCACTTCCTGTGTGTCCTCTCCTTCACAGTCGAATGTATTTTCAGAGAAAATTAATGGTTATAATTGTTCTCACACACAAATTTCTCTGCTATCGTTCTATCGAAATCAATGTTTATTGCAGGTAAAGGATAAAATCCTGAGATAACTCCGAAACCTACATTGGAAATCGAAGTTACTCAAATCTTTGTAGTCTAAAAGAATGTGGGACCGCCTTCGTAAGTATGCTTTGGAGGTTTCATTATAGCGACTTCATCAGGTGGAAGAACTTCAATCAATTCGTACTCCTCTGAACCGAGTCCAAGTCCTGCAGCGTATTTGGCTACAATATACGGATTCTTGAATGGACCATGTATTTTTTGCAGGGGATGAAGATCGTTACTACCGTCCAAGTTGGGTCGCAAATAGACCTCAGGTATTTTTCGCACCATTCTCTCATTCAATCCAGCTTCTGCAATCAAATCTAAGGTGGCTGTGTCAGTAGCAACGATATCTCGACTTGCTACAATCCCGATATCATCGATTACTTGCGGCATACCCATGCCCATGCAGTCACAGAAGGGAGTAATATTCATTAAAAAGTTGAAGTTGAAAATTTTCTTTTCATCGAAGGATTCAAGAATTGGTTTTGCAGCAATCGCCATCAATTCTTGGAATGAATGGAAGTTACCTTCATTTATTGACCAACCTGTTAACCCTTCATCAGCCTTTACACAGGGCTTATCCTCTGCTCCGTGACATTGATCACATTCATAGTAGGATAACATTGCTCTTTTCTGCTGCTCATTCCAACTAGGTGCATCACGTGGACATACGTCTTTCAGCTTCAAAATATGCTCTTCAGTCATCTTCTCTTTGTCAAAGTAAGCATCGAACTGCTCTACGCCATGTATCTTCCGCCACCTTGAGGATTGGATATATCCACCTAGTGCTATATTCTTGAATGCACCACCATACGAACATGCACCATGACCCTTTGCGTGTGTCAAATTGATTAGAACATCTGCATCAAGTAACACACCTGCAGCATCTAGAGTGTCAACACCTTTGTAACCAATTGCCTTGGTTTTAAAGTATCCATCTTTAACTCCAGCGATTGGAATGATGGGACATCCACAGGTTTCTGAAGTATACCCTCTAGCTGCAGCATTGTAGACTGCGCTTGGATTATCTGTAACGAATGGATAACCTCCCACCTTCGTGACAGCTTCAGCAATACGACGTACAAAAAATACAGGAACTGTTTGATATCCATCATTAAATCCAAGATGCATTTTGATGGCGACTTTGTCCTTCTTTTCAATTGTGCTGAAATCCAGATATTCAATTATCTTTTCTAATTTCTGACTCAAATTAGCAAACATTCGAGTCTGACCCGCATATATTGAGCCGAAATATACCTCGGCTTTGTCCGACATCATTTTCACCTTCATAAATAGAATAAGATTGTTATTTCAACGTTTATTTCCGAATGGTGTTTCTACCCAACCATATAAGGATGATGGTAAGAGAACATTCTATGAGTCTACTCTGTACGAAACACTCATCAATCAGCCATACTCGTTCATGTCTATGGTCGAAATCCGAGAAGCAACTGCAGAGGACAAAGATTCTGCAGTTCGGTTAATGTGGAAAGCATTCTCAGTGACAGATAAACTTGAGGATCTTAAAAAGGAAGAGTGGGTCGATTTCTGGAACCAGCCAGAAAAGGAAGACTGGGCGTTTGTTGCTGTTGATGGTAAAAAAATTGTAGCCAACTTCTGTTTCTTTGCTTCTGAGAAGAATATCATCAGAGGACGTCCTGTGCGTTTTGCTGGAGTATGGGCAGTAGCAACTGAGCCATCCTACCGACGCCAAGGATTAATTACCAAGCTCTTCGAGAAGACCTTTCCACTGATGAGAGAGCGAAGATGTGTTCTTTCAATTCTTGATCCATTTAGTAGACCATTCTATGAAAAATACGGTTACGCACTTGCTGAACAAAGAGCCAAACATATTCTAAAACATGAACATCTAAAGAGTGTAAATCCCCCATCAGATCTGTCAATTCGTGAATTAGATGATACTAGTGAGATCACAAAATTACTAGAAATAGAACAGTCAATGACACGATTTGGTTCTCGTTTTTTCACGATTGAGTCTTCATTCAAAGAAATGATAAATGGAAGCCACTATTATCTGATAGAAAGGAAGCAGGAACCTGTTGGAGCCTGCAAGTTTTGGTTTTCAAAAGGAGAAAAAGGGGAGGATGCAGTTAAGATAGCAGTTGGAGCTTGTCGCTACAAATACGATGATATCTTACCTGCAATTGTGCAACTTGTCCAGAATCACGCTGTTAATTGCGAGGAAATTACATGGTGGACAGATGTAGAAGTGCCAATTCGCCATTTCATCAAGGATATTCATTCAGCACAAACACACCTTATCGGCTCGATGATGATGAGAGTAATTGACTTCACGAATTATTGTAGTAGCATTAATTTGAAGCCAGATGCTACAGAAGAAGTCTTGATTGAATTAAAAGACAAACATTGCGATTGGAATTCTGGAATCTACAAATTGATCCCTGATAACGGAAATCTGATTGTTGAATCAAGTGAAGCAACACCAGAAATCAAGCTAAGTGAATTTCAACTATCTCAGATAATTGCGGGATTAACTCCTGTGACCCAGCTAAGAGATTTTGGTGAAATTATTTGTTCGAAAGAAACTGCAAGTAAATTGGAGAGTATTTTCTATCCGGATAGATTCATAGCGTATCAGCGCTTCTAATCAGTACTTAAAATAGAAAACGATATCCCATGCAAGAGGAATTTTAGAAACTTAAATCAGAGGATATTTCACCATAGTATTAGCACCGAGGAAATATCTAAAGAAAGCGTAATAGATACCTGATACTCGAATTGGTTCTATTCCAGAGAGTAATCTTGAAACAACAAAATTAGAACCCCATAGACAATGAACGTTAGACTTCAAAATCAGAACACCAAGATGTTGACACGACTAGCTCACATGGAAGCATTCTTGGAGAAGATGGGACTGCAGCTCAGACCAACACAAGAAATGACAGAAGATCAGATACTGACTACTGACGAGAAGTAGAACGAGAATCATCTCTTTTTTTGACCGTCGGACTCACGAATTACCCAACCTCAGAGGATTTCAATGTCTTTTGTACTTTGTACTTGTTGAACAAAGGAGCAGATACTCATGGCTCTTAGGTTTGATGAATTTCTCCGCGGTGACGTCATCCAGCTACTCCACTGCATGAACACTCGACGCAAGCTCAGGAATGATTCATCCAACAAGAGATTCCTCCTGACAGAGCAACCCGCAGTCATTACAGATGGCGGTTCAAGAGGTCGTGATGGAGAAACGCTAAGTCAGATAGGGTAGTCCTGTATTTCTAACACTTACTCCAAAAGCTCCACTACCCAAGGATTCGGTCAACGAGTTTGTGGTTTTTATTCTTATGAAAATCTCTGCAATATTGGGAATCGACTAATCACACAAAAAAAACGATATAGGGGAGAAAAATCTCCCCTTGTTTTCCATTTGATGCCACATGAATAAATTACCTAAAAGCTCCAACTACGAGAATTAGAAACCCTACTATCAATAAAATGAGCATGAGTTCAGAGAACATGGATCCTAATATTTCTACTGAATATATTCCTAGATAGAAGGAAGCTCCAAGTGTAGATCCAAGCAGTGGCAGAATCAGAGGCAGGACTCCTAATATCATCATTACGAGCCCGAGTAAAGCTAAAGCCTTTCCCATTCTTTTCATCTCCGGATATTATATTATTCTATAAACAATGTAGTATTTGTACATTATGTAACATCCACGTACTACATACGGGATAGGTTTTGGTTTTCAATGAACGAGATTGCGTTTCACATTAGAGCCAATGAAATTTTGAGCTGATATCTTAACAATTGTATATTAAAATGCCGAATTATGACTGTGTTACTAGCCAACAAATAAATTTCACGTGTTTACAATACCATTTAATCCAAACGTTTCTGATAATCATTGATATGTTGTTCTACAATTGTTGTCAAGAACAAACATGATTTGCTTGTCTATCAAGTCCATCAAAAAACACTGTATTTGCATGTATAAACGATACTTTGAATCAACAAATTACTGAATATCGGTGCAAGATAAATCTATAGAGTCAGTTGATAAAATTCGCATCTTAATACTATGCAAAAGACATTGAGATGATGCATGCATCACGTGGTTTGTCTTGCACTAAATCGGATTACAGCAACACCAAATATAGCAATTATACCAGCAATTATTGATAACAATGAAGGAGGTTCGCCCAATGCAAAATCTCCTACTACACTAACAAATGGAACTAGAAATAAGAATGATGATGCTTTCGCAGCTCCTAGTATTTCTATTGCACTGAAATACAGCACATAAGCAAGACCTGATGCTAATACTCCAGCAAAAAGAAGTCCTATAATTGTCCAAATATCTAATATCAGAACTAGTTGAGTATTCTCATACAGCATCAAAAGAATGAAAGGTATGATAATAAATGTGGAAATCGTATGCTTGATGGTCATTACTATGTAAGGATCTACACCTTCAAGATAATCGAGAGTTATTGTATAGGCAGCCCAAGCAAACATACCAATTAGAGCAAGTATCAAACCAATAACGACACCTGATTGTGAAATAAACGCATCAAATAAGAAAACCAATCCACCTACCAATCCTAGAATAAATCCAAAAATCTTCATTGTTGTTAGTCTTTCCCTCAGATAGAGAGCTGCATAACACAGAATCACTATCGGACAAAGATTGACGATGATAGAGGTTGTACCTGAAGGAATGTATTCAGCACTCATATGAGTAGCCATTACAAAGATAGCAGAGAATAATGCACTAGAAAGAAGCACTAATTTGTACGGTCCTACTTCTACAGAGATTTGAGAAGGGCTTTTCCGTTGGAAAATTAAAACCAGAATCATCGTAATTGCCCCAAGCAAATATCGGAAGAAAGCGTAATAAATTCCTGAAACTCGAATTGGATCAATTCCAGAAAGTAATCTTGAAATAGCAAAATTCGAACCCCATAGAATAATTATGATTGATAATAATATATAGGGTCTTGCTGGCTTCACATGATAGCTACCCAAAATCATACTATTAGCCGTGTTGGTTTAGCCTCTATTCATATCAAATCGCTCAGTATTACTAAAATGCTTGGTAAGGCGATAGGTGTCATAAATAACTAGAATCACAAATAGAAGTGAGCCAAATACAGTATACCATTCAACAATCGGACCACCTATTTGCAATTCAAGGATAATCGCTGCAATGTCAAATAGTATACCGTAGATTGGCACAAGTTTCAACGACCTATCATGTAGAAGAAATGCAATACTCAAAACTAAGAGTACAAAGAAATTCAGAAGAAAGAATACACTTGAAGCTAACATATGAAGCGCTCCTTGGTTCTCTGAGAATACACCAATCATGATTAGAGCGATCCCAGAAAGGATTCCTAATCCTTGACCTATCGATAAAATGAAATTCACTCTCATCTGACCCCTATACCATATTCGAAAACCAATGAAAAATGGGATGAGAGCCAGACCTGCTAAAATGCAACCTAGGTTGTAAAATATTGCACCGAATGGGCTATAATCAAAATTCCCAAGTCTGCTTAGATAATGAGTCATTGGAGTGAATTCAAAGGGATACAATATCCAGGATATTACTGTGAATAAACAATACGAGAAGATTACAGCTAGCCCACTTGTTCGAATGAGAGGTTTGGTCTGAAGTATTTCCATAACTTCCCACGTTTCATTTCGTAACCACTTGGGTTGCACTTAAGGTTAGCTAAATACGTTGACTATTCAATAATTAACGATTCCAAATCTCGAGGATATTTAGTCAGTACATCAATGCCATCTTCGGTTACGACAAATGTATCGCTATGTCTAAAACCCCCTAGTCCTATCTCGTATATTCCAGGTTCACAAGAGAAGATCATTCCTGGCTGTAACACAACCTCAGATCCGATATCAAGAAATGGTCGTTCGTGACCTTCCATACCCAAGCCATGTCCTGTGTGATGACGGACAAGTTCAGATACTCCATGAGTTTTAAATGCATCACGCACGGCTCTATCAACTTCTGAACACTTTACCCCAGGACCTGCAGTTTCAAAGGCGGCATCCTGTGCGGCCACCATTGCAGTGAAGAGCTTTCTTTGCCTTTCATTAGGGGTACCCATGAACATTGTTCTTTCAAGTTCAGAATTAATACCGTAAACGTCTGATGATGCCCCAGTAACGAGGGTGTCACCCTTTTGAAAAGTAAGCCCTCTTGATAGAGCATGAGGGAAATATGAATTCGGACCTATCTGACCTCGATATAGTGCGATAGCAGGAAATAATGAAAATCCTGTAGGTTTGTAATTCTCACCAAGCTCTCGGATCATATCTGCTGAGCCATCAGTACTAGCCCTGAGAGTAACATCAATTTCATTGCCACCAACTTCAGTATATTCCTGGAGATACTTGTGAGCTCTATCCGCCCATTTTGCAGACTCACGCATGAGATCTATCTCTTCAGGTTCTTTGATAACCCTCATATCCATAATGATATCTGGAAGAAGCTGGAATTTTAATCCAGTGACCTCTTCAAGAGATGGACCATGATATCCCCAATAGCCGGAGGGACCAGGATACTCAGAAGCGATTTTCGTGGGTTGCACTTTCAATTTGTGGAGTAGAATATCAGAAAAATGTACCATAGGATGTTTTTCATCAGGATACTCAAAGTATGAATATACTTCAACAACGAAGAGTACCTGATGTTGGATATGATCGACCTCTAAAGATGGTACAAAGAAGTATGTTTCACCCTTATGCAGAATAAGAATAACAGGTCTCTCTGTCGGAATGAATGAAAGTCCTGTAAGATAAAAGATATTTTTTGAATTAAAAATTAGAAATGTATCTAATTCCTTTTCATCTAATTGTAGATTCAATTTTTCAATCCTTTTCTTATGGTGGTCAGATGTAAGATAAGTACGGGTCAATTTTTGTCAATCCTATTGAATCAGGATTAACCAAAATGATAAAGATTACTTATCAGAGAAATTAATGATTTTAGAGTATTAAAATGGACAATATTTCAAATCATAAAGAAAGGAGATTGGTGTGGTCATCGTTTTGGATGACCACAAACCAATTAGAAGGCTCTGCGTTTTCGTATGATGACAATTACTACAACGACAATAATCGCTGCTGCACCTATACCAAGTCCTATGATAAGAGGAGTAGCATCTCCACCTACAGGAGTTGGAGCAATAAGACCTGGAACTCCAAATGAGGTAATTGTCGTAGTGGATAACTCATCCAGATTCAATGCGAACCATCCTTCATCGTGGTTACTCCGTGTCACCATGAATTGAAGTTTCACGGTTTCAGAGATAACACCAAACCGATAAGCAAATTCTGAACCTGCTTGAGTCTTTGTTTCAGCTAGATACGCATTACCCAGTTGCATCTGCCAACCATCATAGTCCTGTAGACCTATAACAGTAAATGAATTTACATTTCCCGTTTGAATTGACAGATTGACCCAAATTCCAGGTGTCATTGTGAATACTATAGTGAGATAATCTGTCAATCCTCCCATCGGTGTTGGATCTGCAAATGTGAAATTAAATTCAGTAGGAGCAGAGGGAAGTATTTCAACACCTTCTGTAATTATAGCAGCTTCATAATTCCACGCTCTAATATTGAAATTAGTGGTGTAGTGAAGGTAATTTTCATCAGCTGAAAATGAATTGTTCTCGACATCATAAACAGAGAGGCAAACAATCACATCTTCATTATAATCCCATGGGACGTTAAATTCTGTTTTATTATTACTTCCAGAATAACCAACCCATTCGCCATTTGTCTGATGATTTGCAGTAGTATCAGATGTTTGTAGGATTCTATTACCATATTCATTGAATAGTTCAATGTCGTATCTCACTGTGATATTATCCTTGTTCAGCAGTGAAACGTTCATCATCCACCATCCTAACTCGGTAAGTGTAGTTCGATATCCACCGAGACCACCCAAAGGAACTGCTAATCCAAGACCTGAACTCAGAACAGGAGCTGTGTTGAATTCGATAAAGCGAATATTGTCGGGATTGACACCACCTTCCACTGTAAGAATGTATTCACCGGGAGCTATGTAGTAGGATGACGAATCACCGAAGTTCCCATTCGAGGTCGGTGAGAGGTCACGATAATACATTCCTCCATCAACTCGCCACAGTTTCAAAGAGAAGCTACCTGCTATTGAAGTATGGTTAACTCGGAATAATGTAGGTGTTGTTACAGAGAAGCTATATGCATGCATTTCACTACCCTTATCCTCGTAGTAAAGCGGAGTATTTGTTTGCAGACTTGGTAGATCAACAATGCGATTAGAAATCGTATATGGAAATTCTCCGTGACCTACATATGTGACGTAATAAGCCTCGTCTTGGAATGATTTGTAGTAATATCTACCTTGAGCCCAATCCAGTTCATTTTGAAAAATAGTGAATCCATCACTTGTAGGTTCAAATACAGGAGATTGAACTAAGATTTTGACATCTGTTGGCATAAAAATGTCAAGACTAGGATTACTAGTCAGTCTGAGAAGGCCCTCCATATCATCAGTCGTTGATACTTTGTATGTACGAGCTTGAGGTTCCTTTTCACGGTAAATGAAATCACCTGTTTCTTGATCGACTATTATCTCAACGCCTTCAATGGCGTCCTGATACACTTCACCATTTGCGATTGTGGTTGGTGTTACAGTTTTGGGATGGAAGGTTAACGGAATTTGAACATCATAATCAGAATAACCCCAGAACAGTATCACATATTGTCCGGGTATTGTGACTGGAAACGGAATTAGAGTTATATCACCAGAATCAAGACCCCAATTATCTACAATCATTCTACCGAGTGGATCGAAGATACTCAAGTAACCTTCATACCAGTCTGAACCTGAGGTAACAATAAGATGAACAAATTCAATTCCCGCGGCAATTGAAAGAGTACCATAGGTATACTCATTTTCTTCAGCTAACACAAATACATCAGCATCCATTTGTGCTCCGAAAACATAGCGACGCTCAGTAAGATTAGCAATCCAACTATCCATTGATGTGTTAGTTATATCAAAAAATATTGGATACTGTGTGTAATTACCGAGCCACCCCTGATTCTCAGTTCTTGGTTCTGTGTAAGAATATCGATTGGTACTTTCCACTGGGAAACTCTGTGTTTCTGTTGTCCAAGTAGCTTGATCGTATTGATAACTCGCTAATGAGATTGGGGAAGTGTGATAAACCTCATGCGTGCCACCGTATAGGTTTGTACCAGCAGGCATGTATACATACCCGTGAGAATCACTATCCGGTGTTATTGGTGTGACTAGAGTCTGTTCTTCAACAGTACTAACAGCTAGTACTGGAGTTATCATAACCAGTAAAAGCATCATCATTATTACGGGGACAAGACCCTTAGCTAAATGTCTTTGAAATCCTCTCATCATTTTCTCCACTCCGCTTCGCGATTAATGAAACAGATACAATTTCTACTTCAGAAACCGCTTTTACTCTTTTGGTGATAGGCACAAAACAATAAAAAGCTTATACTGTACTATTTAGAACGTCATTCGGATGGATACACACAGTCCATATGGAGAGGAGAAGATGAAAAAGTTCTCAGCAGCCGCATTATCAGCATTGCTAATTATTGGAATGTTACCAGTCTTGATGGCTGGAATTACGAGCCTTGAAAACACAGTAGATGCCAAGAATACCTATGCACCGTCGTATGCCAATCACGTTGCTATTAGTATTGATGGGACCGATGAATTCGAATTACAAGGATGGCCGGGTAGTGGTACTTTTGAGAATCCTTACGTAATCTCGGATCTGAATATTACAACGTATAGTTCAGTATTTGCTATCGAGATTCAGAATACAAATGCCTACTTTGTTATCCGTGATTGCTACCTGTGGCAAAGGTATTCGACTTCAGCAGTCTATCTTGAGAATATCACACATGGATTAGTCGAAGATTGTGAAATCATCTCGGTTAATTCAGGACTTAGAGTTGATAGTGGCAATAACACTGAGGTATCAAGAGTATATATAGAGTCTTCCGGACATGCATTTATGGGTTCAGGTTCAATTGGTGTTTCTGTCCATGATTGTGATTTTACAAGTTCAGCTAATAGAGCAATCAGTGTAGATAATTATAATGAACTTACAATTCAAGATTGTGAGGTTCGTGGGGAACAAACAACATCATCCATTCGGATCTCAGCATCTGACTATGTGGATGTGATCGATGTACATAGTTATTCTGGAATGTTTCATCTATACGCAATTTCTTCGGATTATTTCTACACTACAGGTTTTGAATGTGAAGGCGGAGATATTGGAATTTATCTTCTTACTGCAAACAATTCCACCGTAGAGGATGCGATTATCAACGATGCATCTGATTATGGAATTTTAGTGGAGGGTGGTGCTGACAACAATATTCATTCAAGTATTATTCGTGATTCTCCTGAAGTGGGTATATCTTTTGATGGCACCGATTACTTTCGGGTTGCATCAAATACAATTTTAGGTGCTAGTATCAATGGGATTTTAGTCGATGGGGGTGTTGAAGGAGTTGTGAATGGAAACACAATATCTAACACTGGTGATTACGCGATCTGGTGTGATGGTGTGACTAATGTTACAATTTCTGAGAACAACGTTGACAATGTGGATAATGGTGTCGGTGTGACCCTCTCTAATGGGATTGATTTTGATGGAAATATTATCTCAAATTCGGATACATATGGAGTCTATGCTTTCGCTACTTCATTGGTTTCAATTGTTAACAATCACATAAGTGGTGCAGATACTAGAGGTATTCATCTCTCTGCATGTGCTTCTTCGTCCATAGTTGCGAATCAAATTGATGATACTCCCGAAGGAATTAATGCATATTCGAGTGATATTGTAGTTGTTGACTCGAACACAATTGTTGCAGATAACCAAGGTATAGGACTCAGTACACTTGATGATGCGCACGTTGAGAATAATGATATCCAAGCGGGTTTAAGAGGAATCTACCTGTATCAATCCTCATTTTGTAATTTCATTGACAATGTGCTGGATGGCTCAGGATGGCAAATTACGAGTGGAGATTCAGATTACTATGACCACACATTCATGGGTAATACTGTGAATGGAGAACCATTTGGATATTTTGAAGATCAATTAGGAGGAACGGTGAATGCAGGTAATTTTGGTCAAATTCTCCTCCGTGAGTGTAATGGAACAAACGTAAACGGACCTGCTACATTCAGCTACGCAACAATGGGTATTATTGTTGCATACAGTGTTTCGATTAGTATTGATGATATTACTACCTCAAACACTGGATATGGTATCGTTATTGATCATACTCCTAATGCTACAATCACAAATTACGTCTCTACAGGATCTACCAATTATGGCATCTCTGCAAGTGATTCCCAATACTTGATTATAGATCATGCAACGATTCAAGTCAGAACATTTGCGGATTGTATCCATGTGACTACCTGCCCAGATTCAACTCTAACTAATCTGAATCTGAAACATGGCTATCAGGGAGTATATATGAGCGATTCACCTAGATCATTAATTCTCGATTCAGAATTCAGAGATTTTGAATATATCGCGCTCTTTGTAATAGGGAGTGGGCTGTGTGTTATCGAGAATAATTACCTCATGAATTGCTCTCAAGGAGCGATATATGGAGAGAATATTGATTGGACTGTAATCAATAATAATGAAGTACACTATGCGTATAGAGGAGTAGTTGTCCTCTATTGTGATGACATCAATATCACTCAGAACTATATCACACATGCCAATTGGGGTATTGGTATTGCACAAGTTGATCTCAGCTTCATACTGAATAATACAGTCCTTTGGAATTATTACGGAATCTATTTGGAATCATCATCCAGTAATAATGTTTACTACAATATCATCGGTCCCAATGATATCAACGGGTATGACGATACAGGTGGATTGCATTACTGGGACGATGGCGTATCAATGGGTAACTATTGGAGTGATTACACTGGTGGGGCGTGGTATGATATTGGTCCCGGTGGTGGAAGAGATAGGTATCCACAACCGTATCAACCAGACGCACCTCTTATCGATTCACCATTAGACGTCTTTTATGCCGAAGGAACAACTGGTCATAGCATTACCTGGCAAGCCTTTGACAACGACCTGAAAGAATGGAGTGTTACGAAGGATAGTGTTCTATATGAGAGTGACATATGGCTAGACTCCGATGTAGTGATTAACATCGATGGATTACCATATGGAGTCTATGAGTTTGCGGTTACCTTAGAGGACATTTATGGCCATACTGTATCTGATGTAGTTGTTGTAACAGTCTACGATGGCACGAATCCAATAATCAACAAACCAAAAGACAAGGTTGCATTTGTTGAAGGGTCGGATCAGTCAATCAAATGGATAGCATACGATCTTCATCCTGAATCATTTGATATCTATGAGGATGGTGTTCTTGTAGATTCTGGTGATTGGAATGGTGGTGCAGTATATGCTGATCTTGATGGCATGTCGGTTGGAGAATACATCTATAAAGTAGTAGTAACTGATATTGACGGACTCACAGCTTCAGATACTGTACGAGTAACCGTATTGTCCGATACAACTCCACCGGTCTTGAACTCACCTGCAGACTTCAACTATACCTACGGTCAGGTTTCAAACTATATTGTTTGGACTGGCGAAGACGAGAATCCTTGGTGGTATAGTGTAGAAATAGACGGCGAATCCTTCGAATCAGGTTTTTGGGGTGGATGGGTCCTTGCAATCAATGTTGATGGTCTAGATTCGGGAACCTACGAGTTTGAACTCACTATTTCAGATATGGCTAACCACACCGCGGTTGACTCGGTTACCGTCACAGTTTACCCAGTAGGCTATGTTCCACCTCCGGCTATTCCGATTCCATTAGAAGTGATCTTACTGATCCTTGGAGGAGCTGGAGTAATTGTAGTAGTAATCGTTGTGATTTATATAATCCGTAAGAAACGAGCATAACCAAGAATAAGATGGCTTTAGGTCTTGCAACCTATTGCCATCCAAATTTCTTTTTTTAAACCTGAGTGAAGTATTTACCTCTATACTGTGTAATGAAAACTATGGCGGCTAAAATTCCCAAGATTCCACCGATAATAGCTGGTAGAATTTAAGCAATTCCTCCATCTCCATATGCGCTGAATAGCGGTTCTGCAAATATGAATGCAACAATGATGGTTCCAATTCCGCCGCAGAATCCAAAACATGGAGTGCACTGTACTCTTTGACCAGTGTCTCTCCAATGCTGGACTTTTGTATGACCCCAATCCTCTTCATACTCAAGTTGTGTGACAGCTGAAAGCCCTCCGGTCCATGCAAAGGCACCACCAACAAACATAATGAATGCGATTGTTCCAGCCACCATAGCACCAAGCCAGTCATCCAATGGTCCTAAGCTTACACCTGCTTGAATAATTAGTAATATCCCTGAAAGAAAGAATAGGTACGCACTATTTTTTACACCTGACATAATCAAATCCTCGCAGAGTAAAGTGCTTCGAATAAAACGAGAATATATCGTTTCCTAAAAATTTGATAAGTTGGACTTGATTGGAGGATTTAGATGGTATTTAGTATAGAACATTCCCTCACAACTTCATTTTTATTATTCAAATTGAATCATATCATTCCATGGGAGGATTATTGATGAACGATAACGATGGAATCAATTCATTTCAAGTTTCATGGAAATCTGCAGTACTTTTCAATATTCTAGCAGTTACATCGGCGGCGATGGCAATAATTATGTCCTATATCGGCGCATTTCCATTTAATTTGCCGGATGGAATCTATCGATTTTTGCCAGGAGATATATTATTTGACTTTGTCTGGTTGTATGTAATAGGAATTTTATGCGGGGTGATTATTTACTTTACTTCACCTTTCCTAGCAATGTTATTCTGGAATTTACATCGTATGATCAAAAGAGGAGGATATGAATACCATTTACAGTCAATGTCACACGAGTATCAAGGTAGTTCATATCGCCGATTATTCCTACCATCTTTTGTTTCGTTGGGATTGGCAATGAGTATAGCTAGCTCGTCATTAGCGAATGTGATTTTTGTATCAGAGAGTTTTGATTTGCTTGATCCTGGTAATGAACCTATATTCATCACCCTACCTATCCTCTTTATCATGCTCGTTGTTTCATCGACAATACTATTCCTTTTTGCACCAATTTGGTTGCTTGAGGACTCAGGAGCAATTTGCGAAAAAAAGATTGATGAGAGTCGATCAAACATAGATATCGAGGGAGTTGGAAATTTCTATCTTAAACTTTTGAAAGGGTTTGCGGGAGTTGCTACCATTATTACGTATCTTCTACTAGGTATTCAGACCCTTGATTGGTTCAATTGGTTGGTGACAGAATCACCGCCCGAAGGCTTTCCGGTATTTCTCTATAGCCTTCCAGTTTTTGTTGTGTTTCTTAGCCCTATCATTGCTCTTGGTCCTTTGTCAATTGTAAATACATTTTATGAATTATCTGCAAAGAAGAATATCATAAAACTGGAGAAGTCTCTGAAAGCAAATGGTATTGCACCGATGAAAATTAAATTCGAGCGTCAGGTTGACTAATTAGGTAATGAATTTCTGAAATACATTTTGAAAATAATGAAAGTCTCATCTATTAGAAATTAAACGAATAGCTTAATTAGTTACTTTCTATCTTGGATTCTGAGGTGCAGATATGGATGTAACACAATCCTTGAATTGCAAGGAAATGAGGAAATGTGATGTTGTTGATTCATCTGGCGAAAAGATAGGTCGTATAGGAGACATGACTTTCACATTCGTTAATGGTGAATTAAAGCCATCACAGTTCATTCTCGTTGGATCTGCTTGGGAAGAGTTTCTTGAGAGTATTGGAGCAAAACCTGATATTGACCCAGTATTTAATGCATCACTTATCCAAAGAATGGGTGACAATGTGCAATTGAATACAACCAAGAATTCGCTGAAGACAACATTGGACCCAGGTGCTTTTTCAGCTGATGAGATAAAACTCTCTGATTTTGAGAATCTTGACATCATGGATGAGCAAGGTGTAAAAGTTGGTAGAGCTATTGATATAGATTTCAATGCCGATGGCACAGCATCGATTATAGTCGGAGGCGGCTTCATTGAAGAATCATTGGAATCGTGGGGTCTGAAACAAGATGTGGATATCATAGTACCGTGTTCCACAGTAGAGTTAATTTCAGATCATGTCAAACTAAGAGTTTCCAAAGACGAACTTGCATTGACGATGGATAAAGCCATGAAGTCAGCAGAAGTCAAGAAAGCAAGAGAGCAAAAATCGACCACACAGGACGTAATGAAGGTTAGATTATTCACTCAAAGACCTTTCTAAGACAGATTCACAGAATATTGAGCGCCACCCTTTTCTGTTCCCACAGAAATTAACCAATGAGGTCACAACTCAGTATACATACGTCATTTCCCCTCTTTCAGATTGTCGTGTCCATTTGTTTAGAGATGTGTTGTCATAGTTGATATCGGTTTTATGCATATCCGGGTGTCTTTAATCAATCAAATAGTGTTCTAAGTATAAAGGCTCCAGAAATCCTCTAGAATGCATCCAGATGCGATTTTATCGCCAATATTAGGTCATAGTACTGTTATATGCTAGATACAACAATACATTGCTAGAGGTAAAAGTCCATGCAACTCGAAGCTGAAACGACAACTCGCACCAATATCGAAGAAACATGCGATAAGTCATGCTGTATTAAAATATACAAGGGCAAGAACTGTATTTTCTGTGAAGCTGCTAGAGAAGTTCTAAATGAAACATTAAATCTCTATGGTCTAACAGAAACCGCAATTCAAGAAATTGATGTAGATAACCCGGATTCAGTTTATGCTTCTGATATTGTTGGACTACCTTCAATAAGAATCTGCAAAGAATTATTCACAGGACTTCCAGATAAACATCAAATTGGAACTGCGATTGTACGAAATTTCATGAAGAGTTGCCTTATCGAAGACTGTTGAATTATCAAAGCAGTATTTCTTCTAATCAAAAGTCTTTACTCCATCAGCCCTCATTAGAGGATGGTGGAATGAATTGAAATATCGGAACCACTCAGTTGTAAAGAACTGAAATCATATGATGTTGTAGATTCGAATGGCGACATCATTGGTCGCATCGGTGATATGACGTTCGCTTTCACTGATGGCTCTTTGAATCTTTCCCAGTTCGTACTTCATGGTTCAAAATGGGAAGAGTTTTTGGAATCAATCAAGGTGGAACCAGATATTGATCCTGTCTTTGATGCTTTATTGAAAGTCTTGGTAGTCCAATACAACTTAAAACATCTAAGAATAGTCTGAAGACAACCCTCGATGAAGGTTCAATTCCAAAAGGAGAAGTTAGACTATCTGACATAGTGAAAATGGATATTATCGACAGTAAAGGTGTTAAAATTGGACAGGCAGTTGATATCGACTTCGATAAGGATGGCTCAGCCGCATTAACCGTAGGAGGAGGTTTCATAGAGGAAAAACTTGAAGCTATCGGACTGCTTGACGATATTGACATCATTATCCCAGCTAAGGTGATACAATCCATAAGCAAGAGAATAATATTGAATATATCAAGGGGCGATTTAAAGGATAATCTAGATCGCGCCCTTGAGGATTCTGAGCTTCGTGAGTATAGAGAGGGGCGTATTGCAGATAGAGAAGCAGAAAAACTGAAAGAGAGTAGAATAAGAGAGCACGAATCATTGAAGATCAAGATGTCTTCCAGAACCCGATAAGACGAAACCCATTTTTCGAAGTTGTTTATTCAAGCATTTCAGATGTTTAATTGGATAACTCTTTTAGATGTGAATGGGCATTATAAAGAGAGTATTCCTTAGTAGGGTTAGGTGAACCTTTATTGACAGGTAAAACTCATAGTGATATTGCTCGAGCAAAGTTGCTGTCAAAAGAAGGCAGGTTAAAGGAAGCTATCAAGATAGTTCAATCTCTTGCAGCTTCTAAGAGTATAACCAATGAAGATAGAATTGAATGTATTTTTCTAGAAAGCCAGATAAGAATAAAATTAGCTGATTTCGAAGTAGCATATAATCTGATTAATCAGACGTTGAAAGAATCTAAAGAAAATGAGCACCTCCTGCAAATCACGAAAATATTATCTCTAAAAGCTGAGGTATGTTGGCGCTTAGGTAAGTTTGAAGAAGGATTAGCTGTTGTAGAAGAAGGTCAACAGTTACTTGAGGAGATATCTGATGAAACCGATTTAGAGGAATTTTTACAACTCAACGGTTTATTTTTACGACATGGTGGAATCATACATTGGTATAAGGGTGAACTCGATCTTGCTGCAGAGTGTCATGAAGAAAGCTTGGAAATCTATCAAGGATTAAATGATAACAAAGGAATGGGGGATTCTCTCAATAATTTAGGTCTTGTATTCTGGTCAAAGGGAGATCTTGACAAAGCTACAGAATACTATCAGGAGAGTCTAAGAATCGGAGAATTATTGGAGGATAAGCATCATATCTCGGTGATACTAAACAATTTGGGAAATGTCAGTGCCTTGAAAGGTGACATAAAAGCTGCTCTTGATTACCATCAACAGGCACTTGCAACAAGGCAAGAGTTAGGCAATCGACAAAACATTGCGCTCTCACTTACCAATTTGGGAGCTGTTCATGAATCTCTAGGAAATCTAGGTTTAGCTCTGGAGTATTACGATCAAAGTTTGAAAATATATGAAGAATTAGATTTAGACCATGGTGTAGCATTGGCTTTGAATAATTTAGCAAGTGTTTACCAACTCATAGGAGACCTCGATTTAGCATTAGATTATTTAAAACGGAGCTTGGCGATTAGAGAAAGATTGGATAACCAACAGGACGTCGCTCAATCGCTCATCAATCTTGGAGAACTGCATAGAATCAAAGGTGAACCTGAAAAAGCATTGAAGACCTATGAAGATAGTCTAGCCATCTATGAAGAAGTAGGCAATGATCCGTATCTCGCTATAGTTCTATTCAGACTAGTAAGTCTTACCTTAGAACTTGAACAATCCTTACTTTCGGAGGAATACCTTCGTAGACTTAAAGAAGTGAATGAACGAACCGAAAATCGAGCCATAGAGCATCGATACAAAGTTGCTCGAGCTCTTACACACAAATCGAAAAAACGAATTCGTGATAAATTAGAAGCACAAGGAATACTCGAAGAGATTGTGAAAGATGAAGTTGCAGATCATTCATTGACCGTTCTAGCAATGATTCACCTTTGCGAACTACTCCTAACGGAACTAAAACTGACAGAAGAGGAAGATGTGCTTAGGGAGGTCAACGAGCTTACCAACAAATTATTGGAAATTGCTAATCAACAGTCCTCTCATCTTCTTCTTGTCGAAACGTATATACTCCAATCGAAGTTGGCGTTAATAGATTTCGACATTGAGGGTGCAATGATTCTTCTTTCAAAAGCTGAGGACATTGCCAAAGAAAGAGGATTGCTGTTGTTGACTCAAAGAGTTGAACACGAGCACAAAGCTCTTGTTATTCAGATTCAAAAATGGGAAGGCATCGTCGAGAGAAATCCCTCTAAGCGAGATATGATTGATTTAACCTTCGTGGAAAATCTTGTAGATAGGATGATTCGAAAGACCGTATCAAATCTGAGCGATAGTGAAAGGAAATATCTTATGGAAAACATGACCAAAAGAAAATACAGTCTAATTCATACCAACATCCTAGAGGAGGTTGGTAAGGGAGAGCGAAGTAGATTTAGAGTAGGAATTGCACAAATGGGTCTATCCGACAAGGGAGATATTCTGCATGAATTCTATGAAAAGAAGGATTCAGGATTATTCGGAATAAGAGAATCCAAAGTTGATTTAGTGTGGACAACTGTAAAGAGAATGGCTGAAATGGCTAGCGAGGATGGTGTGAATATCCTTCTGTTTCCCGAGCTCTCTATTGATTTGAACTATGAGATATTCTTGAGTGGTCTTCTAGAACTCGCGCAGAAATATCAGATGTACATAATTCCAGGATCATTTCATGATGAAAAAACTATGAAGAATCTCTGTAAGATTATTGGACCTGATGGAGTACTTTGGGAACAGGAGAAACATATCCCAGCTACAATTCATTACGAAGGTTCTAAAATCCAAGAGGGGATCAATATAGAAACCGAGACCAAGAAAGTTATTATCGCTGACACAGAATTTGGTAGAATAGCAGTTGTGATATGCAGGGATTTTCTTGATATGGATCTTCGAGTGGAACTAAAGAACTCAGAACCTCCTGTTGACCTTATAATCAATCCAGCTTTTACTCCAGTCACTGCGGATTTTAGAGCAGCGCACTTTGACGCAAGGAGATCTATCTACGCCTATTGCTTCTTTGTCAATATTGCTGAATTTGGGGACTCACTCATTTATTCACCTGAGAAAGACAGAGCTGAGCGAACCATTCCTGCAGGAGAGGAAGGATTAATCCATAAAGATGTTGACCTTTTCCAACTTCGTTCCGAACGCATTAGATGGGAATCTGAACGTAAAAGTCAGATGTCATTCATTCAGAGTACTAGATAAGTAAAAGGAATGAAAGGATTATTCAATTGTTGATGAGGTAATACTAAGTGCATCTCTGAAGACTTATTCTGCTTCAACTCGCTCAGATGGTTTGAAGTACTCATACATCCTTGTGACTCCTAATCACAACTAGTGATATAATGTATACCATTCATGTCTTAAAGACTTTGAGAGTAACAGGTTGTAAATGCTTATGCTTCTCACAGAATTCATTCAGGGAATAAGACGAAGAATTCAATAGTTGGAATGGAAATTCTGTGATTGCAATGACATCTTCATTTAAAATCGAAATAGCAACATTTCAAGATACAGAAGATATCAAGAAACTATTAGAATCCATTGAAGAACCTGCAGATGATATCGACCCTGATTTCACGAAATTCTTTATTATTCGAGATGAAGAAAAAAGCAAAATCATAGGATGTGTAGGTCTCGAATTATTCACTGGTACTGCATTACTCAGGTCTTTTGCTCTAGATTACGAGTATCAAAGAGACGATTTAGGGTCTAGTCTCATTAGGAGGCTTCTTGCGGAGGCATTCGATTATGGATCTGAAGTCGTGTATGTGTGTGCAAAAAACGCACCTTCCTTCTTTTGGAATCAGGGTTTCAAAGGAATTGATCTGGATGAAATCCCGAAAGAGATACGTAATTCAAAATTATTTACGAAAGACTGCCCACATGTGGCAGCCTTTGTTAGGAAACGAGTAATCTAACAATATTCTCGACACTATACGACTGAATGTACAAGAATTAATCGAGTTCTTAAAAATGAACAGAATTTATGAGGAGTTTACATTCATTCAATCTCTTAAGCCAGAGATATGGTAGCTTTAATAGTGGCCTCTCTAGAGTTGATTGCTGTGTGAAAATTGCCTGGGAAACACCGTGCAGAATGGGAAAATCATGAAGTCTTTGGCTTAAACAAAGAACCTGGCCATCATGTTTCAATTCCTCATCCAACACGTGAATCTGCATTCTCGGAAGAATCACCATACTATCTCACTTTAGATGGAAAATGGAGTTTTCACTGGGCTCGAAATCCAGCTGAGAGACCAATAGACTTCTTCATTCCATCATATGACGTGAGCGATTGGGACAAGATCTCAGTTCCAAGCAATTGGCAGATGGTGGGGTATGGTATACCAATCTATTTCAATATCAAATATCCTCATAGTATAGGATTGGGTCGGAAAATACCAAGTATCAGTCATGATTATAATCCTGTAGGCTCCTATAGAATAAATTTTGTAATTCCAGAAAATTGGACTGGGAAAGAAGTTTTTCTTCACTTTGGAGGGGTAAAGTCTGCGTTCTATGTGTGGATTAATGGTCACAGGGTTGGATATTCTCAGGGAAGTATGACTCCAGCCGAGTTCAACATAACTCGATATTTAGAAGAGAACAACATACTTGCGGTAGAGGTGTATCGTTGGTCTGATGGAAGTTATCTTGAAGATCACGACATGTGGCGGCTTAGCGGTATATTTCGCACTGTATTTCTCTATTCAACTCCAAAGATCACTATCAGAGACATCTCTTCTTTTTGCGAACTTGATGAAGAGTATACAGATGCAGTCTTGCTTACTCGCCTGAAAATCAGGAATTATGAGAACACTCTGAAATCTGACTATAGCATCGAGATAGATATTATTGATCCTAATGGTCAGTCTGTCAGTCTTGAACACCCAATCACGCCCAGATTCAATATACAAGCTAACGATGAAACACATTTGACACTGCAAGTAGATGTGCAAAATCCGAAGAAGTGGTCTGCTGAAACACCTCATTTGTATAAAATCATCCTGACCCTACGTACCGGTGACGGAGAACCTCTTGAATACCATTCAGTAGATATTGGATTTCGTAAGGTAGAGATAAAGAACAGTCAGATCTTGGTGAATGGAAAATCGATACTGCTTTGTGGTGTTAATAGACATGATTTTGATCAAACTCATGGCAATGCAGTTCCTTACGCTCAGTTGGTAGAAGATATCACAATCATGAAACAGAATAACATCAATGCGCTACGCACTAGTCATTATCCACAGGACCCACGTCTTTATGATCTATGCGACCGGTTTGGTCTCTATGTAATGGATGAGGCTAACATTGAAACACATGGTCTTGGCAGAACATCGCTTTCAGTTGGTACGATACCTACAATGTTCAAGGATGCAGCTATCGATAGAATGGAACGAATGGTAGAACGTGATAAGAACCACCCATGCATCATAATTTGGTCATTAGGGAATGAATCAGGTTTCAACGAACAAGTCCATACAGCGATGAAAAAGGCAACTCTGGAAATTGATTCTACGCGACCTATTCATTATGAAGGGGACCATAACCTAAGAATTTCAGATATCTTCAGTCTGATGTATTCGACTCCAAAATTAGTTGAACAGATTGGACAAATCAAAAAAATCAATATTTCATTCATTCTCCCCTTTATTAGGAAGATTGTAAAACCTGAGAATTACAAAGAGAAACCGTTTCTACTTTGTGAATATGCTCATGCTATGGGCAACAGTCTAGGGAATTTTCAAAAGTTCATGGATGTCTTTGAGAGATATCCAAATTGTGTTGGTGGTTTTATCTGGGATTTTGTTGACCAAGGTATTTTGAGAACTGAAGGCAATACGAAAACCTGGTTATATGGTGGGGATTTTGGGGATGAGTCAAATGATCGCAACTTTTGCATAAACGGGATAGTAAGACCTGATCGGTCTCCCAATCCGTCATTGTTTGAAGTGAAAAAGGTGTATCAGAGGGTGAGTGTCCTCCCAGTCGATCTCACGCATTGGAAAATCTCAATTAAGAATAAATACAATTTCAGGAGATTAGACTCATTTCTTGAAGCCTCTTGGGAGTTGAGTGAGGACGGTGTGTGTATTGAAACTGGAAAGCTACCCCCTCTTGATATAGAACCTGATTCACAGAATGAGTTCATCGTGCCAGTTAAAATTGAAATGTTGGATTCGACAAAGGAATATTTTCTGCGTATCAGATTTTTCTTAATTGATGATACCCCATGGGCAAGTAAGGGCTATGAATTGGCTTGGGAACAGCTTGAAATCCAACAGCCAAACAAAAGGATAGAGCCTCTTTCAAAAAGAGAAAAGTATGAAGTCCTTTCCATTGATGAGTCTGATGAGTTCGTTTTGATTCAAAATAGTGATGTGGATATACGGATTGGGAAACGGTCCGGAGCTGTTGAGCAGTATTTATTTAGGGGAATCGAACTGATTTCCTCAGAATTAGCTCCAAACTTCTGGAGAGCACCAACTGATAATGATTTGGGACTCTCTAACTTTGTGTCTTTTCTAAAGCGCATACGTAGGGATCCATGGAGAACTGCCTCAGTAAGGAGAAAGGTTGTTTCATTCTCCATCGATAAGATTGCAGGCGATGAAGTGAAAATTACTTTCTTCATTAAAATTCCAAATGGTGAATCAAAATACAAGTCACAGATAACGGTGTTTGGTAATGGTGAGATATTGATTGAGAATGAATTCACACCAAAGAAAGACCTGATTCGTTTTGGAATGCAAACCACCATTCCTGTTGAGTTTAACAGAATTACTTGGTATGGCAGAGGACCACATGAAACGTATATTGATAGAAAGAGTGGTGCATGGATTGGACTTCATACAACAAATGTTGAGGAATTCATTCATGATTATGTAATGCCCCAAGAAAACGGAAATCGAACCGATGTACGTGGATTTGCACTTCACAATGTAGATGGTGAAGGTTTGAGAATTACCGATATCAGTGGACACCATCTCGCATTCAGTGTATGGCCGTATACGCAAGACGACCTCTGGGAAGCAAAGCATATCCATGAACTCCCACGCAGAGGTTTTCTCACACTAAATATTGATCATCAACAGCAGGGAGTTGGAGGCGACTCACCAGCAATTGCAAAATTACATGAAGAATTCAAATTAAAGAAGAATCAGGCTTATTCATACAGCTTCTTGATTTCACCAATTATTGATTGAAATTCGAGTTATTAATAAGGCACCAGTTCCATGTGAACCTGCGCGTTGTTAGGATGTTGGGTAATCAATAACATATCATTGATTTCATTATTCTTGATATACATGAATCTCCTCGATATCCTTCAGAACAACAGGGGAGATGCTAGCCATGCCTATAGGAATTGGGAAGGGAAAAGTGATTTTCATTGTATTATTTCTGATATTCATTCTGAGTGTTTCTTCGCAGGATACTCAAACGAATATATTCAATGATGAATTAGAGAATCTAGATTCGATAAGATGGGATAGTAAGATAATTTCCTACTCAACTCATGATCCAATCTATATCGTTGGTGATGACAATTTCACAGATACAGCAACGTTTGAGAGTTGGTCAGGTAATGGCAGCATATCGAATCCCTTCACAATTGAGGGACTTGAGATAGATGGTGGAGGTAGTGTCCCATGTATTCAGATATATAACACGAGTCTCCACTTTGAAATTAAGAGTTGTAATATTTCTGGGGGTTCTGCGGGGATACTCCTAAGAAATGTGACAAATGGAGCAATCGATGGTAATGACTGTAACAATAATGGCCGAGGATTGTACATTATTGAATCGAAGGCGTCCGCAATCACAAACAACAACTGTTGTGCAAGTACTGTGACAGGAATTGAAGTATACGATTCAACGTCCTTACTCCTCAATTATAATAATTGTAGTTTCAATTCATACCATGGTATTGCTCTAGCCTATGGTGGAGGAAACATTATCGAGAATAATATATGCTCGGAGAATAATCCGTATAACGACCGTTTTGGTATTTATATTTATAGAAGTAAGAACAATACAATCGCTCAAAACATGTGCAAAAAGGATATGACAGGAATTAGAATCTGGGAGTCTCATAATAATACAATCCTAGAGAATATATGCAATGATAATATCCACGCTGGTCTGGTAATCAACAGAGCGAGTAACAATAGCGCGACGAGGAATATACTCAACTCAAATGACGAATATGGTATCGAGCTAGATTTTGGAGAAGATAATCAAATATTAAACAATACGTGTGATTCCAATCTCTTTATTGGTATGAACATTGGTGGGAACCGAACCTCAGTAATTGACAATATTTGCCTGAATAATCCTTACTACGATATCCACACCTATAATTTCAACAACTCTGTTCTATGGAATACTCTAACTATTGCGTATTCTGAAGGCACAAACACAGTTTACGATTACAACTATTATACAGGATATTCAGGTAGTGATGCTGATAATGATGGATATTGGGACACCAGCTATACTATTCCTGGTCCAGAAGGCATTCAGGACTCTTACCCTCTATTGCGTTCACCTGGATCAACTCCGGTATGGATTGATTCCCCCCAGGACCAATCTATTACAAATGTCAACTCATTTCGTTTGGAACTGAGTGCGATAGCTTATAGATACATTGATACTTGGTGGATAAATGACTCTATGAATTTCAATATCGACCAATCAGGTATTATCACAAATGCAACGATTTTATCACTTGGTTCGTATATTCTCACTGTTTCTGTCAATAGCACGTATGGAAGTATACTATCTAGTACTCTGACAATAGATGTTCTCTCTCTTGTTGGACACGGTCCGATTATCATAGATGGTGACGATGAATTCAATACCACAGCAACTGTCGAGGGATGGCCTGGTGAGGGTACTACTCAATCACCTTATCTGATAGCAAATCTGTACATTGATATTGAAGGTACAGATGCGGATTGTATACGTATTAGTAATACACGTGTTCATTTCATTATCAGTGGATGTGTGTTAGTTAACTGCTCTATCTATCCTCGGTCTGGTATTTATCTGAACAATGTCACAAATGGAATATTTGAGGAGAACACCTGTAAATTCAACTACTATGGCATACACGTTTACAATTCAAGCACTAATTTGATTGGTAGCAATTTATGTCACGACAATTCCTTTGGTATCTACCTAGAGGAGTATTCTACATTTAATGTTCTAGTAAACAATAGATGCTTCAATCAGAGTGGTAACGGGATTGAGCTTTATCATTATTCAAACTATAACACGATATATGATAATAATTGCAGTTTCAATGCAATGGGAATTAGGCTCAACACTTTTAATGAGTATAATACTATTTACAACAATTTCTGTTGTAACAACCAAAATAATGGAATTCAATTAAATTATTATTCAAATATCGCATATAACAATACGTGCAATA
>CAYWJO010000038.1:0-3264 GCA_964458565.1 uncultured archaeon | reverse complement strand
TAATGGTATTTATCTCTCCTATAGTCTTACTAGCTTTGTATACAATAATTCATGTAACAACAATTGGTTTTCTGGTATTTTTTGCCAAGGTAATGATGATGTAAGAAGTAACTGGATATTTAACAATACCTGCAATTATAATCAATATGGAATCGAAATCTATCGTAGCTATCAAAATCAAGTGCACAACAATACCTGTTCTAATAACAGCTTTGGACTCGAATTATATTATTCAGATCTCAATAGCATAGTCAATAACACATGCTACTACGGCACTTATGGAATAATAATTGGTAGTTCCTCTGATAACTATGTCTTTGGAAACGATTTTAGTTACAATTCAATTGGTTTGTATGTCTCTGATTCTATCAACAACAATCTGATTAGCAATATCTGCAACAGGAATGGTCAAAATGGTATCGATATCGATAATTCGGGTCAGAACCATCTGATTCATAACGTCTGTAATAATAACACTGAATCTGGTATCTATATCTATGGTTCTGACCTGACTGATTTGATTTATAATATCTGCAATAATAATACTGAATGTGGTATCTATATGTATACATCAGATTATTGTAACTTGATCAATAATACATGTAGTTACAATGGTGCTTATGGTATTCTTATTATTACTTCGATAGAAACCTATCTTTATGGGAATGTTATAGGTCACAACACAACAGGTGTAGGCATAAATAATGCATATGATATAATTCTGACATTTAGATGGAATTCAGTGATATCCAATACAGTTGGCTTTACTACCCCAACCCATTTTTGGTATGCAGACTTCGAGTATAACTATTGGTCTGAATACTCTGGCTTTGATGAAAATCAAGATGGAATTGGCGACTCAATATATCACATTGATTACTATAATAACATTGATTCATATCCGTTAATGCTTCCTCCAGGAACACAACTTTCTTGGCTTGAGGCACCTGCAACCCAAGTTCATGACTACCTCACTCCTTTAAGCTATGATGTAGATGCCACTGTGTATGGTGGAATCGACTCATGGTGGCTCAACGATACGACTGTGTTTAGCATAGATGGATTTGGTCTCATCATAAATACAACAGTGTTACAAATTGGTAGCTACAATCTTGAAGTGTTTGTGAATGACACAACAGGAGTAACAATCTCAGAGAGTTTCACAATCTTCATCGAGGACCTTACAGCACCAACTTGGACTGAAGTTCCAATTGAACAGATGATTGAATTAGGAGAAATGCTCTATTATGATCTAAATGCCACAGATGAGTTTGGGGTCCATCTATGGTGGTGTAATGACACTCTTCTATTCACAATTGATAGTGATGGTATCTTAGTGAGTAACGATATATTATCTATTAGACGTTACTTCGTTCATGTTTACATCAATGACACAAACTCGAATGTTCTTGATGCCATAATCACGATTTCAGTCATTGACACAACATCACCATCATGGATAGTGAGTCCAACAGAACAAGTCATAGAATTTGGAAATTCATTTAGCTACATTGTATCAGCATCTGACTTATCAGGTTTAGACATATGGCGAGTCAACGACACAATCATTCAAATTAATGCATTCGGAACAATAACCAATGCGACAACATTACCTGAGGGAGTTCATGTCTTTGAAGTCTGGATCAATGATACACAAGGAAATGATCTTGTTGGGATCTTCACACTTACAGTGGTATCGTCTAATATCCCCACATGGATCACTGGACCAACAAACCAACTTATCGAGTTCGGTGATGCCTTCACATTAGATCTTGATGCTGCTGACATGTCAGGTATTGGTACATGGTGGCTGAACTCGAGTGTCTTCTTCACCATTGACCAAGAGGGGACAATTACAAATTCAACTGTCATCCCAGTTGGGATCTACGGCATTCGAGTTTACGTGAGTGACATACTTGGAAATACGATGAACTCGACTTTTGAAGTTGAAGTAGTAGACACCATCATGCCCGTTTTTGTAGATCTTCCTGATGAGTATATAGTTGAGTATGGCAATAGGTTTGTCTATGATTTTGATGCAATCGATCTATCCGGTTTGCATGAGTGGTGGGTCGATGATGAGCTCCAGTTCATGATCGACTGGACTGGACAGCTTCGTTCAGTCAATATTCTGGAACCAGGGACTTACGCAGTTAGAGTATATGTAGATGATATCTATGGGAACGATGCGTTCATTCCCATAATTGTGGAAATTCGAGATACCACTCCACCTCAATGGGAAACTGCTCCAACCAACCAATATATTGAATCTGGCACCATGCTTGAATACCAACTCGCTGCAACCGACCTCTCAGGCATTGGTCAATGGAGTGTCAACAATACCGAGTTGTTTTCTATCACGTCAACGGGATTGATAACAAGCATTGGTGAACTAGATTCTGGACACTATAGTATCATGGTTACAGTGTCCGATCCATACAGCAACGAGCTCTCAGCCGCATTCTCTGTGTTTGTGATATCAGCAAGTACAACACATAGTAGTACTACTGAACCAACAAGCAGCACATCCGAATCAACAACTACTATTGTATCCAGTACAACTCCACAAACAAGTACGAGTCCTACCACACCTACCCAACCTGGTCTTAACCCGATTCTAATACTGATTATTGGTCTCGGGATTGGGGGTGCTGCAGTTATTGTGATAGTGATAATAGTTCTAAGGAAAAAGAGTTGAATGTTTCAAATAATCAAAGGGTTTTAGTTGTTGTACATCAATATAACCAGCTGGAGTGATGCAATTTTCCAAAGCTTGCACACTCGAACTGTGCACATTATGCGTAGTTGTAAATGGAACTACAAAGGAATGATTAAGGATAATAGAAATCATCCCTAATCATTATTCCAGATAGAGATAGAATGTTAACCAATTCTGGTTCTTTTATAGACCAAAATTAGAACCACGGGAATTGCTATTGCTGTAACAATAATCGAAACGAGAACAAGTTCTCCACCGGTAGTAATTGGACTTGATGTAGATGTTGATGTCGGTGTTGAGGTAGATGTGACTATGGATGTTGTTGATGATGTGCTTGTAGTTGTCGTTGGAGTCTCTAGCGATGCAAGAATGTAGTTATAGAGAATATCCCCTTGAGGATTAGGCTCTTCAACAATACCTGCTGACATAACTATGACCATATTATGCTCAGGTATGACATATACATTTCTAGTAGCTGCCTCAACAAAGCGATGCATAAAGGTCACACCTCGACCTGCATGAATCCACCAATGATAGCCATAATA
>CAYWJO010000037.1:0-34598 GCA_964458565.1 uncultured archaeon | reverse complement strand
TGTGATACAAACTACACAACCGATACTAAACTTATAACGTTTGTGCAAAGAACAGCACACCCGTTATGATTCAACTCTCATTTGGAAGATGAATGTGCTGATCATCAGAGGATATAATCTGGTGAACATCGAAGGAAGGTATCTCTTGCGTTCGCTTATTCCAAGGAGCACTAAGAAAAATAATCTCATGAGGTCGTTTGTCTTTGTTGATTGAAACAAATCCACCTCGCATTAATGATTTGATATGCTCCCTCACATCGGCCTTCTTCATTCCAGATTTGGTTGTTAATTCTTTATAGTTCGTCACATTAAGTTCTTGCACCACATCTAGAAGTTTGAACATAGGAACAGACATTATCGATTGAAATAAGGATTCATTCTCCTGTCTGACAGACCTCGCATCTCCTGAAATTGCTCGTCCATAAGCTGCTCTTAGGTCCGATATTTCTTCGTGCAAAGTAGATCGCTCAGATTCAAATCTAGCTAGAAATCCTCCTGATGTGTGTAGGAGTTCAGCACTAAGATCAGTCCCAAGTCCTTCTAGCGCTTCTCTGGATGCAGCTCGTGCTTCTCTAATAATTCCTATGAGGTCATTGGAGTCGAACCACTCACCTTCAACTAAGGATTCAAGTTGAGTGTAGTAATTCTCAAGGCGACGCGCCCATTGATTTTGAACTTCTTGTAGCAGTCCAGCTATCCTCAATGTATACCGTCCCAGAACCTCATCTTGTTCATTCATAGGAAACACAATCATAATTCGTATTTCGAACAAAAAGAGAGCTAGTGTCACAGGGGTATGACAAACCCTAATCCCATATTATACTAGTTTCTTTTTTCCACTCAATTCTATCCTTTATTTTCGATATTGCAGGAGATGTATGTTCATCTTTAAGCTCCTCTGATACAAATAGAGGTACATTATCATCAATCAATAATTTCTCAAGCTCACGTTGTCTATAGATTGGAGTCAGATCTAATCTTTCGATTGGATTATCTTGAAGATCCATCCATAACAGATTGCCACATTTCCCAATAGGTGTTAAATCTAATTCGGATATTTGAATCCCTCTTAACCAGAGCCCTTCAAGTGCAACACATTCACTAAGTGGTGAGAGTTCGATTTTTCTAATTGGATTGTGCTCTAGAAAGAATTCTTGAAGATGCGTCAATTGACTCAGAGGTCCCAAATCTATGTCGAGTATTTCGTTGTTATCAATTCTGAGGAACCTTAAATCCTCACAATATTGCAGTGGTGTCAATTCAATTGTTGTCATTTTGTTCGAGTGAATATATAATTCATTCAAGCTTATACATTGACCTAGAGGACCAAGGTTAATTCTATGAAGCCTGTTAATTTCCAAAGATAGTATTTTCAAATTTTTACAGTTTTCAAGTGGTTCCAATTGTATGTCACGTAATAAATTTGAACCAAGGAACAGTTTCTCTAGACTCACACATTCAGAGAGGGGTTCAAGATCGATTTCCTCCAAATGATTTGCAGATAGATTCAGAGATTGGAGATGATTGAGATTCGCTATTCGCTTCACATCAACATCAATAATATCATTACCAGATAAATCTAAAGCCATGTCAGTGTCATCTACGACTACTTCATTCTCGGTTTCTTGAGTTGTTTTGTAGATGATCGAATATTTCACAGCAGCTACACCTTTTTTCACTTCTCAATATGTGCCCATTCTGTGGGTTCTGTTATTGAGGTAATAAAACGTTTTATTATTTCAACGAGCCCTTCAGGATGGCGTACATCTCTAAGAATCAGATATGGAGTATTTGAATCTCCTTTTTTGAAGATTCTTACATCACCCATCTGTGCTACTTTTTCCCCTGGTTCATGCAGAGTTTCAATTCTGTCAATATCATCATAGAAAATACGTTCCGTCTTTTTGTTGAAGAACCCAGTTCTAATACGAACATTCCAAGTTGTCAGTATGTACAGAGTTGTTTTTACTTTGTAGTCAGCTTGGATTATGAAAATCACTCCGCTGATTAAACTAGCAAGTCCAATGAACCATGAACCGAAGCTAGGATGAATAATTTCCGCAGATGCACTCAGATTGAAAGTTAAGCCAATGATAAATAGACAGGCTCCAAATACGTAGTAGAATAGTAGAGATATTCTACGAGGACTAATCATCATGACTAGACGTTCTCTATTCATAGGATCAATTTGAATAGGAATATCGGATTCATTCATTGCGCTATCATAGAAGGATAAGATTACGGTCTTATCAAGATGTCGTCACACCAATAAAGAAAGTGAATACCCGATACTGATTCATCGGGCAGATTAAGGAATCATGAATGTGGGAATATCAGGATGGATAAATTTCCCAAAGAGTGTCACAGGCGTGGACTACATGACCTACAAGAATACGAATCTCCTCACCAGTAAGGTCAGTATCATTTGTTTCAGCGATGACTATGATATCATCATCCTCATCTATTGCGAACTTGACACCATTTGCTTTCCAAGATTCTTTTAGCATTTGGAAGAAGAAATCAGTTTTCTTCTCCTCATCGACTTGGCTAATATTCGTGAATGGCGCAACAATGTATAACCAAGATTCATCCTTGTTTGTAACAATCCGAACCTTAAGGTCTTCAAAATGGTCGGTCTGCCATCGCATGAGCAAGGCATTACCTTCTTGTGTATACTTGATTTCTACTTGATCTAGCAGAGTGGCAACGTGTTCAATTATTCCCACTTATAACACCTCTAACGCCTGACTCAGTTACTTGCATATATAGATGTTGTAGATAAATAACGAGGGATTGTGACGGTATGGTTTTAGAAGCAGAGTGGTGGGAATCCATAAAGGGAATCTGGTAGACTTGAACTACAAATCCGGGAACGGGGGGGCGAATCCGGATAAACAAGTTTGCCCTTATAGCATCCCACCAAAATCTGGATATACAAAACTTGGTAAAAAGTATTTTCCATTAACAGGAAAAAAGAAATAAACAGCACTTTGAAACACAGAATTGTGGTGTGGATTTGGTTCATGCTCGCTTGACCAGTTGTGTGTTGATTTTTATTATGACAGTTCCATTCTCAGTATTATCAAGTGATGCGCAATTCATTTTTTTTAAAGAATCTGAAGTTGTCAACTGGTTCGATACTGTAGAGTTACATCCAGACCCAGAGTTAGATACAATACCTAGTGTATTCGTTAATGGGTCTTCATCCGAATTCTCATACCAACACCATGAATCAGAATTGAAATTATCATGGTCTCATACTGCTGGTACTCCCATCAATTTCCGTGATGTACCAGATTCTGAACTTCCTAATACATTGGATTTCATTCTTGCTAGTCAAGAGATAAACTGGACCTACGAGATTCTACCTGACGATATGAATTTCTCTATTAGTTTTATGACTGAATTATCTGGTGATTTCGCAAACATAGCAGTAGCAGTTCAGACATTCAAGGTGTATGTGTGGCTTATCGATTCTTCTGGAAATTGGCTCAAAGTATTTGAAACCTATCCTCCTTATTATTCGATTAAGCAAGTCCGAAATATTGATCTATCATTTTTCGATATAATCGATACATTTGGCGGGATGGTCGAAGATGCAGAGGGCTTTCAGGAAGATCCCCTCGATACGTTCACCGTAAGCATAGGTCTAGCACCGACTTACAATTTTGAGTATTTCACACCCCTTGGGATTTCTCCAATCGATGAATGGACCGGATCTGTAACCTTCACAATCGATTCAATTAGTATGGTGGCATATGTTTATTCTGAGCAAGAGATTGAGGTTTATGAACCGTATCGAAAAACTACTTGGCATCACGGCATTGATACATACTTTTCAGATTTGGCGTTAGGTTCTGATGGATCATTGTATATGGTGGGATATATTGCGGACTATTCCACTTCTTCTTTCAAGCACTTGTTGATTAAACGAAATAGACTTGGAAATCTTCTTTGGAATAAAAGCCTAGAAGGTACAACAGCTGAACAGATGATGGGTCGAGGAATTGCTGTTACTCCTTCTGCAGTTTATACGGTCGGAGAAAATGGGGATGATCTAGTCATAGTAAAATGGAATTTTGACGGAATCACGAATTGGATCCGTAAGTTCAATTTGGGTGGATATGAATCAGCACAATCGATTGCAATAGACTCTAATGGTTTTCTATATGTCGGAGGAATCTCATTTATTCAGGAATTTCAGAATGGTTCATTGATACTCGAGTATAATCCTTTTCTGAATTGCTACAGTCCAGAGGGCAATCAAATTTGGGGAACTATAATAAATGATACATCTAGCATAAATGGAGTAAAAGAAGTTCTTGTTAATTCAATTGGAAATATCGTAACATTGACCGATGAATCACTCAGTCTCTGGAATAATGAAGGCGAGATGATTTGGAAAAGAAACATCAGGGCTTTCGATATGGATATTGATAGTCAAGATAGAATTTACACAGTCGGAATAACTCCTCTTGAGCAGTTATACATCAATCGCAGATTTCCAAATGGTACTGTAGATTGGCAATCAACAAGAAAGGTAGTTTATTCTCCAGGCGTTGCTGAATACAATCTTGGCGTTAATGTAGCAATTGGACCAGATGATACTGCAATAGTAATAATGGAATCTCTTCATTTCAACATCTTCAAATCGATGCTCAAGTTCGCTTCTAATGGATCGAAGATTTGGGAGTGCAATCTAGCATTACAGGATTGGGCCTTTTCCTCTGGCTTTATGAAGCAAACATCATTGAGTATATCGTCAGACGGATTGATATATCTCGGTGGTACAGGATTCGGAACTGTATCCACAATGAATCTTAATATCTATGAGAGCATAAACGGTTTTGAATACCCCAACTCCGTAGCTCCTCCTGATGTTGCTACTCTCATTTCGTACATCATTACACTCACATCAATTGGTGTAATTGTCATTGTTGGAATATTAATCATCTCTCATAGACGAAAAGGAGTCATGTAATGATTGTAAGATGTCATCACAAGAAGCTTATATGATGGAATTACATTGTCCAATATACCTTGCAAAAATCAAAACTTCCTCAACTGGTACTATTAATTATCTTATCAATCCCTTTAGTCCTAATGCCATCACTGCTTATTGTTGATGAGACCCCTCAGGTTCACTACTATATTGCCCAGCAAGAGCTTACTAATGGTGAATCCATAACAGGTTTCTTGACCACCGATTATGATACTGATATGTACTCTATTGAGGTCCAACCTGGTGCGTATGTCCTGAATGTGGTTCTATCAGGGTCATCTGGTGATTTTGATGTTTATGCACGCTATGCAGTAAGACCCACAACTGATGAGTATGACCTCAGGGGATATGACTCAGATAGCTATGAAGATGAATCAATCGAGGCGCCGGCTCATGGCACTTGGTACATAATGGTAAGATCATATTCTGGAAGTGGTTCATATAGTCTGGTAGTACATGTGCATTATTATTCAGATGCTACAACCTATTCACCATCAACACCTGTTCTTCCTCAAATTCCTTTGATAACTGAAAATGATTTGCCAAATATAGCAATTCTTTCATTGTCCATGTTGGGACTCATTGCTATTATTGGAAGTCTAAAGAGATCCTAAATTATAGACTCAAATTGAGTCATGTATGTATCTTCCTCATTATGTGGAAACATAAGTATTGTATATATGACTCCTAGCTCTTGATATTCTTTAAGATTTGAAGCAACTATTTCTGAGGCCCCCCAAAGTGCTCCACTGACACGTTCGCGATATTCCCTTTAAGAAACTTTTTGGTTTTGGGCACCTTTGACAATAGCTTTTTCCATCTTGTCTTCATTTTCAAATAGTCGCACCCACAATCCAATTGACCGTTCAACAGATTCAGGTTTGCGATTGTGCTTCACACATAAGTCATCGAGACGGTTGAATATTTCCTGTGCCTATTCTGGTGAGAAAGACCAAGCTATGTTAATACCATCACCAAATCTCGCTGTGACTTCAAGCATGTGCTTTTTTGCTTTCATAGTCCCAACCCATATACGTGGATGGGTTTTTGAACTGGTTTTGGATGAGATACAAGCTGATCTAAATGGTAGTACTCTCCATCAAAAGAAGGTTTGTTCTCAGTCCAGATCTTTCTAATTATCTGAATAGACTCCTCTAGTTGCCTGATTCTGACCATATCTGGAGGAAAATTATATCCATATGCGTTATATTCAATTTCTTTCCAGCCTGCTCCAATCCCAAACTCAAGAGTTCCATTTGTGAGGACATCTAGAGTAGCTCCCATCTTTGCATGCAATGCAGGATGACGATAATTATTACAAAACACCAGGCTACCGATTCTTATTTCCTCGTTGTCCCTTGATAATGCAGCCATTAATAGCAAGGGGTCAAGCAATGCTCTATCTGTAGCATCATGATTCAGCATAAAATGGTCCGAGAACCATATGGAATTGAATCCTTTGTCTAAGGCTTTCATTGATAGCTTTTGAATAGCATCATAATTATAACCGAACTGTGGTTCAATTTGGATACCTAAATCCATTTACCTGGCACAACCCCTTTGAAAAAAAAAATAGTTGCAATTACTTAAATTCCTGCTTAATTCTATTCTAAATTACCCGGATAACAGGATTGGACCATGAGTGCCATTAATGCAGTTCGAACAGTATCAGCGCCTACAAAACCTGTAAGTTCCTCGTTGCAGATTTTGATGAAAGGTAGCATAGGCAATTCACTTGCAGATATATTCACATCCGGGTCATCAACATTAAAAACTTCAACGAGGTAACTTGGAAGACCCATCTCCTCAATGACGCTCAATAATACTTCATACGTAGGATCACAAAATAGGCAATGATTCGATTTATAGAAGGTAATACAAGCACTTCTACCGCATTCCAGTCCAATTATTTCAACCCAAACAGGTAATTCTAGGATGACCTTTGCACCCTTAGTATAATCATTCTCAACTCGATTAACTAGGTATACTTCACCTTCGAGATCTCGCACGATTTGATCAACAAGTGTTAAACCAAGTCCCCTTCCAACCAACTGCTGGTCTGGATGTCCGGTTCTTCTGAATATGAGGTCCTTAATTCCATCCGGAACTCCAAGACCATAGTCTGCAATACAAATCCTTATCGTATTGGTTGAGGACATGTACTCTCCGGTTATCTCTACTTTCACATTATCCTTTTCATCATGAGTTAAGGCATTATGAATAAGATGAAAGAACACATTATCAAGATATGAATGACCTGCTACAAAATAAGTTTCAGGATCGATATTGCTTCTGACTTCTAGATTTTTCCAAGGAAGGTCGTCTTGCGCAAGTTTGATACCCTTCTGAATTGACTCATAGATGTCACACTTTACAGTTTCAGGGGGATTATCTCTTAGATTAATGATCGACCTCATTGAAGAAATCAAGCGAGAGGAACGACGAACACTCCATCTTGTATCACGCAGCATATCATCGACAGTTGGAGGCAATTCCATTTTTTCTCTCAGTAGCTCAAGCGAGAACATCAAACTCTGATTCACATTATTCAAATCGTGAGTCATTACTTCGAGATAGAGGTTCGCTCTATTTCGTTCTTGTTGCTCTCGAAGTTCTGCAATTTTTCTACGATTAATGTCACCAAGCATGAATCCTATATCTGGAACACCTTGAGAAGATTGGAGAGGGCTGGCGGTTAAACTCACCCATATTGATTCTCCACCTTTGCGAGTCATCTTCATTTCAAAATTCTTTATGCTCTTTCCTTGGTTTATTTCAATCAATATTTGAACTGCAATATCAACATCAGATTCATCTTTAGGTATGAATGTAGATATATTCCTCTTCAGAAGATCAGATTCCTGATGACCTAGTAATCTACATGCTGCAGAATTCACTTGCTGGATAGTACCTCTAGGACTCAAGGTGAAATACGCAATTGGTGAGGAATTGAAAAGGTTCCGATACCGTGATTCAGATGCCTCTATTGCTGATTCTAGAGCCATTTTTTCTGTAATATTACGAGCGATAACACATATCGCAGGTTGAGAATCATAAATGAAATCAGCAGTAGAAACCTCGAATGTAGTCGTTTCATTTATCGAGTTTAGTAATCTTATTCTGAAGCTAGGTCGATTCTGTTGACCCCAAATGAATTTCTCTTGATTTTCATGATAAAGGTGTGTAGCGACGGGATCTAGGAAATCTACAAATCTTCGCCCCAATACGTCTTTTGTTTCATATTGAAGCATATCTGCAAATGCAGGATTGCACATTACTATTACTTCATCTTGAACAACAACAATGCCATCATTAGCCATCTCTAAGATGTTTCGATATTTGTTATCGACCTCTGAGTCTTTGTCTCTTACATCCTGCATGTGATAACACTCTCGGAGAGTGGTGTGATTCACAAGTCTGTATGGAACGGTTTCGTTTTTGCAATTACATGCATGAGGAGAAACAAATAAAGAATGCTTGTGGGAATTGAATCATAGTTAGTACATTTAAGAACATTAATATATAATTATATGAACATATATTCATGTAAAGTGTGATGAATTATGCTGACAATAATCGATGATACTAACTCAGAAGAGCTACAGAAAACTGTACGAATATTCAGAATCCTGTCAGATGAGTCACGTGTCAGAATTTTGTGGTTGCTTATGGAACAGGGTGAAATGTATGTATCTGACATAACAGATATTCTAAACCTAAGTCAGAGCAATGTGAGCCATCACTTATCATTACTTGAGTTACTTGGTTTTGTCAGTAAAAGAAGAGACCCTGCCGATGGGAGAAGAATCGGTTACAAAATCGAAGATGATTGCATAGAAGATATCCTCAGGAGAACCAAAGACCATGTCCAAGCAAGTTGATGGTCATTCATGTGCTGTATGTGCTCTTGAAGAAGAACATGCAGTGAACATATCTCTTCGGAGGAGATACACTCTTGGTGTCGTATCTGCATTCTCACTGGCTCTTGGAATATTAATAGAAATATCTGGTTTTAACGATGTTCTAATGTATTTAGCATACGTAATTGCAGCATTATCTGCGGGTCGCTGGATAATCCCAAGAGGTTTAAGAGGCGTTATTAAATTTCATTTAGATGTAAATTTTCTCATGACTAGTGCGTCTATTGGAGCTTTCTTAATTGGAGCTCCCGCAGAAGGTGCATCAGTTCTCTTTCTGTTCTTCATTGCAGATTTATTGGAACGCAGAACTGAAACTATAGTAAAAGGAGAAATCCAAGACCTTCTCGAGTTAGAGCCACCTTCTGTTACGTTACTTGTCCAAGGCTCGGAGGTATGTGCCAATGTTGAAGATGTGATAGAGGGAGATGTAATGATTGTGCGGCCAGGTCAATTGATTGGGTTGGATGGCATGGTCATTGATGGAGAATCATCAGTAGATCAATCTTCAATAACAGGCGAATCCGTACCTGAATCAAAGTCTTATGGTGACGAGGTATTTGCAGGAACGATGAATCTAGATGGATATCTAGAAGTTGAAGTGACAAAAAATTCGCATGAAACTGTACTAGCAAAAATAATCGAATTGGTATCAGAAACGAAAAAACGTAAATCACCAACTGAGAAATTTGTGTCTAGATTCTCACATATTTACACACCCCTAGTTGTATTCACCGCACTCTTTGTTGCGGTAGGGTTTATCGTTCTTGGTTTCACGCCGACTGATGCAATATATCGTGGACTTGCTCTGCTTGTTGTATCATGTCCATGTGCTTTCGCGATTTCGATTCCAGTTAGCATGGTAAGTGCGCTCGGTTCATCAGCTAGAGATGGTGTACTGGTAAAAGGATCTGAGATTATTGAATATTTGAGTGATACTAGAATAATTGCGTTTGATAAAACAGGAACTTTAACAAAAGGCATACTTAGCGTTGAGAATATCTGTCTTCATGAGTCATTGAACCAATCCGAGTTGATTTCGATTGCAGCACAACTTGAGTCGAAGTCTGAACATCCAATTGCTACTGCAATAACACGAGCGGCAACTGGAATAAATTCCGAGTATAAACCGGCGACATCTTTTGTTTCAATTGCGGGTAAAGGAGTTACAGGTGATATAGGGGGCGTATCATATTCGATAGGCAATAGCACCTTACTAGACGATCTCAGCATTACCATTCCAAAAGATCATGTTTGTGGTTCTGGAACTCTTGTATATGTGCTACAGGACAGGTCGATACTTGGCACAATAAGCTTGAATGATGAAATTAGAGAAACCAGCAAGATTACATTATCAAAATTGAGAGGATTAGGTATTGAAACAATAATGCTCACTGGTGATGATAAATCTGCAGCTGAAGAAGTTGCTACCTCACTTGGAATTAGAAGGTATAAATCCAATCTCCTACCACATGAAAAGGTTGAAGCGATACGCGAACTCTCAAATCAACAGACAACTGTAATGGTTGGCGATGGAATTAACGATGCTCCCTCACTTGCCGCTGCTGACGTAGGAATTGCAGTCGGTGGAATCGCATCCGATATAGCAGTTGAAACTGCAGATGTAGTGCTGATGAACGAAGATATTTCCAAACTCCCTTCATTAATCGATAGAGCAAAGAGAACAATGTCTGTGATCAAAGCAAATGTTATGTTTTCAATCTCAGTAAAACTTGTGATAGCCGCGTTAGCCATGATTGGTATGATTAGCTTGTGGCTAGCTCTAATATTGGGTGACGTAGGTCTTACCATCGCTGTTGTACTCAATGCACTACGAATAGCTCAAGTAAGGAAACCTAAAGATATGACCTCAACGCAATAATTGATAGCATAAGAAAGACGATAACAAGACTTAGCGTTATCACGGGTAGCATAATAGTGAAGAGGATACCGGCTTTTGTGACTGTGAGTAGATAGATTATTGCAGCGCCAATGATTAAATTGAGAGTTGGAAATGCAAATGCAAGAGGCACGGGCGGAGTTCTTGGATCGTTTGTAAATACAGGTATATACGCTCCAAACATAGTACCTGTTGCTGAAAATATCAGGAGAAATGGAATCCCAATAGTAAGTAGTATTATTGAATTATCCACTCGCAAGAAGAAGACGAGGATTCCAAAGATAGGTATCGCTGCAAGACCTGATTCAATTAAGCTCAGTAGATATTTCCCAAGAACAATATCTTTCGAGCTGAATGGACTTACTTTTAGCAAGTAAATATTCTCACGTTCATCTACAAAACTTAGTAATGACGTCACACTTGTCATTTGTGACAATAGTAGGAGCATTATCAGAAATGCTGGAATTGCCGCATAATTGAATTCACCGGGTACACGAATGGGATCAATTCCTACAGGTTGTATTAGGTTAAGAAGGAGAACTGAGATGGTTCCAACCAAGATATACACATACTTCCAAAATTGAAAGGGAGACCTCATTCTAGTCCAGAAATCTTTCAACATTATCCAAATCATAGGGTCTCTAAAACGTGTGTTAGAGAAATCGATTTGTCCTCTAACAAGACTTCTAAAACCACTCTTTTCGTGCATTATGTCTCGATTTGTAGAATAAATCTCATAGTCTTGAAAATTGAATAATATTGAAAGTATTAAACCGAGAATGAGAAAGGTCAATAGAAGTCCACCAAAGCTTAGAAGCGGGTCTACACCTATTGATTGAATACCAGTTAATGCAATGATTGTTGATACTGTGCTTGTAGATGGTACAAAAAATTGAAAGACAGGATTGTAAATTAATAGGGGAATTGAGGGTATTAGAACCAACAAAATCATCAGAAATAAAATGCCATAACGTAAACCACGATTTGCGCTTCTAGATATTTTTCGCTGTATATGGGATGCGATTCCTCCAATGAAGTAATTTGCCTCAAAGAACAAAAGAATAGCTGAAACAGATAGTAGTACGTCACTAAACATCAGATTTCCAGAGCTGATTACAGGTAGCAGTACTACTAATGAGACCATCACATAGACCAGTCTTCTAACAAATCTTCTAAAATAACGAGTGATGAAAAGTTGGTATGGTTGAATCGGCGCGGGCATGATTATGTGTTCATCAGTCTGTACAAGAACATCAGCTCGACCAATTCCAAAAAAGCCTCCAACTACAGCTAATGCTGTAATGAATGCAAAGCTAGTATACATGACTGATAATTCAAGATTTGTTTGAAATATTGAGGATATGCCTGTAAACATAGGAGCAAAACCTATGAGAGTTGAGAGAATGTTACTCACAAAGTATGCTCCCACAAGAGAGGTACCATAGAAAGTAAGCATTGAAGGATTAGAAATTGTATTGCGAAATTGATTGAATAACATCTTCATTTCAGTTCTAATCAGTAACACAGTCTTTGAATACAATCCACTCACCTACCTGTCGTATGTTGGAATTCCTCCTGTCAGCTCGAGGAAAATTTCCTCCAACGTGTTGGTTCCTGGATGTTCATTTCTCATCTCACCCATTGTTCCACTACCTACAACAACACCTTCATTCATAATAACAAACTTTTCACAAAGTCCTTCCGCGACCTCTAAAATGTGTGTAGAAATTAGGATGGCACTACCCTCATCTCTTAAAGTCTTAAGATGGTGTTTTAAACTCCATGCGCCTCTAGGATCTAGGCCGTATATTGGCTCATCAAAGGCTAGAATATATGGAGGATCTCGAACGAAAATACCCGCAAGAAGAGTACGCTGTAGATTCCCTTTTGATAAAGTACCGATGTATGAATTCAGATATTGGTTCAACTGAAATAATTCCACATAGCTTCTAATTCTTAATAAAGCCCTACTACGAGGTACCTCATATATTCTTGAGATGAATGTCAGATATTCTCTGACACTCAAACTTGGGTAACATGTAGGGCGTTCAGGAATGTACCCTATGGCAGTCTTTGCCTTTATTGGATCTTTTCGAATATCAAAGCCGTTAACTGAAACTTTCCCAGAAGTTGGTTGGATAATACCTGTAAGCATTCGCATCGTCGTAGTCTTACCAGCTCCGTTGGGACCAACAAGTCCGATTATCTCGCCAGGTTTTAATTCCAAGTCTAATGAATCAACTGCGATAGTAGAACCAAAGTGCTTTGAGAGTTCTGTTAGCTTGATTGCTGGATCGTTGAGTGCAGATTGTTGGAAATCATTCAATCCGAGTTGTTTTTTGTCAATTGCATTTGAGAGAGTATCCAACAACCATTTCCGCCCAACTGTGCGTTCGGTCAATGGCAAAGATACAGACTTGGCTAATTCAATGAGCTCGGCATCAGACATTTTCTGTAGTAATGAGAGAGTATCCATGTTAGGTAACCTCGCTTTCTTTCTCAATTTGCTTCCTGAATTTGGAATAGAGAATATAGACAAGAGGTATTTTGATTATTTTTTGCTCGGGATCCTTCGCTACTCTTTGTTTAGATTCAAGGTGGTTCTGAATCAAGGAGAATCCCGCAAGCTGTAATATTGGAAATGGGATCGGATATCGAAAATAGTCACCAACTAAGAAGTCGGTTGAATACATAATCGACAGGAATAGCATTGCAGCAACCGATAGAAGTGTTACAATAATGGCTTGTTTGTGAGTAGTTTCATCCTTGAGATAAGCTAACACTTGATAGGAAAAACCAACACAGATTATCCACCTAAGAATAAATGCAGGAAATGTAGGTGCTGGAGTAATTATCAGAAATAATGATGTATTTGTTTGATTAAAGGTTCGGACGAACTGAATACTAAGTGTATAGCCTATGGTCCCAAACTCTAGGTAGGTTTGAGAGTTCCAGATTCTAGTTGAATGAGTATGAAATGATATGAAGTCGGGAATAAATAGAATCACTAACGCGAGTATCACTCCAGGCTGTCGATAAATTGGGCGTTTTTTCTCTACTTCTATATCAAGAGCAGTTTTCTTTTTCTTCGATTGATGTAGCATAAGTGATGGGATAAGAACGAAGAGTATCAAAGATAATGTTACAAAGTTAGGGAGAGTAATCCAATAATCTGCCTCGGGCTTTAGAGATATTCCCTCGTAACTCCATATTGAACTTGGTACAAGAAAAAGCAATGCTGACCAAGAAATCACGAATATGATAATCATCTGATGAAGATATTGCGGCTTTTCACCCTCTTTAGTCATGGTGAATATATAGTAAAGACCAGGCGCAAGCATAACCAGCGTGAGAATAGCTGGAGGGAGGAGGTTTTCCTTGGCTATGTTTTCTGGTAATACTCTCCTTGAGAAATCCCAAAGAACGCTAAAGGCTCCTGTGATTGGATCTGTTCCTGATCCATCAATAATTATGAAATACGGGATAATGTACATCAGAATTATTGCGGCTAATATGAGGAGCCAGATTTCTCTTCGTTGCATATGCCAATACTCCATAGTTATTGAAAGGTTCTCCTGAAGTAAAAAAATACTCCTTTAATGTCATTTGTCTAAAGCATTAATTGCTAGTAAGAAAGTAATCAAGATCATAAGGTAGAATCTTGAGAAATTTTAAGTCCCAATCCTTTAATTCTGTGAGGATTGGAATCACCTCTACACCAGCTTTCCTTGCTTCTCGAAGGTTATCGCCAAATTGTGGATCAGTCGGATCATTTGGTGAGAATACATTGGCATCTGGTCGTTGTATCACGAAAATAACTGCAGCTCGATTCACCATTCCATCCTTAAGGGCACTGGCAAGATGTTTCATGTGTCTCGCTCCTCTTATTGTTGGAGCATCAGGAAAGATTGCACGGTTATTCTCAACTAGTGTGCAAGATTTTATCTCAATAACAATACTGGAATTTTCACCGGTAAGAAGAAAATCAAACCGGCCTTGATACATGGGAGGTTCAGATTTAATGTGGTCATAGTCCTTGAACATGGGGAGTCTCTTGTTACTCAGAATACGCTTCATGAATTTATTCGGAAGATTAGAATCGATTGAAATCAGTAAACCTTCATGATCTACAGCTATCATATCATAACTTGTTTTCCTATGTACTGCTGCATTCTCTCTCAGATACACTCTTTTTCCAGGTATCATTAATTCATTCATTCTTCCAGGATTTGGAATGAAAGCTTCAACTAGAGTTCCATTTAGTTCCACACGGCCTAAGAAGCGATTGGGTCTATCAATGAACCTCGCTTCGACAATATTCATTCTATTCACGTAGAATCTCCGTGTATCTGATATGTGGTCATATTTAATAGAATTGGGTTAGCAGTACCTGTGATTCAGTTTCCCTAAGAGCTGAAACCTTCACTCCAATTAAACGAATATTTTTTTCGGGATTTTTATTTTGATCAAATATATCAAGTGCAAGCCTTTCTAAGGAATCACCCTTGTTTGTAAACACAGGAAGGCTTTTGCTTCTCTGAATTGTTTTATAATCTCCATATCTAATCTTCACAGTGACTGTTTTGAATGATAGATGCTTCTTTGTTAATTTTTCAGAGATACGAGAACATATCTTGCTAATTGATTCGTGAAGAAAATCTATCGATTCAGGTTCTACATCCTCAAGAAAAGTTCTATCTTTACTAATAGATTTCCTGACTCTTGGACCATTATCAATTAATGGTCTTGTATCGATACCACGTGCACGGTTTAGAATCCATGAAGAAGATCGGCCCATAATAGGCCACAACGATGGAATATCCAATTCCTGAATTTGACCTAGCGTTTCCAATCCGTATTTTCGTAACCGTTCACCCGTGACTTTACCAATGCCATTGATAGCATCTACAGGCAAAGGAGCTAGGAACTCTAGGATTGCTTCTGGATCTTGAGGGACAAATGTCACTCCCATTGGTTTATTCTGACCCGTAGCAATCTTAGCCACACTAATACTTGAAGCAATTCCAATAGAACAAGGTAGAGCAGTTTCATTCTTTATTGTTGACTGGATTTCTTTTGCAAGGTTTCTTGGATGATTGTACTCCAAGGTGCGAAAGGTTGTTTCTATATACGCTTCATCGATAGATGCTCTTCTTACTCGCCCGTCATCTCCAAAATCGGTTAATATTTCCATAAATTCATCAGAGGCTTCTCCATATGATGAAAACTCACCTTGAATAAACGCGGCTTCTGGGCACAGACGATAGGCTTCTGAAACAGGCATACCTGACCTAATACCTTTAGCTCTTGCTTCGTATGACGCAGCTCTTACTACGCCTCTCCCCCTACCTTTCTTAGGATCGTGACCTACACAAACTGGTTGTCCTATTAACTCTGGATGATTCCGATACTGTTCAACACTTGCGAAGAATGCATCCATATCTATATGCATGATCCAACGATCCAATATAATCAGCCGTTATTTTTAATCTATACACTCTAACTTACAAATTACTATTGATGAAAGTTTACCAGCATGAACATGGAGATAGTGGAGAGATGCCCGAATGTAAAGATCTACTAAATTGCGATTTTTCTTCTTAAGAATAGAAAGAACTCTTCTAAATCGATATTTCCACCGCTAATTATTACACCTACACGTGGAAATTCAGGAATATGTTTATCAAAAATCTTAGATTTCTTTATCAACCCAGCAAGCGAAACTGCTCCAGATGGCTCGACAACAAGTTTCATTCTTTCCCATAATAACCTCATAGCATCTAGAATTTCTTCCTCACTCACCAATACAATTTCATCAACATTTTGACGGACATATTTGAAAGTTAGAGATGAAAGCTGAGTACGTAATCCATCAGCAATAGTATTTGGATTGATGCTTGGATGAAGATTGCCAGACGTAAATGATTTGAATGCATCATCTGCATTTGCAGGTTCAACGGCAATCACTTTTGATTCAGGGCATTCAGATTTCAAAACAATTGAAGTACCACTAATTAAACCTCCACCACCTATTGGTGCGAAAATATAATCTAATTTTCCGACTTCTTGAACCAGCTCATATGCTGCTGTTCCTGCTCCTGCGATGATATTCTCATTATCATAGGGATGGATAAGGCAATAGTTATACTCCTCAATCAACTCGTTTGTTTTTTTCACTCTACCTTCCGGTGTCGATTCACATAATACAACCTCAGCACCATAACTGCGTGTAGCTATTAATTTTACTAGAGGCGAGTTCTCAGGCATTACAATCGTAGCCTTAACGCCGAGAAGTGAAGAAACCAAGGATACTGCCTGTCCATGGTTACCAGATGAATGAGCGATTATTCCACGATTCTTTTCTTCTTCACTAAGCTGTGAGATTGCATTATAAGCTCCTCTAAATTTGAATGCGCCTCCGCGTTGCATATTTTCACATTTGAAAAATACAGTGCAATTGGTTATTTTATTGATAGTTCGCGACTTCAAAACAGGTGTGTGATTTACTGCACCTTGAATTCTGTTATATGCTTCAATTATATCCTTGATATCAATCATAACTTATTACACTCCAAACCTACCAAAAAGTGAATCGAAACAGCTCAAGATTATTCCGAAAAAGATAAGATGTATATTGCGATTCATACACGGCTAAGGTGAATCAAGTTGGCGAAAGTTCCAGCAGGTGTAGCTATACTAGCAGTCCTTAACATGTTAGTTGGTATTCTCATGATCCTAGGTTCTTTGTCATTACTTAGTGGATATGGCAATTTAATCGTAGGACCGTGGTTAACAAGTATTGAAGGCGCAGCGATCATAATTGGATTATTTTACATAATTCTTGGGTTTGGTCTATTTTCCCTTATGTCTTGGGCTTGGTGGGTTGATATGTTCTTCGCATTATTGAACCTCTTGATATCGGTTCTATCTTATCCAAGTATCAGCTGGTTGACATTAATCATCAATCTCATTATTGTAGTCTATTTGAATCAAGGAAGCATCAAACGAAAATTCAGGGTATGATATTGAGAGGATTAATCTATGCGGGATATCCGAAGGAAAGAGAAGGCAATTACAGATCGTAATGAAATGATCTCACTCCTAAAGGCTGCAAAGTATGTCACCATTGCAATGTGTGATAAAAATATGCCATACCTTGTGACACTGAGTCATGGTTATGACCAGGAACGGAATTGTATCTATTTTCATTGTGCTCAAGAGGGGAAAAAAATTGACATTCTCCAAAAAAATAACAGAATTTGGGGACAGGCTCTCGTAGATTACGGATACATACAAGGTGCTTGCGATCATTTTTACGCGACCGTTCAATTTAGTGGGGAAGTAGAGATAATCACAGACGTGGATGAAAAGCGGCTCGCACTAATGGTAATGATTAGTCAACTTGAGGAAGAACCTGCAAAGGTAGCTGAGAAACAGATCACAAAGAAATCCCTAGCAAGAGTAGGTATTGGCAGGATTTCAATCCACGAGATGAGTGGAAAGAAATCCAAGGAAGTGATAATCTCAGTCTAACCCTTATTACCAAAAGATTCCCATGATACAATGTCATCGAAAGGTACTCGTGAGCTCTCGCGTTCCATATCGGAATATCCCATTGCAACAGCACAGATAACTCTTAGCTCACTAGGTATTACCAAGATTTGTTTGAAGTCATCCTCAACGTCTGTATCTCGAACTCCAATCCAGCATGTTGAGAGACCTAATGAGCAAGCTTGGAGAATCATATTTTCCACAGCATTATGTGGATCAGCAAGATGATATTTCTGATGTTTAGATGGGTCTCCTAACACAATTATCACAACAGGTGATTCCGCCATAAAACGTCCATAGCTATGCAAATCAGCTAACTTCTTTCTGGTTTCAGAATTTCTAACAACAATAAAATGCCATGGCTGTTTATTTGATGCAGAAGGTGCCCATCTAGCTCCCTCTAACACCTTACGAATTTTTTCCTCCTCCACTTCTTTCGAGAGGTATTTTCTGATACTTCTTCGTTTTTTAATTACTTCCGAGATGTCCATAATCGTTCATATTTGGATGTTTATCGTTGCTAATGAAAATGTCGAAGGCGGAAAATCCATCGCCCTAATGACAAACCTAAAAGGCTCAATTTTTTCCGCGTGACAAACAGAGGCGAAGAGTGTTTGTACGTAAAGACCACCAGCAAATCTTTGATTAGTGTTGGAGTAGATGTGGGTTCTTCGACTTCCCATGTTGTTTTCAGTAGGCTCCTTCTTGAGAAAGATCCCCATAGTAGAACTGAAAAATTCGAAATTAAGAAACGTGAGATTATTCATTCAGGTCCTATTCATCTCACCCCATTCATTGATCCTCAGAATATTGATTTCAAACATCTAAGAGAACTGATACTTGCTGACTACCAAAATGCAGGATTTGAGATATCAGAAATCGATACAGGAGCTGTCATAGTAACAGGCGAAACTGCGAAGAAGGAAAATGCTGATGAAATTGTGAGACTACTCGCTGATGAAACCGGTAAATTTGTTGCTGCAACTGCAGGCCCTAATTTTGAATCTGTTTTAGCTGCATTCGGTTCAGGAGCTGTAGCTGAATCAGAGGAGACAGGACTTACAATAATGAATGTTGATGTTGGTGGGGGTTCTTCGAATATTGCAGTCTGTAAAAATGGGCGAGTAGTAGAAACTGCTGCAACAAATGTTGGTGGAAGGTTGGTTGCAATAGATGAGAATGGATGCATCATAAGGTTAGAGAATACTGGATATAAAATCGCGTTAGAGCTTGGATTTGAGTTATCCCTCGGGGACCGTCTCTCAGAACAAATAATCCAATCTTTATCCAAGGCTTTAGCAGATGCACTACTTGAGGCTATAACCGGAACTCCATCAAGTATTATTGGAAAAATGCTGATGATGACTCCCCCACTTGAGTTAGGATATGAGATTGATAGACTAACATTTTCAGGAGGAGTCGCCGAGTATATTTATGGAAAAGAGAACAAATCCTACGGAGATCTAGGACAGCATCTAGCTAATGAAATTATAGCTGTGGTCGAGAGAGAAAATCTTCCACTTTCAGAACCGCACCATCGAATACGAGCTACAGTAATCGGAGCTGGGCAATCAAGCCTTCATGTGAGTGGCTCAACAACTTTTCTTTCAGCTGGGTTAGAATATCCCTTACGTAACTTACCGGTGATAGTCCCAACCTTACCTCTTGGAAAACTAACAATTGAGGAAGTGGCAGATGCGATAGAGGATGCCTTCAAGAGATTTGATATTATCGAGGGGGAGGATAGAATTCTACTAGCTTTTCGTGATGCTGTAAGACCATCATATGAGAATCTCACGATATTTGCCAAAGGAGTCATTAGAGGACTTCCAAATACTGTGAAATCTGGTAAACCCATTATGATGTGTTTCACAGGGGATATCGGGAACAGTGTTGGAAATGTGATGAGACGTGAAACTGGAATTATCAATGAAGTTCTCTCAATTGATGAGATTGATCTTGCTGAAGGCGATTTTGTTGATATCGGAGAGCCCATTATTGAGAATGTTGTGGTTCCTGTTGTAATCAAAACATTGGTTTTTGATAAGAATTCATCTTGATGAGATTGATAGGAGGGTGTTCCCTCCTATGCTATAGAACCTTTAACGTTCTCATTACAACGACATGTTGATGTCAAAATCATTGATCCCAAGTCTTTTGCCCGATCAAGAAGGGATGATACCTCTATCGCAGAATTCTTAGTCCTCATTCGTGGTGCGATTAAGGGATCAAGGAAATCCATACCTAGATAATTGCAGATATCCTCAAACATTCCTATAACATGTCGAGAATAATACTCATTACCACCACCCATTGACACGACAAGCAATATCTTCTTACCTTGAAAGAGTGACTGTTTGACACCGTACCATCTATCAATGAATGTCTTCATCTGTGCAGTTGGCCCCCACCAGTAAATCGGTGTTCCAAGAATCCAGATATCGCTTTGCTCCATGAGTGTAAGGATTTCTTGCATATCATCCTCGTGAATGCAACTTCTCGAATCTTGACAACCATCACATGCTTTGCAAGGAAGGATTATTAGTTCATCAAGAACGACTCTATGTGTAATTGCGCCATTATCATGACAACTAGAGAGGACTGCATTAACCAAAGTGTCAGTATTTCCTCCTATTCTGGGACTACCAATTATCCCTAAGACTTGTGTTGAGCTTGTAGATTCTACCTCAATACACCCCCGGATTCTATTCCATTGGTAGAGTCATAACAATTTCAAAAGTTTGAAGTTCATCTTGGGTCTCTGCTAGTGTTATGGCAGATGGGTCGCTCGTTTCAAATCCAAAGTTTACTCGTATTGGAATATCTTTCCATCCTGCATTTATTGCTTCTTTCGACAATTCAACCAAGAGACGGGTCCATGCAAAGTTATAACCGGGTCTAATAGCAACAAAGCGTGGAATAATTCTAGTAGAATCTGCACTCAGAAAGAAATTGTCAGGTTCGTACTTTAAGAGTGCACTTGCAGCAACGGCAATATCATCTTCAAAGAGTATTAAGGCATGGCCGTCTGCGAGTACTCTACCTTCGAAGTAACCTCTAGCGCCTTCTTCAGTTGGAAATGCATTACGTATTCTAGGATCTGAATGGAGGAGTTCGATTAGAGTATCTACATAGTCATTCGTTGCTTGACGAGCTGTCAGTTTTGATGCTTTACCTTTTACTTCAAATTTACTAGAGTCATGAGGGGCAAGATCTTTGTTGTACCGATAAATTCTCTCAGTCTCAACAAAACCCTGATCTTCGAAGAACTCAATCTGATCATCAGCTGTTTTCGATGCTAAAACGACAACTGTTCTTAACTCCTTGCAACCGTCCTTCGATTTCAGATAGTTCAATTGTTCAGTGAAAATTCTTTCTTTTGCTTCTTTGGGGCAATTGGAGAGAGACCATGGGTAACCAATCCCAAATCGACCTGGTTCATCAGACGATTCCCATGATGTGACATAAGCGAGGGGTTCATTACTTTTCGTTAGCACATAGCGAGTCATATCTGACCCACGTTCATCATTCCTTGGACCAATTTCCTCAGGTCTAGCAGGTAATCCTGAAACCTCAGTGTATATATTAGCTTGGATTTCCTCCAAACCTTTTCCGGATTCCCATTTTTTGTATACTACGTCCATATAATCTCCTCATTGTGTTTTGTTATACAATAGTAAATCTATTACTTACTACATATAAAAAACCTTTGTTCTAAGAATGGTTTTTAATGCACACTTAAATACATAGTTAACTTGTTTACCTAGTTAATTCTCCAAAATATGATAAAATTAGAGTCAAATCTATATGGATGTTCTACTTTGTGGATTCGAGATTTTATGAATTACAAAATTTCTCATGCTGAAAGTTGGGATGAGTTTGGATTAATCTGGGATTCCTCACTAGGACAATTTTCCTGGTTCACCGATCCAAACCCAGCAGATTATAATGCAAATATAGAACGTGAGGAGTTGATTAATGAATTCAATGATGAGAATCACATCTACTTGATAGCAAAGGATGAGGATGGAAATGGCCTAGGCATTTTAGAATTCACGTGTCGTAATAATCATGCACGCAATGGTATCATGATGCCTGGAGTTCCAGACCCTTTCAAATATACAAATATTGGAGATGCGTTACTTGAATATCAAGAATACTATTTGAAGAATAGAGGCATTACTACTCTAACGTCATCCATCAAATATGCTTCAAAACAGAATGTTGAATGGCATTTTGATACTCTTCAAAGGAATGGTTTCAAAATGAGCGCACCAGAAGGATATCAGATGGTAGTCAATCTACAATATCTTACAGCTCTGAGAGTGACAAATAATTACGAGATTCTTACCCGCAAAGACTTCCAACTTGAAGATTTTATAGATTTTGCAATCCGTTCTTACGCATCTACACCTGAAGATCTTCAAATTCATGGATGGGATGAAGCAGTTACAAATCCAGAACATATTCGAGCAATACATCAGAGAACAATCGATGGAGGTTTCGGATTATCTCCTCCTGAATGGTGGCGTGTAATAACGAAAGATGACCAACCTCTTGGGTACATTCTCGGTTTTGAAATAAATCCTGATCTGGAACATCGAGTTGGTATTATTGGAAACTTGGGGGTTTTTCCGGAACACCGTCGCAAAGGATTAGCAGGTTACCTAATCCATTCGCTCTTTAACGAATTTCTTAAAGCCGGGATTGAATATGCTAGAGTGGGTACACCAACAATCAACACTCGAGCAATTGGTGCATATGTAAAGTCTGGATTTAAAGAAGCGAATCGTATTCAATTCTTTACAAAGGAACTTTAACTTAGGAGTGTAAAACAAATTTGGAGAAAAATTCTATCCCTCTATTAGAATAGTGAGGTCTTTGAATGAGTATTAAGAATAGAAAAAGTAAGCTTCCAGGATTACCTCCAGGATCTCCGATTTTTACGGGAAAATATACTAGTAGAGAAATAGAAATCCGCATAATTGATTTCTCACCGGATAATTTTACAGAATTGAAAGTAACTTCTTCGGAAGAATGCATACCTCCACCAAAAGGTGTCATTCGTTGGATACATGTTGGTGGAGTTCACAAATCTGAGATGATAGAACAAATAGGTGCAAATTTCAACATTCACCCACTAGTTGTTGAGGATTTAGTTAACACCAGACAACGACCAAAAGTGGAGATTTATGGTGATGGTGTGTTCATTGTTGCTCGAGCGATTCACCTTGATGATGGTCCGGATTTAATTTCCTCTGAACAAATCGCTTTCCTAGTTGGAGTGAATTATGTCTTATCATTTCAAGAGTCAACAAATCCAAATTTTGAACCAGTAGTTGAACGTATCAGAGCAGAGAGAACTAGAATTCGAAGTCAAAGTTCAGATTACCTCACGTATGCATTATTAGATCTCATCGTAGACAATTACTTCATTGTTTTGGAGGTTCTGGGTGAGAAAATTGAAGATTTGGAGGATGATATTATTGCGTCTCCTAGAACTATTACATTAGAAAAATTGTACGCTCTCAAACGAGCAATTCTATATTCTCGGAGACATATCTGGCCACTACGTGAAGTAGTTTCAAGATTCAATAGAGATGAGATTGGTCTGATTCACGAGAATACACTGGTCTTTCTCAGAGACCTTTATGATCACGTCATCCGCGCAACTGACATAGTTGAAACCTACAGAGATTCGCTCACCTCCATGATGGATATTTATCTCTCCAGTATCAGCAACAGAATGAATGAAGTAATGAAACTCCTAACGGTGATATCTACAATATTCATACCATTGACGCTGATAGCCAGTATATATGGAATGAATTTTTACATCCCGGAGACACAATGGGTTTACGGATATCCCATCGTACTCATCTTAATGTTCTGTATTACCATCATATTGGCGGTTTATTTTAAAAAGACAGGATGGCTATCATGAACTGAAGGTTGGGAAATATATGAGTATAGAGCTACCTGAAGTTGTTATCCTCTCTCATCAAATGAATGAATATCTAGTTGGAAAGAAAATCGTGTCCTACTCATTGAAAAACTACGAGAAGCTACAGAAGAGTAGCTTCTTCAATAAGAATACATCTGACTACGATTCGTTGATTGGAAGAAAAATAGTTGAAGTTGTACCAATTGGAATTGTAATCCAAATTAAATTAGATAAGAATTCCAATTTGCTTCTTGCTCCCGAAGGTGGAGGTGAGTTGCGATATCATGAGAGTTCTGAATCGATTCCTAAAGAATACCATCTCTCTATCGAATTCTCAGATGGAACGCTCTTCACTGTTCGATTAAAGGGATATGGTCTAGTTTATTTCTCAAAGGATTCGGATCTACAAAATGTCTATGTATATCGTCGAGATTCTCAAGGAAACTCACCTCTTGATGAAACATTCACTCTGAAAACCTTCTCTGGGGCACTCGATGAGAAGAATCAATATATCAAATTGGCTCTCGTTGGAAAAACTGCAGTTGTAATGGGATTTGGAAATGCTGGCTTCCAAGAAATTGCACATCAAGCGAAATTACATCCAAAGAGAAAGACATCTTCACTTTCATCTCAAGAACGAAAGGTTCTCTACACAACCATTAAGAAGGTTGTAAAGAATCGCATTAACAAACATGGTAAATTTGAGTTTACCAATTTGTTTGGACAATCTGGGAAGTACATTCCATCTGTTGGTTCTCATATGAGAGACAAACCTTGTAATCAATGTGGAACTATCATTGAGCGATTTCAATTTGCAGGCGGTCCAACGTATTTCTGCCCAACTTGTCAGAAGCTTTGATTCGACCTGCTGCAATAATCTGATATTTGCAATTTTTCAAATCCGGAGTTTTACTCCATCAGGAATAGTGAACGAGCTAATGCAGTCTGAAAATCCGCACCATCAGTCAAAATTACTTTTGGATCTTTGGTTATAAATGCGAATCGATAGATGATACCGAAGTTTTGATTTGATAGGTAGAAGTACTCTGGTCTCTCAGTAAACTTGAATCTCCATTCATTGCAGAGACTTTCAAATTGAGCTTCGACTTTTTCTAATGGGTAGTCTTTGTGAACAAATATATCAAAAGTATATCGATAAATTTCTTCTCCTTTTGTCAGGTATTTTAATTTCTCCATAGCATATCCAATCTTAGTTTCAGGATCAGACGTATCCACATACTCAATACCACGCTCCAGAACGTAGTCATCAATTCTAACTCTGTAGTTTATGACATCTGTATCAACGACTTTACTGTTCGGAACGAATTTTCTAGTGAAGTCTGATTGTAGAAGACGCGTATAATTGAGAGTGATTTCCAATACAAGCCCTTCAGTATCGCCAATCTTGATATAATCGCCTACTCGAAAAGGCCTTGCTGCAAGGACGTAGATACCTGAAACAAGGTTGGAAAGCGCCTTTGAAAATGCAAGACCCAAGGCAGTACCCGCCAATGCAGTTATTGTAATCGCTGTATCACCTTGTATGACTTGAGCAGCTGCAAGAATGGCGGTTAATGCAAGAATGAAGAAAATCATGCGCAATGCAAAGATAACACCACTTGTTGCTTCTCGGGATGCATCAACTTTCCTGAAGGATATTTTTGCGGTTCGCACAACTATCAGATAAGCAATATAGATCATGATAAGTACGGGAATGATTGCTATAAACGGCGCAAGACCCTGTAGATTAAAGGGTGCTAGTATCGATTCCAACCACATTTGAAGTAATGAAAATGGATCACTTTGCAATTTCTCATTCCTCCTGTTCTTAATTCCGAGTTCCTCTATAAATATGCTGCAATGGTTAGCTATATTGATTGGATGACATTGAATCCTACATTGAAGTTCAGCCCGAGACTCTATTGGCAACATAACTATTTGCTAGTGAGTTATAGTAAATGCTGATGGTAGATATGCAGAACCTATTTTGCCATCGTTCTTATTCTTTCAAGAGTCTTTGTCTGAGGTAACTCCCAGCTTTCAGTTTTCTTATTGTATGCTTCAAGAAGATGAACATACCCCTTACTCGTACCTTCAAGCATAACTTGGACGAAGAACTCATTTGTGTACTTCTTTAGAAAACGGGTTCTTTGTAGAAATTGATTGACTTCACTGGCAGGAAGACCTACAGTTACCATATAGTGAGTACTGCTTTCCAAGGAGAATGTCATTTGAAACGGAAATTTCGAAAATGCACAAAGAATATTCTCGGCTTTTTCACGAGAGTTAAAGAAAACGGTGATGCCCATATACTCCTCGAATGGGCTCATACACTTTCCGCATCCTCTCATTATTCCCGTATCCTCCAATCTCTTGACTCTTTTATGTACCTGAGTGAGTGATAGGGAAGTTGTGTCTGCTACTTCTTTCAATGTGGCTTCTGTGTTCTCTACCATATATTTTATGATCTTGACATCCTCAAAGTCAAAAGGAACTTGTGACGGAAATTCTTCAAGGTTAAGTTGAAGCTTGCACCCCTTCTCCATCACACCTTCAGCCTGATTTGACCAATCGTCCCAGCTCCATGAGTCTGGACTAAAGAATGCAGAAATCTTAACTTCCTGCCGTGTATAGTCAACAAGGTCAAAGATGAAATAATCTCTAACAATTTCAAGTGCTTTCAATTCGTCAGCAACTTGGGAGATGATCTGAGGAGTAACAAGTGGATACATCGTATAAACCATGAATCCCTCAAAACGTCCGTAGGTGGGTGCGAAGTAATAGAATATTGAGAATTCATTCAATATCTTTGAGAGAAGCTCTTCCTTATCCGGATAACTTTGCAGCAAGAGAAGGCTCTCTCCCATTCCGAGTTTTCTTTCATAGGTCTGGATGGATGGTTTAAGGAGTAATTTATTTTCCCTCATTCTATTGATTCTGTAACGGATTGTTCTCGCAGGTACCTTTAATTTCTCGCTGATATCACGAGTAGAAAGATCTCCACCATTTTCTTCCATAGCCTTCAAGATTTGTTTATCTATGTCATCCAATTCTATTTTCAGCAACAAGTTACCTTCAACTCATGATTTATTAACTTTTAAACTATAATAAATATTGGCAATGGTACTTAAATATAATACTACCGCTTTTTGCAATTAGTTATTTCTATGGCAACCTCAAAGCAATAACAGCGTAGGCAATAACATTTATATATATACTTGCCATAATTTTCATTGTGTAAAAACAATGGCATACTGATGTGATATAGTTGCCGTTAATTCTTACATTTTGATAAAAGAGGTAACTCGAATAGCAGATGCGACATGATTGCCATTCTTTGGTTACTCTCTTTTGTTCAAAAAAAGTGTGTGATAAAAATGATGGAATTAAAATCAATACCGATAATTGGACGAGTTGCTGCACAAGTTGAGAGTTACGTAAGCGAAAGAAAGAAACGAGCATACGTTGATCTCGCTCACTATCAGCGATGCATACAAGCAGGTTATGAAGCTGAGAAAGAATTCAATCGAGTAAAAGATAGGGCGCTTATTGAAACAAGAAGTACATACTATCGGTAAAAATATGTCGCATCAAAACTGAGAGGGAGAGTTCCTTCACTCCCTCTCAGAAACAAGATGCGAAAGCCCTATCTTCTTCTTCTTTATGTATATTAAGAAACACAACAATCTTTACATCAAATTACCTCTACCCAAATGAAGGAGATTGGTGTGAAAAGACGAGTTGTCTTATTGACTGTGGCATTGCTTATCTGTTACTCATATTTCCCAACACAAGTAAATGCACAGTTCATAGTTCCTGCAGGCCCAAAAAACGGGCCTTACGTTGATAAGCTCGTCTACAAAGTCATAGTAGGTGACGACCAACAAGTTCTTGCATTACAAAATAATGAAATTGACCTGATTGGAGATATGTTTGACCCAATGTATCTACCAATTCTAGAATCAGCAGAATATATCCAAGTAGATAGCATCCCACGTAATGGCTATGGCTATATACTAATCAATTGTGCAAAATATCCCTTTAACATTACAGAATTCAGGAGAGCTTGTGCTTTCGCATTCGATAAGATACATGTGAGTGAAACGATATGGCAAGATTATTCTGAACCTCAGGATTCGTTATTACCAAAGACAAATCCCTACTCAATTGAAGGCCAACTTGATTACGACTATTACGATGCAAATTATGATTATGCCAATCACCTGTTGGATATCGCAGGATTCACTGATATCGATGAGGATGGTTTTCGAGAATGCCCTGATGGGTCAGATCTGTCAATACTCTTGGAACCTGCACTATCATCAAATATTGCTATTTTGGTTTGTGATCAGTTTGTGTCAGATATGACTGGGATTGGATTGAATATAACTCTTGAGAATCTTTGTTTCTGTAGTGATATTCTTCAGCGGTTGTATTTCCATGGAGACTATGACATGGCGTTTCTGGGAACAACCTTCGAAACGTTTGATATCACATGGATTGCTCGTGAATACGGTACAAATTATGTTGATGAAGTTTACATTAATTTGCCAAATTGGAGCAATGCAAGTTTCGATGGTTGGATTGACCAATTGCTTCATGCAACCAGTTATGAGGATGTCTTAGATGCATCATACGCCATGCAGGAGATCTGGGTACATTCATCGCCAGCGATTATCTGTTACGAGAATAGTATTTTCTCCGCGTATCGCACTGACAAATTTACCGGATTCGTGAGTGATTATTCACGTGGAATACCATGTTGGTGGACAAACTATAAGGTGCACCTCATGCCAAGTGAACCTGGTGCTCCTTGGGGGGGTGAATTCCGTTGGAGCAATGGTCTAGATTTAGAATCTTTCAATTTCATGACTTCGCAGTCTGCGTATACAATGAATTCCCTTCAAATGCTCTATGATAGTCTAATGAGGACTGATTCTCAAGGGAATGATATGTTGTGGTTAGCAACGAATTACATTGCCGAGACTCATTTGGATAATCCCTCTGTTCCAATTGGTCATACTCGCTTCACTTTTGATATCATCGACAACGCAACCTGGACGGATGGTACACCACTTACAGGAGCGGATATTGCATACTCATTGAATTATTATAGAGATGCACCTGGCAATCCATATGGAGCTAGTTTGTCAGAGATGGTTTCAGCTTATGCTCCAACACAGTTTCGTATAATAGTAGAATTCGATTCTGAGTCATTTTGGCATTTAAATTCAGTTGCCTACAAACCCATAATTCCAAAACACGTATTTCTAGACATTGGAATTGAGAATTGGAATACTTGGAATCCTCAGCCCGTATCCGAAGAAATGGTCACTTCCGGACCTTTCAACATAACAGATTATGTGGCGGGTGAATATATAGAACTTACATTTTATCCGGATTATTTCTTTATGATTGAGCGTGAGGAAAAATGGCCATGTTTCCCCTGCTGCGGCAGTATATGTTCCACATTCACTTCTGAAACCTTCACTACGATGGAATTCACAACCACCCACACAATTTCAATCAGTGAAACATCCATAGCCAGTTCCTTACCTTCAACTGAGAACACTCTTACAACAGACCAATGGACCCAATTAGCAACCTATCTTGGGTTTGCAGTAACTCTAGGCTCACTTGCGGTCATTGTGGTTTTTAGCATTTTAATTATAAAAAACAGGACTAGTTGATTTTCATTTAGTAGACAAATATCTATTATGCATTATTATTAAAAGAGTGTTTCACACCGGTTCAGATGGGGAACTGGAGAAATGTGTCCAGAGTCAGAAACAACACTTGGTCTCTTTGATGATAAATCAGTTCCCCTGTTTGGAAGCGATGGAACTTCGGGGTATCTTATACTTGCGATTCCATGGGTGATTCTATCAATCATTTTCTTTGATCCATACAAGGATTTCTTCATTTGGATTTTCTTATCATTTCTATTAGGAACTGGATTTCAAATATGTGTATACTATCTCAAATTTAGACGTTTCAATAATCCATATACTCAGGAAGAACTGGATGTGTTGCTGAAGTCAGTTGTCACTGACATGGAGTATTTTAAGCCAATCCAAGTATGGCTCCGTTCTAGTGATAGAAGTATCTACTCACATACATCTAACATATTATTCACTGCAATTTTATTCTCTGAGAGCGCAATTCATGATTTATTGAAGCATCCAGAAATGGCAAAGGTTGTATTGGCTGAAACTATACTCAGGATATCACGGGAGAGTGTGCTTTGGAATTTACTCAAAGGCGCAATCATATTTACATTTTATAGCGTCGTTGAGGGTGGAATCTTCTTTATCCAAGTCCTTGATTTTGACTTTTTCATTACAAATGGTTTCTCAATTATCATTCTCACAGCCATCATTTTTGTATCGATGATGTTTATTCTACCTATAGTATTCTGTTATCGAAAGGACACATCTGAAGAACAGATCGTTGAGCTTTATGGTATTCCTCCAATCGCAGCAAGAATGCAGGTTTTTGGAGGTATCTCTTCGTCTCAGGCAATGTTGGATGACATGCTTTCAAATGAATCAGATTCCGATATTAGAAACGAAAAGCGAAAAGCTATGAAAACCGCGTTTGTGATCTCATTTATCTCTTTACTCATATCGCTCCCAATCCTATACATTGCCTATGGGGTGTCTCCCGTTCTAGGACACCTAATGCCAATTCTATTTTCAATTATTATTGCTGGAGCAGTTTTCCTGATAGTTTTCGTCTCATGGCCAATCTACAAAATATGGAAAATGATGCGCAAACCCAGAGATACTACTGATGAGTTTCAGGATTCTAGAAGTATACAAATTGAAGAATCATTCCGCAGTACTGCGATTCTTCGAGGTCTTATTGTGCGTTCAGATAGATTACCAAATGATGAGATTATTATCAACGTGATTGATGAAAATCGTGATAATATAATCTATACAATTTCTCCACCAATTCTTGAGGTTCTAACTAATACGCAAACACTTACTTCATTCATCAAAACAGACGTTGAACGGACGCTCTTTCAGAAAAAACAAGATCGGTATGCTAAGTATGCTGTTTCATTCCTTGTACTATTTCTAGCTATATCTATGCTGTATGCATTTCTATCACCAACAGTAGCATCTTTCGAAGAGCGATTCACAATCTTCGGGTTTGCATTTGTCGCGTACCTCATGTTTTCAGGTATTCTGTTCTCAGTACAATATGTGATTAAACGACGTGGAGAGATCGAGATTGATATGAAGGGGTGTAAAGAGAGTCCTGACTTGACCAAAGCTCTGAAGGCATTGAAAGACGCACACATAACTCAACCTTTTGGAAAGACCTCATACTCAACTCGCTTGATGCGAATTGAGAAAAAGTGTCTAGAGAGCAGTAACGACTAGAATAACACCGCTCACTGTCAAGATAGCACCGAGAAGAGATTGCAGTGTATATTTCTCCTTAAGAATTAAAATAGAGATAGGCAATGCAAATAATGGAGCAGTCGAACCAAGCACAGATGAAACCGCAGCACCAATGAAATTCACAGAATAAGTGTAAAGGAGTGATCCAAGCGTCATTCCAAGAAATCCTCCTATCAGGATAATCCTAATCGATTTTCTGGGAGGAGTTTCCATTCCTCTATTTCGGGCAGCAAAGAAGAGTGGTATCATAATCGACGAACCAAACATCATTCGAACGAAATTGGCATCGATTGGATCAATTCCCGTGACTCCAATCTGTAAGAATACACTACCAATTGACCAGCATAATGCAGCAACTAGTGCAAGACCTATCCCAATGAAATCGGTCTTAAATCCTATTTCATTCCGATTCCCTTTTTGTTGAGCATTGGAAATTAGACCAACACCTATGATAGCCAAAATAACACCAAAGAACCGAGTAATGATGAGCTCCTCACCAACAAGGAAGATTGCGATGAAGTATGTAGTGATCGGATAGATGTTTGCTATTGGAAATGCGTAAGAAACTCCTATCCTTTCTTGACCAATCAAGTATACAAGGTCTCCAACAACCAATCCAATTGTGACTGAAGCAACGAGGAAGAAAAGTGATTCAAGTGGAACATAGAATGGTGTTGTTCTAAATGGGAGAATCACTAAGAATGTCATGAAAATGCCAGATAACCACATTTTGATAGCTGAGATTGATAGAGGAGAGGCATCATCACTTTGGGATTTGTATATATTTGTAGATATTCCCCAGAGAAAGGCTGTAAATAGACCTATAGCAACTCCAAGAATCATCTCAGCTGTTGTCTGCATTTCATCAAACTGACATTGTATTCCTAACTAAAGTGTTCCTAATGTGACTAATCAATGTATTTCAAAATACACAAGAAATTATAGGTGTCGTATTGGAAATATAACTTAGGGCGATTCCATGTCTAGGAAATTGGTCTTGTGTTTCATCGTCATATCACTAACACTTTCATTTGGTGTTACAGACGTAGATTCACAATACGTCCTACCTGGGGGAAAAAAGACAGGACCATACATCGAAAAGATAGTATATAATGTAATTCCGCAAGATGATCAACAAATTCTTGCTTTGTTGAATGATGAAGTCGATTTAATCGGGGATATAATAGATCCAGCTCATTTGGGAACACTTGAAGTGGCTGAGAACATTGAGGTCACGAATATAATGAGAAATGGCTATGGTTTCTTGACTCTGAATACTCAAAAGAATCCACTGAATAACACAGCTCTTCGTCGAGCTATCGCATTTGCACTAGATAAACAGGCCATTTCAGATGATGTATTGAACGGCCTCTCAGTACCACAAGACTCATGCATACCTGCTATTAATCCATTTTCATGTGAGGGTCTTCTTGATTACAATTATTATGAAGCAAAGGTGGAAGAAGGAAATCAGTTACTAGATGCAGCAGGTTTTGTTATTCATCCAGATGGTTATCGTCTAACCCCTCAGGGTGACCCATTTTATCTAACTATAACAACTCCATATTCATCAGAAATTGCTTTCGGAGTAGGTGAAATTATACAGGACGCATTGGATAACCTTCACATACTTGGAAATCATGAACCTACTGATTATTATCAGGGACTTCCTAATTGGCGTTCCTATTATAGTAACTATGATATTATGTTCTACTCAAGTTCATTCAATAATTTTGATGTTGATTGGTTAGCCTATGAATTCTGGTCTGAATATGCCTATGAAGATTACTGGAACTGGCCTGGATGGATGAATGCAACATTTGATAGCTGGAGAAACCAGTTGCTTTATGGAACCTCATATGCTGAATTATATGAGGCAGCCTTTGAGATGCAGAAGATATGGGTTCATGCTTGCCCTATGATAGTATGTTACGAAGACATATTGCTATCTGCTTATCGTACTGACAAGTTTGATGGATTTGTTAATGATATAAATGACGGAATCGCTTCTTGGTGGACCAACTATAAAGTTCATCTTAAAGTAGGTGAATCTGGTGCACCTTGGGGTGGTACGCTACGTTGGAGTAATCCGCTTGATCTCGATACATTCAATTTTATGATCTCATCCTCTAGTTATTCCATGAGTATATTACAAATGCTTTATGACAGCTTGATTAAGACTGATTCTGAAGGTAATGCTATTCTCTGGTTGGCAGATAGTTATACCGTAGAAACACATGATGATAATCCGTCAGTACCGATTGGATATACTCGCTTTTCTTTCAATATGATTACAAATGCAACTTGGTCAGATGGAATGCCTATTACAGGTGAAGATGTAGCCTATACTCTAAACTATTATCGTGATTCACCTGGGAATCCCTATAGTGCAGGTCTTGTAGATATGACAGCAGCCTATGCACCTACGACATATATGGTTATTATTGAGTTCAATTCAGAGTCATATTGGTATCTTCATTCAGTTGGTTACAAACCTATCATCCCAAAACATGTATACCTCTCAATAGGATTAGACAATTGGAATACAACGAACCCTAATCCCCCTCTTGATGCAATGGTAACATCTGGTCCGTTTAATGTATCGAATCATGTCAATGATGAATTCTGTGAGCTTACATTCAATCCTGAGTACTTCTACAGCTATAATCCTTGTTGTGTTCCTTGGTCACAATCAACATACAGCCATCCCTACAGCAGTACACCATTTGAAAGCTCTACTTACGATACATCAACTTTTGATACAACCTATATCACCACGGAATCTGTCATTACATCACCCCCAGAAACATCTACACCTACCTCAACATCCCCATCAAGTCAACCATTTTCATGGTCTGATGTTCTTCAGGTG
>CAYWJO010000036.1:0-35349 GCA_964458565.1 uncultured archaeon | reverse complement strand
GTCTGAGTCATCCAATAATTAAGGCATCAATCAACACAGTCGCTCTCACTTACGATTTAGCACATGATTCAAATTACCAATCCCTAATGACTGCCAAGTCATCCTTGACAGGGGAAGTCATCAATAGATTCTGTCATCTTCATCAAAATACAGATGACCTTCAAACTAAGGTCAAGATGCAACGTCTTCTAGGACAAAAGTGTGGAACCTGTTTTCAGCGTTGTGTTGGGATGGATGCACTGAACGCGGTTTTCCTCACAACGTATGAAATCGATCAGGTGCATGGCTCTGTGTATCATGGAAATTTCAAAGAATATGTTATTCAAGCCGAGGAAAATGATTGGGTTATTGATGGATGTATGACCGATCCCAAAGGTGACCGTAGTAAGCGTCCATCAGAACAATCCGACCCAGATGTATATGTCAGGATTGTTGAACAGCGAAAAGATGGAATTGTGATAAGAGGTGCTAAGGCTCATCAAACAGGTGCTGTCAATTCGCATGAACATCTAATAATGCCCACATTGGCAATGCGAAACGAGGATAGTACTTATTCAGTATGTTGTGCAGTTCCTGCAGATGCTGATGGAATAACATACTACTATGGAAGACAGTCCTGTGATCTAAGAAGGTTGGATGAGTCTACTGCTGGTGACATTGATTGTGGGAATCCTCTTTTTGGAGGACAGGAGTGTCTTGTCGTTTTCGAAGATGTATTTGTACCCCATGAACGTGTATTCATGAATGGAGAAACTGATTTTTGCAGTCGTCTTGTAGACACATTTGCATCATATCACCGACAGAGCTATGGCGGTTGCAAGGTGGGGGTTGGAGATGTTCTGATAGGAGCAGCCGCAACAATCGCAAAATACAATGGCGTATTATCTGCATCCCATATCAGGGACAAAATCACGGAAATGACTCATCTGAACGAAACTCTGTATTCGTGTGGTATTGCCTGTTCTGCTTCTGGAGTTCAGACTGATGCAGGTAATTACTTGGTTGATATGCTTCTTGCCAATGTGTGCAAGCAGAACGTGACGCGATTTCCATTTGAAATTGCTCGACTGCTTCAAGATATTGCTGGAGGATTATTCGTTACATGTCCGAGTGCAAAGGAACTTGAAAATCCTGAAACTAAACGTATCGTTGAAAAATATCTTGTCGGAGTTCAGGGAATTGATACAGTTAACCGGATTAAGATGTTGCGATTAATTGAGAACCTAACATTAGGAAGGGCTGCTGTCGGTTACTTGACGGAATCTATGCATGGTGCAGGTTCCCCTCAAGCGCAACGGATTATGATTCACCGTATGTCAGATATTGAGCAAAAGATGAATCTGGCAATGGATTTGGCACAGATTGATAGATAATGCCTTTCACAGATAATATAATCCGAATGTATTTAATCGAGGAATGCCTTCTTGATACCTACTATGGCAATTAACGTAAATGAGATGAGGGAACAATTAACGGATCCATATCATCTTTTAACAACATCAGATGGTATACAGCTCTTCCTTCGAATTTGGCTCCCACCTTCTGAAGAAGTGAGTGAAACCGCTATTCTGATACTCCATGGAATCACCGCTCATAGTGAACCATACCGGTTTATTGCGCAACCACTATCGCAACATGGGTTTACCGTCTATGGTTTAGATCTGCGTGGTCATGGTTTGTCTGATGGAACCAGAGGTGACTCTCCTGGATGGGATACTTTTGTGAATGATCTCACAGAAACAGTTTCATACATCAAAGAAAAACATTCCAAGGTGGTGCTGCTTGGGCATAGTTTAGGTGTATTTTCATCTGTCACAGCAATCAATAATTGTCTTGACAAAATCGATGGTGCAATTCTTCTTAGCGCCGGAACGAGCTTCAAACATGGTGTGGGTCCGAATCCCTCTGCTATTTCAAAACTGAAAATACTCTTTTCTTCGATATTCTTTCCGAGTAGACCTGTCATTGAATATGGTCGAGAAGAAATGGTCGGGCTTGATGACCCATTATTCACATTTTACTATACACTACGATTTATGCGGCTCATCAAATTCGATAAGATAGAATTACCTTCTACAGTAGACATACCCTTCCTCGTTTCAATTGGTGATAAGGATGAGCTGTTTTCAGTAGAATCTTGCAAAGCACTTTTCGATTTGATTCCATCGAATACGAAGGTGTTCGAAGTAATTCCTGATGCAAGGCATGCAGTCTTTCCAAAAAATAGTTGGGTTGGTATTTTGGATTGGTTGCGATTACATTTTGAAAATGAATAAGTTGACCCGACGAGTTATGATTTCCCCCTTGTCTATTTCATGAAATTATAATCTTAGAGAAGAAGTTCAGTCAATTCAAATGAGTTGGGAAATGCCACATTGATGACCTCTGTATTTCCGATTACAGATGTTCGCTTATCTGGGGTATGAATGTGACCATGGACAACCAAGTTTGGTTGTTTCTCACGAATTGCTTTCGAAATCCACCACGAAAAGGATTCTAATCCATCAGAATGTTTGGTTTCGTGAAGAGGGCTATAATGAACCAAGAGTATAGTATATCCAGCTTTTTTTGAAGTTTCTTCTAGAAGTTTTGATAATCGTTTGGCACGTGCCTCAAATATCTCTCTTATGTCATCAGCAGTCGCTTCATGATTATCTCTGCTAGTGATCGGATTTGCAGCACCCACAATTCCCAGGGATTTTCCATAAAGCTCGATCGTAATACTTTGTTCATCTAAGAATTCTATTCTGTTTCCTACAAGAGATCGAATTTGATTTCTACCTTCAGAATATTCCTCGTTTCCAAAGCACGATATGATAGGGATCTCGGTGCCAAATTCAACATCAATCATCTCTATAATCCTTTGATACTCCGAAATTTTTCCGAGATTTACCATGTCTCCTGCGAAAAGGAATAAGTTAGGTTTCTTTATTTTATACAGTGCAATCCTAAATTCCTCTAGATATCTTGGACTGTGCACATCTGCAGCAGCTGCTATTCTAATTTCCTTCACTCTGAGTCAACTCTGTGAGTCCATAGAAGACAAGTAGGTTCCAATTGTATGCAAAGTTAATAACCTCTCATGTTATTCATATTCATGAGTGTATTGAGCCAGAGGGGATCCTACACTGAAAGAAGTAATAGACTGCATACAATACAATGAATTGTTTTGGAATGAGATTTACGATCTTATCCGACCAATAGTAGGACCATTTCTAGATCCTATCCTTGAACAACTCCAAAATGCTGCATTCAGACTGTTTGTGCTCAATTCAATCATTCTAATTAGCGTGATTCTGAGTGGTGCTGTATATATCATGTATGAAATCCCCGGTCTACTACGATGGATGACTAGTGATAGCTTGTTATCACCCACATCTCAAAGAAGTACGCATATAGCAAGTCAATCTCATCGATTGACACGAAAAACGGTGCCATCTCAACATGCTCAAGTTCGACCATCTGCAGTTGGCTCCGGTGAATCTATCACCAACAGTGTTCGAGTAGTATCATTAGTTTCTTTACGACGTGAAGGATATCTACTTACAGTTACTATTGAGAATATTAGTCCTGAGAGATTAGACATGGTTATGGTAAGTGTGAATCCTCCCTCTGGTATTGCCATAGAGGTCGGCTCTTTCAGAATGCAGAGACTTGGAACTATTATGCCCAGAGAGAAGAAATCTGCACTTGTAAATCTGAAATATCTAGGAGGCAATCTTTCTGAGATTGGGGGTTACGTAGAATTCTTAGGGCGTGATTTTGGCAGAATGCCGTTACCTCCACCTAAACTACCTGATCAAGAAGAAAGTGTAGTATCCAGCTGATTTGACCTAGACTTCGTATCCAGTACCTGCTAGCCTGGTTTGACTCGCACTACCCTTTCCACGAAACATACCAACTCTCTGCATGTATTCCCTATATTTATCACCAAATCTTTCAATCAAAATCCTTTCTTCATACTTAGCAAACACAAACCACAATGCGAAAAACATGGGAATAACCGGAATGATTGCAGTGCTTCTAAACAAGAAAACATAGGCTATATTCATATATAGTAATCCTGCGGCGACAGGATGCCTTACATCTGCATAGATTCCTTGATCTATTATCTCATCAACATCCTGTGGATTCATTCTAGTTTGTGGATATTCATGTGCTTGTGATGTGTACTTAACGAATTTGTATGAGAGATATAATCCAATTCCTACAAAGATGAAATCCCAAATATCAGTGGAATAACTCATGCTATTCAAAGCCATTGGTAGCAGTACAACAAAATTGAATATTGCTAATATTGCTGGGAATACATAATTTTCTGGTATCGGTTCAGATTCAGCTGTCATCGTCCTTAGAATACCCTCATATTACCCTCTGTTTGAAAGCACATAATCTTTATCCATAATTGTTGTTATTCTTTCGAACTCTCATCAGATTTTTCATTATCTTTTTTCTCTTTTAGCTTCCAACAATCAATACAGAGTCGTTTTCCATCAACTATTCTCTTGCCATAGCGTTCAATTGTACCACACGACTCACATGACATTGGAACCATCTCGAAGTGCTTAATTGCTATTACTGAAATATCCAGACTGCATCAACCGATGTCACATCAGTTAAAGAGATGAATGATTCCACAGTTCCTCGAACAACAACTATTGAGTGCAGTGGTGGTATTTCACCTTCCCATAGAAACGCAACAAAATTCGAGCCTGTGTTTACAGTGACAAGATTACCTAATCTGGCTGTCAGTTCACCCTTTATTGTAACAGCTGTGCCTACGTCAATATCTCCTTGATTGATGTCCCTGATTTGAGTAACACCAAAGAGGCCATCATGCCATGCTACAATACCTATTGCAACAATAGCAATAACAAGTACTATACCAATTGCCTTCCCTTTCGACATTTCATTCCAACCTTGTTAATATAATGATGTCTCTCCTACGAATCTGACTGATTTAAATTCTATCAACCAGCCTAAGTGGCGTATAGCTTATTACTAGTCAGATTATTCCTCAAGTGAGGTTCTTCGTGTGCTGGGGCACAGTATCCAAGCAATATTGATTATGGACAAAGGTGGAATTCCTCAGTTTCTTATGAAGCTGGACCCAAAAGCTACTGATCTTGATCCCATGCTAGTATCGGGATTTTTCACTGCAGTTCAGTCCTTTTCACGGGAAGTGATAGAAAAGGGAGCCTCTGAGTTTCAGGTAGATTATGGTGCCCGATTGTTCACAGTTATATCAAGTACTCAATTGGACTTAGTGTCTGTAAGTGTTGGATCATGGTTGGAAAGCATAACCCCTGTTTTAGGTTCATTATTACGCAGATATGAGTCTGAATGGTCAAAACTTTCAACTAATGAGAAGGATCGTTTAGATATTCACAATAGCTTCACAGAATTTCGAGATCAAGTAATACAGAATCTGTCTTTTAGAGAGGTGTCTCCAAAATGGGTTCCATTCACAATAGACTCCGACAGAACTCCATCAATCGAAGGTGGAACTCTTCTTGCACCATACATCGATGGTATGAGATCTATTGAGGGTATTATAATGCAGAGTGGCTTGCGACGAGAAGAAGTAATCAGTGAAATCTCTCGATTATGGGCTATCGGAGTAATCAGCTTCAGGAGTCTCATTGATACAAGTGATATTGTAATTTCCACTTCACGAATCAGTAGATTGCTTCAGACATCATCGCAGGAAAGAATAGAACTCGAGCGGCTTCATCCTGATATTGTATCTGTCCTTCCTCGACTCGCAGGTCTCTTTGATGGTCGAAGAACAGTTGATATCATTGTGAAGTCACTGTCAGAACAATATGATGAACGCGACTTGATTCAAGCAATTGATTATCTACTTGAGGTAAACGTAATTGAGGCGCTCTCTAGCGAGAAGCGCAGAATATTGCTGGTTAAGGAAGCATTTGACATTGCACTAAAAGTGGCTGAGAAGGTTTATTCGTCGCCAGATGCCTATAAAGTTCTTGAGTTTGCGCTAGGAAAGGTTTCGGTACCTGAGGTAGTAGGAGAGATAAAACATACTGATGATCGCTGGTGGGTAGATTATGAATCACGTTTGTACGAAGGGCTTGATCCTAAGAGACTTATGGATTTGTATTCCGAATGGATGAAATTACTAGCACAGTTCGTAGGTCTACTTGATGTTAAGAAGGTGAGGAAATATGTTGACTCTCTGGTTGGGGCATATAGTTCATACCTACTCGAACGATATTCTGAACAGGATCTAAGGGGATTTGAAGAGTTTGCATTTTGGTTGGAAACAATATCTGCAAATGCCAAGTGAGGAGATAAAAGATGAGTGCAACTAAACAAATACGAGAGTTAGCATCCATGATTTGTAGAAGAGGTCAGACGATATACGGGCGTGAGGAAATTGTAGAACTCTGCACTAAATCTGGTGTGAGCTTGCTGGATACACTTCCCGAAGAGGAGATGTACCAAGACCCACCAGAGGCGTTAATGGATTTCATTAGTAGATATTCACGTTTGAGTAACGCATCTCGATTCACAGTACTGGTGCTATCACGTTTGTTGGATGTTTCACTTCCGGAAGACATTACCAAGAAAAAAGTCAATATTGCTGACTTTCTCAGTGCTTTACCTGAATTCTTCTCAGATTTGCAAAGAGATCTTTTGGGGGGATAATATAGTCAACTGGTTCGAAAGATTGAACTAGTCGAATGTATCCAATTGGATAAGGTTAGGTGTAATGTCCCCGTCATATCTCTTCAAAGTAGTTACAGTAGGCGCATCTGCAGTAGGAAAGACATCCCTGATTCTGCGATATACTAGTGGAACCTTTAGAGAATATTATGCACCAACATTAGGGGCTGATTTTGCAACCAAGCAGGTTGATATTGGCTCTGATAATGTACGGCTTCAAATTTGGGATCTTGGAGGTCAAGATTTCCTTGGTAAAGTCAGGTCCAAGTTCTATCGTGGCGCAAGAGGCGTAGTATACATGTTCGATGTGACTCGACGAGAAACGCTCGAGGAGCTTGAAGCTTGGAAGAAGGAAGTAACGGATCATTTGAAAGACTACACCTGCCTAATTGTTGCTAATAAAACAGATCTGGAAAGCGAAAGAGTAGTATCCTCTGCAGAAGGTATGAAGCGTGCAAAAGACATGAGAGCTGAGTATATTGAAGCTTCAGTCAAACTTAATGAAGGTGTAGCTGACACTTTCACTAAAATCGCCCAGCAGATCGTTGATAAATACAAAATCTAACGAAGAAGAAAAAAAACTTCAATACACCCTAATTATCTCAGGCTTCATGATATTATCAACTCGTTTAGTGGTGTTCCTTGAATGAATAGATTTTCTGTAAAAAACAAGGTTTTCGCTTATATCACGAAAGGAACAAATCTGTTAGTGTTTGTAGAACGTGGTTTCGAGTCATTTGGAAAACAGGTCCCTGCAGGCTCTCCGAAAGAATCTGAAACACTAGACCAAGCAGTACTCCGGGAGTCCGAAGAGGAAACTGGATTACGAAAACTGAAGATTGTGAATTTCTTGGGATCAATACTTAATGATCAAAGAAAATATGGGTTGGACGAATTTCACAAACGTCATTTCTTTCATATCGAATGTATTGAAGAAACTCCTACTACATGGATTCAGGAGGAAAAAGACCCGAGTATCATACTCCCTCAAACTCCTGAACGAATTATTTTTGACCTATCTTGGATTGACCTTAAATCCACTCAGCCTATCTTATCTGAAGGTCATGATGCATTCCTGACTGCATTGAAACTCAGTATGGAATTGTAGTTGGACGGCCAAACATCATCTCCTTTATTCAATTGGAACTATCCCTTTCGCTTTAGGCGGACAACAGCTAAAACTATAATCCCCAGAACAAGTGTGCTAACACCAAGAATCAGTACTGGAAACTCCTGTGGTGCTGTCGGTTCTGATGTTGATGTCATCGTTGCTGAAGATGTGGTAGTCGCAATGTTAGTGGATGTTGTAGTGGAAGTCTCGCTTGTAGAACTCGTTGTTGTGGATGTACTTGGTGGTAGTGTTGTTGTAACCGGCGGTGTCCAAGTCATATTTCTCACAGTTGGAGAGGCATCAATCAACCAGCTGCATATCTCCAATATGAATGGCCACTCCGAATCATCATCATCATAGTAATCCATGTAGTCAGTTCCATCTCGGTTTCCATTCTCTTCATACTCAAAATGAGGACTTGAAAGAAAGACTGTACCATTACCATAGTGCGAACCAATCATAGCAGGCAATCCACTATGTGAGTAGTTCGCAATGCAAATTATTTCTTGGCCTGGATTTGCTTCGAAATATCTACCGGTTCTGAAAAACACCTCCAATCTGTCATTTGACAAGATGTATTCAGGACCTAGGCAATCTTGGTCTATAGTCACGTTAGTTATACAGTAATCCGGAAGGTCTTCGACCTCATAGGTTGTTCCATTCACTAAACACAGATCAAAATATTCCCAGCGTCCCTCAAACCAACCTCGAGTGACAGCAATGCTTGTACTCCCTCTTACTCCTATATACGAACCTCCAGCAGCAACCCAATCTCTTATGTCTTGCATTGCCTCATCACCTAGTCTACTCTCGAGAGTAGGCCCAAGACCCTCTGGAATAGCTAATATCTCAAATCCCCATAATGCTCCATTTCGAATGTCTTCTGCATCAATAATCATAACGGTGGCATTCATCCAGTTGAACATGTGATGGAGCGCCCATTTGCTCTCATTACATCTTGGATCAGTAAAGCTATAATACCCTTCATAGATTGCAATATGCACTCCTGAGAGGTCCTCATGTTCCGCTGGTATAGAAATTTCTCTAGTTGGATTAGCATTCACATTATTCAGGGACAATATCCCTGTTCCAATGAGAAGAACTAGAAAAAGAAATGTAACTCCTCTTCGTCCCAAATTGATCACCAATATTGAAAATACATCCAAATATTGTGACCAAAGAGTATAATCTCCAATGATGGGCGCAAGGCATTGCGTTCTTTTTCAAGGGCAAAATTTGGCCTCATCGTGTGAAGATAGCCATGCATCTAGCCCAATTTTTCTTATCCTTTTCATATTTTCAACTGTGGTCTTATGATGCTCAATCCCCTCATTAGCAAAAGCCTTTAGTTTCTCACACACAAAATCTGAGCAATCGAAACAGTACTTGTACTCCCTCTCAATAGCGCACTCTCTTAAAGTGCAACTGGTAGACCAACATTCATCTGGTGAATATCGACAACCCTCACAGCCTACATAGTCTATCGATGAGTCATTGTTTTCTCTCATCCATGTAACTAAACTCTTTTGCAGCTCGTCATCCCCATGAGACGCTTTGTAGATTGGGCACTGAGCACAATTCAAGCCGCAATATGATATGTCCCAGTCACCCTTTAGTCCCATAAGTATCATCGCTCTCGCATAACGTTTCGTTGCAGTTAAAGCTTTGGAGTGAAATGTGCTTGCTTCGAGACTTATCAATACTAATACTATGACAAGATTGCATTCATTTCATTCAAGTAAGAAAGAAAAGGTCTCTGTTCTTGAGTGGCAGGGAATTCCCAAGAACAGACATATTTCGGTAAGTATCAGCAAACTCTTCTCCAAGAGCGTATTCCTTCAAATAGACTGGAATTAACCAGACCGCGTTCTTCCATATTCTCGAGATACCAAACAAACTCAATTGGAGTGAGTTGGATATCTCCAGAGATCACATGGAACATGTCAAAGAGTTCTCGCTCTTCGACAACTACTGAGTTACCAAAGGCCATCAGTAATTTGTTTTCGATCACTGGTGGGACGGTACTCTTCACAGAACTTGTGTCTGAAGAAATTATTGCGCGTGCGTCAGATTTCATCAATTATATCACCACTTAGCACATTCTCCTAAGTATATATAACGAACATGAAGCAGAGTTAAAAATTAACTATAATTAATAACCATGATAGAGTTCTGGAATGATTTTGAAGTTTTAAAACACTCCAGAACGATTCAATCAGGGCTCATAACCTCGTTCAAGCCAAAATAAGTTACCAATTGTTAATAATCCTTATTCTTATTTTAACGATTAATATTTATGCAGATTATTTCAATATAATGCAGTTCGAACTGACACTGTTCAGTTGTGGAGGAGAATATTGGTGCGCCGCAATTTTACGTTAATTTTGATAGTAATTCTATCACTAGGAGTCTTAAATCATAGTAGAACATATTCATTCATGGGACAAGGTTCAGATTTGAAAGAATCAAATCATGACAATGGAATACAGATAGAGAATCCATCTAAAAGCCTCTCACTTGATGTTAGTGAGCAGTTATGGAACCACTCTTTTGGTGGTACAGGAGAGGATTATATCTATGCCATCTCAAATTGCTCAGACAGCGGCTACATCATGGTTGGTATGACATCCAGTTTTGGACGTTATCGTGATGTCTGGCTTACTAAAACTGATCAGTATGGTAATTGGAACTGGCATAGGACATTTGGTGGTGGGGGCGTGCAATACGGTAGAGATGTCATAGAATGCTCAGATGGTGGATATGCGATTATAGGAACAACTACTACCGGGAATGCAGATATTCTTCTAATCAAAACAAACAGCTTTGGTATGCAAACATGGAATAAGACATTTGGATATATACACGAAGATTCTGGTATTTCTATTTTGGAAACATCAGATGGTGGTTTTCTGCTTACTTGTAGTTATTCCCCTTTTGTTGACACCTATCTTGATTTACTGATTTGGACGGACAGTGCTGGAAAGCAAATACGTAATGTTACTTATACTAGTACAATGGCAACAGCATTAAAAACAATAGCATGTTCCTCTGGTGGTTATCTGATGGTTGGGAGTGATAACGTCATAGCCAGTCCTACGATATGGGCCGTAAAACTTGACGACTCGGGTGAAGAAGATTGGAGTCACTATTATGGACCTGGACTAGCGCAAGATGTGATCGAAACTACCTCTGGCAACTATGCCATAACTGGATCGGATTTGGTCGATACCGTGCTTGTTCAGATAACCAGTTCAGGTGGGGCGATTCGAACTGTTACTTACAATCTTGGGTATGATGATCACGGATCTCGCATTTCAGAACATCCACTGGGTGGATTTGTCATTGCTGGTTCTACTTCTTTTACTACACTAGAATCTCAGCAGGCTCTTGTTCTTAGAGTGAATAGCATTGGAAAAGTCCGATGGAACACAACAGTGACCGGTGTTAACAGTACATTGGGTGGATTATACATCTCAAATGATGCATCTATTTTAGTTGCATCAACCATTGACCAACAAGATGATTCAGTACAAAATGGTTGGCTTCTTTCTATGCCATCATTCTATTTCACACAAGTGTGCGAAGATACCAATCTTGAGCGGGATATAGGATACCTTTTTGATTCTAACACAAGTATGGACATGTTCCTCTCAACTTGGTGGGTCAATGGCTCAATTCTAGAAGTGGATGGAAATGGTGTTGTAAGAAATTCGGGTATCTTACCGATGGGTGAAGCAGGTTTCTATTTATCCGTAAACGATACAGTTGGTAGAGTTATCACTGAACTGTTTTATATCATGGTCTATGATACTATAGCACCTAGGTGGGTAATAGGTCCTGAAAATCAGATACACGAGTATGGTACGATCTTCTCATATGACTTAGAAGCAATTGATGCATCCGGACTTACATATTGGATTAATGACACAGTTAATTTTGAACATACAGGTGATGGAAATTTTGAATCAAGTAGCGTCTTACCTTTAGAAGTCTATCCAGTAAGAATAAATGTTACCGATGGATTCGATAATTTACTATCGACTGAATTCACTATCACTGTAGTCGATACAACAATTCCTTCTCTTAACCATCCAAATGATTTCATCAAAGAATACACAACGACTAATGCTTGGCTGCAATGGAGCTGTTCCGATCTACTTCCAGATTATTTCATAATTTCCCGAAATGGAACAGAAATTGAGTTTGGTTTCTGGAATGGTACTAATCTTCAAGTCCGGCTTGATGGACTTGACCTAGGCGTCTACTCTTTCCATCTTTTCATCAATGATACATCTGGAAACGAAGCAGAGGATGAAGTCATCGCCTACATAGCTGATTTGATTGCACCTACAATAAATCATCCCGATGACATGTGGTTTATCGATGGCAGCAAAGGACATGTTATTATCTGGAATCCTGATGATCTCTTTCCAACTAGCTACAATATTATCGTTGACGGAATTGAAGTTGAAAGTGGTGAATGGGATGGTTCTAGTATCTCATACACAGTTGATGAATTATCCCCTGGAGTACATAATTGTACGATATTGGTGATGGATATCAATAGTAATTCGATAGTTGACTATGTTCAAGTTGTTGTAATCGATTGGCCTGATGAAACAACTACAATGCCAACAACACCAACAACAACTGAACCCTCTTCCAGTTCAATAACATCTTTGGAAACTACAACTACAAGTCCCACAACTCCCACAACAAGTGAAACAACACAACCAACAACCAATCTGTTCGGTTATATACGTGGAGTTGAAGGCGCACTAACAACGGGTCTCATTCTCGTTGGAATACTTGCTGGGCTTGCAATTGTAGTGGGACTCATCAATATTCGAATGATGCGGAATATGAACTCATAACATGGATTCAGAAGTAACGTCCTGATACATCATCCGTGTTTTCAGACTTTGAACCAAGTTTCCATGTATGCTTACAAAATCTCCATTCATATACTCCTGCGATAATTGGGGCAAGTTCTGTTGATACAACGTACTCTCCACTTAATATTTCCTGAGAGTCCGAGATGATTGCAACGGTACTAACTTTCACACTGAAATGATACGGGTCTAAGGAGAAGTCTTCAACTGAATCATAGTAATTTCCATGTGGAATATACTCCATCAATATGGTTACGAACACGCTCTTTCCGGGATCAAGATTATTCACTGTGATATTTTGACCATCGTATGATACTAGAATAGAGCTTGTCCAATTATAGAACCATTCTATAGATGGTTGCTTTACGAAAATGTATGTGGGTAGCTCGAAACATTTACCCTCGATCCAAACAACCACAGCACGAATCTCGAAATCTGTTGGGATATCTGGAGTGAATATTGTTTCACTAAGTTGTATTGGTAGGTTATTCTTTAACTCAATATTATACCAGAACCATTTCCACCATGTGACAAGCTTATACCCTCTATCTCCTACTTTAACAAAGTACACATTAAATTCGTCAATGGCGTTTGGTGTGAAGGGTGGTGATGGTACTACTCGAGAGATAAATGCATTAATGCTAGGATTTGTTACGGTTACTCTCAAAGACTGAATATCTTCCATGTTCCCAGCTTGGTCAATACTATAGTAATCTATTATCTGAATTCCACTACTCACCAAGGTGAAGTTGTAATATCCTATATCTCCAAGATCTATCCACTCACTTCCATTTATTCTATAGAAGGTCTGTGCTAATCCTGATATCTCATCTGATGCATTTAGGTGGAATACCGAGGATGCCATCACATATGTAATGGATTCGTTTTCAACAGAACCATCAATTCTTAGTTCTGTTACAGGTGGACTCAGATCAATCTTTAGTGTGATCGATTTAGTGCTTTCAGTGTTCCCCAATGAATCCATAGAATAATAGTAGATTGAATGCGTTCCTTCATCACTTATTGTGAACTTCCCAGAATAATCAAGCCAATTCATACCATCGTCGCTGTAGAATGTATTAGAGATTGATACATCATCTGTTGCACTAAGTGACACATTTACTTCTGAGATATACCAATCACTATTTCCTAGAATCCCTTCAAGACTTGCCAGAGTTGTTGGTGGATTTACATCACTGGGTTGTACTATGGTGAAGATTGAGAATGATGAGATTTCTGCTATGACGTAGTTCTCTTCCTGTTGGATTTGTTTGGTAACATCTTTCCATAATTTGTCTCTGAAATCATACTTGATGACCTTCAATGCATCCGGATTTGTCACCTCGTCGTATCGATACGTAATCCAAATTCTCACGCTATCTTCAAATTCAGCATCTGTTGTAATGTCATAGTACGAGCTGACTCTAATTTCACCTGAGGGTATTAGAGGTCCCACTGGTTTTCTGGCAAGAAACGTCTTATCTTCATTTGTGACATTATCAAAAAGAAATCTAACTCTTAGTTCTGGCTCATTCAGCCCAATATTGATTCCTTCTGGAGTATCTAGCACTTTGACGGGATTAAATGGAAGTTTGATAAGCCACCCATCAATATCTCCTGCACCAAATGAACTGGTATATCCCGCGGCAATAAATCCATCATCAGACGTCTGAAATATACTGTAACCAGTATCATCATTAGATCCACCATATGTAAGAGGCCATTCCATTAAACCATCTAATGTGGTCTTGACAAACCATGCATCTATGCCCCCTGAGCCATCAGACTCAGTTGTTCCTACAATTGTATATCCTCCATCATATGTTTCAACAACACCCATCGCAGTATCCGAATATATGCCGCCATAGGTCTGGCTCCATTGTTCATTTCCATTTCTATCGGTTTTAATTAACCAAGCATCCCATGAACCCGCACCAAATGATTCGGTTGTTCCTGCAATGAGAAGACCTCTATCCCTGGTTTCTATAATTTGATGGCTGTATTCCCCGTCTATCCCCCCAAAAGTCTTGGACCAATACATGCCTCCTAGTGGATTGATTTTAATCATCCAAATATCACGTTCGTCTGCCATTCCATATGTCATCGAATAACCGACTATCACATAGTTGCCATCGTATGTTTCTACTATTCCTGAAGCTTCCTCGGCTAGATATCCACCAAAGTTCCTGTGCCACACATAATTACCATTAGAATCAAATTTTGCAACAAGATAATCGCTATCTCCACTTGAATAACTCCATGTCCATCCAGCTACAACAAAAGAACCGTCAATAGTTTCAATGACTTCACTACCCCCCTCATTCCAATCTCCGCCCCAAGTTGTACTCCACAATATTTCGCCTTCGGAGTCTGTTCGAATTATTAGAAGATCATAGGTGGTACTACCATTCCACCCAGACATTATGAAACCGTTATCACGGGTTTCTTTTATCGACCAAACCGCCTCATTCTGGGAACCACCATAACTTCTTCTCCAAAGCTCATTGCCCTCGAAGTCTGCTTTGACTAACATAATGTCTTTGTTACCGGTGTCTGTTGATGTCCACCCTGCTGCCACATAATTCTGATCATTCGTTTCTACAACAGCATTAAGTGAATCTTGGTTTTCGTACCCAAAAGTTGTATACCACTCTACAGAGGGGAGTGTAGCACTTTCCTCAAACGCATTCTCATATTCAAGATTTGAAGATGTTGAGTCATACAGAAATGTAACCGCAAGTAACATAGACATTGCAATTACCACTAGTATGAGCTTATTGTACTCTCTAAGCACAGTCACTCCCTCGGCGAAGTCGAAAGTAGTCAAAGTTGTGTTGGATGTTTTCTATATTGAATCCATGACCCTAGGAGATTCTTTTCGACTATGCAAAATAAAAGCACGCATCTTGTAATATCTCTTTTGAAATCACAGCTTTCTTTACCTTAGCCCTTCCAATTTCTTCACTTCTATCTATTATGAAACACTATTTCTTTTCAATGAAAAATAGGATGACTCGTACACCTCGCATAATATCTCCTCATTAAGAATGCAAGAGTTTTTTGGTTAAAATAGACAGACCATAAGTGCAAAAAGTGCGTTGATTTCTATTATTGATTTTAATCAATCAACTCTATCCCTATCGGATGTATGTCTATGTTGGTGTAATTAAATCTGACATCTACACACTTCGATTGATACTAGAATTGCTTTCTTTGAAGGCGATTCCTATTAGGTGTCTTCAATGTGTAAGAGAGGTTCTTCAAGATTTCAATAGTGTAATTCGTTCTCTGTATTGTGCAATCCCTTTTGGCCAATCTTGATTCTTGATAGAAGAGGATGCAGTCAATTCTATAAAATCAATATCTAGTAGGTCTAACTTACTGCACTTGAACAATGGCGTGATATCCAACCTTTTGATCCTACTATCATTCAAAATTAGATGTTCAAGACTCTTACATGACTCCAATGGTTTGAGGTTAATTGATTGTATATTCGTGCCGTCGATAGTAAGGCATTCTATCTGGGTACAAGACCGCAGAGGTTTCAGGTCTATAGAGCCAAAATAGTTGCCCCCTAGGTCGAGTGTATCTAAATTGGAGCAAGCAGCTAGAGGCTCCAGATTAATCTCTGTGAGTTTATTATTTGAAAGATCTAAATACTTGAGACTTAAGCAATTTGAAAGAGGATCTAAGTCAATCTGAACAAACTCGTTTGAAGTCAGGTTTAGAATACTAAGATTTCTGCAAGCTTCAAGAGGCTCAAGATTAATTTGTGAAAGTCTATTCAGACTGAGATCTATGAGAACAATCTCTGGATGAAGTCGCAATGGACTAAGATCGATACTAGTCAGATTTCGATTGATAATTTTGAGTTTCTTTCCTTCAATCTCAGCATAACGTTTTTCCCATGGTCCGCGTCCAATCCTGACATTAAATTCTATTTCGTTTTCTTGATAATTCGGGTTATTGTAAAATCGCCCTTTCGTTGTATCCCTCATGACATAAAGAAACCAACCCAGACCTGAGATTGTAAATGAAAATCCATACATCATAATTGCAGATTCAACTGGATTTGATATTCCAATACTACTACCAATAGTCCATGTCAGAATTGCGCTGCTTATAGTGATTAGAAAAATCATGAGTAATGATGATTCCTTGTTGATTTCCATTCTGGTCAACTCCTATGTCTATGCTTTCATGAACTCTTATCTCTTTTTCAATTGAATTCTGACTATGTCAAATGTCATGATGACGATGAGGATAACAAGAGGGTATGTCCTTGATATCCAAGATCCTAAATCACTAATCCATGCGAAGCGTCCCATCCATGGATCATCTCTGAATATGGGTAAAGACATGTACAAAGAAAAAAGGAACCATATGTCTAATGTAATACCATATACTGCAGCGCATTTTCCTAGGCGATTTGAGGAGTTGCTCTTTGTCCTAATGATGTAGTAGGCGACTGCAAGCAGAATAGATATTGGTGGAAGATAGACTGTAGGTGGAAATGTGAACATTGTGCACCACCACATTTTGCATTGTAATCCTTTCTTATAAAAAACTCCCAAGTCGATACCTATATTTGTCCGGTATTATTGCCGCTGTGTTGCTATAGATGAATTACCATACAGCTACACCGGCTGACTATGGTTGAAAATGGAGGATTACTTAGTGAGCAATTCTTACAACAAAGTAACTGATGAAGTGGTCAAGAAGCTCGAATCGATTTGTGGTGAAAAAAACGTCACAACGAGCGAACCCCTTCGTCATAGCTATATGGCTAAAGGTATCATGGGGCTTGAGGCAGTTCTGCCTGAGCTCATTATCAGACCTGCAAATGCAGAAGAAGTTTCTAAGATTCTCGTGGTAGCAAATGAGAATCTGATTCCTGTGACCCCTGCAGCAGGTGGACTAAGTGGAGGCTTTGCCCTACCTGCAATTGAACCTGGCGGCATTCTCATGGACATGACTAGACTTGATAAGATGACTGTTGACATAGAGAATCGTGTCATGGTTGTGGAGCCCGGTGTAAGGTGTGGTGACGCTTGGCGTATCTTCAATAAGAAATGGCCTGATTGGGCTCCACCTATCCCTGATGGAGCACCCCCAGGGGCTACCATCTTAGGTGATGCGATTGAGCGAGGGTTCTCTCTAGTTACTGGAAGATACGGACCCCAAGCTGACATGATTATGGGACTTGAAGTGGTTCTACCAAGTGGTGAGATGTTCCGGACTGGATCTTGGGCACTTGATGACGCTAAAGCGTTTTACAGATGGGGCGTCGGACCGAATCCTGATGGTCTCTTCCTTGGTTCTCAGGGTTCAATGGGGATTATAACCAAAGCTGCAGTGAAGATTGTACCACATCCGCACTTCAAAACAATCGTAGCTTATGGTGGTGATAGCTGGGAACATATTATCGAACCAGCATGGGAGGTCGGAAAGTACGAGATGGGCATTTCCGATAACACAGTTATGGTTCAAGGCGGCAACTGGCCACTTGTAATGACCCGCTGGCCCAAGACCAATGTCCCATTGGACTATGAGTTCTACAAGAAAATCGGAATAGATGAGTACTGGATGAATTCAGAGGTATGGGCGTGGTCTCAAGAGGAACTCGACTTCACACTCAAAAAGATTGACGAAGTGTACAAGGATTACGAAGTGAAGAAAAGCACAAAATGTCCACAGCAAGATCTGCACCCTAAACAAATCGCATCAAGGCTGAAGAAGCCAAACTTGATTGCAGTGCCATATGGTCTATATCAGGCTGGTTTCCTGTTCATCACTTGGTACTGTCCATGGCTTGAGAGTAGTAGGATGATGGAGGAGTACTGTGCTGCAATGGAGAATCACGGCTTCCCTCCCACAATGTGGGTTGCATCTATTGACCACGCACGTCAGGCTATCGTGATGCCAATTCTCTGCTTTGATAGCACAGAGAAGGGTGTCTTTGACAGAATCCGAGAATTCAACATGGAAACGACCAAAAGTTTCCTGAAGCAAGGGTGGATAAATTACAGACCAGATCCGTTTGTGCATGCTCCATTGACATTCAGAAAGTCAAGAGAGTACTACAAAATGCTAGTCAAGTTCAGGAAAGTTCTGGATCCCAATCTGATATTGCATCCTGGTCGATTAGCTATTCCGTGGGCATCTGTGACGGATTTACCAAATCCATTGGAGGAGAATTAAATGGTACGGAACTGCATACAACAGAATCCTAAAAACCTGATTTTAGAACATAGGAGAGATTGTAATGACTAGTCTAGAGGAGCTTCGCAAAATCAATGCGCGATGTATCCACTGTCGCGCGTGTCAATACGCCTACTCCAACGAACCAGACCGAGAGGGCAATGACGAAACGTACACTGGCATGATGCTGTCCTGTCCTGGAGGTAATTTCTATGGCTGGGAAGGCTATTTCAACAGCGGAAGGATGTGGATTGCCCGAGCGTTTCTGGAGGGTGATCTTGAGCCCAGCCAAGAGATGCTTGAAGTAGTTGAGGCGTGCACGACATGTGGGCTATGTGCTGAGCAGTGCAAGAACTATATCGACACTGTTGATATAATTGAGGAACTGAGAGCTGCAATCATTGATTCGGGGGTGGAACCTCTGAAGAGGCACAAGGTCATTGGCGACAGGGTTCTTGAAGAGGATATGAGGAATCCTTACAGTGATCCAAGGAGTGAGCGTACGGCTTGGTTTGAGGGTATAGCTGATAACAAAGACGCAAAAGTCGCTTACTATGTTGGTTGCACTGGAGCATATCGACAACAACATATCGCCAAACACACAGCCAGTATCTTGGATAAGCTAGATATCGACTTCACAGTTCTGACTGATGAGGTGTGCTGTGGTTCACCAATTCTGAGAACTGGTCAGAAGGACATATTCAAGACCGTCATGAAGGAGAATCTAGATCTCTTCAAGGACTTCGACCTACTCTTATTCTCATGTGCTGGTTGTTATCGCACATTTCGCGTGGACTATCCTAAACAGAGCGGAGAACCTCTTCCATTTAAAGTCGCACACACCCTTGACATCGTCTTCGATCTCATTCAGGCGGGTAAGCTCAAGATTGAAAAACCCTATAATAAAAAGGTCACATGGCACGATCCATGTCACACGATTAGGCACATTGGCCTTGCGATAGAGAAGGAAATTCTTGAGAAATCTAAGAACTGGCTTCTTGATAGTAGGCATGCGGCAAAAGCGAAGGAAGAATGGTATCAACGACCCCGCGAGGTCCTGAAAGCCATTCCTGGTCTTGAGCTTATCGAGATGTATAGGATAAAAGGGAATAGCTTCTGCTGCGGAGCGGGTGGAGGTGTGAAGACTCAGTTCGCTGACGTAGCCATGGATACAGCATTGGAACGAGTGAAAGAAGCTGCGGCAACCGGTGCTGAGGTCCTGTTGACTAGCTGTCCGTTCTGCATTACCAACTTCAATGATGCGGTAAAAGCCTTGAAGAAGGAAGAAGAGGAAACTGGTAAGGATCTGTCAGCAGTAGGTTCCAAATTAGAGATTGTCGAACTTCTCGAACTCCTTGATCAGCTCCTTTAAGTAATTTCGTGAGTCCCTGCGCTCTGCAGGGCTCCCATATTTCTTTATACATCTGACATTGTTCTCTTGCTGATTTATCGGGTTTTTGGCCTATTCGGTTTTGCTGAGGATCGATTAAACAAGGCAACCTAACCAGATTTAGAGTCATCATCAATCTAATTAAATTTGACGTGGGCTCAAAACTTCAAGTTGTGGAGCTTCTTGAACTACTCGATGAGCTTTTGTAATTCAAAATTCAAACCCTGCTCTATGCAGGGCTTTCCTTCTTTGATTTTGATGAATAACAATCGCAATCCATCGCTCTCTATTCATTAGATTCAATATTTCGCTTTGTTTCTGGCGATAATCGTTAACAACAGTCCCAGAAATTTAGCAAATCTAAGAAACACCCATCCTAATACAAGAAGTCCCAACAGTCCCCCAACAATGTAAGCATGGTATATCATTATTATTAGGCTAATTAGCCCAAATCCTGATGCTATAGTAATGAGAAATTTACCTGTTCTTACATGGGTCGTAGTAAGTAGATATCCCCCAAGGATAATTGCAATACCACCTGCCCATGCAATTAAAAATAGGATTAATAATACAATATCGATAATGAGATAGAGGGGAGCAAGAAAACCAAGGGCATGAACGAACATGTATATCAAAACAATCGTAGATATACCGTCAATGTAATCCACAGCGATTAGCAGGATTCCGCCGATTAGACATAATAGGAATGGTGTTCGATTTCGCATATCTCTCCCATCCGCTAATAGAATTGCTGCCTTTTGTATCCATCGCTAAAAGAACCTAAAGGAAACCTAAAAGTGATTGCGGATTTCTAACTCATTAATCAGTATCATCAGATAATTCCAATTTAGGCTTCTTTCTCTTCCTAGGTATTTTCTCTCGAGTTTTTGTAAGTGGAACTTGAAAAGTATGTTTGAGTCCATCGATGGTTGATAGCGTCTTGACATTTCGTCTAGTTTCAGCAACAATCGCGTTTATGATAACATGCTCGTCTACTTCCCCTTCCTCCTTCACAAGGGCTAGTCGGTGCAATGCAAAGATTCCGATTATAACTGAGATTAGGAATATAAAATCAAGTCCCGTGATACTATATGTATCAATGATCTGTACTCCGCCTGGATAATTCCAAGTGATAGAGAAAATGATTTCGTGCAGTGCGAAAAGATCCGCGAGTAAACCTCCAATTATCGATGCTATAGCGCTTGTTATGGCAATGATGCTTCCTCTCGCAGCTAGATAGATTGATGCCTCTCTTCTCGGTGCCAATTTCAGACCTACATTATTTGTACCAAGGTTTACTCCTGCAGAGGAGAAGCCCATTAGCATGTGGATTATAATAAGGAGGGGAAGAGTAAGTTGAGCGTACTCTGCGATAGATGTGAAAGTCCAAAGGAAAATTGCTATGATGAACAGTGGTGCAGAAACCTGAAGAATTGATTTGTTGCTATATCTATCTGATAATCTACCCCAAAATCTGAAGAAGAGAACACTCACAGTCTGAGTGAGCGCTGAGAGTATTGCTGCGATCTGAAACTCAAATCCCAGTCTTGAGAGTATATACACGGTAAGAAATGGCCCAACAATTGCTGTACTTAAACTCCAAACCCCTGAAAAGTACATCAAGCTTCTAAAATTATGATTTTTGAATGGTTCTGCTACTAGTTCTTTGAATTTCAATTGAATATGACTCGACAGTATTGGTGGTTCTGGTGTGATTCTAGTATAATAGATTGCAAGCAAGCCTGCGATGAATGCAGCAAGGAATATGATCGAATATCCCCATGCTTCTTCACCAGGATTGAGCCTAATCCACTCTCCAATAAAGAGACCTCCAAGTATCGATGCCATAATTGCCATTATGCCGCTAACAGCCATTCTGGTGGCGAAGAAATCACCAAGCTGTTCCTGTGGAACAATATCCCTCAGCCATGAATTCCAGCTAGGGGATCCTAATGAGGTAAATAGAGCTTGAATCGCAATCGCTCCAATCAAGACAAGGATTCCTATTTCCTGTAAGGCTAGGAAGGGAATCAACGCCATCAATAACACGCCAAGTCTATTCCCTAGTTGGGTGAGGATGTTGAGTTTGCGTCTGCTCTTGAATTTTGATATTAGAATAACTGCAGGGATTTGAAGAAGCTGGGTGATAAACGGAATCGCAGCTAGAATACCGATTACAACGTTTGGTGCTTGAAGCGCAATTGCAAATCCAACAAGAAACACGCTCTCTGTTAAAGAATTCTTTAGCTGAGCAAAAGCTCCCTGCTTCACCATATTTTGGAGTGCTACCTCACTCTCCTCTGCAGTTAGCTCTTCCTCAGTATCTGACATGATATGCGATTCTACCTCTCACTTGAATTGATTCCCGTTTGGTATTTCTGACTAAAGAACTTTCATACAGTTACACATCGAATGTCATTACTTTTCCCAATAATGATTTACTACAACTTGTTCCATTATCTGATATCTAAGAATAAATTTCCCTATGAGCTAAATTTCAGCCCTAGATTATCACTGATATCTTGGATTGTAGATAGAACCTCTTCGATGACGTACTCCCGGTCTGTAATTTTTCATCTCCTCAAGATCCAAACAAATCCCACCTAGCAGCACAACGAAGCTTAGGACGATAAGGATAAACTTGAAAGTGTCGTACAATGCTAACTCTTCAATATGACCATCTAACAGCCTCTGCGACAAAGTTAGGCGATATTGAGTTGCTCTGTCAGGTTGCAAAATTCCGTCTTCATAAAAATCCGAATGAATCTCAAGTATGTAGGTTGCTGGTGTAATATCCGAGAGAATAACATACTGTGATATCCTATCGTCTTCGCTACTATATTGAAACTCCATTGATAGTGAATATTTTGTTTCCCCTTCTAAAACGAAATCCAAATAGAGTATACTTGCCTGATTTTCACTTAGAGTTGTGCTTGCAGTGCACTCAACTATGGGGTAATATGTTTCATCTCTCACCTCGAATATAGCACTACGATCTTCCCAAATCCTCGTTTCATAGACATTGGGTCCCCCATACGAACTAATTGGTAGTGGTACGATAATCATAACTATGAAGATAGTAAATAGGAAAATGATAGATGGCAAGAGAATGGGACGATTCTCAATCCATTTTGTATCATCACTCCCATCAGCACGTCGAACTAGAAATCCAATTACCAATCCGATGATACTGAAGATACCTCCAACAAGAATAGTAAACAGAAAGCTGTCTGTGGCATCCCCTAGTGGATAGAACTCATTCAATATATCGTGATACATCAGAATGAATCCCTCTAATGGTTAATTCTAATTTGCATTGATTATCGGGGCGAATTTACCTTTCATTTCCAATAAATTAACAATCCATAACCATGCAATAGCTAAAAGTGCCTCTGATATTTCACGAACTGCGATTGATCCCCAAGGATTGAAGATTGTTGCGAAGCTGAGAATCGCAATGATGAGTGTAACCATTGCAAACCCTCGCAGCTCATGAAATTTCATTAGACTCAAACTCATCGTGATCATTGCAGTAGGAATAGTTAGAAAGAAACCAATTGCAACGATGGCATGTGGTATCAAGATATCTTCCGAAAACACGCCGACTGAAAAGAGTAAAATGCCTGTCAATGTGAATATCGCCATTGGAATTCGTGACACATCTTTATTCTGTATCCCTAGAAATTTGTATGAATAGAATGCTGTGGAAAACCCTGCCACCATAAGACCCGAATTGAAGATAATTGCACTTGCTAATTGCATACTGCCCAAGTCCGCTCTGAAATAACTTCCCAGATCACTTAGAGCATTACTAGCCCAATCAAAATTTGGTGATATGGCTAATGCAATGACAATACATAATTGACCAACAATAGGTCCAATAAATGCTAGTATGTTCTTTGCATTAACTTTCATGATATTACCCACCCAACGAGTGCTACATCCTGCTTAAGAGTAAATCCTATAGAACATCATCATACAGTTCCATACACATTGCTTTTCCTCGCGATTGAGAGCAATTGATTCAATTACTGCAGGTTCATGTATCGCTGAAGCAGTGGTGGACATCAGTTTATTGTTGAATCAATTTTCAACATACTTAGTTGTCCTCTTTGATATAACAAATTCACAATCCAAATCCAGCCAATTGCAGTTCCAGCTGTAATGATTTCAGGAATTGCCATTCCAGTCCACCAAATCAATCCATTGAATGTAACATACCAAATACAGACCGAAATGAGGGGAAGAATAATCGATATGACTGAGAACCATCTGAGTTTGGGAAATCGAATCCAACCGATTCCAATAAACCACATCGCAAACGGAAAAGATGCAAAAAATCCAACTGAAACATAAAAATGGATGTCACCAAAATTCTCAGAAAATATTCCTATGGCTGTCAGGAATATTGCTGCTGATACAAAAGGTAACATTCCAATTTTGGTGGGGATATCATCAATTTTGAGAATAAACCAAACCGCAAATATTAGCATAAGAATACTTGTTACAATTAATCCGGAATTGAAGATGATTGCTCTTATGAGTGGATTATCACCAATCTCAACTGCCGTGTAATGCCCGAGGTCACTCAATGCATTTGTAATCCAGTCAAAGTTTGGAGAAATAGCTATTGAGAGTGTTATTGATACCAATGCAATAATCGGACTGAAGAATCCGATAATCATCATCAAACGGTCTAGTCTATCCTCTTTCATATCAATCAACACACGAACAGTGAAAAGGGCTATTTGAATTATACTTCTGGATGAACATAGCCAAAAACCTTAGATTCTTTCAATTTTCCAAGAATGTGAATTGAATATGTCTAATGAGATTGTATGTCCTTATTGTGGAAACGCACCTTGGTCAGGAGTTTCTCCTCAGGGTGATAGCTCTATGAGAGTCCGTTGTGACCGTTGTGGTGGTATTTTTGAATACATCCCTGGATTTGGAGCATTCTCACTACCCGAGATGGGTCGAGAAAGATCCACAATGGGCGATATATCGGGAGATTCTTTCATAAGAAGTCCCGGTCCCGAGCAGCAGGGCGATAGATACGCGTTTCCACAAGCTGAGCAAAAAAGAGAGGGTGGCAATTGCTGTGGAACCTGTTGTTGCTGTTTCATACTTTTCATCTTACTTCCATATCTGTTCTTCTTCATATTCATTCCATTTGGCATCTTGTGGTGAATTCAAAAACGAGAGGCAAACATAAAAGGTGTGCCTATTTCACGCTAGCAATCAATGCTGGTCCTCGGGTGACAAAATTTGACAGAAGCTGAAATAGAAGATAAGCGTATCACATTGGCAGAAGCTGCCAAAATGGTTCCAGATGGTGCAGGTATAATGTGGGGGGGTTTTGGTTTCCAGAGGGCTCCTGTCGCCTTCTCTCACGAATTGGTTAGGCAGAAAAAACGAGACCTCACAATTTACACTTGTGGTTCTGAGATTGATTTGGAAATTATGGCAGGAGCTGGAGTCGCAACTCGATATGAGATTGCGTTCTCAGCTATCGAAGCTCTCGGTCTATCCTATAACATAAGACGCAGGGTCTCAGAAGGCGTACTTCAAGTTGAGGATTACACCAACCTAGCGATGGCCATGAGGTTCCTTGGCGGTGCATTGAATGTACCCTTCATGCCATTACGCAGTATGATGGGAACCGACATGGTTCGACTCTCACGTTATCGTGGTGATGACAAGCTCAAGGTTATTGATTGTCCATTTACAGGCGACAAAATCTGTTTAGTACCATCACTTCAACCAGATTTCAGTATAGTCCATGTACAACGCGTAGATATGAGTGGAAATGCTCAGATTGATGGTATAGTGGGTGAAGATATCGAGGGCTCTCGTTGTGGAAAGAAACTCATTGTTCTAGCTGAGGAACTGATTGATGAAGATGAAGTACGACATAGACCTGACCAAACAAAGATACCTGCAATGTATGTCGATCATGTAGTGATACTTCCTTACATTGCTCATCCAATGATGTGTCATGATTACTATGACTATGATTTGGAGCATCTAATGCTATTCCATAAGATGAGTCGTGAAGAGGAGACCTGGCAGGAATATCTTGAGAATTATATCCTTGGGGTTGAGAATCATTATGAATATCTCAATCTCATAGGTTGGGCGAATTTGAATAAGCTACGCGCTAGAAAGCCATGGGGGTATTAATAGTGGTCGAATACACTAAGACTGAATTTCTAATTGCATGTGCATCAAGTCATGTGAGAAATGGTGAAAATGTGTTTGGTGGAACCGGAATGCCTCTCTTAGCTGCACTCCTCGCAAAGGAAACTCATGCACCAAAAGCCAATCTCATCTCTGAAGCTGGTTTTATCGACGCTCGTCCAAGAGCCGTACCACTCTCCGTTGCTGACTCACGATACTACTACGGTTGTTCTGCGGCTATAGGTTTAATCGAGACTTTAGGTTTTCTTTTACAGGGTGGTCGAATTGACGTCGGATTTCTAGGAGCTGCTCAGATAGATGAGTATGGAAATCTCAACACAAGCTATATCGGTCCATATGAGAAACCAAAGGTCAAGCTCCCAGGAAGTGGTGGTGGAAATGATATCGCATCATCAGCTAAACGTTTGATAGTAATGATGTCTCATGATAAACGTAAATTTGTTAAAGATTTAGATTATATGACCTCTCCTGGTCATCTAGAAGGTCCTGGTTCTCGTGAGAAGTGGTCTATGGTTGGTGGAGGTCCTGAGGTTGTAATCACAGATTGGTGCCAATTTGATTTTGATCCAACCTCCAAGAGGATTCGTCTTATGTCCGTTCATCCTGGATTTTCGGTGGATGACATTAAGGAAAATGTGATGTTTGACTTAATGGTTCCAGATGATGTGCCTATTACCAAAGAACCATCACAAGAACAAATCGATATTATGCATCGACTTGACCCTAAAGGAATCTATCTCGGTAAAGGTGGAGAATAAGCGGAGTGTACGCGAGATTTGACATCTTTTTCTTTTGATGGTGTGACTGCCATCATTTTTGATTTAGATTCAACTCTAATCGACACGCATAGTTATCCGATAAGAGCTGTTCAGTGGTTATTATCAAAGATGAACGAAACCAGTAACGAAGTTCAGGAACGCTATCTCCGTAGCGTGGTTCATCATTATTTTAGATTGATTCGCGACATAGCAGAAGGCGCATCCTATATTCCTCCATTACAGGTCGTCCGGGAAGCTATGCGTCTCAGCTTGTTTGACAACGGTCTTATGGCAGATTCTGATACACTTGATGCCGCTGCTCTCAATTTCAAAAGCCTACACGTTGAACTATCAACTCCCTATCCTGGCGTGAATGAGCTCCTGAAGAATCTTCAGGACCGAAATTACAAGATGGCAGTAATCACAAACAGCTTTGAAGGAAATGCTGAGATTATTCTTCAAAAATCTGGAATGGATTCATTCTTTGATGTTGTTCTTGATGGTGCGGCTATTCAGGGCTATAAACCAATGAGAAGAGTGTTTGATATTGCATTAGAGTCTCTTAGTACATCTATCGGTTCAACCTTGTTTGTAGGAGATGAATACTATGCTGACATCGTTGGTGCAGCTAAAGTTGGTATGCGTACAATTTGGATTAACGCTCGTAATAGAGATCTTGAAACTGTAATGGACCAATATAAGGAATCAATAACACCTGATTTAATACTCAATAAAGTATCAGCATTAGTCGAATACTTGTGAGAATAATAATGGGACCCACAAACAAGACATATTAGAGGAATAGAATTCCATTCACTGCACACAGTATAATAATTGGAGTTTGCCTTTGTTGAGTAAAGACGAACCGGGTCCATTAAAAGCACGAACTGATTTAGTAGATATCCTTCTGCACGATCCTGAAAATACAGAAGCTCTTGTGACAATTATCGAGAATGAATTGAAGGGTATGCGTGATAAAGAGGCTCGAGATAGAATCACTAATGCGGTAGACTCTGTTGCAGATAAAGCTAAGATTGAGCACACAACCAAAGAGAATATTCTATATTGGTTGACCGAAACGGATCCAGATGTACGACAGTTAATTCTTGTTCAGACCGTTGAGAAACTGCTTTCTAATGAGACTAGTAGGAACGCCACATTATCTGCACTCTCAAGAGTTTCGTCCCAGGGTAATGTCGATATGGTCATGCGGTGGGTGGACTCTAAGGTCATGACTCTCAATCAAGCAGTATATGTCCTACTATATCCCGATTCATCTTCAGCACTCTTGTAAAGACCACTAGATTGGAAATTCCGGATAGTCCTTTTTGAGTAATTTCTCCCAGGATGGCTTTAGCTCTATTGCTTTCTTCGCACATTCAGTAGCCTTCTCATTCTGTCCTAGTTTGTAATGGAGAACCGCTTTGTAGAACCAAGATTTAGCTAGATCGGGTCGAAGTTTGATAGATTCATCATAAGCTTTGATGGCTCCTTCATAATCTCCGCTAGCCTCGAGTTTCTTCCCTTCAGCGAACCAATCGAATTCAGTCATTTCATCTATTTCTGCGGTCATCTATTCTCCGACTCCCTGTCTGATTGTTTACATGAAGACTATAATAGCTCTCCGGCTGAATCCTACTGTCTTTTAAACAATAGAAAGGCTTTATATCGTTCCAGCAAGCATCGTCTCAGCCAAACCAACTTGAGGTGGGTTCTTGAGTTCATCTAAAAAAATACGTGTAGTCGTTGCGAAACCGGGACTAGATGGTCACGACCGTGGCGCAAAGGTAGTCGCTCGCGCTCTCAGAGACGCTGGCATGGAAGTTATCTATACCGGTCTTCGACAAACACCAGAAATGATTGTGGAAACTGCGATTCAAGAGGGTGCTCATTGTATTGGTCTCAGTATTCTAAGTGGAGCGCATAATGCCATCTTTCCGAAGGTGATGGAATTACTTAGACAAGAGGGAGCTGATAACATCCTTGTTGTTGGTGGCGGAATAATTCCTGAAGATGATATTCCTGGATTAAAGAAATCTGGAATCTCCGAAATATTTGGTCCAGGTACACCCCTCTCTGATATAGTCGAATATATTCAGAGTAATGTAAAACTCTAGATGTGAGGTATTCATCTTGTCCATCGAGGACCTAGTGGAGGGTGTTCTCTCTGGGAAACGCCTGGCCCTTGCCCGTTTAATATCACTAATCGAGAATGAAGATCCTTCCACCTTTGCTGCATTGAGTAAATTGTATAAACACACAGGTACAGCGCATATAGTTGGTATTACTGGTCCTCCAGGGTCTGGAAAAAGCACAATAGTCACGAAATTAACATCAGAATATAGGTCAAGAGGAAAAACCGTAGGAATCATTGCTGTAGATCCATCAAGCCCTTTCACTGGTGGCGCTCTTCTTGGTGATAGAATCCGCATGCAGGAGCATGCATTGGACAAGGATGTATATGTTCGAAGTATGGGTACTCGAGGTCATCTTGGTGGAATTGCACGCGCAACATCTGATACAATTCGTGTAATTGATGCTTTTGGAAAAGATGTGATAATTGTAGAGACCGTCGGAGCTGGACAGTCAGAAGTTGAAATTGTTGAGGTTGCACAGACTGTAATAGTCACTGATGTTCCTGGAAGTGGTGATGATATTCAGGCAATTAAAGCTGGAATAATGGAAATAGCTGACATCTTTGTTGTCAATAAGAAAGACCTACCTGGCGCAGACATCAAAGTAAATGCAATCAAGGCCATGCTTGAACTCGACACAAGAAACACAGGATGGACACCACCAGTGATGCTTACATCCGCGAGAAATGGTGAAGGAATCTCAGAACTCGCAGACAAAATCGAGGAACACCTCAGGTATCTGAAAGAATGTGGATTGATGGAGAAGCGCAGTCTCGCGAGAAGCAAAGATGAACTTGAATCCATTATGGAGTATAAGTTGACTCGCGAACTCCTTGCTCAGCTCCAAGGTCGACCCGAGTACAAGAAGGCAATTGAACGGATTGCACAGAAAGATGAAGATCCCTATAGTGTTGCTGAACGGCTTATAGTAAAGTTTCTCTCCAGTTATAAGGAGGAGTGTGAGTAATGTCACCTGAAAAGAAATTGATTGAATCATTCAAGCATTGGGAAGAGAATGTTGTGGAGAAGACAATCAGCAAATTTCCTGAACGTGCTGTAAATTTTCTGACCCTCTCTGATGTTCCTATAAATCGCCTCTATACTCCTCTTGATTGGAATCAGGAAAATTATGAAGAAAAACTTGGATTTCCAGGGGTTTATCCTTTCACACGCGGTGTTCAACCAACAATGTACCGCGGAAGATACTGGACTATGCGTCAGTATAGCGGATTTGGTACAGCAAGTGAAACTAATGAGAGATTCAAATTCCTACTCGAACAAGGACAGACTGGACTCTCTGTAGCATTTGATTTACCAACTCAAATTGGGTATGATTCAAACCATCCATTGGCTATAGGCGAAGTCGGCAAAGTTGGAGTTGCCATTAGCACCCTCGCTGATATGGAGCGATTACTTGATGGAATTCCACTGGAGACGGTCAGTACTTCAATGACTATCAATGCCCCTGCAGCTATTCTGTTGTGCATGTATATCGCTGTAGGTGAAAAACAAGGTGTTCCAATGGAGAAGCTTAGAGGTACAATTCAGAATGATATTCTAAAGGAATATGTTGCACGTGGGACTTACATATTTCCACCAGCTCCATCTATGCGAATAATCACTGACATTTTCAAGTTCTGTTCGGAAAAGATGCCTTTGTGGAATACAATCTCCATTAGCGGTTATCACATTCGAGAAGCAGGTTCTACTGCAGTTCAAGAGGTAGCATTCACCCTTGCTAATGGGATTGCCTATGTCCAAGCTGCAATTGATGCTGGATTGGATATTGATGCATTTGCATCTCGTCTATCATTCTTCTTTGGTTCTCACAGTGATTTCTTCGAAGAGGTCGCTAAATTCCGAGCTGCAAGAAGGTTATGGGCTCGAATTATGAAGGAACGCTTTAGAGCTAAAAATGATGATTCCTGTAGGATGCGATTTCATACTCAGACAGCTGGATGTACACTGACTGCTCAGCAACCTGATAATAATGTGGTCCGAGTTACGCTTCAAGCTCTTCAGGGAGTATTAGGAGGAACCCAATCTCTTCATACCAACTCTCGTGATGAGGCACTATCCTTACCTACCGAAGCATCTGTTCAGATTGCACTTCGCACTCAACAAATCATCGCATACGAAACTGGTGTCAGCGATACAATTGACCCCTTAGCTGGGTCATACTATATTGAAAGCTTAACTGATGAGATTGAGAAGAGAGCTGAAGAGTACATAGAAAGAATTGATCAAATGGGTGGGTCTCCGTTCGCAATCGAAAGGGGATTCATTCAAAGTGAAATTCATAATAGCGCATATACTTACCAGAAAATGGTGGATGAAGGCTCTCGCACTGTTGTTGGGGTGAATATGTTCACGGTTGATGAAGAGCAGCAATTCGACTACCTCAGACTGAATCCCAAGGCTGAATCTGAGCAAATCGAAGGCCTTGAGCATATTCTAAAGATTCGTGACTCTACCTTAATTGATGATGCACTAGATCAACTCCGTGATGCGGCCAAAGGAAGCGAAAATCTAATTCCCTTTATTCTGCATGCTGTGAAATCATATGCATCGCTTGGTGAAATTTGTGGGGTGCTTCGGGATGAATTTGGTGAGTATCGAGCGCCTGATATTTTTTAGGAGATGAAAAAATGACTAAGAAAATTGCGCATATTGGAATTGCTGTGACAAGTCTTGAGGATTGGATTCCATATTATCGAGATATTCTAGGACTTGAATACACAGGTTCGGAAGTGGTGCCTGAGCAGAAAGTAAAAGTTGCCTTCTTTAAATTAGGAGAGAGCAGTATCGAATTGCTGGAACCCACATCAGATGAGAGCCCCATTTCCAAGTTTCTTGAAAAACGAGGTGGAGGGATCCATCATATTGCAATTCAAGTTGATGATATTGAGAAAGAGATCTCATTACATCAACAAGCTTCTGCACGACTTATTGACAATGAACCCCGTATTGGTGCACATAATATGCAGATTGCGTTTATTCACCCAACGACTACAGGTGGGGTTCTTATGGAGCTCTGTCAAGAGCACAACTAATTATTGGAAATATAATTAGGATGCGCAATTCATTGGATGAAAATCTAATTTTTCAACAAATGTGTTAAGCTTATTTGCTCTTGCGTACATTATATCATGCCGGAGGTTTCATTAATATGGAAGACGGAAAGACTCGGTTCGACTTCTATCGCATGGCCAAAGGTTATGAAGTGAAAGGCGAATACGAGAAAGCTCTCGAAGCATTTGGAAAGGCAATTGATATTGCTGACGACTATGCGCATGCTTGGTTTTACAAAGGTAAACTACATCACAAGTTAGGACAGTACAAAGAAGCGATCAGGTGTGCTGAGCGTGCAGTAGAACTTGAGCCCTCATGGGAAAGCCATGTTGTTCGAATGGTTCGAGAAGCAAGAGAGAAACTCTCATGAATCATTGAGTGTGGGATGTCAAAATCTCAATAACTGCATCAGCTGCTGTGGTTACGTCATCACGACTAATCATACGATGACAAACAAACCTAGTGCGCGTTCCATATTCGCCATATACTAGTATACCTCGCTTCTTTAGTTCCTGCGCCATTTTCTCGGCATTGATTTTAAAATCACCATATTCAATGAACAAAATATTCGTGTCTGGCTTTTCTATCTCAAGACCTTTGACCTGTGAGAGACGTTCATAGAGATACTGTGTATTCTCATGATCTTCCTTCAATCTATCAACCATCTTTTCGATGGCAATAATTCCTGGAGCTGCAATTATTCCAGCTTGACGCATTCCCCCTCCCAATTTCTTTCTGAAACGATGGGATTTGTAAATGAATTCCTCTGTACCTGCGATAATTGAACCTACTGGTGCGGACAATCCTTTGCTCAAGCAAATCTGCACAGAATCGACGTTTTTCACAAGATCCTTTGGAGGAATCTGTAATCCAACAGCTGCATTAAACAATCTAGCACCATCAACATGAACCTTGAGACCATTCTCATGTGCTGTAGTGACAAGATTATTCACCTTCTCAGGTGTGATTATGATCCCTCCTGCATAATTGTGTGTGTTCTCAATAACTACCATTGCTGTTTTCGCATAATGTGCATCATCTGCACTGATTGCTGATAATAGGGCTTCAGGTTTAATGTATCCTCTAACGCCTTTGACAGGCTTTGGAAAGAGCCCCCCTAGAGACGACATTGCCCCTCCTTCGAAGAGAAAGGTATGGGACATTTCTTCCACAACCACTTCATCTCCACGATTTGTTTGCGCAAGTAATGAAATGACATTTCCTTGCGTGCCAGATGTTACTAAGAGTGCAGCTTCCTTTCCCAGAATTCTGGCTGCTTTCTCTTGAAGCTCATTAACTATCTCATCTTCTCCACTTACGTCATCACCAAATCGGTCTTCCTTATGAGCTCGTACAATTGCTTCAATCATCTCATCTGTTGGTTTCGTCACTGTATCGCTTCGTAAGTCTATGTATGGCATAATCTTGAAACAGCAGTGCTATGATTTAGGTTTAATCCTATGACTTCAAACCTATCCGTAAAGATGACATGCAACAAAATGGCCATTTCCTTGGTCCACTAATTCAGGCTCTTCTAGAGGGCAGCGATCAAATGCTTTTGGACAACGTGGATGAAACCGACAACCTGACGGGGGATTGATTGGGCTTGGTATTTCACCTCTTGGAACCTTCGCTGATTTCTGGGCTTTTGGATCTGGGACTGGTATAGCTCCGATAAGGCCCTCTGTATATGGATGAAGTGGTTCTTCATACACTAAATCATCTGACCCTATCTCGATAAGTTTACCAAGATATAGGATTGCGATTCTATCACAGACATGTCTTGAAGTCGCTAAGTCATGTGAAATGAAGAGGTATGTCAAATCGAGCTCTTTTTTCAAGTCCATCATAAGTTCTAGGAGTTGAGCTTTGATTGAGACATCAACCATTGCAACTGGCTCATCTGTCACTACGAACTCTGGCTCCATGATGATAGCTCTTCCAAAGACAACCCGTTGCTTCTGGCCTCCAGATAGCTGATGTGGGCGTCGATCATAGAACGACTCAGCAGGTGACAGTCCTACTCTTTCGAGAACGTCTACCGCCCTCTCTTTCCTTTCGGGAGGTGTACCAATTCCTTGTAGACGTAGTGCATCTGCTATTGCATCACCAACACTTAAACGTGGATTCAAAGATGAAGTTGGATCTTGAAATGTGAATTGTATCTTCCTTCGAAGTAGTCTGAGGTCTTTGCCTTCAATCTTCGCAATATCCATTTTATTATAGATAATACTCCCTGCAGTTGGTCGAATAAGACGGACGCATAATCGCCCCATTGTTGTCTTACCCGACCCACTTTCACCTGCTAATCCTAATACTTCCCCTCTTTCAATATTGAAAGAAACTCTATCTACAGCTCGAACATACTCTCCTTTTCTTGAAAAGATCTGTTCTAGAAAACTCTGCGCGACAGGGAAGTATTTCTCAACATTGATGACCTCTATTAGATTCATATCATGCGCCTCCATAAAGATGGCAGGACACTAACCCACCTGTTTCACTCTCTATTAACGGTGGAACAGCCTCTTTGCAAATTGCCATTACGAACGGGCATCTAGGATGATACATGCATCCTTTTGGTGCATCCACAAGATCCGGGGGTGCACCTGGAATCCATGATAGTTTCTTTTCGGGCTTTGTTACATCTGGCACAGATTGGAGAAGCGCTTGGGTATACGGATGTTGTGGGTTCTCGAAAAGGTCCTCAGTTGATGCAACTTCTGCGAGACGTCCTGTATACATGATTGCAATATCATCTGCATTCTCCGCTAAGACTCCTAGATTATGTGTTATCAAAATCATTGTGAGATTGAACATTTCCTTTAGCTCAGCCATCTCCTCCAGAATCTGGGCTTCAACAATAACGTCTAGAGATGTAGTTGGCTCATCAGCAATAATC
>CAYWJO010000035.1:0-36714 GCA_964458565.1 uncultured archaeon | reverse complement strand
TGAAGGACAGGTACTTTGGCAGAGTAATAACTGGGACTTGACAGCAGAAGCACAATCACTAGTGTCAGCTATTTCCCAAGGCGCATCTTCTGTCACTCAAAATCAGATTAAGTACTCCACAATTCGGACCACGCCAGATAGTCTAGTTGCTAGAAATGTTCAAGGAAACGGTATCCTTCTACTAGCAAGAATTGACGCTGTAAAATTCGTTGTGGCATGGGCTGCAGCTGATGCACAACCCGACTTGATCTATGTGGATGTTGATAGGGCGGCTAGGTCCCTAAAGGGACGAATTTAACCCCCTATGGAGTTTGTATTAGGGTGGTGAGGATATCACTACCCTGAGTCCCTTATGGATTGATGGTGATTTCTGATGGAAGATGTCATAGCTACAGAATGGCAATTGCTCTATGCTAATAATCCGAAAATACAGCACTTTGGTGTATGTAAGGGGGAAGAGATTTTGTGGCAGACAAATAATTGGAATCTTGTGAAGGCTGTGAAGGACATTCTCGCTGCTCCCAAGACTGCTGCATCTACTCTATCTGTTGACAATGTTACCTATCACCGAGTTGCATCATCGGAAGACTTCTACATTGGAGCAGCGGAAAAGAATAAGGGCCATATCATTATTTGCCGAATTGAAAACATATCATGGGTTATCGCTAGAGCTATTAACGAATCTGTACCGGAACTAGCTAAAATCGATGTTGCACGTGCTGCAATCAAGCTTATTGGGTTTCTTTGAATTCGAATTATTTATTGGTAGGGAATAGGTTTAACAGGTTAATTCCCCTTAGGTTACTATCTAGAGGCCACTCTCAATGCCAATAACTGCATTCATTATGATCAATGTTGCGAATGAAAACAGTCGCGATGTTTTAGCTGAGATTGAGAAGATTGAAGAAACCGTTGAGGCATATGTCATCTTCGGAGCATATGATATTCTCATCAAGGTGGTGTGTACTACACATGAAGATCTCAGTGCATTGGTTGTTGATAGAATTCGGTCCATTAAGGGTGTAGCAGACACTCAAACAAATGTCTGTGCTAGTTGCTAATTATTCATTCGGAAAGAGAATCGATCTGATTTTTTTCTGGATTCTAATATACTCCGGATTACCAATGGTAAATGTGTGGATTAGCCACTCATAGATACTTAGAACGTGGTCGTCCGTTACATCCCCACGAATGAGTCTTGCAATTCTACTACGATTTTCAAACTCAAATCTCATAGCTTCAACCTGTAACTCAACTAATTCCTTCTTCTGCTCTTCAGTGAGATCGATGTCAAAAACCTTGGAGGTTCGATCAATCCAATCTGCTGATTTCTTCTGAATTGTCTGATGATCCAGTTCACTCAGTTCGCTAGTGAGAACAAAACCCCCTGCTGTCCTTCTATAATAGTCTGTGAATCTCTTCCCTCTCTGAACGGTGGCATATTTAACAACGAATTTTCCAGGATCCTCAAGAATGGGTAGATGATGGTATATTTGGTTCTTGGAGAGCTTGAGTTCATCATCTCCTTTTTTCTTTGCGAGTTTCTCAGACATTTCAACAATCTCTAGAACTGACATGATGTTCCTTCTTACAACTCTCTGTCTAATTATCCTCTCACCAGTTTCCTCTTTGAACTCCTCAGTAGTCTGAGTGTCTTCGATTCCATCTCTCAATATTTGCAGAATCTGTAACCTCACGGGGTCATCAAGCACATTGATTCTTTCTTGTTCAAAAACAAACTCAACTTCATTGGGTTTGGCTTTTCCTTCTTTTGTGATGGTGACAATACGTCCCAATTCTTTTTTCTCTTCATTGGGTTTAATTGGCGTGAATGTATCCGTATTATCTTCGTAGATCATCGATTTACCCATATTTCGACCCCTTGCTATAATATATTTACATATAATTTTGGGTCAAAATACATTTTAAAGCTTATGATTGGGAACTTTGACCAATTTTCCGAAATGGTTTGTTGGGCAAACCTTATATACGATTGTGTAATGTAACATAGTGAATGGAATAGTTTGTATAGCAAACGATTGCAATACAAACTATTATTCCGAACCTAAAGGTGTTCTAACAATGCATACAGACGTACAAGCAAGAGTAACTCCAGTGAGGAAGTACTTCAAAGAAGGTCGTCAGATGACAAATGATGCCCTCTACTATGCCTATCTCTACAGGAGGCTCTAGAAAGAAATGGCTCATGCAAAAGGCAAGCGAACCAATGATGTGAAGATGATCACGAAGATGGCAAAAGTCCAGGCTACAGATGCTATCGGGTACGCCTATCAATTTAGGAGGTAAGAAACAAAATGGCACTCTCAAAGAAAGCTGACAGGAAATACGAGTCACGCAGAAAGTTTACAACACAGGCAATCATGCATGCGTATATGTATAGGTAGATGACGATGAGCGAGAAAAAAATCTTTAGAACATCCGAATTAATACCTATAGAGGACGAATCCAGTGAAATCTCATCTAGACATACCTTTGAAAAAGATGTGCTCGCGTTAGAAGCAACGTGAGCACAGTCCCTGTTTTCTTGAAAACTCGATTCCCTAACACAATTATTCTCTAAATTCTTGCCTAATTTTCAGGTAAGATTCGTTTTTGGTGCAGTTTTGTTGTTGACCAGCCTATTTTCCTGTAATTTATTATATTTTATATTAAAGTAATACAATAACGATAAATATTTAAGATGTAAGATGTAATATTATTAACAAGCGGAATTGAATTCCGCACATGATAAGGTACGGTGTTTGCATGGCAGACTCAGAAAACAAAGCCTCACGAAAGAAGGACTTGAACAGGCGTCAACTCATGACCCATGAGAGCCTGTACATGGAATTCGTCAATGAAGGAGGCAAATAATGATGGCTCTGGCTAAAGAAAGCGCAGACTCATCCAACGTGAAGATGAACAAAAAGATGGCGAAGGTCCAGTCGACCGACGCTCTTGTACATGCCTACATGTACAAGCAAATGTAGACACGGAGGTGTAGACAAATGGCAATCGCAAAGAACGAAAACGGAAGGTACTCCCCGCGTAGAAAGATCTCTACAAGAGCTATTACTCATGCATATACATATCGTCGTTAAAGGTAGATCAACATGACTGACAATGACGTGACTTCGAAGCTTGAGGAACAGTCTCAAAGAGAAAGATACCAAGGCGGCAAACTTCAAGATACTATACTTACAGATGTGCTCGCGTTAGAGGCAACGTGAGCACAGGCTCTTCTTTTTCATCCCTTTTAAAACTCAAATTCTACTTTCTGAACACCATTTGATAGAATGTCCCATTTAGGACATACGAGACTTCCAGATCTTTGATGTTATCGGGTACATGTTCAAGAGGTGGTCTTGCTGCGAATAGACTGTTAGCTTTGAGTATTTCTCGTCCTCGAGGACTGTTTCTGACTTCTGGTGATAGTCCCTCATCAGTGACTATGACAAATCCCTTTGGTTTTACAATTCTTAGCATCTCTTTGAGAGCTTTAGGTATGTCAGAAAAGGTGTTGATTCCTCCACTATGAATGACAATATCAAACGTGTTCTCTTCATATGGAATATTGAACACACTGCCATGTATAAGCGACACATCAATGCTGAGCGCCTCCATTTTCCTCTTTGATACCTTCAGCATTCCCGTTGACACATCTAATCCATGCAAATCAAATCGTCCCATCTGTTTACCCTTGAAATGATTATGAAGTGCCTCAAAATTAGCTGCAGTTCCTACACTGACATCAATTATCCTGGCAGGTCCCTCAATCGTGATGAACTGTGTGAAAGCCTCTCTCTCTTTCATCAGATTTGTACCGAGCCATTCATCATACTGCTTCACCGTCTCATCATAGTTCTCTGCCATCTCATCATACTCTTTTATCCACTTCATATCCTCTGCAGTGATTGGTGGAAATACGAGTGAGGGAATCCCATTTTGAACCGGCCAGGTATGTCCCTTGTCGCAGAAAAGGGTTGTTTCTACAATCTCTTCAAAAGGCTGAAACATCTCTGCAAGTTTCAACCGCTTCTTGCACTTAGGACATCTGATGTCTTTTAGTAGAGGTTCTTTCATGTTGTTTCCTCCGAATGTCCCTCTAGACCGAAAAACAGGTTATCAATCTGTTTACCGAGAACCATCTATTAACAGTAGGATATGTTGACCTACAAAACCCCAAAATCTAAGTCATTGGCTAAGAAAGAGTCTCTCAATAGCAGCCATTAACGAGATGATTACCTGACGTTGGAATATCACAATCAGCGGATTTCTGATGTAAAGCGCCCATGGTTTCACTGTTTCTGATATACTCTTGAATAGACCAATACTCTCTTTGTTATCAACAACAATTATTGACATCTCATTTGGATTCCATCCGGTTGCCCCGAGAGATGGGTCATTGATGACTTTCTGCAAGGTTTCTATCAGGTCTTCCGAGCTCATATCTCCAAGATCGATGAATGTGAGATAATGTCTAAACTCCTCAAAGAGTTCGGGACTGCTTCCAACTGATACAAGCTGAGTTTCAACTCCTCTTTGTTTGGCTTTTGCCATTGAAGGTTTCAGGGATTTCAGAAGTCCAATGTCTCTCGTGGCAATGAAAACCTCCCGTTCAGCATTTGCTATTACAGATCTTATTGTCATCTTGATTTGTTCGTCACCCGTTAATGTCCAGACCATCTCTTCGAAATCTGATTCTTTATCCTTGGCTAACTCACTAAGAATAGCCTTTGCTGATTTTGCAGACTGATTCATCATCTCCTCTAGATAGTCTATTGCTTGTTCTGGATCAATGGGTGTGAACTCAGCTGGTTCAGTACCTGTTACCCTTCTCACCATACCCTTGTTCTCAAGAGAATAAAGGACTTCATAGACCTTGCTTCTGGGAACTCCTGACTCCTCTGCCACGATTCGAGCAGAAGCACTCCCAAGGGTTACTAGAGATTTGTATGCTTTGGCTTCATTACGGTGAAGACCTAGACACATGAGGTCCTTTATGATATCATCATTCTGCATGATATTCACATCATATATTCATATGACACCTAAATACATGAATCCTTTGTCACTTTTGAGGTTACACTATTTTGGACATTGCTCTGGCATTCACTAGTCAGTTCTCTTTCCAAGACATAGTTGCAAGTGAGTGTAACCTCGAGAGTTACACCAACCCTATATCATTCAGTTTCCTTTGTTACCTCAAAGGTGATTGCAGTGCCCCAAATGGTAGAGATTGAAAATTTGATCCATGACTATGGTGGGAAAATAAAGGCTATTGATAATCTATCATTTTCTGTAAAGCGTGGTGAGGTGTTAGGTCTCCTTGGTCCCAATGGGGCTGGTAAATCCACGGTTGTAAAACTCATTACAGGTATATTGAGAGCCACATCCGGAATCGTGAAAGTGGATGGTCTTGAAGTATCCGATAATCTGGGTGAGATTAGAAAGAAGATTGGCTTCATGCCCCAAGAAACCGCTCTCTATAATGATTTGACAGCTCAGGAGTCCTTAGAGTATCACGCTGACCTGTACGGTATTCCAAAGGATATTGTGAAAGATAGGATTGCAGATATGCTTGAACTAGCGGGTCTCACTCACCGAAAGGATGACTTGGTAAAGACGTATTCCGGGGGGATGAAGAGGCGACTAACATTGGTAAGAGCGATGATGCATGATTCAGAGCTGTTAATTTTAGATGAGATGTCTCTAGGGGTTGATGTCCAGAGTAGGAATCTCATCTGGGAGCAGGTTCGAAAACTCAAGAAAGAGGGCCGAACTGTACTATTTTGCACTAACTACATGGATGAGGCGGAAGCTCTTGGTGATCGATTGATTGTTATTGACCATGGAAAACTCGTTGCTGAAGGGTCTCCTGATGAACTCAAGCGGAAACATGTTGGTAAGTTCCTGATTGAAGTCAATTTAGGGAACCTATCGGAATCAATGGATGACAGCTGGTTTGAGAACAAGCTTTCACTCAGAATAGATAAGCTCCAGCGATTCGACCATAAGGCTGCTGTAGTGTGGATACAGACGGAGGATGGAAAGAAGGACTTACCCTTAGTCATTACACGACTTGTTGATGCAGGACTAGATGTTCAGCAGGCCTCTATGAGAGATCCTTCGTTGGGTGATGTATTTCTGGCACTTACTGGTTCAAAGCTGAGGGATTGAGATGCTCAGAGAAACTATTGCAGTCCTCAGAAAGGAACTAAGATTGGCAAGAAGAGACCCTCGCTTTATCGGGCCATCTTTGATTGTGCCTTTCGTCTTTCTCTTGGTCTATTCTATTCTTTGGTCTTCAATCGGTGGCGGAGAATCTTTTGTCTGTGGGCTGGTGGTTGAGGATCAATCCTATCAAGCTGATGAAATGGCAGCAATAATAGAGGGGATGAAGTCAACAACAAATTACACTTGGTTTCGTATAACACGCTACACTCAAACAGAGGCCTCTAGTCTGCTTTCAAGTGGAGGTCTCATAGCTTATATCCTGATACCTGATGGGTTTGGAGTAAATCTCACTTCAGGGATTGAGGCCGATGTTGTTCTACATCTTAACAATCTGAATGACGACATTGTAAAAAATTACGTTCATCGTATAGAAGTTGCTGTGCTACTATACAATCAGGATGCATTCTCTCCTAATTTTGATCAATCAAACGCGCAGATTGCATTGGAAGAAACCCTGAATCTAGAGAACACTCCATCAAACATTGCATATACAGCAAGTGCCGCCATCATTCTCTCAGTCGTTGTCTGCACACTAGCAAGTCAAGCATTACTCACTGCAGGTCAGTTCGAAACAAAGGCGATCTATGATGAACTTAATTCTCCCTCAAATCGGATTGCTCTCATACTAGGGCGGACTCTTGCTGCAATTCCAAGAACACTATTTGTTCTCCTAATCACATTTACAGTCATAACACTCTGGTTCGGAGTATTTCCTGCTGGTAATCCGCTTGTGTTATTCATCATCTTGCTTCTCACCATCATTGGACTTGTTCCTGTAGGTGAAATATTCGGTATACTAACTAAAAACAAAGAACAAGCATTACTCGCAGGTGTCTTATTGTCTGTGATTGGATTTTTTGCGGGTGGTGGAATAGCTCCTGTCGCACTCCTCCCCAGAGCCTTTCGATATGCTACCTATATCTTCCCAACAACTCATGGCATGGCTATGTGGAATCGTGTTTATTTCTTTGATACGGTTGAGGGTCTTCTGTTTAACTCTGTCATTCTTCTTGCATTTTGGTTCATTGGAACCATCATCGCAGTTTTTCTTACAAACAAGGAGGTTGAGGGTTCGTGAATCAATATTGGAGAACTATGAAATCGACTTTCTTGAAGGAGATGAAGGTGTGGAAACGCCATCCACGTCAACTCTTATTGGTGATTCTTATACCCATTATGTTCTGGATAGCTTTCAATCTACTCATGGGAGGTGTATACTCTAGTGGAATCGATGTTGCACTTGTAGTAGACGAACAGAATCCAGGGTTCTATACTAATTCTTTGATTGACACACTGGGAGCGCCTGATGAGATACCACCAAGGCTCAATCTTTTGCAGCTCAGTGCGGATGAAGCAGATCTTGCATTCGATAATGGTGATATTCTACTCGTCATCACTATTCCTGATGGGTTTGAAGAAGCGATGGCTGGTAATCAATCAACAAATATCCATATCAGAGTGAACAACATGCACGAAGACCAAACAAAGAATATCCGAATGCCAGTCATTAGGAAGCTCGATATCTACTATCAGACATATCTTGGTGATAAAGCACTTGTTGACTTTGCATACGAACAAACAAGAGAGTATACGTATCCTCGGCTTGGATACATGGCTTGGACTATCTCAATTTACAGTATTATGTTTAGTAGTCTATACATTGCTGGATCTACCGTAACACAGGAGTTCGAGCAACAGACATTCGATGAAATACGATTATCGAATCAATCTCCGAATGCAATCTATCTAGGTAAAATGTTGAGTGGAGTCGCGCTCTGCTACATTACCGTACCTGTACTCCTTGGGCTATCATTACTTCAATATGGTATCTGGCCTAATGGTGACGTTGCATCGTATTTTCTACTTTCAATCGGATTAGCATTTGTATGTTCAGCAGTAGGAGTTTTTCTCGGTACTGTATTCAGAAACTCTGTGTATCTTGTTCCAACTGCTGCTATCACAGGCATATTCTACTGGTTGATTGGAGGTGGAATTGCACCTCTGCAATTGGTTGGGTTGAGTTTTGATGTAGTTGACTCCTATTCTCCTATCTCGAATGTCTATCGTGCATTAATTGGTATGTTTGTAGATGGGAGCTACTCAACCTTTCTTGTTGATCTAGCTGTTGTCTGGGGTTTTGCCATTGTCTTCATAGCAATGCTGCCAATCGCTGCTGCGCATGTATCTCAAATTGATTATGGGCGACACATTGACGAACTTAAGAAGCGAAGGAAAACTGCATCAGCTAGAACACGATAGAGGGATGTTAATCAGACAGGTGTTCGATATAAGGTGGCCTTTCCTCATCTCTCCTAGTATTGTAAATGAATATGAAGAGCGCCACCATAGAGAGTACTACTACATTCAAAATAATTGGAATGTAACTGATTGTGAATATGCGAATGACTGCAGCCATAATCGGACCGAGGATTCCCGCTATACTTAACATAGACACGAGAAGACCCGATGCTGTAGATGTTTCCACATTTCTTTCTGTTACGAACTTCAAAGCACCCACATATAGACATGACCATGAAAACCCAAGAAGTATCTGTGCTGGTATCATTTGTACCCAATCCAAATATAGAGCCACGACGAGGAAATATGAGAATGTAATTGAGGTTGTAATGAGACCAACTTGTACAAGCCTCTTGTAATCGAATTTATCGATAATCGTTATCATAAAGACGACTTGAGCAATGGAATTCATCGCTTGGATGATTCCTATTTGGACTGTATCAGCTCCTAGACTAATCAAAAAGGGGCTCCAAAGTGTCCACAATGCATTCGCACTGCTATGCCTGATAAGAATTGCTAGATATACAGCGAAGTTTCTCTTTAGTGTATCAATTGGAAATAAAGGCACCTTGATGAAAGAACGTTTCATGGTTGGTAATGTCATTGCACTAATGAATGCGATGGATAGAAACAGTGTAGATACTGCAAACGCTAGATGAATCTGTATTGATGCTGCATAACCTGCGAAAAGAGTGCCAAATCCCCATCCGAGTGCACCAAATGATGCAAATCTCCCCATTTTCATCTCGGAATCATATGCATAGGCTGCAAGAGCCCCTGGATAGATTCCAGCACAGAACCCGTTTAGAATTCTGACCACAAAAAGCACTTCGATAGTATATGTAACCATGAGCAACGCAAAAGTCACTGTTGATAGTAACAATCCTAGTCGAAGGATAATTCTTCTTCCATAGATATCTCCTCCTCGTCCAAAGATATAGCTTGATACAAAGGCTGCAGTGGCATAAGCACCTACGAGGATAGTTATTAGAAACTCATCCGCACTTAACGTGTCCTTCGCGAGAATGGGTATGTAGGTGAAGGAAGATAACAATGCAGCACCTGCTGTCATCTGGATTGTTTCAGTTTTCACTAGTATCCTCTATTTGCAGCGCTGTTTCTCTTTCTATAAAGCGTGCTGGTTTAACCAATTTCAGGTCTGCAAACCTTTTTCCGTATTCATTACAATAGGAGAGTGAAGTAAGACGTGAGGAACAATGAATGGTTTCACCAAGAGTTAAATTCGTACTGATAACAATCGACGAGCTTGTATTGGTTCCGATAGCAATCGCATTGATTGCCTTATTTGCACCTGACTATGTCTTAATCTCAATCGTTGTTGGACTAATTGGATCAGCTATTTTCGTTGCAGGGAAATGGTATATCATTTATCCTGCACTACAAGATGACTTCTCTACTCTATACGAATTAGCAGGAATGGAGGGGCAGGTAACTGTTACCGTTACACCTCAGACTGGGAAGATTAAGGTAGGCCAAGAGATCTGGGATGCACGTTGTGAGATTGGGGAGATTCCTAAAGGTGCAAGAGTCAAGATCATATCCCGAGAGAGTATGAAGGTTAAGGTCACTGCGATTGAGTGAGAAACTCATACATCAGATCAATTGATTTTTCCATGTCCTTGATGTCAATCATTTCAAAACTACTATGTGTATATCGACATGGAACTGCTACAACAGAAACCAATTGACCCTGAATCGCTATTTGTGCTCCATCAGTCGCATAATTATGATAGACTGCTCGTTGAATCTCAATATTCATTCTTTTGGCAGTTTCAAATAATTTCTGATTCTGTTCATGTGAATAGTGTATTTGGTTGTCTTTCACAACGACAACTGGACCTATTCCTAATGAAACTCCAGCTTCTCCTGATGTTCCTGGGTAATCATCTGCCAATCCAACTTCTGCGATAATCACTCCATCCACATCCAAGCCCTGTGCTACGGCTGCAGCTCCTTTAGCTCCCATCTCCTCCATTACTGTACTTATGAACGTGACAGAAGGACGTTCAACTTCTGAGATCTTGGATAATCTCTCAGCAAGCAGAACCATCATTGTAATTCCAATTCGATCATCAATCGACTTTCCAATAACATATTTTCCAATCTTTTGAAGTGACGAATCATAAATGACTGAATCCCCAATATTAATCCCCATCTCAGTGACCATATCAGCAGAATCTGCTCCTACATCCAAGAAGATTTCTTCATACTTAGGAATGACATTTTTTCCTTCTGCACCTGCGATGTGAGCTGTCTTAACAGCAAAACAACCCGGTACTAATCCTGAATCGGTCATGATTTGGACTCGTTGACCTGGTAATAATCGTAAATCTGGCATATATCCTTCAGTGTTCCATTTCGTCTGAATAAATCCATTCTCGTTAATCCCACTTACAAGAAATCCAACTTCATCTGCATGAGCAACAATTGCGTATTTTTTACTTGTACCCTTGAGCGTTGCTGTTAAGTTGCCAATTTTATCCTGTGAAATATCTGGACAATAAGCACCGAGATACTCCTTCACTTTTTCTTGTACCTGTGATTCTCTTCCAACAGGTCCTATTAAATCGCATAGAGTCTTTAACGTGTCAAACGAATCCAACGTCATCTTTTCAACCAAATGTGCTAATATCCCATCCCAAATAGAGATTGTGGCATCAATCTTTACAAAATTTATACCAGTTCAAAACTCTTCATGGGGGCATCAAAACAAAACGCTCTATCTGTTCGCCACTCATTTTTTGTCTTATCAAAGGTATCAGCCCAGAGTCCGTACAGCTCGGAATGTTTGTAATCAAACATCAAAACTTCATACTTTTTGGAAATCTGCCAAACCAAAGCAATCATCTCTGAAAGGTGGGCTGAGGGTAGTCTTGCTGACCAGACAAACCCATCTTCGGTCTTCCTTATTGTTGACCCAAATGGGAAATCACTGGTTGCAAGATGATAGATCAAGCGGTCCGTAGAGGACTCATCTGCTTTAGCAATCACAAATGGGGTGTTGTAAACATCAAAGTATGTCCAATTAATGAATACTCTATAAGACTCGATAACCTCTTCCTCCAGACGCTTTATTTTCTGAGATACCAATTGCTGCACACCCATTGTGTCCTTCTCAAGGCCCATTGCATCTATAATCTCTGTATTTTTCCTACGAGCATTCTTGGTGAGTTCTTCAAGCAGTTTGACATCAAGTTCATCAAGCGTAATCACTCCTCGATCATCTTTAGCTGGAAGGATGGTTTCAGGTTTTTTGGGTGCTTTGTCCCACCATTCATCCCAATTGAAGTTCCAGACCAACCTTTGTGGGTCCCAGGCTTCTAATCTCGGTCTTGTATAGGTGGAACCATACTCAGCTCGTAAAGTCGGTAGTTCCCGGATGCCTTTTACAATGCCCTGTTTCTTCATTACGTTCAGAGCATCAATGAGATGCGTTCTTGCTTGATCCGGTTGCCTAAATTGAAGTACAATACCTTGAGTTGAGCCTCCAAAAATACGAGCACGGTATGATGTGTATGGATGCTCGTCACAAAATCGTTCAATCTTTTTTACAGCATCATACGAGTCTACATCTAGTAGAAAATCATCCATTTCCATTCCGATACGTCTGACACGAAGTGATGCTTGAACTCCTCCATAGACTTGCTCCTTACTAAGGGCATCTAGCCACGCTCTAGCTGTAGGTGGAGTTTTCTTAATTTTCTTTGCGAGAGCAACAGCAGATGCTGTAGGACTTTCTTGTAATGCAAAGAGCAGACCTAATTTTTCAGCATTCACCTCAATGATACCCTCTTGTTCAGAAGTACGCATCAACCTTTGGTATAATTCCTGGTCCTGTACCGGTGGGAGGGTCAAACTCAAGCTGGTCTGTTATGAATAATCTTCCTGCACCAGTTCCCATTACCGATGCTATCATTGTCACCGTGTACCAGCCACTCTCTGTCGCCATGTCGATACAGTCAATATTTAGCGTTGATTGAGCTGGTGCTCTATACACCGAAACACGAAATGCGTACATCAATCCTGATGGCAACTCTACCCAGATATTGAGGTCTACACGTATCGGTTCTATACTCTCAAAGCTGAATTCAAGAAGTATTTTGATATCATCTTCATAACCATCTTCGTCGAGATCTGCATAGTACGCATCTGCAATGTATATTGACTCTACAGACGCTATTCGCGGTTGTGCACTTACAATCGGTACTAGCACAACCATTGACAGTGCGAGTACAAGTAGGTATCTTATTTCCGTAGTTCTCATATGCTCCACCTATTCTCGTGTTGAACTCTTTTAGAAATGTAAATACACTTTATAAGTATGCTTTGAATTAGAAAAGCAAGATATTTATAAGTATCTTTTTCTTTTCTAAAATATTCGTCCGTGGTTAATACCCGGGAGAAGGAACTACCATGAAACGAGCTTTTGCAGCAGTATTCTTAGTAGCACTTGCAATGGGTCTTCTCTTTCCATCAATTGTTATCGCTACAACTAATGACTCAAATCTCATTATGCCTGGCGGTACCCCTGGTGGAAGGTGGACTTCAGATCCAGAACCAGTGACCTACAATATATGGAGTACTCAAGATAAGTGGGCAGTCATCATTGGTATATCAGACTATGATGGTAAATCATCAGATCTCTGGAACCCACATAACGATGCACTTGAGATGAAGGCTATTCTAGAATCATATGGTTACAACTATGCTCTTGCTATTGATAACCAAGCCTCAAAGGCAAATATTGAGGAGGCTCTTAATTGGCTCATTACCAAAGAGGGTCCAAACTCAGAAGTTGTCTTCTTCTACTCAGGTCATGGTTCACGAACTCAAGATGGTAGTTGGGACACTGATATTGAATCAGATGGATATGACGAATGTCTTGTATCCTGGGATCTTCGAGCTGTTACAGATTCATACGTTGCAAGTATATTTGCACAATTTGAGTCAACCCACATCGCAGCTGTCTATGGCAGTTGTCACAGTGGTGGAATGTTCGATCAGCCATATGAACGAAGGAGTGGTGTTTTATACATCGCTGCTGCTGAGGCTGATCAATATGGTTGGGATTACACCGCATTGGAGAATACTTTATTCTTCTATTACTGTGTAGACCAAACTATTCTGAACGGTCCCTACGATAATCTACAGGATGCCTTCTGGGAAGGTCGTCCATACGTTATCGCAGAGCAGCCAGATAGCTGCCCAGTGATGTTTGATAACCTTGGTGTACCCTTCTACGTGAAGTAAAGGATTCCTTTACTTCTCTTTTCTTTTTTTACATAATCCCTGGGGATTACCGGACATTATATTCTCTAAATACCACATTATTATGTCATGGCATTCGCCGATACACTGCTTGGATTGGGAATAGGTATTGTATTTGCTGTCTTGGTATATCTAGTGATGCGTATAAGACTTAGACATCGTATCTCAATGGTGGAGGCAGAATTTCGGGCAAGTTGGGCTGAACAAGAATCATCCGTGAGAAAAGATGCGGCTCAGAGGAGTCGATATGTTCTGAAGGGAAAAATAGCTGAACACATGGTCCCGCTGCTTAGTGATGTGTTTCCATTTGATCCTTCTGATGCTCGCTTCATTGGAGCTCCCATAGACTATTTGATATTTGATGGATACTCCGCTGTGAAGGATGGAAACTCCGAGGAACCCATCACTGTTGTACTTGCAGATATCAAGACCGGATCTGCAACACTCAATAAGACAGAAAGAAAAATCAAAGAAGCAGTTGAGGCCGGAAGGGTCCGATGGGAAACAATTCGTTTGGATTTCTGAGTCCAAAATTCGTAGAATGGTTGGACAGAATCTGAATCAAGAAAGCGTATCTGTGGATTCATTCTGTAGCCTTGAGATATTAATCAGAATCGATCTATAATTTTGAGATACTCATCCAATGGCATATTCCATCTATTACTAGTACTATCAAATAATGAAAAGATGTCCTGATAGCTCGATTCTATTCTGTCCGGAAGGTGAAATTGGAAGAAGTAAGATTTCAGTTTCCCCCGCATGAGTCTAAATCCTTCCAAAAATCTCTTCAGGTCTGTGGTTTCCAGACCGAAACGGAAGCAGAATTTCTTTGGGTTCTCCATAAGTACAACCCCGGGGAAGGGTAAGTCGTAGAAGTTTTTCAAAACTCCATTGACTGATTCCTCAATCTCAATGAATGTTGAGAACCAAAGCAGGTCTCCCGCAAAACCATACGCTCTCTTTGATCCTCTAATTACGCCATTATCACGAAATCGTTGTACCTTGTCTCGCACTTGGTTGATTGACTGGTTTAACAACAGCGAGAGAGTTGTCATAGAAACCTCGGGATCTAGTTTCAGCTGCTTCAGTATTTCAATATCGGCTGCATCACAATCAATGGTCTTGTATTCCGCTATCATACTATGGGGACTTCCCTCTTCAGATTCCATATTGGTTGGGATATTCTTTATCCATTTTTCCCAATCCCACGACCATCTGCCGCTAGGTCCATATTTTGTGAAATCTACTCTTTTACTCTCATAATCCACAATCTCAAACTCACTATAACTATCGATGAGTTGTTTCTTCTGAAGCCTTTTCAAAATCATCTCGTGCAATTTAGGATTCTTTGTATCATAGACTGCATGGATGAGATATCCGTCGTAGTGTCCATGTGTCGGAACGTACCAGTAAAAGATTGGTATTGCCTCAATCACTTTCTCGAGTTCTTCACTTATTCCCCCATGTTCTTGGACGATAATCACTTTTTCACCAAGTCCGATTATCCTCTCTTGACTCTGTAAGAATGATGGAAGTAATATCCCTCTCTCCATCATCATGGATAATCTGTATCTGATAGTCCTTGCTGGAATCCTCAATTTGTGTGATTTTTCTATCTCGTCGCTGATTTCCTGAGCTGATGCATTGCCTCCTAATCTGTCCAATGCAGCAAGAATTCTCAAATCCTTGCGGTCAACGTTGCTTCTTCTTGTCAGGATATCACGTCCTCAATTTGTTCGGTACTCCCTTCTTTTTGAACATGACTCATACTCAGTCGATGATTGCTGATGGCAAAATAGTTATTAGTAATTTGCCGTATGTTTATCTGGCAAAATCGACCATAAAATGTTGCCAAGCCGTATTCAAAAACGAATACTGATGAAAGAGGTGATGAAGTTGTCTTCTCTTCCAATGAGCGCTCTGGTTGTATTGTATCAATTAGCTACTCAAGGTCCAATGACTCCCAAACAGATACGTGGCTATGTTCGATTGTCTCCCCGTACTGTTACTAATGCCTTGAAGAATTTGACCGATAACCGCCTGTGCAGACGTGTGGCAAATCTTCACGATATGAGACAACCCCTCTATCATGTTGACCCTGAAAAAATGCGAGAGATGAATATCGATTTTGATTTCGTCCGTTTGATGAGTAACATCCACATGAAACCAATGTGATTCACCCCATTTGTTTTAAGCGCTGGGTGAAAACTGGTTCTAATAACGTAGATTATGTTTCTCTTCTAATATTCAATATCTTTTCTAGCTAATATCACTAGTCATCTAAGAATGAATCAAACTTCATAGTAAAGGGATTTTGTATTTTTTTCCTTACTAAAAACTGAGCTTTCTCAGCTTCCTTTTCACGTGTAACCCATCTATCTCTCAAGTTCTCTCTAAAGTCATCACTACTCTTGGTCTTCTCTTCAAGAGGTGATGAACCTAAATTCCATAAAATTATCAAATGTGCATCATTGATATAGGTCAGTTGAAGATTTTTCCATAGTTTGTCAATTTCTTCAATCGGTTTTTCTAAATTTACATTCTTTTTACCTAGTTTTGCAAGGCCGTAAAGTGTTATTATTCCTGAATGGATCTTCTCACACTTCATTGCTAAAGTTATATATCTGTCATCTTGAGTGGATTGTGCTTTTTCATGCAATGAATTTCTAATTTTGTTTACGTGAGCTTGTAAAGGAACTGCATTCTGAATTTTTGAGTTTATACTCATCAAACCGTACATGAGTCCAATTTTGTATTTATCATAGACCATGTCCTGTAATGCTGAGTATCCAGTTTCGAATTCTTCTAGTTTTTTCATGACATCATCAAGGTGTTCCACATTACATTCCAATGCATCTTCAAATATCTCAATCATCATCTCCGTATGTCTTGTCTGAAGTGATAAGAGATTGAATGTGTATAGCCACTGAATCTTCTCGAGTGTAGAAGATTGCTCTTCATACAAATCGAAACGAATACGTGAGAATTCAACAATGAGCCATAATACGACGAACGCGTAGAGATATGCTGGGATTACAAAGATTGAGGAAACCCATGCTATCACAAAAAAGCATGCCACAACTAGAGTTCGTATCAACAAACCTCTCCAAGTGGTTATGCGGTCTGATACATGTGTCCCCTTACTAATCTCATAGTTCTCAACATGCCTTGAACGAGTTAATGAATGCCAAGAATTATCTATCTCTAGTTTCAAACGATTCATTCCAAACGCTTTCAAAAATGGGTCCCAGTTTTCGTCCCCGGTGACCAATCTCCAAACATTTTTAGCTATTTGTTCACGATCCAGTTCGACTCCTTTGTAATGTAACACATCCCAACTAGCTTTTTCCATATGCCAGTATTGATAATTGCCATACAAGATGTCATGATGACGAAGCCAAATAAAGACCGGAATATAATCCATTGAGTGAGAACCTGGGGTTCCAGACCGCTTCAAAATGAAGTTATATGTCCATAATACTCCAGATATCAAGGCGCATGATCCCATAATTAGGGAAGGGATATACTCGAAGGAAGGATCAATTCTAATGAATTCGAGGAGCCAAAAGAAAATCAGTACTGTACTACTTCTAAAACGAAATCTAGAAACAGTGTCTCCCAAATGGAGTATCACTCCATATAGTAACAGGGGAAGATATGCAACAACCGTATCTGGATAACTCAGCACAAATAAATCCAGAAGGGACAGGAACGCGGGGATGAGCACCATCCAGAGTGGACTAATTATTGTCAGTTGCCTAGCATAAGTAAAGATGTATTGAAGACAAATGTGATCATCATATTTACTTTTCAAAGCCCGTGCAAAAACACCTCCCCAATTCTTAGTCTTCCATCTTTCAAGCCATAGATCTAATCCGATCAGTTTAATGCTAGGCATGAATATTAACAAAAGAAATCTAGATTCGAAATCATCAGTTATATCAATTACATTATCTCCAAGTTCTACTATATTGCTTCTATTGCCCTTATCAAGATTCTTGACAGCCATCTTGAGTTCTTCGGTTGGCCATTCTAATCCATCAATAATTGATTTTCTCACATCATTCATCACACTCTCTCTGCTAATAATAACATAGATGTAGATGACCTCTTTAATCAATTTATGTAGAACGATACAATTTTGGTAAAATCTGTTATTTAGACTAATTCTTTGATAAATGGATAATGAGGAAGAGGACTGTGATTACTCCTTTTCTTCTCAAAAAAATCCATTACTTCAATGGTACGAATGTAAATAATACACTTGAATGATATCACAAGACCTCTTCATTTTGATTTGAGTAAAAAAGAAAAAGTTGGACAGACTATAAGATTTAGCCTGTCCATAAGGTCAAAACGTTACCACGTACCAAGGTTGTATTCAAACTGCATAAATTGTGGATGAACATCTAGTCTCTGCAACCAGTCATAGCTCCAACAATCATAGAACCCTACTAAGAAGTAGACATTACCGTCTGCATCAGCGATATTGATAGGATTTATTCTTGCATGACCCCACTGCCTGTAGCAATTTGTGATATCTTCACCAGATCCCGATTGAGGGTTATTCGATAGAAAGTTGCGGGAATAGTAGTTAGTCACGGTTCCAGTGAGACCGGAGTTGATTTTTATGTCGACATTGGTCACTGAGGAGATTATCTGCTTAGCGTAGTGATACAGTTCAATATCATACCAGAAGTCCATACCATTTGCAGGAGAGAATCCTGTTGGCCAATGATCAGAACTCCATTGCATGTGATATGCAACGTAGAAATAAGCAACGTTCGGATAGACGATATTTGCGTCAACCTCAGTCACTCGCCACCAAGTTGGGACGGGATCAGGTGATCCCAAGTGTCCTTCAATCACATTGAATCGTGTAAACAGAGAACCTCCGTTACCCTGAACATAGGACGAGGAACTTGAGAGCCTGTAGATTTGATACTGGGGAGTTTCCAGACCAAAGGGAGCATAGCATCTCCATTGTCCATATCCATACAGACCACTTGGAGGTGCTGCGCCATTGTATTGTCTCAGATGCCCTTCACCATTGATTTCCGTTTCCACTTGTGGATTCATTCTCCAACAGGGAGTCCATGAATTAAAATCATTGCCATCTCCACCCCCCATGACGTATGTGAGACCATCTTCATACGGTCCAAATTTTGTAGGGTACTGGTCACCATGACGCGCACTAAAGCCATGGCATATCTCATGAATAAGACACTCCTTGTAATGGTCCCAATTCCATGCACCAATGACTTCATGATAATTTCCATTTTGATAGCTCATTCCACGAGGTCCATTATATGCATAGAATAGTCCCAAACCAAGGTCAAAACCATGATTTTCTCGCATAGTACCTGCCATGTCTTCGATACTACTTGATTGGATATTCACACCTGCTGACACCCAATCACAACCCAGAGATAGAAGATCACCTAGCGCCGATCTTGTGACTTGAAGTGCCTCCCAGTTATTGATATCCCAAGTCTGGTACCAAGGCCAATCGTAATCACCTACATCATAGAACCTGAAGTCCAAGCCAAACAGAGCCTCAAACGTGGTCTGTGGTCCGGTATATGTTGGGCTTCCTATCCTTAAGGGAAAGTCCACTGCCTCTTCACAGAAGGTAGCAGGATTGTATGTGAAGTATTCATCATCAACTACAGCAGTCAGTATTCGTGGAGTTGTTGGATGTTGACTCACTGTGAAGTCCGTTGTGAATGAGTTTTCCCTTGTAGCCCAGAATGAGCCACCATAATAACTCTTTACGCGAACTGTTGCGATTCTGTAGCTCATGGTCTGTACTGAGGCATCGACATAGCTTCTTCGACCATTGAGTGCCCAGATTCCCCGATTGCTGTCATAGAGAATCGGACCAAAATAGAAATCATATGTCTTAGAGTATCCCGGAGATACAGTAGAACCTCCGGAAACACCATTCCCATATGCTGACCATACTCCCCTGTCAAAGCCAATGTAAAGTCCAGATAGTTCTTTTACTTGAACATTCAGATAGGGAGTACCTGAACCTGTACCATAGTTACGAACAGTAATCCTAGCGTGAGCTTGATCACCCTTGTATAGCGATGAATATACCAGAGATACTGCAGTAGCCCTGATATCGGGATACCTGGGCTCACCATCCGGATCGTATGCTATACTAAATCCGTTATCCATCACCATCTCAGGTTCTGGTTCAACTTCCTCAAAAGGTGTAATCCTGATAGTTCGTGTATTTGTAGTCATTCCAAAAGGAAATTGCCAAGAATTCCAAGTAATAATCAGGTCATACCATTCGCTCTCAATGAAAGGTGTTTTCACTGGAATTTCAAAGACACATTCTTTTGATTGACCATTGTCTATTGTAAACCAATTGCTCTCGATACCCTTCGTCGCTTTCAGCATGTAGGGTGTTTCTTCGTAGACTCCGTCGGACTTCATTCTCTCTACGAATTCAATAGGGATTATTAGTTTGCACTTTGTAGTAATAGCAGTCTTTGCATTACTACTCATCTTCAAAGTGATACATAATGAATCCTGAGTGAATGACCTTGAACACTCTTCTACAAAGATTTCAGTCTGCGGTTCCTCTTGGAAGGGTCCTGTCTGGATTCCAGCCACCAACAAAATGATGACAAAAACAAAGAATCGAAATGACCACTTCCTAGAAACGGGAGATAGTTTGTTTTTTAACAACTTCTTATGCTCCTTACCCACATTCAAGTCCTAATGGACTTAGCCATATAATATTGAATCGTGGTTTAAATAATTTCCTTAAAAAATGGAAAGTGGAATTATTAAGCAGAGCTCTTTGTTGCTCCAATACCTGGGCTGCCGTGCTTCACCTGTTTCATGGCGTTAGCGAAATCTTGTGATTTAAATCCCTACAATTCTTAGATGGTGATTTGTAACTTGTTTTATCGCGTTTTCATATATCGTTAGAATCTTTCTGATCCCTGAATATATCCGTCTCTCTTTCTCTTCTCACCCTTCTCTTCGTATATCTCCAACATCCCATTCCAATTCCTACTACAAGTGCTTCGAAGAGAAAAACCTGCATACCTACCTGAACATCATCACTGAAGGTGCGAATTATATACTCTATTCTTACAGTCTGCTTTTCTGGATTGGGATTATAACACATGAAGAGCCAATCTCCTGGATACGGCACCACAAAGTAAAATGTGCCATTCATTCCTGATTGTACTTCATAAGCTGCATCTATCGAGTAGCTCCAGTTTGGTCCAACATCTTCTGGATCGATGATGAAGAAATCAATCGGAAACTTATTCGCAGAGAATCTTCCTGTATACCTGTCTCCCACACCTGCAGTACGTCGACCACCACCATAATCATACGGTTTTACGGTAGCTTCTATAAAACCCTCACCACCTGTCACAGTGTATATTGAATTGAACCCACTAAACACAATTAACAAAATCATGACAATATCGAACGAATGTATCCCACTATGCATATTCGATATTATATCAACTTATCATTATATTATTTACGTTATTTTGCTAAACAGCCAAGTCGTGATGAGCATTACTTAAAACAAAGAGAATAGAAAAGGATGCATAATGACCCTTCTCAAAGATAAAACACTCATTACTTCAGTGGAACATACACAGAACTTTTGGTCGCTCCTACTCCCGGGTTTCCGTGCTTGACTTGACGAGGCGTCACACTCTTCACAACATCAATGAATTTATATCCTCGAAGACACTGCGGTTATGATAATATCGTGGTTTGATGCTCAAGGGAACTCAATTCGCAGATAGTTATATTCCTCAACGAAGAGAACGTAGGATGCAAAAAGAGAGGATTGAAGATGAAGCCATCCGGGTTTGTAAAAATAGCTTTTCTTGTAACATTGACGATGAATCTATTGACCATGTGTTTGATAATTCCGTCAGCGCTAACTACGTCGGGTTCTCGCTTAGCAGAAAATGACTCTGATGCAATATTACCTGATGTCCAGCAGAAAATGACTTCGGAAAATCAAGATGTATTGGGCCATTTCTATGAGAATTTAGGACAAATCGATAATTCCGAGGTGTTATACTATGGACACATCCCGGATGGAATGATTGGTTTTGCAGAAGATAAAATACTTCTTTGGTTGGAAGGCTCAAAAGAAGGTATCACATTAATCTTTGAGGATGCAAAAGGAGTAAAACCAGCTGGATTGAATCCATCTAGTCAATATACAAATTACTTCTTGGGTGATCGTGGCACATTCACTGATGTCAGAGTTTACGAAGGAGCCATCTATAGAAACCTATGGTCTGGCATAGATCTGGTGTATGTAGGTACAGAACGAGGGGCAAAGTACGAGTTTCATGTTTATCCAGGTTCAGATCCATCTTTAATCAAAGTCCATGTTATCGGTCATGACGCTCTTGAAATTAACGATGAATCTATCACGATAGTAAGTGAAAAGGCTGTGCTCACAGATAATGAGTTACTTGTATTCCAAGATGACATAACCATTGATGCCAACTTTAAACACATTGATTCTAACCATTATGGCTTTGAACTTGGTGACTTTGATACTACAAAGAAGCTTGTTATCGACCCGCTTCTCTTCTCCACATATCTCGGTGGATCCAATGAAGATGTAGGTTTTGAACTAGTAATCGATGCTAATGATGATATAATTATGGTGGGTTGGACCGAGTCTTCAGATTTCCCATTTCTTGCTGGTTACAATGAAACATTTGGGGGCTTCAGAGACATCTTTATTGCAAAGTTCGATAGGGGCGGCAATATACTCTTTGTTACATATGTTGGTGGAATCAATCTAGATATGGCAACTGACGTAGATGTTGATCCTAATAACAACATCTACGTCACTGGATATTCAAATTCTCCGGACTTTCCTGTAACTACAGGTGCGTTTAATGAGAGTTCCAACGGGGCAATTGACGTTGTGGTACTCAGGTTCACCCCAAGTGGCAATACGCTTGTCTATTCAACATTTGTTGGAGGCTCTGCGGATGATGTTGCAATTAATCTTGAGCTAAAACCCATTGGTATCGATGGCGCACATGTTTTCGTTACCGGATTTACAGAATCCAATGATTTCCCAATTGTAAATGGTTTTAAAAATCCGTGTAGTCCTGGTGCATCTGACCGGGACGGTTTTGCATTCGCCTTGAATGTTAATGGAGATTTTATTCACTGGTCATTTGTAATGAATGGTAGCTTGGATGATACCGCATATGCGATTGAATTGTACACCGACCCCTATGACAATGAATTCCTGTATATCGCAGGTTATACAGACTCGGATAATTTTCCAGTCACTGATGGTGTTGTTCAACCTGAATCAACAGACCAATATGATTGCTTTGTTATGAGAATAAACACGTTTGCCACAACAATGTATTTCTCCACATACATCGGGGGTAACGCTATCGATCGAGCATTTGGAATGGCAATAGACTACAATGGGGCAGTATACATTGTAGGAGAGGCTGGGGCTGGGTTCCCAACAACCCCAGGAGTTTTTGGATATACCAGTAGTGGTGGTGGTGGGGATACAGAGGATCTTGGTGCAGATGGCTTTGTTGCCAAATTAAGTCCACAAGGCACAACTCTGGAATTCGCAACATATATTGGAGGATCCGGTGATGAACAAGTGACAGGTATTCTCCTCGACAGTCAAGCCAATATTCTTATCTCAGGAACCACATCATCTGAGGATTTCCCTGTAATGAATGCATATGATTCCTCCTTTAATGGGGGTAATACTGATTGTTTTATTTCAAAGATCAGCTACGATTGCACTGAACTCCTTTATTCAACATACTTCGGTGGAAGCGAAAATGACAGAATGAGAATTGGATGTGGCTTTGATAGTGATATGGATCTTATTTTCTGTGGACAAACGAATTCATCAGATTTCCCGATAATGGGAAACCCTCCATATGACTCATCTCATAATGGAGATTTGGATGCCTTCCTGGCACGCTTTTCCAATGATATGATATCTCCTATAATCAGTTCAGTAGAGCGTGATATCTTAGAACCGACTGAAGAAGATGAGGTTACTATCAGTGCCATAGTGACAGATAATGTAGATGTTGACACAGTGACTCTTCAACATAGAAATGATGAAAATTGGGTGAATGTCCCGATGATTAACATTCTAGCTGACAACTGGACCGGAGTGATACCAACTTATGCTGTTGGAAATCTTGTAGAGTACAGAATTATGGCAACCGACACTTCAAACAATGAGGTTTATTCCTCAACTAGATCATATACGACAATTCCAGCGGATAATACAGGTCCCAACATAGTCACTTCGCGTGATCCGTCAACCGAAGTAACCGAGGTGGACTCTGTTGTTGTTACGGCTACGATTACCGATGATAGTGGCGTAGCACAGGCAAAATTATCATATTCAGTTGATGGAGGAAGTACTTGGACTAATGTGACTATGGCACAAGAGGGAGTTCATTGGACTGCAGGAATCTCGCCTCAGAATGTAGGTGTTTCAGTTCAATACAAGGTGTTCGCGGTTGATGGCGAAGGTAATTGGGCTGTGTCTTCAACTAGTACATATACCGTGATTTCATCATTGGATGTCCTTCAATTAGTTATTTTGCTAGGACAAATTGGAGCAGCTGTTGGTGTATTTCTTGCAGGGCTTCGATACATACGGAATCGCATGAAGCGAACCGCTGTTGTTGATACTGCTTAGATAAAAGGATGATGAGGAAGAGGACTATAATTAGTCCTTTTCTTCAACAAATAATCCATTACTTCAATGGGACGTAAGCAGAGCTCTTTGTTGCTCCGATTCCTGGATTACCATGCTTGACTTGACGAGTCGTCACACTGAACTCGCCCAACACATGCCCAATCATCTGAGGGATGACTTTGAAGCGTTGGAATTCTTTGCCATTATGAACAGCCACGGTAAGGTCGACCATCTCTGGAAGAATAACCATATCACGGCAGTGAGTCTTGACAACTACTTCCTTACCCTTACGAAGAGCTTTGCGAGCCTCTCTCATCTTGGTTAGAAGCTTCTTTTGTCTTGAAGGCAAACCTCGTTTGAGAGTGCGTCTTCTACGGGTTGGAAGCAGTTCAATAAGCTCATCCATACTCATTTTAGCTAAGTCTTCGAGCTTATGACCGCGATACATTGGTGCTGCTTTAGATGACATGTAATCACCGAGTATACTAGTTAGAGATGGTTCTGCCTTAACAGAATCGATTCCACCCGCTCAGTTGAGCATTTAAGCATTACGTAGCGACCATTGAAAATCCATTAATTTATCCTGAAGGAGGTCTCGATGGAAGTTTGTCCTTGGCTAAGTTGAGGTCGTCTTCAATTATTCCACCTTTGATCATTGCATCTTTCACCCAAAATAAGGCATCTTCGATACCTGGGTCTCGAATCAATGCAAGTCTGGCTAGATCAACTGCTTTCTCCCATCGTTGCAGCTCGTAATTGATCTCAGCCATGTGTAGGATGGAAAGAGTATGCCTTTCTTCAAGAGATAATACTTCTTCGAAAGTTGCGAGTGCATCATCTAGAAGTCCCAATTTCCTCAAGCAGACTGCTTTGTTGAAGATAGGAACCGGGTCTTCAGGATTAAGTTCAGCCGCCATGTCCAACAATTCAAAAGCTCTCACGGTTCTTTGGTCGCACTTATCGAGATTTTCTTGAACCTCAAGCAGGCTTATTGCTAAGGTGACTAGCGCATTATGATGATTTGGCTCATCCTCTAGCAATGAGTCCAACTGTTCAATCGCTTCTTCGATTTGTCCCTCAGCAAGCTTTCGTGCCGCCTGTTTGTATCTTTTGTCTGCGTTTTGTTGGAATATTGGCATAGCTGAATCTATCTCAAAATCTAGACAATTACTCTTAAGTCATGAGCTAGGAACATAATGAGTAGTTGAGAGTCATGGGGGAATTATTTGGTATGAATGATATTCGCAGTCATATTAATACAGAACTGACCACTGAAATGGCATTGAATCGAGCTAGTATGACCTTTTATCAAAATAAGAACTAAAAGTAGATAGTTGGGTCCTTCAAGGACCCATCGCTTTGTAATTATCTGGTGACTCGATTATTCTTTGGGCGTGTCTTCGGCGACTTTCTCTTCATCAAAGTCAAAATCCTCTAATGGCTCTGGTGCTGGAGTTGTAATCATAGTCCAACCAATCCACATGGCAATGATTGAGATTAGCAAAACACCAAGCCATATTGGTAGGATTACAAGGAATCCCCAAGATGGATTAAGTAAATTGGCTAGGAAAGATCCTTCACCAAAGGTTGTGTTGATCCCGACACCAATATCAGGGAACATTTGAAGAATTACTAGTCCCCAAGTGTAGTACAGGAGGAGTAATAGCGCGAATAAGAATATGAGCGCACCAATGATTTTTTCTTTGCCCATTTTGTGTCCACTACCTCTGAATCTAAATGGAACTGACTCGTATCCTCCTCCGCTCAGATAAAAGGATTACGCAAGATAACAACATGTACACACATTTACTATTCAGGCATTTTCACCCCTCGAGAGGTACACATATTAGCCTCACATGGATTCAAGGCCTTATGGACCCCCTCTTACTTCTTGTTCTTGGCATACCAATTGGGATACTTATTGGATTGGGAGCAAGTGTCATAGGTCTTACAGCTTGGCCTTTGATTGTTCCACTTTTTTTCGTGTTCGGTGGATTCTCTCTTCATGAATCTCTATTAGCAAGTATGTGTATCGACTTAGTTCTAGCAACTTTTCTAGCCATCTTCTACAAACAGAAGACTAAGATCGAAATCGAAATTAACTATGGGCTCAAATTGGGCGCAATTTCGGGAGCTGTAGCTTTTATTGCCGCTGCAATAGCATTTCCATTGTTATTACAGTTTCCCGATGCTTTCAAGGGTGGATCAGGAATTATCAATCTAATATTGGGGGCACTTTTCATAATCCAAGCTGTACGAACCAAAAATGGACCAAATGCACTTACTCCTACACCATTAGAGGTTCAGCCTCCTGCAAAACGTGAACGATGGCATCAAAATTTAACTGAGAAGCAGAGAGGGCTATTCGTATTTGTATTCTGCGCTTTTCAAGGACTTATTACTGGAATAATTGCGATTGGTGGTGCTATGAACATAGTGATCATATTGATCATATTGTTAGGTTATCCCACATTACGAGCAGTAGGTACAGCGATGATATCTACTTCAATCATGCTCTCAATAACTGTCATGGTATATCTTATACTTCTGGAGTTTGTTGTTACAATCTGGTTTTGGATATTCTTCTATTCTCTAATTGCAATTTTGAGCTGCGTAATAGGTGTTAGAATCGCACAGCGCATATCTGAGAGAAGTCTGAGATTTGTCATTGGGATTGTTGTCATTACAGCTGCGATATTTTCATTCATCCAAGCATTTCTTCTGACTTAATCTGTTATTGCTATCTATCTGCTTATTGACTTCATGTTATTGGAAGGGCTATTCACCAATATATCACGAATAAAGTGATGACCGTGTAATTACATTTAATTAGACCTTTGTGATTTTATAATTAAATATAATTACACGACTCGGTTCTATGATATTACACCTGGTGAATCAAAACATGATGCAAGTCAATTTTTGTTTAGCTACGAATACGGAAAACTCGTCACATATTCCTGATATGCAAAAACCTGTCGTTGAAGCATTTGACCGTATATGAGGGGACGTGATATGATTGAACTAATCGTTTGGGTTATTGTAGCAGCTTTCATAATGGAGTTTGTTGATTCGACAATAGGAGGCGGCTTTGGAACTGTCCTTTCTCCTTTGTTAATATTATCCGGATTTGAACCCTTGTTAGTAGTTCCCGCGATTCTACTAAGTGAAATCTTCACAGGATTTACTGGTGGCTTTTTCCATCAGACATTCAAGAATGTCGACATAAGGAATGACGAAAAACCAAGGATTTCACTTAAGATTCTGATTATCACAGGGCTTTTTGGATCCGTGTTTGCAGTATTATTAAGCGTCTCTTTACCATCCATTATAGTCAAGACATACATAGCAGTGTTAGTCATCGCCATGGCTTTTCTGGTTATCCTAACGCGAAATGGAGAAACTTCTTTTAGAAAAGATCGTTTGTGGGGTTTAGGTCTTCTATCCGCATTTAACAAAGGGATTTCTGGAGGTGGATATGGTCCAATTGTTGTATCTGGTCAGCTTCTTAGTGGATTAGATAGTAAAGCTTCAGTAGCAGTTACAAGTATAGCAGAAGCAGCAACCTGTGTCTTTGGTCTAATCACATATGCCATATCGGGGAATTTCGTAATCGTATCTGTCACTGTGTCTATATGTTTAGGTGCGATATTAGCTACACCCCTTTCTGCGCTAGGAGTCAGTAAGGTAAAACACAAGAAACTCCGACACCTAGTCGGAATTGGGACTCTGATGATTGGTTTGTATACAATAATCAGATTGATTATAGGTTAATTAGAGGTGTTAATAGGTGCATGAAAGATAGGAGTATTTGTTATTATATTGAAATTGTAATTTCATTACTTCTATCTTTATCATATTGAATGTGCTAATTCTATGCTGAATTCTCTATTTGAAACGTGACTTAGAAGAATCTGGAATATCCGATATACTCAATTGAGCCTGAAACGATTCGACAGCTGAAGGAAACTCATATAATTATATTTAATTAGTACTTATGTATTAATTATATATAATTAAAATCAGGTCTTGGGAAAACGCGATTTCATCTAGCAGGATGTGAAATAATTGAATCGATTTGATATATTGCTTGGAATAAACTTCTTGTTGATGTTGATCATGATTTTCATACTAATAGCTAGCTTATCGACAGATTTGATAATGATGTCAATTAGGGTAATCAGCATCTCTATAACATAGTATCCATGCTAGTTTGTATAAAACCACATATCGCTTGGGATTGGCTGCATATCCCTTGATATTCATCATGTGTAACATGTTGAAACTATCAGACAAAATGAATAGATTTAATATGGTCTATATTTTGGCACACAAATATACCCACTTTATTCCAGATGAATGCTTTATTTTCCAATTAGTAACCTTTAATTATATATAATTGACGTCAGCGAGATAACGAATCATACCATACCATATTTGATTAAGAGGATGTGTAGAATTCGAGTGACGACAGAACTGCTTGTACTGCTCCTAGTTATTGCATTTCTCGCAGAATACGCTGCGGCAGCACTAGGAATGGGATATGGTACAACATTATCTCCAGTATTGATAGTTCTTGGGTATAGTCCAATAATATTGGTTCCAGTAATTTTGTTTAGTCAGTTCATATCTGCGTCAGTTGCAGCTGCATTTCATCATCGATTCCAAAACATGGACATTATGAATCAGGAAAAGGAAAAAACCGCATTCGTAATTTTCGTGATTACGGGAATCTTCGGAGTTATTGTAGCGACTTTTGCTAATATCAATCTACCAGAGATAATTGTAAAGTCCTATATCGCAATTGTAGTAATGCTCATGGGATTGATTATGATCCTTAACGGTAATCGCGAAATCCAATATTCTAGGACGCGTTTGGGACTGATCGGAGTGGTTGCAGCATTCAACAAGGGCATATCTGGTGGAGGATATGGGCCAGTCACAAATTCAGGCCAGATTTTGAGTGGTATTCCACCACGAGCTGCTCTGGCAATTACTGCACTGGTTGAAGCAGTTATCTGTGCTTTTGGTATCGCAATCTATTTTCTATTACTTGGTCCCACTCTATTTCTAGAAACAGTTGCAATAACTATTGGTGCTTTGATTGCTGCTCCATTATCTGCACTGACAACAGCCAAGCTTGATCAACCGTTGATCAAGAGAATTGTTGCATTTTCCACATTTGCCATTGGTATATTTACGCTCCTCTGGGTTGTATTTATGGTGTGATTATAAGGAGTCAACAGAATTGCCAGACGAGAAAACAAAGGGTAAGTTCACAACGGTATCAATTCCTATTCCGTTGTTCAATAAAGTTCAGAAGCGCATTGAAGGAACTGGTTTTACTTCAGTGTCTAGCTATGTCGCTTATATTCTAAGAGAGCTAATTGCAAACGAGGATGGGAATCAAACTGAAGACCCATTCTCAAAGAAGGACGAGGAAAAAGTTAAAGCTCGGTTAAGGTCTTTGGGATATTTGGAGTAGGAGGAATATAATATGATACAACCACATGGTGGAAAACTAGTTGACAGATTCGTCAGCGAAAAGGAAAGCCAAAGAATTACAGACAGCTTTCAAGATTATGTTACTCTTGATATAAGTCAAGAAATAGCTCAGGAGATCAATAACATAGCACATGGTATCTTCAGCCCACTCGAAGGCTTTTTGACCCGTGAAGAGTTTGAAGCTGTTCTGGAACACGGAAGACTTCCTGATGATACTCCTTGGACAATCCCAATAGTCTTTGATGTCAATCCAGCGAAACTGACTGGGATTACAGATGGTGACATGATTGGGTTGTCTTACAACGGTAAGCCTCTTGCTGTGCTTGAGCTTGAAGACATCTATGAATACAATCCTCAACAGTTCGTTGAGTCTGTATTTCTCACAAATGACTCAAGTCATCCAGGTGTTGAAAAAATCAATAATATGGAAAAGAAACTACTTGGTGGCCGAGTCCGGATGATTGCTGACATGGGTAATCCATACCCTGACTATACACTATATCCAAAAGAAACTCGGATTCTATTCAAGGAAAAGGGTTGGAGAACTGTTGTTGCATTCCAGACAAGGAATCCTCCCCATCTTGGTCATGAATATGTTCAGAAGACCGCACTGTCTATAGTTGATGGAATCTTCATCAATCCATTGATTGGCAAGAAAAAGGTTGGAGACTTCACTGATGAAGTAATTCTCGAATCATACAAAGTATTGATGCAAAACTACTACCTGAGTAAACACTCAACAATGGCTGTACTTCACACCGAAATGCGGTATGGTGGACCTAGAGAAGCAATTCACCATGCAATCATGCGTAAGAACTTTGGATGTACTCATTTCATTGTTGGACGCGACCATGCTGGCGTTGGAGACTTCTACGGACCATTTGATGCTCAATTCATCTTCGATAATTATCCTGATATGGGGATTACGCCTGTTTTCTTCCGTTCTTTCTTCTTCTGCAAGAAATGCAATAGTATTGCAAACGATAAGATCTGTCCTCACGGTGGGGAGGATCATGTGAACTTTGCAGGTAAAAAGATACGAGAGATGTTGGCGAATGGGGAAGTACCACCTGTTGACATGATGCGTGAAGAGGTCTCAAAGACGATCCTCAAATTTGGTAATCCCTTTGTAACTTGAGGTTGCATGGTGATGAAAAAAGTCATCATCATTGGATGGGATGGCGTACCTCCAAAGCTCGCATTCAATGATCTATTGCCGCATATGCCAAACTTACAGAAGCTGATAAAGGAGAGCTATCATGGACCTCTCCGAAGTTGCCGACCTCCTGTAACGATTCCAGCCTGGATGTGTATGATGACAGGACAAGATCCAGGTCAACTTGGTCTCTATGGATTTAGACATAGAATTCCTGGAAATTACACAGGAGTATGGATTCCTAGTTCACAATCTATCACGACTCCAAAACTATGGGATATAGTTGGGAGCATGGGTGGCAAGGTGGCAATCGTTGGAATCCCACCTTCCTATCCTCCCCCGAAGGTGAATGGAATCAGTGTTTCTGGAATATTGACTCCTGATATTGATGATGTTCAAACACATCCGAAGGGATTTGCTGAAACTATCAAACAGATTACAGACTACACTGTTGATATCATGTTTCGTACAGAGGACAAGAAAACAGCTTTGGATAATCTGGTTAAGATGACCGAGATGCGTCATCTAGCCATTTTACACATCCTTGAAAAGGAGCCATGGGACTTCTTCGCGATGGTGGAGATTGGCTCAGATCGATTGCATCATGCCTTTTGGAGATATTATGATACATCTCACCATCTGTATACATACGATGATGAGCTTAGCCCTGCTTTCATTGATTATTATAGATTGCTAGACAAACAATTAGGAGAGATTCTTCGATTAGTACCAGATGATGCGATATTCGTACTTGCTTCTGATCACGGTGCTAAGGGAATGAAAGGTGCCTTTTGTATCAATCAATGGTTGTATGAGAAGGGTCTTTTGAAGGTGCGTGAATTTCCATCAAAACCTGTCCCACTGACGGAAATTGATGTCGATTGGGCTAATACTAAGGCCTGGGCATGGGGTGGATATTGCGCTACAATCTTCATCAATGTGGAAGGTTATGAAAAAAGTGGTACAATCAACGCCTTAGAATATGAGAGTTTCAGAAATGAACTGATTGATGAATTGAATACAATACGAGGACCAAACGGTGAAGTATGGGCGACTCGTATTGAAAAACCCGAAGAAGCATACAGTGAGTGTAATGGTTACTATCCTGACTTGCTTGTATACTTCGATGATCTATATTGGAGGGCTGCAGGTAGCATGGGCCACTCATCCATGTATCTGTCAGAAAATGATACCGGTCCTGATGACGCCATTCATGACTGGGATGGTATCTATGTAATCAGATTTCCTGATAGGATTGGGGGCAAAGAGAAAGCTAGGAACATCCTAGACATCGCACCAACTGTATTGGAGTTTATTGGTGCAGAAATACCAAAACGCATGAAAGGAAAAGCAATACGGAGTGAATAAAATTTGGAAAAGGGATTTTGTATTTGGCTGACAGGACTCTCGGGTTCTGGCAAAACAACAATAGCAGAGAAACTAAAGGAATACTTCAAAGATAAACGATACATCGAATCGATGGATGGGGATGCGATTAGAAAGGGTCTGAGTAGAGACCTCGGATTCTCAAAGGAGGATCGAAATGAACACAATAGACGTGTCATTTTTTGTACGAAACTATTAGCTAGAAATGGTGTTATAGTAATCGTTGCCCTAATCTCCCCCTATAGAGAAACTAGAGCTTATGCAAAAGGCGAGATTCAGAATATGATGGAAGTCTTTGTCAGTGCTCCATTAGATGTTTGTATCGAACGTGATCCCAAGGGTCTATACAAAAAAGCGCTTGCTGGAGAAATTAAGCAATTCACTGGAATTGATGATCCTTACGAGGAACCTCTAACTCCAGACTTGATCGTTGAAACAGACAAGGAATCTGAAGATGAATCATTTGAGAAAATACTGAGTAAAGCTAGAGAATTGGGTTATCTGAGCAGTTAGCAACATAAAATACCATGGGGGATATTCAATGGTTTCACAGGATGAATTGCTTGAAATTTTGTTACGTACAGTGATACCAGGGGGTATCATTCTTAATTCTCTACGTGGTAGTATAAGTAATCAGCCAAAGAAATCAGACCTCCCAGAGGGAACCGCTGATGAAACATCAACGGCACATACATCGGCAGATGATTTGGTGCAGGAAGTCGCTCTTGCAATTCTCCTTGACCAATTTCCAGATACCTGTGTCAACGCCGAAGAGAACACTCCACGAGTCAAGGTGTTCGAACAGAATCAGAATTCTCTCTGTTATCACCTGGATCCCCTTGATGGTACTCTTTCCTATATACGTGGAAACGATGGGTTCTCAATTGGAGCCGCATTCTCAAGGAATGAAGAGTTCATTGCAAGCGTGATCTATTTTCCAGCACTGGACCATATCTATATGGCAGCACGAGGGTCGGGTATATCTATGAGAACTGCTCTGGGGCAATCTCTCTCTTTTACAAGGAATGAACCTCCCACAAAGGCGTACATTCAAAAGAGAGCGGAAAATCTCGTGGGGATAGTAACCAAAATGAGTCTCGAACCATTCAATACCATGGGAGCACATCATGGCATGATTGCCATTGCAGAAGGTCGTGCCAAGGTCCTCCTGTATCGCATGGCAAGTCCACATGACTTTGGTATTCCCCAAGTCATTGTTGAGGAGTCTGGGGGGATATGCACCGATCTAGAAGGAAATCCTGTTACCTATAACAAAGACTTTGGTAGACTTCCTTGGTTCCTTGCTTTCTTTGACTCGAATGCAAAGGATGAATTCTTCGAGAAAATGTCCGCGACATTATGATGTAGCTCAGAGGATGTAGATTTGACATGAAAATCAAAAGAACCACCAAGAGCGAGCACGCTCAATTTGAATTTCCGACTCCCATGTACTTCATAGCAAAACTAGTGTCTTCGTATCCCTTTCTTGGGAACGCACTCAATAGACTTGAATCCACCGTAATGAAGAAGAGGATTGAGCGAACTACTATAGATCGACCCACGTATATCACAGGAATGGCTCGCGCTGGAACTACTGTAATGTTAGAAATGTTGAGCCAACATCCAGATGTTGCTACCCATCAATATATGCACATGGTTCTTCCATATACTCCTCGAATAGTGGCAAAGATAGCAGACTATCTCCCCATAATGACAAAACCTACAGAGCGAATGCATAAGGATGGTCTCGTTGTTACTAGGGACAGTCCTGAGGCAGTTGAAGAAATCTTCTGGCAGAAATATTTCAATAATGCAATGGATGAATCACTTTCAAATGTGCTTGATGAATCCATTTCGAATCAGAAATTCGAACTATTCTATAGGGAACACCTCAAGAAATTGATTGCATATCAACACGCAACTAGGTATGTTGCTAAAAATAATTACAACGTCACAAGGATGGCATATATTCTGAAGATGTTTCCAGATGCTCGATTCATACTCATGATAAGAAACCCCTTCAATCACATTGCTTCTCTCTCGAAACAGGACAAGCTGTTCGCGGAATTAGAGGGCAATGATCCCCGGTTACTAGACTGGACTAAAGTAATCGGTCATCGTGAATTTGGGACAGGTCGTGTCTGTATAAATCCTGCAGACAATGATGTGGTCCTCAAGATACGGGAGCTCTGGGAGAGCAGTGAAACATATGCTCAAGGATGGGCAGTCTATTGGGCTGCGATTTACTCTCTTATGCATGAACACCTAGAGAAAAACCCAAGAATTGCAAAGGCAGCTCTAGTTGTCAGATATGAAGACCTATGCAAATCTCCATCTGAGCAAATCGATGAGATTGTATCTCACCTGGGTCTAGATCCTGATAAATTCAGGAGTATCAAAGCCCACTATGTGCAAACATTGCGTGCTCCATCTTATTATAGGACAAAATACTCAGAAGAGGAGCAGGATGCTATTATTCGAATTACACAAGATACTGCATCCAAATTTGGATACGAATTATAGAATAGCTGGACACAGTTCTATTTGGAATTCAAAAAAGACCTAAGAATAGGATTCACCAAGCTTGATTGTTCATAGTGCGGATGATGACCTGATTCCTTGATGAGATGAAATTCTGCATGTGGTATGACTTCCTTCAACATATGACCAATGGAGGGATTAATTATTGGATCATTCTCTCCCCATAATATGAGGGTGGGAATTTGTAATGCCGCAAGCCTCTCAAAATCAGGTACCATCGACTGCATTGGCATATTGACCAGTGAAGACAATATTGCATGAGAGTATCCTTCATATTGAGCCTGTTCTAGGAAGAGATCTTTATATTCTGGAAATCGTTTGTGGTCATATAGTGATGCTGTTGCGTTATCGAGTATTATTTTCATTCCGAGTGACTTGAATATTCGCTTTCCGAGAAATGGAACTTTTAGTATCTTTTGAACGGGATTGGACTTCTCTGGAAGTCCTGCTGTATCTATTAATACCAATTTCTCCACTTCGAAACTATGTTCTAGACAATAATCCGCAGCTACTACGCCACCCATGGACTGGCCTACGAGAATCAGCCGTTCATAACTGAGCTCCAAATAGTCCAACAACTGAGATAACTGATTGCGGAAAACCTCCTTGTGATACTCCTTCTCCAGCCTCTGAGAATAACCTCTTCCATATAGATCATACCTCAATACCCGATAACCCTCATCTCTTAGATATTCGTAGGTGTGATTCCAGATGAAGGAGGAAACCGAGAGTCCGTGGATCAGTACAACAACAGGTCCGTCGCCCATCCCAGCGAATTCAAAATGAACAAATCCGTCTGGAAGTTCAGCATAGCCCTTTTCCAAGTCTTTCAAAACATTGAGATCTAGCTTCTTATATTCAAATCTCATCCTAGACACATCTAAGCAATCCTGTGTTATAACAATCGGTTATGATTTGTGATAAACTCTCGCTCTACATGAGAATGGCATAGTTAAAACATTCATAAACTACATATACATTGCAAAGTCTGATGGACCCATGAGAAAACGAGTGAAAGTCGCAGTTACCATCGGTATTATTCTTGCGATAACAATACCCACGATCTTTCTTGTTATGAATCTCTTTACATCACAGGAGGAAGGCGCGCCATTCAACTTGGACGATGCCCCTGCTTACATCAAGGATATCAAGTCCGAATTGAAAGACAAACTACTAGGCAGTAATTATACTATGGACGACATGCCAAAGTTCGTAACCTTGATGCAATATATCGCAGACAATAGTCCCGATGTCCACGAACTGGTTCAGGACTGGGATGCTGTTGTTCTCATTGATTTGGATGAAGATGAGTATCTATGGTTCGTTGTTTCTGATGATTCTCTTGCGATATATTTCGGAGATAACCCTCCAGATGATTATACTATCGATGTATCAATTAATCTTGACACTTTTATTCTCATTATGACCCAAGAGGAATCGCCTCTCTCAGCCTGGCAAGGGGGAATTCTAAACTTCAATGGTCCATTCAATGAGGTACTCACATTTGCATCGATTGTCAATATCGCTAGTGCAACGATGATGGATTTGCCTCCAACTATCGATACAGGTGGCCCTGATATCA
>CAYWJO010000034.1:0-38525 GCA_964458565.1 uncultured archaeon | reverse complement strand
GGACCTAATGGATCTGGAAAGACAACTCTCCTTGAAGCGATTGAATTTTCACTCTTCAAAAGGGTGACGCGAAAGGAAAAGACTCTGAAGAGTGCAGAGGATCTTATTAGACATGGATGTAAAAAAGCGAAGGTCGAGCTGGAATTTACTGCACCAATTAACAGAAGAAAGTACCGTGTGGTTCGCTCCATATTGCAAAATAAAACAACTGCAGACATCTACGAAATTGGAAGGAAGGATCCAGAATTCAGTGGTGTTACTAAAGTAGATGACCAAATCGAGAAACTGCTGGGTATGGATAGACATGCATTTTCAGCGCTTACATATGTTAGACAAGGTGAGATTGACCGTCTGTCACGATTGACGCCCGGTAAGCGAAAAACAGACCTGCTTTCAATGATGGGATTGGGAGTCTATGAAGATATCAGTTCGGATGTTTCAAAGAAAATCAACGAAGTGAAGAGAGACATCAAGAAAATCGAAGACACCCGAAAGAGGCTCGATGCTATACAAAGCCAACTTCCCTCGCAGAAAGATATTGAGCAAGCGTTATTGACACTGAAAGAACTTGAGAGTGTCCAAGCGTTGGAAGTGGATTTGAACAGCATACGGATAATATTGGAAAAAGTCAATACCTCACTTCTTGAAATTCACAGCGAATTGAATTCCTCTGAATTATCTGAGCGTCCTCAAGAACTTCAAGAGGAGAATAGAGTTGCTGAGTCGTTGAGGCGGGTGATTGAAGCAATCCCGGGCATTGCTGAAGACCAATTACGACCTCATATCAGAAGGGAGGCAAGAGAGATTTTCAGAAGTATATTCGGAGACCGGTATAGCGATTTGCTGATTGATGATGATTATGATGTCTCACTCTATGACCTGCAAGGAAACAAAGTATCATTGCAGGCTGCATCGGGTGGGGAAGATGTTTGTGTTAATTTTGCGCTTCGTGTAGCAGTGAATACAGCTCTACAAAAGCATTCAGTCACTGGACCACCCCCTAATCTAATAATTCTTGATGAGCCTGGAGCTGGACTCGATGCACAGCGTAGAAGATGGCTACCAGATGCGATTCGTGGTTTGACATCAGTTAGTCAAATCATAGTGGTCACACATATGGAGGAGTTAAGAGATTCAACAGACCATGTTGTATCACTTATCCCACAAGGAAAAGGAAGACAACCACTTGTTGAGGTAGCAGAGTAATAACTCACACATCAAAAATGGAATTTCGGATTTCTGAGATAACCGTCTTGTTTCGAATGAAACCCCTTAGCTTCAATGCGAATCGCCTATCGCCCAATGAGATACCTCCGACTACTACGTCATTCAAAACAACGACTTTGAAATAGGTGCCTTCATCTTCATTGATAGAAATAATCGACTCATATTCATGAGAGCTAGGAGAGAATATTCCAACTGAAGTAAGGTCGATACCTACTACTTGAAGAGTATTGGAGGGAACGGTTCCGGGGTATATTGCGGATTTGGGCTCAATCATATTTTGTGCTGCAACTTTAGCAGTTTCGAGAGCAACCGGGATGATGCCATGGCTAATACCATTCCATTCCATGCAGTCTCCAGCCGCGAAAACATTAGGCATTGAGGTCTCAAGATATTCATTTACTTTTACAGCACGTCCACATTCGATCCCACATTGTTTAGCAAGCGCTGTGTTTGGTTTGACCCCTGTTGCAGCGACAACAAGATCTCCACTAATCTGATCACCAGCTGACGAGATGACTCCAGTTACTTGATCATCCCCTGCAATCTCAGAACACGTGAAGTTCAATAAAATCTCGAGCCCCATTTCGTTAAACCGTTTTAATAGTACACCACTTGCTGCAGCATCCAACTGAGCTGGCAATAGGGTTTCGATGTTGGAGATGACAATAGGATCACCACCAATTCGCTTTATTGCAGAAGCAAGCTCAATTCCTAAGATACCTCCACCAACAACAATCTCCCTGCCTGTTCCGTAAACAGCTTCTTTGATATCGATTGCATCATCCAATGTCCGTAGTACATGCATTCCCTTCTTTTCCAATCCTTTGATTGGTGGAATCCATGGATGAGACCCTGCGGCATACAAAATTCGGTCATATGGCCCATAAGTACTCTTGGAGGTTGTTACCTCAAGTGTGGATTGCTTGATATTCGTCACTGATTCTGAAGTATGTAAAACCGCATTCATCCTATCATACCAATCATGGTCATATTGGATCAGGTCCTTTTCTTGAACAGTTCCAGCAATGAAATCCATTAGTTTGGGGCGTGGATAATATGCATAACGCTCATCAGTAAACACATCGATTCTGATGGACGAATCAATTTTTTGTATTTCACGAATTGTGGTGACCGCAGCCACACCGTTTCCTATAACTCCAAGACGCTCCATCAAAATCATGATATCCATTATAGATGGCTTATTGAATCCACCGCTAGCATATCAGGAATAATCCAAATATTCTTCTAGGCATCCATGACACAATTGTTGAGGTTCTCGTATGGAAGTTGATGCATTCATCTTTGATCTACATCATACTATAACTGAAACATCTACTGATTTTACTACACTAGTCATTGATGTCGCTGAGAAAGTAGGTATATCTCTAAGGGAATATGACCGAAGTGAACTCCAAGCTGCACTTCTGGTAGCAGACAAGTTCATGAAAGGACTACAGGTCAAGAACAATGTGGATATTCATTGGGGTACAAAACCTGAGCATTGGCTTGAAGTAAATAGAACCTTATTCAACGAATTGGGGATTGATTCACTAACTGATGATAAGTTAATCAATTTTGAGAGAGAATGGAAGGATACAGCATTTAATTCTAATGCTGAGTTCCCATTTGAATGGCTGACAGAGGATGGAAGAAGAACACTTGTAGAATTACATCAGATGAAGTATAAGGTAGGTGTCTGCACAAGACGACATGACGATCCGGTACCTCTTCTAATGAAGAGTGGAATTTTCAACTTGCTCTCTTCAGTTCAGTGGACTGGAGTCCCAGGATACGCGAAACCAAGTCCTTATACATTAATCATTGCAGCTTCTGAAATGAATGTGAACCCAAAACGGTGTGCATTTGTTGGGAATGATGTAAATGCGGATATCATAGCAGCGCAGAGAGCTGAGATGATTCCAATTCTAGTTACCTGGGCAAACCCAGATGAAGAAAAGATAGCTCCGGCGGATGTATTAATTCTTGAATCGCCAATCAATATTATTGATCATCTGAGGCACTAGGTGGTTTTTCGTCTTGTGTAGATGATTCTTCATCTATTGTTGAATCTTCATCAGTCGATTGCCCATCCTTGCTTGGCCTCTTGGATATCCTCGATACAAAATGAGATATCTTTGAAACGAATTTATCAACACTCTTTGCCGCCAACCTTAGCGGAAGTATCACAAAACCAAAAATTCCACGAATTGCCTTACTAAGAATTGTACTACGTTCAGGATATCCAACGTAGGATAGGGTATGTTCCCTCAAGATATCATCGAGCGCGACAGCAAATGCCTCTTTTTGCATTCGTGAGAGTTCAAGACCTTGGAAGATATCACTCTTATCAAAACCCTTCTTGTCAATCACACTTTTCCATTTGAGGTATTGTGCTTTTTCCAACAAGTCGTTCAGGCTGTAAATTAATTCTCCAAGATAGGGAATGATTTCAGATTCAACCATAGTTGGAGTGGGTTCTGAAATCAATTCATTATATATTGCATGTATTCTATCAAGTTGATATACAGGAGGAGTGAACCAAAGTCTATGCAAAAGGCCTTCGATTTTTCGGAGCGTTTCTTTATTCAATGCTTCAATATGGTCAGGAATTTTATCCAAAACAGCTTCTTTTGCCTTCCCCACAGCACCTTGCGATTCCTTTTTCCAGAATGCCTCAAGACTAATGACAGCTTTAGCATATCGAGCAAATTGAAAATCAAGTACTTCTTCAATCTCATGATAATTCAACAACTGTATTTCCTTGGCTCTGAAGTCAGCACTTCCTGTAGCAATCTCCCACAGCCTAGGAAATAATTGAAAAGATTCACTTACACTTCGTGGGATCTCAAGTCTTAGTGCATGATCACCTGGTTGTGCCACAAGATAGGAGCATTTGAGGGCGTCTTCAACAGATTTGAATTTGCTGAGGTCAATAGGGAACAAATCCATGGCACCGTGACCTGTTGTAGACCAACAGTACATCTTACTGGTTTTAGTATCTCGCTCTATGATAATTCGTTCCTTATCACCAAGATGGTCGAATTGATCTGTAACTCCTTTGCTATAAGCCATAACCATATAGATTACATAACGTTCCTTATTTGGTTTGAATCCAGGAATCCTAAGGATTAAGCCAACAGCATCTAAAGGGTCGCCTTCTGACAACCAATCACCTGTAGCCTGTTCGAATTCCCATCTATCTCCCAATTGGTAGAATACTTCGCGTAGTGTCCTAAGATCAGATGCTTCTTGCGCCTTCTTCAATGTTTGAGCAGCCCAATAATCATATTCACGTTTGATTTTGCCCATACTCTTTCTTTCAAGTGCAAGCCATTGTGGGTCAACTTTCAACATTATGCGCATTCGTTTATTCCTCTGGGATTAATGAATTATTTCGAGCGTATTTAAGAAGATGGTTCTCATTGAACTAGTTCTATATTGTTCTAACTCAATCCATAATTTAAACTTCTTATGCATATCGATATATCACACTTATCCGTCAGGAATAAGAGGTTCCAATAATTCACGAATTGCATTGGACTCGTATTGTATTTGAGAGGGGGATGAGATTAGGGATTCAAAATCACCCCAATCAGGAGAATTCTCGGTGTTGATCAATATTATGATTTTTTCTTCTTTAGTATCATTTTCACTTAGCACCCAATTCCTTGTATTTACGAGAACTTGTGTGTTTCCCAAAATGGTATTGTAGAGTGATTCATTCATTATTGTTATTTTCAGAGTTTCCTTAACCACTGAGGGTAATCCAATATTATGCTCAATTTTGACCATATTCTTTGGATCGTTTTCTTTGATTACAATCCGAGTCACAATGTCATCAAGTACTTGCTTGTCAGTTTTCCTCATCCAACAAACGTATGAATTGACTTTTACTTTATCTAATAATTCAGAGAATGAATCTAGACGCGATATAACGAGATATTCAAGATGATCAAGAATATCATCAAGTTCAGAAAATAATTTTGAGTGATACCCATTTCGATAAAGTGCTATACAAGAAACCGTCAAAATAAATGCAGGACTAATACATAGTAGTATATTTTGACCAATGAAACCAAATAGGATGATGGACACCATTGCCCATACCACGATGGTAAACCAGCTAACATCATTAAGGTCATCAATAGCCACTTTTTCATCGCTTCCTAATGCTAACTGCATTTTTTCGAATAAACGTCTAATCTCACCTCGAGTGATCGGTTCTTCGCACGGAATCCAACTAGGATCAAGTCTACTTGGGTCTTGAAATCCAAGGACTTCTTGAGCTCGTGTCCCCATAACAAAAGCGAGCCTTGACAGAGTTAAACCAATTATAATCTGTATCACTACAAACGCCCCAATTTCGATTAGACCCTCAAGATAGTAACAAATGACAAGAAGCAATCCACCATATCCCAATAGAGCTGGTGTGATGAATGTAAGAACTGTAAGATGAACAAACCGTACTCTTGACCAGTCTAAAATCTCCACTTTTACTGGCTTAATCTTTGACAGTTCGCCATCCTCCGGATGAAGAACTATTAATTAGTCGATAAAATAGATTTCGCCTAAGTTCTCAGAAGCTGAAACTGTGATGTGCATCCCATCTTCTAAAACAAAAGCCGCATCTAGAGCTTTCACAAGACAAATCGCCTCTCTTACATGCGCGATAGAAGCGAATTCACCAATAGGCTCTCCGAATTCAGCAATGACAGCTGATACGTTTTGGAAGACCATGTCAATATCACCGGGATTGGAATCGAAATGAGACTCCATCTCAGCTTTAAGAATAGCAATATCGTTTGTCCCCCACTCACGCTTCAAATCCTCTGGATTTCTAATGAGCACAGCGTATCCAGTAATAACACCGCTTTCACCAACTGATTCCCCTTTTAGAATCGGGAAAAATGGATTTTCAACAGTCAATGCGAATCACTTCCTCAGATAATATGAGGTTACTATCAGTTGCTATTGAAATCGTTAGCCTTTAACATTTCGGCGTTGTATTAAAAATAAGAATCATATACCCAAGTTAATATTTAGACGAAAATCTAGATAATCTGGTGGTCAATCCATGACGGTATACGAATTCGAAGGAAGAGTTCCCAAAATCGGGAAGAACACTTACATCAGCAAGAGCGCGACAGTTATCGGTAAAGTGACTATAGGTGAGGAATGCTATGTTGCCCCAGGAGCTGTAGTTAAGGGTGATTATGGAGAGATAAGAATCGGACATGGTAACAGCGTCCAGGATAATGTGATCATTCACGCAAGACCTGAGGAATTGACAACTATTGGAAACAACGTCACTTTGGGTCATGGTTGTATCGTTCACAATGCAACTGTTAAGGATGAAGCTGTAATTGGTATGGGCGCAATAGTGTCGGATTATGCAACCATTGGAGAGTGGGTCATTGTTGGCGAGGGTGCCGTTGTGAGACAGGGATTTGAAATTCCAGATGGTAAGATTGCTGTAGGTGTACCAGCAAAAATTATCGGTGATGTACAGGAGCATCATAAAGAGGAGTTGACTAAATTCAAAGGAATATATCGTGATTTAGCACATAGATATCCTAAGGGATTGAAGAAACTTCAAGATTAGAAAGAGGAAGGAGGAGGAATGCACCTCCCCTATAATTTAAACAAGAGAAACAAGATGATCGCGGTTGAACTGCTTTAGAGCAATTGCCCATGTCACGGCTGCTAGAACTGAGGCAATAAGGAATGTAATAATATTAGTCATCCAGACCCCGGTCGGATCACTGACACCGGTTTCGATTGAACCAAAAGACCCAAACATCGGAATTATTAAAATCATTACTGCTAAGGTGCCCGTTTGATAGGCTTCATAGACACGACTAACTCGGCTGCTAATCAAGACCATTACTGATACCACCGCTAGAACAACAACTGGTCCAGCACAGAAAATCAGAAACATCCCTGGTAGATCAGGGAAGATGATAGGAGGTGCACCGAGAACCAGAAGTCCAATATAAACAGCGATTGTTGAAATAGCAGTACCTCCATAAAGAAGGATTATACTAGGAATTAATGCACTCAGAGTCTTACCCCAAATCAATTCACGATCAGTCAAGGGAGTGGCAAGGAGGGGCTCTAACGTCTTCTGCTCCCGCTCACCAACAAGTGTATTTGCGGCAATGAGCGTTGCAGGGATTACTGATACGAGCGCTAACATACTAGCTCCCATTGGCATCATGATAGCAACCATGATTTCGTAGTCTGGAGATCCAGGTGGTAAAAATGCAAATCCCAAAATCATCATAGCAGTAGCCATAACGGGACCAAGGAGCCCTACTGCAATCAAGCTATAACGAATGTATTTGACCTTCATTGTCATTTTTAGATCAGCCATTGCAACAATCAATGGTTTACTCCGACTCATTGTCCTGCGCCTCCTTTTATTACCTCAAGATAGAGGTCTTCCAACGATGCCTCCTCTTCTGCGAATTCTATAATTTTTACTCCACCTTCAAGTAACATCCTCATTAGAGTCGAGTTGTTTTCAAAGGGATTATTTACCTTCACCAAGATTGAATCAACATCAGATGTAACTGATTCTACAAAGTCAGCTCGCTTGGCTATAGATTCAGCTGGAGAAACATCTCCAGCAATCTGAATCCGATACTCTTGCTGTGCCTTGAGAGTAGCACGTAACTCTTCTGTCTTTCCAGACAGAAGAATCTTACCTTCATCTATGATAGCAATTCGATCACATATCCGTTGTACTTCAGCTAGATTGTGACTGTTGATGAAAAATGTCTGCTCATATTGTTGAGACAAATTCAGAATCAATTCTCTGACTCGTTTTGCAGCGACAGGGTCAAGAGCTGACGTAGGCTCATCCAGTAATAGGACCTTAGGTTGATGAAGCAAAGCTCTACACAAAGCAAGCCTCTGTCGATTTCCTGTACTGAGTTCCCCAGCTTTATCGTCCCTACGATCCCATAATTCCATGAATCCGAGTAATTCCTCGATTCTACCTGGAATCACATCCTCAGGAACAGAATAGAGCCTAGCAAAATATTCGAGGTTTTCATAAGCGGACATAGCAGGATAGAGGGTATGGTTCCCCTCTTCAGGAAGAACACCTGTAATCTCTCGAACAGCAACAGGTTCTGTTAGAATATCATGACCCCCAATACACGCTGTACCATCTGTGGGTTTTAGCAATGTGCATAGAAGACGAACGGTGGTGCTTTTTCCAGCCCCATTAGGACCTAGTAAACCAAAGATTGAACCTACAGGAACATTGAGGTCAATATGATCAACTGCAACAAGCTCTCCAAAATTCTTAGTCAGCTCAGTGATTGTTACTTCATCCAAATTTGCTACACTCCATGATGCTTGAGTTAGCAGACGCAGAACTATGTAAAAAACCGTATGGAGATGGCAGTATTGTTGATTTTGAAAATTTGATGATTTAAACAGAAATCATCTTCTCAACAACAGCAGTTGTTGTTTCATAAATCCCAGGTATCTTGTGAATTCTATGAATAGTAATATTGTATAGACCTTCCAAATCAGGGACCTCAATAAGGACGATAATATCATATCCGCCGGTCGTGACAGAAACCCTCACTGCTTCATCGATCTTTCTAAGTTCTGTTAAGACCTCATCCGTCTTCCCAATCTCTACAGTCATCAAAATATATGCTTGAACAGTGTCGCTCATATTGTTTCAACCTCAATTCTATCTAAACTCTCGTAAAATAACCATTGTTTCAACTTCACTAACCTCAGGTATAGTTTGTATTTTTCTCAGAATATTCGAACGTGTCTTTCCCAAACTCCGACTTTTGATTGATAGTATATAATCATGTAATCCTGCCACAGCAGATGCACTCTCTACGCCTTTGATATCGAAGAGTGCAGGCAATATATCGCCTGTCTGTCGTTTCACTTTAATCGTTACAATAGATCGCACATCAGCAGCTTGCAAAGCGATTACTCCAATCACCACTAGAATGACACCAAAAACTCTCAACATCCAAAGGAATGTATCCGCAGATATTTCTCCGAATGCCCCAGGAATTATGAGGTTCCCAATAAGAGTGAGGGGAATTCCTAGAACGACAGATATTGATGAGAGCGAGTTTACAACAGACATCGAACCCCGCCCTAGAGCTCTTACATAAAAGACGAGTGAAAGAAAGGTTGCCACTGCTGAACCTATCATGAACCCCAATAATGGTAGAAAGGTAATGGTCATTGAATTCCAATTCTGAGGTGGAACTAGCACTAGCGCAAGGATACTGAATGTTAAATTTAGAACAAGAAGAGACCATAGGCGAATATTGAGTGAATCAACTTTCAAACCAGAACGTAATTCATATCGCTTAGCTTTTCTCTGGTAAAACGTAACAAAGGCAGAGGATATGTTCATAGGAATAAGAACTAGAGCAAGGGTGCCTAGATCAAACCCACCAGGCGTAACACCGACTAACAGAACACCTAGAAGTATACTAGTGATGCATTGTATCTCTATTATCGTAGGAGTGTCCTTTTCAGCAAATAGATCAGCAATCAATAGATAAACAATAACAAGCTGACCGTAAGGTAACACAGATGATGCATTGGTGGACCCAATCATGAAATAATAGGTTGTTGTAGAAATACCTGCAAAGAATCCCGCAGCTATAAGATACATCATCGGTTTCTTAGGTAAAAATCGAATTCTTCCGAAATCAGGATCCAAGCGAAATCCCAATGGTAAGTTTCGACCATCCATTTTCTTAGGTATACTAAGGAAAAGAACCAGACCAACTACAACAATAAAACTTACCCACTGGGACATGAATCCGAATACAACAGGATTGAGAGTGGTAGTGTTCAAAGCCAGAAAATCAAATGCAACCGAGAATGTCCTGAAAATACCTGAACCCATTGCAAGGATATAGAATAGGAGGACTGCTGAAGAACGTCCTACAGGCCGCTGATTTTTACTGCTCAAATGATCACTTCATTCGCTTAGACTGGTGATCATTGATAGGTCAGATCACTCCTCAGAATCTTCAGCTGTTTCTGGTTCTACTGATGCCTCAGATTCTTCAGCTGTTTCTGGTTCTACTGATGCCTCAGATTCTTCAGCTAAATCATCTTCGATATCTTCATCATCTGGGATTTCCGCTTCACCTTGAGCTTCGTCATCATCTCGTCGATCGTCAGAACGTTGCTTCTTACGTTTCTTATCGTCGGTAACAGCTCTTCGCGCAAGAATGAATTCATCAAATGTGAGCCTTCCACCAGATTGCAGTTTTTCAGCTGCTTCTTGTGCACGTTCATTCTGCTCTGCTCGAACTAGTGCCCTTCTATCCTGTTTGGATGGTTGATCCGATTGATGTTTTCTTAGCTTACCTTGGATTTCGTCAATCTGGGTGCGAATTTCCTTGAGTTTAGCTTCACCAACCTTAACCTTCTTGAGCCATTCTACAAAATTCTGATGTGCAGTATCTGCAGATTTCTTATATTCTTCAAGTTGTGGCCGAATCCTTACAACTTCTTTATGATGAATCTGTGATTGTTCTGAGAGATCCAACACCTTCTGATGAGCATCAGTAGCCTCTTCTTTTAGCTTTCTAGCAAGTCTTCGAAGCTCACTGATTTTATCTTGTTTCTCTTTTTGTTGACCAATCTTAACAAGACGTGCTTCAATCTCAGCAATTTCTTCGACTATGGAGCGTTCTTCATCAATTGATAGCTGTTCAGTTTGTTGTTTCCATTCGAGTTCCTCAACTCGACGCATCATTCGTCTCTGATCTGTTGAGGGGCTTCCCACAATAGTCCCACGTAACTCACGAATCTCATCATAAATGCTCTTGAGTTGAGCGTGTAGGGCGGTTCTCTTCTCTTTTGCTTCGTTGATATCAGTGTTAATAGCATCACGAGCTTCTCGTTCTGCTTTTACTGACTCAATGAGACCTCTTACTTCCTTATTATGTTCATCTCTGATTGTTTTGTATTCACGCATCTTATCACGATGGCGACGTAATTCCTCTAAATCATCACGAGCTTGAGTTTTGAGTTGACGCAATTTAGTTCGAAGGAATTCAACATCCTCTGTTGTAGTTTCAGCTGCTTCAGTCAAAGTCTATGGACCTCAGAATTTATTTTACGAGCCCTGGGTTTCAGGACGGATTCCGTGGTGCCCTAGTAGGTCCTAGGGTGACTCTAGAAAGTCCCCCGAGCCTCCCATCTTAAAAGGTTTTTCTTTGGTTCAAGTTTTTTCTATATTTTTGATGTCAGCCATGAGGAGATTAGATCTGTAATGTCCTCCTTCGTAACTGATTGAAGTCCCACCCAACCTGGAGTGGCATTCACCTCAAGAACCCAGAGATTTCCTGTATTATCAGGAATTATATCTACTCCAACTAATTGTCCGTCAACAGCTGATGCAGATTTCTTTGCTATATCTTCTACATCAATATCATTAGGTCGAGGAATTCCACCTGAATGGATATTTGTTACTATACCTTCAGTTGCAACTCTCTGCATAGTGCTTATGACTTCATCTCCCATTACAAGTGCTCTAATATCAAAACCCGGACTACGAATATATTCTTGTAAGAGAAAGGCTCCTTTACCAAACATCCTGCTGTGGTGTTTTAGAAAGTCAAATATATTCTCCAAATCGAACTTGTTCTCAATTAATTGTACACCAAGACCACCAAATCCAGTGATTGGCTTCAAAACACAAGGATTGTATTGCTTAACAAAGTCAGCAGCTTCCTCAATCGACTCCGTGATCAATGTAACTGGAATTGAAATTCCAGATGCTTGCAGATGTCGGACACTCTCCGCTTTATTTCTCATCTTTAAGAATGCATCACTTGTATTTATCACATCGATACCATGAGCTTCGAGCGCACGCAAAAGACCTAATCTGTTGAAGAATGCACCTATATCATCTGCACCAAGATCAACGACAAACAATCTATCCAATTTGTCAATATCCGCATCTCTCATCAGGATATCATAGTGCGAATTTTTAATTACCTGTTTAACTTTCCAGGGCATTATTCGTACGACGTCGACACCTTGTGACTCTAGAGAACAGAAGAGACCTTCCACTCTCCGAGACCATGGATCAGAAGAGAACAGACCTATTTTCATAAAATCCTCATGATTTTATACCATACTCTCCTTTTATCCATAACGTGCTGCTTTTAACTGAAGATGTCACATGTGACTAGAACATGACGCTATTCACGGAATTAGAATTAGAACGCATTCAGGGATTTGTTAGAGAGAGTAAGGGGCACATCCTTGTAACTTTCAGAAATCGATTAGGACCAACAAGATTCGAGAAGGAATGGAAGAAGATTGTTGGAAAAATGGGAAAAGTTTCTGATTGTCTTAATTGGTGGTCAAGCACAGGTACTGCGGGTATGATTGAATGCGAAGATGAGCACGGTAGAATGATATTTGGTCAATGGGCACTTGGTGATGAAACCAAACTTCTAGGAATTTTCGAAGTCACTGATGATGATATAGCTAATATCAGAGATGGGTACGATGCTGGCAACGTGTATGCTCCTGAAATGAGAGCTATTAGAATAGGTGAAACAGGTGACAAAGACTAGTCAACTGTTAGGGTCTTGGATAGATTTCTAGGAAGATCGGGATTAATTCCTAGATCCACAGACAGGAAATAACTCAACAACTGAAGAGGTATTACATCAAGAATAGGATTGATTAGAACATCAGACTTTGGAACTTCAAGATAATCCATTTTATTCTCAACATATGGCTCAAGATTGGATTCTCTCTCACCAACGATGATAGCTCTACCTCCTCTGCATGACGCCTCATTAATGTGATTAATAACCATCCATGAGTCTTCTGTAGTTGTTGTGAATATTACAGGATACGCATCAGTCACAATACTAAGAGGCCCATGCTTGAATTCAGAACTGTACATGCCCTCTACATGACTATAACATATCTCTTTGAGTTTGAGTGCGCCTTCACGTGCAACACCATCAGTGAAACCGTATCCTAAGCAGTACATATCTCTCTCACGAGTAAGAGTTCGAGCAAGGTTTTTTGCGAGAATGCCGGTTTTATCAATTGTTTCCTGAGTCAGTCGAGGAAGGTCATTACTTAGTGTCTCAATAAACTGTTTAGCTTCTGATTCATCGATATGACCATTCCGTTCACCTAATTTTGCTGCTAAATAAGCAAAGATGATTGATTGAGAATAGTAGGTTTTTGTTGCAGGAACACTTACTTCATAACCACAACCCATTGGAATATAGTCATTCGCACCGAACATAAGTGAGCTACCAATTACGTTAAGAACGCCAAGTGTCCTTCCAAGATTCTCTTCGTCTATTAATTTGAGTACGTTCAGAACATCCTTTGTTTCTCCACTCTGAGAAACCAACATTGTTGTGCAATTATTATCCAGTGTCTGCCCATACATTGGAATGAATTGCCCACCTATAGTAGGTATAACGGGAACCCCAGCAAGCCTATTGAAATAATAGGTTCCCACGATACTTGCATTATATGAGGAACCACAAGCAACGAGATAGAAGCGATTAGCATCTTCAATCATCTTCAACCATTTTTCCTGTTCAGGCACTTGAAGGAGACCCATGACATCCTTGGAAACTTGAGGTTGCTCGTTTATTTCCTTCAACATGAAATGAGGAAATCCACCCTTCTCCGCAGCTCGTGCATCAACGTTGGATGTTTGGATAGGTCGGTCTAATTCTGCTCCATCTTCAACACGATAGACCTTGACACTTTCTTCTCTGAGAACAACCATCTCGCCATCGTCCAAATACACCACCTGATTTGTGAGAGGAAGTATCGATGGCAAATCACTGGAAACAATTGTTCCAATAGGACTTACACCAGCAACTAAAGAAGAACCCATCTTTACTGCATATATTTCGGGTTCGTCTGCACGACCAACTGTGTATGCGAAAGCACCCTTCAAGTCCTTTGTGGACATGCGAACTGCTTCGAACATGTCTCCAGTTTCTTCGTAATATTTGTCTACAGCATGAACACAAAGTTCTCCATCGTTTTCAGAGCGTATAATATGACCAGTGTCAATAAGATCCTGTCTATACTCGAAATAATTGTGGAGATTCCCATTATGTGCACCATAGAAGACACTGGAACACCCAAAATGCGGTTGAGCATTCACTTTTGTAGGCGCACCATAAGTTGCCCAACGAAGTTGTGCTATACCACGGTCACCAGGCAGAGAAGAGAGGTGCAACTTCTCATTTACATCATCTATTGTCCCTACATCTTTCCTAAGGGTTACAATATTATTATTAACGGCTGCAACACCAACCGAGTCATACCCTCGGTATGTGAGTTTCCTACTACACATGACCAAGAGCTCACCAATATTGCTGTGACCTTTTGTTACGATTCCTGTAATACCGCACACAGTTGACCCACTCATAGACAACCGCTTATAGTTTGTGGCCCATGTACCTTTCATTTTAAACGATTCTGTCAGTCGTAATTCTGTACTAGTATTGAATTTTCACTCCGGATTTGATAGCGTCGAAGAGCTTTTATCCCCCTTCCACTTCAATTAGGTTGATTCATGAGGATGGTGCCATGGGACGACAAAAAAGGATGGCTTTGCTACTGCATCCGTTCCGTAGAGACCTATATCAGGTACTCTGCGAAAATCCAGGTACATATCTATTGGAACTAGTGGATATGCTTGAATCGCCATTAGGAACTCTAACTTGGCATCTACGTATATTAGAAAGAGAAGGTCTCGTCAAATCAATCAAATTTGCAGGGAAGAGAATATACTATCCCAAGATGCTTCGTTCCCAAGAAGCTGAAATGGCATATCTTACAATGCGAAGCGATACCGCACAACGGATATTTGCATATGTGGTCAACAATCCAGGAAGCTATCAAGAACAGATGGCTGAATCCCTCAGTGTCCATCATGATACAATTAGATGGCATGTTTCCAGGATGGAAGAAGTTGGTCTGCTAAAAGTTGTGCGAGAGGGAAGGAAGAAACGCCATTATCTTGCAGGTCTCGGGGATTCTCTGATGACAGGCAGCCTCAACATCATAACCGAAGCCTATATCATGTTTCTAATGGAGAAGCTTGAGGATGGATGTCTAAATCCTGAAGTAAAGGAAAGAAAGACAGACCATGTGACAATAAGAATAGATTGTCCTCAAAGAGGGAAGGATTGTTTCATTACAATCAATCTGAATGAATGGTCGATGGATTTTCTTGAAGACGAGGAAGAATCTTCTGATCCCGAGGCGACAAAAAAAGAAGTAAAAGCTGAAGGGACCTAGATTATGTTTTCATTCAGTACTTTTTCAACTTCTGCTGCAAGAATATCAGCTTGATTCCCTCTACAAATCGTAACGAGCAAACGATTGTCATCCACCTTCACGATAAGCAGATTCAGACGATCTGATTTAATCAATAGCGAGCTTGTGTGACTGGAATAAGTCAACCCATTTGCAAATATTGAACCAGCCAATCCAGCTACTTCAACATCATTCTTGAACCCCACTGATGATAGTGGAAGACCATCATAAGTCACAAGCATTGCTTCTCGTATTTCAGGTACTGCAGCAATTATCTTACTCAATAATTCTTCATGGCGAATGATTACACTTGATCCTATAAGAATCTCAATTCTGGTAGCAATCGACTCAAATGTGGGGAGGTGTAATTCAAAATCAAAACCTGCAATTGCAGATTTTGAAATTACAATGACTAACTGATAGTGAGCCTGAAGAATGGTCGCAATGATTTCTACGTGAGTATCATGAATCAGATAGGATGGTCGAGACCCTCCTACATGTTGTAATGCAGATTGACTTGCCCATAAAAGCGCAGCTGATACTGTCGCTAAGAGATTAGGTTCGGTTCTTTGATCCTTAGTGATGGCTGCCACGACAACACCTTCAGTTGTACATAAAATAACACTTCGGATACTTTCGTGTACTGCTGCTGCTTCTTCGAGAAGATTAGTTACTTGTGCAAGAGTTTCCTCCGCCATCGAAATAAAGCACACTCCAAGCTATTTTTTCAAGGGCATATTGACTATTTATAGGTCACTAAGTAGTGGAATTGACTAGATTTTCCGTAAGAAATAAAATAAGCGCATCTATATTTGATTTTGACTAAGAACAATAGCTTTAAATCATCCACCGAGCGCACCGTTCCCAAGTCACTGGAGGTAGCATTGTGGTTTCTAGGTCGAACCTCTTAGCATCATTAATTATAGTAACTGTCGTATTTGCAGGTGTTGGTTCATTTCTATTCATAACAACACAGTACGAACCACCGCGTGTAGCAGTTGTAATGATGGAGCCTGGTCTTGGCGATAGGGCTTTCGCAGATCAAACCTATGTGGGTCTTGAACTTCTAGGTGGAGACATGGTTGTATCCTATAGACTCTATGAGTTAGGTAATGATTTGACAACAAATGAAGCAGCAGACGCGATTGTAGATATTGCAGATAGTATAGGTTACGAGGTTATTTGTGCAGTCGGTAAACGCCTTACTGATGCGGTAAATATCGCAGCAGATGAAAGACCAAATCAGAATTTTGCATTGGTCGGCGGAATTTCGATCAAAGACAACGTTGTTGGTTCCATTTTTACTGCAGAGGAAGCCGCATTTCTCGCAGGTGTTGTTGCGGGATTAGTTTCAAGTCCCCTCAATACTGCAAATCAAGAGAATAATAACACAGGTTATATCGCAATCATGGGATCAAGAGCTGATGACTATACTGTTCAGGCAATGATCTACGGATTCATTCAGGGTGTGGAGTATGCTAATACAACATTGCTTGCTGCATATCCGAAAGTGCATATCATCAACCAAGATAATCCATACTTTCTGGGATCATATAATGACACACAAGCAGCATATGAAAAAGCGTTAGAATGGTACATGGATGATGAAGTGACTACAATATTCGCACCTGTTCGAGCAAGTATTGTCGGTATCAGACAAGCTATGGATGAGGCCAATGTGACATTGAACAATCCAAATCTCATGCCCAATAATGAAACAAGGAATCCCCTTGCTATTGGAGCAGATGCCAACCAAGATTATTTTGGTAATCCTAATCCAGATATCCTTTCAAGTGGTGAATGGGGATCATGGATTACTACAAGTGTTGTCTTACGAACAGATCTTGCCATCTATGATGCTGTGAACAAAACACTATGGGGCGAGTTCCAAGGGGGAATAAATACAGAATATAATTACTATAATGGTGGAGTGAATATTACAACCTTCGAGTTCAGTTCAACGTACATCTACGGTCCATATCTGGTGTGGATTAAGAATACCGTTACTTCTCTGAATTTTGGAAACCTGACAGTTAACCATTGGGTTCCATGAGAATCCTATTTCCTTGGGGGTGTAAAAGCCCCCCATTCTGTTTTTTGGTGTGAGAGATTTTGATCGATAAATCGTTTGCTGATTTTCTCATAATGATGGATGCGTTGAAAGATATTCCTAGAACTGGCTGGGTGATTGCAGGGTTGACCTATCACAGAGGAGAATCTGTTGCAGAACATAGTTGGGGAACAGGAAACATTGCTCTGTTAATTGGTACATATTATCAGAAAACTCACAGCGATTTAGATTTGCAGAAAATACTCTCAATGTCAATCATCCATGATTATCCGGAGGTCAGAATCTCTGACATCCCTAAAACCACGGTGACAGTAGGAAGTCTGGATTTTGCGAGAGTAAAACATGAAGCTGAAACCAAAGCTCTTACAAATATCTTCAACTTGTTGAGTAAAGCTGGTACTCTAGAAGAGATATGGAATGAGTATGAGGAGAGTAAGACATTGGAAGCAAGGATTGTACGAGCTGCATATATCTTAGATATGATAGTCCATGCTGTTCGTCTTGAAGAATCTGGAGCGTCTCCAAGTTTGTTGAACCATTTCTTTGAAAATTCAGAGGAGAGATTGGAACATCTTCAGATACCCATAGCCATGAAAATATTTGGTGATCTGTCAGATAAACATAAAGTGCATATGAATTCCAAATAATACAAGAGAAGCACTCAATGTGATACACAGTTTAAAGAAGTGCAGCCAACATTTAATAATGCGCAACACATCACGAATCTAGAACTGGTTCGCCGCAGGAAGGAAATAGATTGTTCAGCCCTGAATTCGAGCAGCTGCAGGCTAAGGTCAAGCTTATTATCGAAGAAGCCACAGAATTAGCAGCAGGAATCAAGGCATGGATACTTCTTTCGAAGGAGGGCTTACCCATTGCATCTGCCATGGCGGAGGGACTTGAGGAAGCAGAAATTGCAGCTATGTCAGCTTCTATCCTCGGAGTTGCAGACTTAGCCGCTGAGAGAATGGACCAAGGCATTCTAGAAGAGGTACTTCTCACAAACGAGAAAGGACTCGTAATAATGAAGAGCGCAGGAGAAAAAGCCATTCTTGTTCTGGCAGCTTCTAAGAAACTTAAACCAGGCATGCTGATATATGCGGCAAAGACAGCCTGTGATAATATCGCACCACTATTATAAAAACTGGATATTACTAATTAACCAGAGGACGCATTGCCTAGCAAGTCGTGCATTATAGTCAGATGAATATAATCCATACATACCTGCATTATCGATAAAATAATTGCTCCCTGTCACAAGAAATCGGTTTCCTATCGCGCCTTCAAGACCTACAAGAACAGTCTTGTTGAACACAGTTCCCTCTATCTCATCCAATGTCCATGCTATGCAGTATGAATCACCTGAATAATTCAGTGAACATCCGATGTAATCGAAGGTAGATACACCTGCAGCAATTGGATGATTAGCAAGTCCTGTAATTATTTTTGTAGTAGGTTTTCCATCGATGGTAATTTGAACTCCAGGAATTCTATCAAAGTTCATGCTCACATTAAACCATGATATCAAGTTGTTTACACTCGCGATTTCGATTGTGCGATTGTCAAGTGCAACTACCATTATATTTCCGCCTATCTGCCAATAATTCCTGTAAGCATCAATTTCATCCGGACTATACGGATAGGATTTGTTTTTTCCACGCCCATAAAGATCATAATCACGAGCACAAGGATCTAAAATTAAGACTGCATCATATTGTCGCAGTCGATTCAAGGTTATATCTGCAGGTAGACGAAATTCTTCAACAGCTATGTTCATCTGAGTCAGTTCTTCATAAAATCTCTTGAATTGGCCGTAGATTGAGTCCAACCACCAGGGTGAATGGCTAATGTCAAGGGCGATTCGCGCTATCGATACTTGGACATCAAACTCTAATTGCACACGGGTGAAAAGATAGTCTTCAGCAATGAGCGTTATCAAAGAACGCATCCCGATTCTCTCTGTATCGGATACAACACGAATGTTGATATCGAAGGACCCAACCTGATTGATTTCGATGAATTGTGGACCACGGACCCATGGAGATGCAGAACCATCAATAATCAAGGAGATGGATGAATTCGAACTCATAAAAACTGACACTTCTATGGTTGCAGTAGAGTTGACAAACCATCTCTCAAAACTATAAGGTGCGCTCTGAGGAAATGCAAAGATAACTAGCGGAAGATGATCATGTTTTGGAACATTCTCAAGATATTGAAGTGCAGCTTCTTGATCAATCAGTCCAGCTCCAACCTCCCATGATTCTGCATCCAAGTGTCGCGCACTAGCCATGAGGAGAGCTTTTATCATCCCAGGAGTCCAGTGCCACCCAGCCTCTGTACAACGAACTACAATGTTTGCTGCTGCTGCTGCAACATGTGGTGCAGCAAATGATGTACCAAGATGGGAAACACTACCACCATTTGATACATACCAACCGGGAGCTGAAAGGTCAGGTTTTACAGTCCTATTTCGAAGAGGACCATTCGCTGAGAAAGAAAACGGAGAACCAAATTCATTTACTGCTGCCACAGCAATGACCTCAGGATAAACCGCTGGAGATTCAATTGATGTTCCCGTGAGTCGTGGTTCTTTGTCATTACCCGCAGCAGCAACAATGGATACACCATTTGAAAACGCCCATCTAACTGCATCCTCTAAAATGTCCAGATTAGTTGGAGCGCCTCCGAGACTTAGATTAATAACATTACAATGAGCTTCCTCGACTGCCCAATATATTGCACTCGTAATTCCTGATATGGTCGCAAGGTTGTCTTCATTGACAACCTTAGCATTTACAAACGCTACATTAGGCGCATTATCTGCAATAATCTGAGCAACTACTGTTCCGTGTCTATTCCCCAAGGGATGACTATCTGTTGTTGATGTATCATTTGCCCTGTAACCATATTCTTCGTGAATGAAACTTTTTTCTGCTACCATTCGGGATGAGATAAGGGGATCATAATCAATTCCAGAATCTATTACGGCAACTCTAGCAGAGAGTTCAGCTGGATCTAATGCCTTAGGCCATACCACAGCAATCACAGAGGTTGATATCACAAGTACAGTGATTACCAGTATTGCAGCACCCCTGCGAGGTATATCATCAAAATCCTCAGACATTATCCAAACAGCTCAGACCTCATTATTGACAGGGGTGAATGATACATTCCAATACATAAAGAGTATTCCAAACAAGCAAGTGTTTTCCTTTCTCATATCCAAAGCCTTATCTCGGGTCCAAAGACCATCTAACGGAGGTCATCTAGATTGGTGATGGACGACTCTGATCTCGAATTCATTGAGAAAGATACAATTGACATTTTCGATCCGATTGTTATTGAAAGGGATGTCAGTATAGGGTCTCTTCTCGCAACCACAGTTGGTGGTTTTGGGATGATGATTCTAGTTGCCGTATTCTTGATGTTTCCCATAATAGCAGCCGGACTGATATTATTAGATCCAATCACACTTGAATTGGAGATAACCTCTTTAGCTATGTTGGTTCTCTCAATTGCAGAGATTGGGTTCATTATTCCACCTATCTACTATATCAGGAAAAGAAATCAGGATCAAGAGTCACTAGGTATTAAGAACTTCTCAAATCCTCTAGAGATTGGTTTCGGTCTCCTCATTGGGATTTTAATGCTAATCGCCAATATCATAGTTACATATTTTCTATTTGAATGGTCTGGAGCCACAACAACTGCAGAGGACCAAATGTTCGCAAACATGAACATCATTGAGGTGATCCTATGGGTTGTTGTCATGTTTACAATCGTTGGATTTAGCGAAGAACTTCTTTTTAGAGGGTTCTTACAAAAAAGATTGGAGATTTACTTCAAGGCAGATTACACTCAATACAAGTTTATAGCTCTCGTCGTTACAAGTTTCATTTTTGCACTAATGCACCTTGATCTAATCGGGCTTCCGACTCGATTCATGTTGGGAATGTTTCTTGGTTATTTAGCTCAAGAAAGGAATTATTCAATTATGGGACCTACTGTAGCGCATGGTTTCAATAACGCCGCTGTGGTTGTACTGGCATTTCTTGGAGCATAACAAGTAAAGAAGAAAAAGGGGAGAGGAGAATCCCTCTCCTTCAAAATATTGTAATTAAGTTTCATACTTGAAAGCTACTTTTACATTCGCTCTATAAGCAACGAGTTTGTTGTCTTTAACCTTCGCTGTGAAATGATCTACATCGATTCCAACAATGCCACGAAGTGTCTTGGAAGCAACCTCAAGAGCATTCTGAGTAGCTTCTTCCCATGAGTTGGGACTCTCACCAATTAATTCGATTACTTTGACTACACTCATTTCTAAAATCTCCATGTGAGTAGATTAAACAATGGTGCTTATTGTTTAAGGGTCTTGCCCCACAACTAAGCTATGCAAGAGTTTGACGTCTCATAAAGATAATATAAGCAAGAACAACCATTGCTACGGAAAAAATTCCGATGTTGATTATGTCGTTCGTAAAATCCCAAATGGAAATTCCCTTGAATGCTGTATCAATAATCATAACTCTACCAAGATTGAGTGGGTAGTATTCATCCACAATTCCGACATCCATGAATCCAGTTCCAACAATAAATGAAGAAAAGAGTAGGAAAAGAAATGATTGATTCGCTTGTAATCTTGTTTTACAGAGCGTAGAAATGAAGACACCAAAGGCAGATCCTGAAAATGACATTAAAGCACAAATGATGTTAAGTGTTAAATAATCAGTATTCGGAACAATGCCGAAAAGACCCAACCAAAGAACGAGCAGAAATTGTGATTGAATCATCCCCACAACAAAATAAGCGAAAGTCTTTGCCAAAATGGCCTCTATTTTTGTGGCTGGTGTAAGTAGCATTCGATTAAGAGGAATATCTCCGACTATTGCTTGAGCTGCAGTGGCAGCCGTTGCAATAAAAACAGCAAAAACTAACATGAATACTCCAAATGTGGCAGCCATATAATCGCCAACAGGTTTCCACTCCTGCACTTCATCTAAACGAACCTCACCCTTCACCCAACCATGATCCGCTCGAAAATCAACAACAACTCTATTGAAGGCAGAAAATACAGTAGCCTGAGTGTCAAAATTGGTACTGCTGATATGTACTGAAACAATGGAGGGAATGTCCCCAGTGATATTTCCTTCAAAACCATATGGGATAACCGCGTATGCATCGACCTGATCATAATACAACGCATTTAGAGCATCTTCATCTGTATCATACAATATGACAATAATATCAGGACTGGTCTGAAGGTATATTGTAAAATTGGCAGAGAGGTCTTCATTAGGAAATGTATCAGTGGGGTCTTCATCAACAAGCCCGATGGTGAGAGCATCAGAATTTTTTCCTGAAGAAGTGCTTGTGTCAATCTGACCTTGGTTGATAGCAATATACATAGTTCCCATAATCATCGTGGGAAGTACGAAAACAAGTAATAGGGCGAATTTATCATTCTGAATAAGCTGAAGTTCTTTTGTGAACATTGAGCGGATTCGCCATGCTTTTGAGTTTTTCTTACTCGTCTTCGACAATTATTTCACCATGCTTACGGATTAGTCGGAATTCACCTTTTTGGCGTTTTCGGCTATCGACTTTCTTCTAACCAACCAAGAACATCAGCACACATCAATAAATATAGAACCATTGGTCCAGAATTCCCTACATTTTGTGAATATTCGTACACATACTTTGTCGTCACTCTGTGGCCATCATTATACAATTTACCAAGAAGATTCTGGATACCTAAATCACCAAATGGATATACAGAGAAATCATTAAGTGCCGCGATGGCAAGGACTTGAATTGTCCACTCACCAATTCCATGAATTGGCTTTAGGATTGAGGTCACAAATTCTTGATCACGGTTCCGAAATCGTTCTAACTCTAATTCCTTTTTATGAACCAGACTCGCGATATTGAGGACATAATCAGATTTGTATCCAATACCTAACTCTCTCAGTTTTTCTACTCCTGCTTCAACAAATGAATGTGGTTTGGGAAAGGAGTATACCCTACTGCCCTCAAACTCTACTGAACTAGCTAGCTCCATAACAGCACGTTTTGTGATAACATTTGCTGCTCTGTACGAGATTTGCTGCTGTAGTACGGTTTTCATGAGACCTTCAAAGATAGAATCTGAAGAATAGGGGCGTATGGATTTTAGAGAATCCAAAATTGGGTCAAACAGTGATTCTTGTCTGAGAAATTTAAGAGCGGCAGAGATATTGACATCCAGGCCTAAAAGGAATCTCACTTTATCTTCAACTTCTCTTACTGTGACATTGTCGTGAGGATATCGTGTAATTAGAGTTCCATTGACCTGATGTATTGTAATGGGTATCTCATGATCTCCTATAGATATTATTCTACTAAATAAACCATCCACGGTAACTTCAGGGACAGGCTGAACATCAGGAAATATCCAAGAGTGTACTGAGTTGAGTAGATCATACCCCTTTGGAGGGATTATCTTGATTGATTTTGCTGACATCGAATAGTAAACCTAAAGCATCACTGTTAAATTGGTTGGCTCGTGCAAGAATCTGAGGTTAAGACGTGTCATCAAACGAAAACGTTCGTATTCTTGCGATTACCTTGGCAGTAGTATTTCTCAATCTTGGATTATTCTTCATTCTATTTTACTTTGCAGCTCTCGTTGCAGGACTGGTTGCAGGATATCTAATACAGGCAAGAGGGAAAGCGATACTTTCAGGCTTTATAGGCTCAATTGGTGCGTATCTTGGACTTTTCATATGGCAATCTGAGAGTCTGATTGCCTATATCATGACAACAGAGTTAGTTAATGAAATCCCACCGGATATGGTTATGTCGCTGGTGTGGGTTGCAATGATAATGGCTGCGGCACTAGTCAGTATACTTGGAGCTATTGGAGCTTTCATATCAAACAAATTCTTTGTACGACCTGAAGTTCCTATGTATCAACAATCAGGCGTCCTGGAGTAAAATCTGCATTAGGACCCACAGTAGTACGTCGCAGTGGATTACCAAATAGAATCCATTCCAGGATTGTCAGTGTATTATCAGATGTAATCTGAGAGTTAGTCCCAAGTTTCACAGCTTCGATTTCTTGCTTCACCTCAGGAGTTATGCGTTCATAGATAGCTGCGTCAACACCAACTTTCACTTGTCCAATATGATCAAAGGTATCAAGTAAATCTAGGAATCCGAATTTCCATCCATCACAATATGTACAATCACGCCAGTCATCAAACGGTTGGATATTGTTCACGGTATCCAAAGTTGAACCGATGTAACAAGCACCCTGAGTTAGAAATGCTTTCAGCAGCGGACCATCTTGCGCAGTACTACATGCTTCAGAATAGACAACAGGATAGCCCTCAAACTCTATGCTTTTTGCCTGTTCGTACGACAAAATTATTGAATTGTATGAGGCCCATTGCTCAGGTGTTCCATGAATCCTAGAAGTGAATACACCATCAGATAATTGCAGGATAAACTCACTAACTGACAACAGCTTTGATTCTTCATCAGAGTACTGCTTTAGTACTTCTACATCGAAGCCCAACTTAACAAGTCCTTCGACATGTCTCATTGATCTACCAGGTTGTGTATCAAAGACAACTGCAATATTACTATCAATTATGAGCGGATCCATGTGATAAAGGACAGTTTCAGGTTCACCGTAAATTCTACCAATAGGAGTATCAGGTATGTTATCACCGTCTACATCTTGGAAAAAGAAATCCGACCATGCGTAGGCACCTTGATATCCAATTTGAGTGCCAGGTAATTCTTTGTTATTCCCAATTAAAAGAACTCCCTCATGTTTACCCACTTCATAGTTTTCTTGGATTGTCTTATGAGTCAAGACCCAGGAGGATCCTTTTTCCTCTATGAAATCTGCACCAAGATCTTTTGCTTTTGCAGAATAGAACTGCATATTTTCGCTACCGACCTTTCCACAGATAATGAGCATGTTCTCTAATACACTTCTGGGAGTATGTCCAACGTCAAAACTAAGTTCTTCGGCTTTTCTTTTTTTCCTCATTAGTTTGAAAATCTCATTGAGTGACCCTATATGACCCGAACTTTTTCGTATAATATTCATTGCTCCATCCAAAATCGTGAGGAACGAAAGCGATAATTATCTTTCTCCGTTGAATTAAGACTGATTCTACAAGAGGAAAAATCAATGATATCACCAATCAGTGTTGTATCCCTGGACTTAGATGGAGTCCTCTTCGATGGACCAAGCGCAGCATACCCCCTAGCAAAAGCTCTTGGCATTGGCGAACTCTTCGCTAATGAGTATACGAGATTCTCAGAAGAAAATCTCACACTTGAAGAATCATTAGTTCAAGGTGCGAGATTATGGAAGGGAGTTGCAGCGTATGGAGATGAAATAGAAGAGTTTGTTAATGAAATTCCATTGATGAAGGGAGCTGAGGAAGTAATACTTACTTTGAAGGAATGGGGCTATGAAGTAGGCTGTATATCTAGTGGTGTGAGTCAATTTTTCATGAATCCCTTCATGGATAGACTCGATTTAGACTTCGCATACTCGAATATCCTTGAAGAGAAGAATGGTGTGCATACGGGTGAAATAAAATACATAATGAAAGGACCTCAAAAAGCAGAACGTATTCTTGAATACCTAACAAAGACAGGCAAGAAACAGTCAGAATTAGCATCTGTAGGGGATGGGTTGAATGATCTTGATATCTTTGGAGTTTCAGCTATAAGTATAGCATTCAATCCAGCACACCTTTCTGTTGGTAAAGCTGCAACGTATACAATTCATTCTAAGGACTTGAGAGATATTCTACCACATCTCGAACCTAAGCCTTAGAGAGGATATCAATAAGGGCGTTAGTGATTATATCTAATTCCTCATCCTCAACTCCTGGATGTATGGGAATCTCAAAATGCTTTGCACCAACTTCTTCAGAATTTGGCAGGCTTAATTTGGAATAATCAGGATAATCCACATATCCAGCCCAACGCCACTGGTCTATATTGAGATAAGTATCCTGTTTGTGACATGGCAATGCATACACGGTGCGTGAACCAACACCTCTATCTTTTAGGGATTGTATCATATCATCACGGTTAATCTTGTTAGAGTAAAGTCGGGGAGCGTATACATGATATCCAGATTCAAATCCGGGGTCAGCAACTTGTGGTTTCACAAAATCGAATTCTGATAACACCTTAGTTATGGCAGCAGCATTCTTTCTACGTGCCTTTAAGACAATATCCATTCTTTTCAGTTGAATACGACCTATTGCAGAAATCAGATCCATCATACGATTGTTATAACCGATTCTGAAGTGACTATATCCACCTTGTTTCCCTCGTCCATGATTCTTTATCATTAGAGCACGTTCGATGATATCTTCGTCATTTGATGTTATCATCCCGCCTTCTCCAGTCATCATATTCTTAGTAGCATAGAATGAAAAAGTCGCAGCATGCCCAATAGAACCAATCATTTTACCATTGATTGAAGAACCGTGAGCTTGACATGCATCTTCTAGTACAAGAAGGTCCTTCTCCTCAGCAATCTCCATTATTTCATTCATATCTGAGGGCATACCAAATATGTGAACAGGCATAATGGCTTTCGTTTTCTCAGTTATAGCCGCTCTGATAGCATCAGGGTCGATGTTGTAAGTATCAAGCTTTACATCCACAAATATGGGAATAGCTCCTAGCATTGCGATAGTATTAGCTGATGCAATGAATGTGAATGGAGTTGTGATGACTTCATCACCAGGCATTATACCCATCGCATCAAGCACAGTACTCAATGCTGTGGTACCATTACTCGTTACTGTAGCATACTTTACCCCTAGATAATCAGCAAATTCTCTCTCAAATTCTCGTGAAATTCTTCCTTCAGCAAGCATTCCTGATTTAAGAACCTCAGTAACTGCTTGAATTTCTTCATCACCAACATATGGCTTTGCAACTGGAATCATCTAGTTCACAAATGAGACAATAGCTGACTGAGTTAAAATAGCTGTGGTACATCCATTGGTCATTCGGATTCTTCCACAACCCTTTCTATGTCATTAGGCCTTGCCTTTCTTGCACGACGACTCTCGATTAAAGAAACTCCGCTGACAGTTACACCCATTACTATTAACGCGATTAACATATAGAAAAGATCTGCAAGAAAGAAAATAATCGCAAGTGATATTCCACTAAGAAATCCAGATATTGCACGAACTCTAACAGTCGTTTTTCTTGGTGTGAGTCTCTGGGTCACCCAATCAAAGACTGTCGAAAATCCAATTGCTAATGCAAATAGAAACCATAACCATGAGGGTTCAAGAGGTGCACCAGCCATGAAGAGTACAATGAGACCTCCAAATAGACCACCATAGATTCCACCACATCTACCACATATGTATAGGCTTTTACCACGGAAAGTAAGGCGTAGACAGTGGCCAAATAAGGAAGGGGGGTGATGCGATATCATCATGTGAATACCTTCCTTCATTTCTCTACCTCGCGTCCAAGAAGCAAAGTCGACATCGAGCTCATCTTCATGTAGTTGTGGGTTGTGTTTCTGTTCCAATTGAACCACAAGTTGGAGTTTGCTGGTCTGTACTTATCTGTATTGATTAAGCCTTAGGAAAACAACTATAACTTGGATTGATTGAACGACTCAATACAAGGGGTGCATTAATCATGACTGACGAACTATTAGAGCTAATGCAAGAGAGAATTGCCATAGGTCTCCAAGAGCCAGAAACTCGAAAACATATTGAAGATTGGGAACGTACTGCTCTCCTAATGTTAAAAGATGGAAGAGAGTACCATTTCATTGTAAAAGATAATGATATAACAGTTCACTCAGGCGGTATTGAAAATCCGGATATGAAAATACAGAGCGATGATGAAACAATAAGAAAACTCTTCTTAGAGGAGATGAGTGCGGCGTCAGCACTTCTCAAGAGAAAATTAAAGGTCAAGGGCTCAGCGAGTGATTTAATGAAAATACGACACATATTCTAATCCAAACTCCAAGATGGAGGCACCTTTTTGGATCCGGATATTGTAGTGAAAATTGCGAATATTGATTTTGGTGTGCTCGAGAATGAACCTTGTTGCGGCTCTGTAATGCTTAGAACAGGAAGAAGAAACGAAGCAGAGAGTAATGCAGAAAATTTAGCAGAAGCAATCAAAAAATCTGGTGCAAAGCGTGTAGTGGTTTCATGTGCAGGTTGTTTGAAGACACTAAGGAAAGACCTGCCAGAAATGTTTGGAACTGAACTTCCTGAAATAGTGCATATCGTCGAACTCGCTGAAGATTTAATCAAGTCGGGAGAGCTCAAACTTAAACCATTGGGTGAAAAGATTGTTGTGAATTATCATGATCCTTGCCATATGGGGAGAGCGCTCGGAGTATATGATAGTCCAAGGACAATTCTCAACGCTCTACCAGATGTTGATTTTCTAGAGATGGACACAAACAAACATGCAGCGATGTGCTGTGGAGCTGGTGGAGGACTGCGGTCATATGATCCCCAGCTAGCAAAGAAAATAGGTATGGACAGGATCAAGAGTGGAGAACTGATAGGAGTAGAGATCATTACATCAGCATGTCCATTCTGTGAAACAAATCTAATGTCAAGTGCAGATCAGTTGCAAAGCAAAGTAGAAGTCGTAGATATTGTAGAGATTTTAGAAAAACAGATTGAGTGACAATTTTCGCATACAAAAAAGTGGACGCTGGAAACCGCAGACTTAGCAGCCCAATTCTGGGCAGAGGTCCACCCTCATTCTAATAATCCTAATTCGCTCCTAGATTTTGTCGCTCAGCACCATCCTTCTCTGAACCCTTGGGTGAGAAACGAATACCATTTTTTTAGTATTCGCATAGATGAAGCTTCACCATATATCTTCACTATGAAGTGAAGATAAAGGAGCTCGGTCGTATTCCAACGTCCAAATAATATTGTATGCACCAACACTTATCAGTCTTCTTCCACATATCCAACTATTATATGCTCATAAAACTTTAAATACATCATTTGGGGAAATGTCAGAAATGTATCTAAGAGGCGTTAATAATGACTGAAATCAAAGTAGCTCTTATTGGTGTTGGAAATGTAGCAAGTGCCCTGGTACAGGGTGTAGAGTATTATAAAAATGCAAAAGCCTCAGAGGATGTTATCGGTTTAAACCATATTGATTTTGCTGGATTTCACGTAGGAGACATTTCCTTTGTAGCAGCTTTTGATGTAATAGACAGCAAGGTTGGACTCGATCTTTCTGAAGCTGTCTTTGCAGAGCCTAATAATGTCATGAAGTTCGCTAAAGTTCCGAAGACTAATGTGATTGTTAACATGGGTAAAGAACTGGATGGCGTAGATGACATGTTAAAGGCGCTAGTTAAAGTATCGGACAAGAGTACTTCTGATGTGACAAAGGTATTGAAAGATACGGGTGCAGAAATCGTGCTGAATCTATTGCCTGGATCTGCTAGAGAAGCTACATTGTTCTATGCTAACGCGGCTCTTGAAGCTGGATGTGCATTCATCAACGGAACACCTGTCAGTATTGCCTCTGATTCTGAGTGGAGTGCAAAGTTCAAGGAGAAAGGACTTCCTTTGGTTGGTGATGACATACAAGACCAATTTGGGTCAACAATTTTGCATCGAAATATTCTACAGCTGCTTGTAGCCAGAGGCGTAAGAGTTGATAAGAGCTATCAATTGGATGTGGGCGGAGGGGCTGAATCGCTGGACTCTCACTACCGGGGAAGGATGAGAAAGAGAGGAGTCAAAACATCCGCAATCAGTCAGGATTTGCCCTATGAAGCTCCACTAGTAGCAGGTTCTTCAGATTATGTACCATTTTTAGATAATGGACGCGAGTCATATTTCTATGTTCATGGTCGTCAATTTGGTGGTGCACCAGTTGTCATAGATATTCGAATGGAGGTCACAGATGGCCCTAATGCAGGTCCGATATTAATGGATGTTATTCGTGGTGCAAAACTTGCCTTGAAAAGAGAGATTGGTGGCGCATTAGAAGCGATATCCGCATATGGATTCAAGAAAGCCCCAGTAAGCGTACCATACTATAAGGCTGAGAGATGGGTAGAAGAGTTTCTTCTAGGTAAGAGAAAACTCTGAAGATACTTAGCCATAGAGTGTCAGGTACTCTTGCAAGAACGGTTTGAGCTCGTCAATTTTAACAAATACGTGAAATTCAATCTCGTCTCCGATTTCGGATAGGATTTCATTAAATCTCGTGACACTCTCAAAGTTACGTCGCAATTCTTCTTTGGCAGCATCTGATTTAGCTTCTGGATCATAAACTACAATCAGATTCTGAGGTTCGAAATTTATGACTATACTTCGATCCAGGTATTGGACCTTTTTACACTTAGGGCATTGAACACGATTAGCCTTCCCAGTTTCGAGTTTCTTGATTAAATCACTGTCTTCTGAAAGGTCAATGTGATCGATTACATCTGTCTCATAGACCCGCTTACATTTTACACATTTAATTTCAGTAGTACTCGTTCCTGGCATCAATATACCTTCAATGAGTTGAGCAATCATTAATCACTTAAGAATTGTGTCAAATCTGCGGATTTTGAGAATCCTCAGAATTATCAGACTTCCTCTCCTTAAGTACATCTTGCAATATTGAAGATTCTCCTTTTGCTTCTTTAGGACGGAAGAGAAAACCAGTTATTATTAAAGTCAATGCGATAGATCCAATAATCATTGGAATTGATTCGAAGAAACTACCTACAGCATAACCAATGAATGCACCTGCTAATGTCACGCAGACCTTACCTAAATAATAGCTAAGCGTGAGTTTTACTACATTATATTTTGTAAATCCCGTGTATACAATCAGTGGGTCATCAGGGACTGGAGATGCTGCGGAAATAAAGAGAGCTATTGCACCCCATTTATCCACACGTTCTCTTTCACGGTCAAGAATCTTCAATCGTTCTTCAGACATGATGAGCCGGGAACCTCTAACCATGTAGTAATGAATCAGCTTTGCTGATGTTGCGGAAAGGGCAACTATAATTCCAACTAGTACCCAATTCATTGAAGGAAGCAAGACTATTGCTGCTCCAGCTAGAACCATATTACTAGGACCAAAAGGAATCATGTTAATAGCGAAACACGCTATGAATAGACCTAGATACCCTTGAAGAATTAAATCAGTGAAGAATTGAGCTATGTCTTGCATAATTCTGGACCTTGGGGTATTATTTTCATGCCTATGCGTTTGAGAGACAAATTGAGACTTATAGAAGAACCTTCTCGATTATAACGTTTTTAACTCCACCAAGTTCGCTCAAAGAATTCTTCAATTCTCCCGCATCAATAATCAATTGTCCAGGACTGAAATAGCACTCATAGAAACAGCGGCTACCACGAAGACACACCCCTGTTGAAAAGAGGAGGTCAACTAAACCAGCTTTCTTGAATATCTGGGAAAGCTTGGTCAAGAAGTCGTTAGTAAGTTTTCCAATTTCCAAACTCAGAAAACTAACTTCATCTGTATCTAGAGGAAATATCTTTGCCAATCGATCTTTGTAAATCATAACCATTAGACCCTTATCTGTACCGAGAGCGTGTTTGAACGAGGAAGGAAACTTGATGTGTTCACCTTCATTAAAATTCAATACGCGGCCAGCTGTTGCTCCTTCGTATTCACTTTCTCCTGACATCTGATCACCCATCACCGATTAGAACTATATCGGAAGTCTACTACTGCTAGTTTTAAGATACTCGAATATAAATAAAGCTCTCTTGTTTGTGTACATATACAGACACCGATATGGGGTTAAAATAGAAATTTTTTGCTAGGAATTCAACCAATAAAGCCATTTAGAGTATTGTCTATTCAGAGAACATGCATGAACTCCAAAGGTTTCTTACGATTGTTATTTCATCTAAAAGGATTCTAAAAGAAATCTATTATACAGCAAGAGTAAAGAGTCTCAAGCTGGATGCCAAGAAATTGGTGATTACAGCAATTACAATTCAGCAGCTTTCTGAAGAGCTACTAAGTCTTTGGAGAAAGAAAAAGACTGCACGTGATATTTTACAGGATCGCAGAGCACAGTTGGCTATTATTGGATGGACAAAGAGCCTTCCAAAAAGGGTCAAAGACTACAAAGAAAAATCAGGAAAACTTAAGGAAGATCATCTATCAAGATATTTTGAAGTCCTATCTAAGTATCTAGATGAAATTGCTGATGGTCTTACAAAATGGGTGGAAGATATCAAGGGAATTGAAGAATTACCACGGATTCCTAAAAATTAGTTTTACCAGCGAAGTCTCGCGGCAATTCCACCAAAATTCTTGAGTTGGGCGCCTGATTCCGTCTGAGAGGAGAATATTAGAATCTCTGTGCCATATTCCTCTGATTCTTCAATCAAAGAGCCATATTTTTCAAACTCGTCCTCTGAAACCATTAATACATCTACCCTTCCCTGACGAAGAGCCTCGGTCACTTCATCTATACCATAAGCCGCCGTGGAATTACCTTTCATGAGGTCCTCCATAAATTGATCCCACGCTTGGCGTTCAGCATAGATTTCCGTTTCTTTCAATATCCGTGAGGCTTCTTTCACTGCCTGATAAAGACCAGTTTCATCAATAATGCTAACAGGAATTAGTGTTTCAGCTACTTTGTCTCTAAGCCTGTAGTCCAACCCACCCTTTTCGAGAAATTCCTGAGCACGAATTGTATTGCCCCCTAACACGATTGCGTCGACATTCTCGATATTATCCAGCAAGAGGTCATTTAGCATTCGACCTGAGAATTTGAAGAACTCAGCCATTTTTTCATCTCGAATTCGCTCATAACGCCGAGCACTCTGACCACCAGCTCGTGTCTTACCTATAATATAGAAATCCTCATCACGAATAAGTTCAAGATGTTTTCCACGAAGGTATCCAATTGTGATTTTTCCACCTTCAATAAGGACAATGACAACCAAGCTCTTAGGCTTGGTCATATCTTCTAGTTCATCAGTCACAAACTCTCTTCCACATTGATAGACAAATTGTGAAATAGGAGAAGGGGGAATTACAAGTTCACGAATAACTTCACCGGATCCTCCTTCTTCAATAACACCATAGAATATAGCAAGTCCATTTTCTGGCAGTTCAGTAATCATAGTCAACTCACTAAGCATTGCAGTCAAATTATCTTGTACATTTTTCCTGTTTGCTTTACTCTTGATATTGTCTGCACCTGCTAGTTCCGATTTTACAAAGCTAATGACATCAATCAGATTCTTGCTAGGCGGGATATACAATGTTGTGAATGAGCTATGCCTACCTTGGAGTGATTTCAACTCCTCAATTTTGCGTCTTAGTCTTTGTCTGGCTGCAGACATAGTTCTTCACCGAAATTCTATGACAAGTCGACGTTTACTATCAGAAAGAGAGGTCTGTCGAGGATTGTCATTATCGATAACTTTTGCTGCGTATTAAAAACTTGTGTAGTTTGCACTTATTGGGTTCACGACTCAAACAAGACGACAAGTTAAAAAGGCAGGTCTATAGTGAAGAAAGTACAGGTGAACGAAGGGATGTACCGCCAATTTACATCAATTCAATAAGGTGCTATTTCTTGAACTGGATAGGTCCAGATAAGGTCGGTCGTTCCTTGCTGCGAAATATTTCCGGAGGCCATATTGACAAATGAGTGCACAGCTGACTAAAGGAGAAAGAACAGTACTCAGGAAGCTAGTATCACTAGGAGAACAAATATCTGTCGCAGAACTCTCAGAAAAGCTAAAAGAAAGAGAAGAAAGAGTCCTCTCCATTCTGAATTCTTTAAACCAACGTGGATTTGTGATTTTGCATGCCATAGAATCGACAAGTGTTCAAGTTACTGCAGAGGGTGAGTCGTACCTTGATGGAAGATTTCCGGAAGAGGCGCTAGCTGATGCAATAGCGAAACTGGGTTACAGAGTGGAGTTAGACAAGGCAATTTCAAAGGCGGGAATCGAAGGGAAAGCCAAAGGAATTGCAGTGAAATGGGCAAAGCAATTTGATATGGTAATTACATCAAAGGAAGGAAATGTTACAATTGTTGAAGTGAAAAAAGAACCGATTGATTCAAAGCATAGAGAGTTACTTGAAAATGCAGCTAAGGAGATTGATGCTGATTTAGTCATAATCGAAATGGATGAATATCGACCCCTCATTGAAAGGAAACTTTTGATTCCTATTACTCGAAATAGGTATGAAGTCGAAATAAATCCTATCCGCCTTCGCGATATTACTGAGCTTCTTGAAACAAGCACAGATGGAATCGAAAATCTCACATCAGAATTATTACTCTCCGAATCCTGGAAAAACAAGAAATTCAGGCCATATAACGTAGAATCTAAGCCGCCTTTCGTAAATTATGGTAAGAAGCATCCATACGCTGAATTCAATGATTGGCTAAGAGAAATTCTTGTTGGAATGGGTTTTATTGAATGGTTTGGGCCCTATGTTGAAACTGAATTCTGGAATAATGATACATTATTCGTGCCACAAGACCATGTTGCCAGAGAGGTTCAGGATCAATATCGAGTAGTAACCCCTTATGATCATGGAACAATTCCTGATGAGAAGTATTATCGTGCGATTAAAGAGGTTCATGAAAATGGAGGGGACACAGGATCAAAAGGATGGGAATCTCCATATAGTAGAGAGGTTGCAACACGACTCTGCCTTAGAGCACATACTACACCTGTTTCCATGAGATATCTCTGGGAACACAAAGAATCACCTCAAAAGATGTTCATTATTGATCGAAATTTCCGCTCTGAAACTCTGAGTGCAAGACATGCGCAAGAATTCAATCAGTGTGAAGGTATCATAATGGATGTGGGACTCAATCTTAGAGATCTTCTAGGATATCTCACAGAGATATGCAGGAGAGTAGGTATTAAGAAGATGAAATGGAAACCTGGTCAGTTCCCCTTCACAGAACCAAGTATCGAAGTATTCGCGAAACATGATGTGCTTGGGTGGATAGAAGTGGCGCCAGGAGGTATCTTCAGACCTGAGGTGACACAACCACTCGGTATCAAAGACCCAGTACTTGCATGGGGAATTGGTTCAGGGCGTCTGTTTATGGCATCTATGGGAATTAATGATATTAGAGAGCTCTATTCACGAGACCTGAATTGGTTGCGAAGGAGCTATTTCGTAAGGTGAGATGTCATGATTGTAAATTGTCTCTTAAGTGAACTTAGGAAGCTCATAGGAAAGAAAATTGCTTTGAAGGAATTAGAGGATAATCTCTTCTCTCTCAAGGCAGAGATTGAAAAAGTCGAAGGTGATGAAATCGAGATTGAGATCAATCCAGATCGACAAGATATGCTCTCTACGGAAGGCATAGCGCGATCACTAAAGGCATTCATGGGCATCTCACCAGGACCAAAAGTGTTCAAAGTGAAAAAATCTGGGAAGAAGGTAATCGTTAAGAATGGGCTGAAAAAAATTCGTCCCTTCATTTCATGCGGCATCGTCAAAGGGATTGAAATTAATGAAGATTTATTGATCGATTATATGCACCTCCAAGAAGCACTTACCTCAACCCATGGCCGGAATAGACGAAAAGCTAGCATAGGTCTCTATGTCTATGATGATATCAAGTTTCCAGTCTACTATAAAGTGGAATTACCCAAGAATATCAAGTTCCCTCCATTGGGGTACGAGGAAATTATGGATGGCCCCAAAATCCTTGTTACTCACGAGAAGGGACCCATATATGGTCCGATAATCAAAGAGTATCCAAAATGGCCACTTCTGATAGATGATTCAGGAGACACTTTGAGTCTTCCGCCTGTGATTAATAGTAATACCTTAGGTAGGTTGACAACTGATACTACCAATATCTTTGTCGAGGTCACTGGTACTCATCTTCCGACAGTAAACCAAGCACTCAATATAATGATAACTGCTCTCGCTGAGAGAGGAGGTCAGATAGAATCACTCACAACAGAATACCCTGATGGAGTGATCGTTGAAACTCCTAATCTAAAACCTGAGAAAGCAATCATACACACATCAGAGGTGGATGAACTCATTGGTCTAGGACTTGGCGATGAACAGATAGTGGAATGTCTTCATAGGATGTGTTATGGAGCTAAGGTCATTTCAAAGGGAAAGATTTCAGTCGAGAGTCCTCCGTATAGAACAGATATACTACATCCGGTTGATATTATGGAAGATGTCGCAATAGGATATGGATTTGATAGAATTGAACCGAAACTCCCTTCAACTCATACCTCTGGTAAGGTCCTTCCAATAACTCGGCTGAAGAACAAAGTTAGAGACCTGATGATAGGTATTGGTTATCAAGAAATTACCAGCTATATCATGGGATCACCTGAAACAATGAACACAAAGATGTTAAGAACTGATCCGTTAGTTGAGGTTGGTAATCCAAAGAGCAGGGATTATTCAATACTAAGAAATTCACTCTTGCCAATTCTCGTTGATTTTGCATCTCAGAATCAGCATGCTGATTACCCTCAGAAGATATTCGAGGTTGGTGACATCCTCATTCCTGACGAAGATGCAGAAACAAGAGTCAAACAGGTAGGGTCAATCGCAGGATTAACAATTGATAATATTGTCAATATCACGGACCTTCTTGCATCAATTGGATTCTTATTACGCAATCTGGGATTAGATAACAAATTCAAAACGGTCGCTTCAAAGAATCGGTCATTCATTGAAGGTAGATCAGCAGTGGTTTTAATAGAAGGTAAAGAATACGGAATAATTGGAGAAGTTTCACCAGAGGTTCTTCAGAATTTCGAGATATCAAGACCAATTGTTGCATTCGAGATGATGCTTCCAAGAGATACGCAGTGGTAATTTGAGAGGGTAATACACCCTCTCGCTTTTGATACATAGAACCCGAATAGAATTATAAGATTATAGGATTGAATTTCTAAGGCGACCATTGTTATCACGAGCGTGAGGTCTTCCCATGGCATTAGACAAAGAACTAGATGATGCAGAGGGATTCAAGTACCGAATCGTATTGTTAGGTGACGCTTGTGTAGGGAAGACGTCTTTAATGCGTAGATATACAGAGAATGCTTTTGATGAAGAATACAAGCAAACAATCGGCACAACTTTTGCTACAGTGGATGTTCAAATTACTGATGAAACTGGTGAACAACGGAACTGCAAATTAGTGATTTGGGACATGGGGGGCCAAGATACTTATCGTGAACTTCGGCGTCAATTTATGAAGGGAGCAGCTGGAGCTATTATTGCCTATGATGTCACCAGACCTGAAACTTATATGGCGATGAATAATTGGTTTGCATCGTTTAGAGAAGCATGTCCAGATGCGCCTGTGATTATATGTGCAAATAAAGTGGATCTTACTGGTGAAAGGATAGTTCCTGTTGAACCAGGGCTTATGCTTAGAGATTGGTTCCAATCAGAATACTATGAAACATCTGCTAAAACAGGAGAACAGGTAACCGACGTATTTAGAAGGATGGCACAGATAGTACTCAAGAAGGGTTTGTCAGAAAAAGTAGAACCTATTATGTAGCATAAGGAGTTGATATAACCTGCGAGTTCGAGATTTCATGACCAGGATGATAATAACTGCTGAAGCAACAAGCTCCGTTTCAGAAGCAGCAAAGATTATGGCTGCGGAGGAGATTGGAAGTCTGATTGTAACCAAGGGAGACGTTTTAGCAGGAATAGTGACTCGGGGAGACATTATACGAGCGACGCTTCTTTCAAAAGAGGTCTATGATGAACTTACACTTATGGATATCATGACAAGTCCTGTAGTTACCGTAAGCCCAGACACAGATATAGGGCAGATAGTTGCGATTCTCAGTCAAAGTGGAAAAGGACA
>CAYWJO010000033.1:0-39178 GCA_964458565.1 uncultured archaeon | reverse complement strand
AGTTTGAATTTATGGTAGTTCTTTTTACAGGGTGTACCATCAGATATCCAAAATTCCCGTTTATGAGGTAACTGTATCATATTTGTGAGTGTTTGATTCTTCTCACCATGCCTGCAAACTGATCTTACTCCTTCTGGAGGTTTATCTCCAAATTCGTGGTCACTCATTATTTCCATAACTTTGTTTAGATCCAGTTTACCATAATTATCCCATAGGAGTTTCACAATTCTAGCATATCGATCATATGAAGACGAGTAAACTTCTCTTGAAGGGGGACCAAAATACCTCATCTCTTTATTATGATAATGGTTTGTTGATACTACAAAGTGATCTTTGGTTTGAATTGTCATAATCCGTTTTGTAGTGAAACTAATTCTTGCAACATTTCCCTCTCGATCAAGCACATCCACATTTTCACCTGCATGTGACCAGCTAGGAATGCTTCTACAAAGTGATACGAATTCATCAACCGTTTCACAAGTTTCCAACCCTATTCTGGTTGCTGTTAGAGATGGAAAACCGAATCCTGCTCCTTGCAGCTGCCTTATACCTGATCCAACAAATGCTAGTCCTTTTTCATTGAATCCGATAACCGAAGGTCTTCCAAGATTACCGGCCAACCCACGGCCAATGAAACTATAACGTCCTTGAGGTTCTATGTGGAACGTTTGTCCCAAACCACGTCCTATCATAGTTAAAGGCCAATCCGAATTTTGAGTTGCAATTGGATTTCCATCATGAGTTGCATCTCCTGTTGCAACGAATGAAGAGCACTCAGGAAATGAATGTGACACTGTATCTCGTATTTCCCAGAAAAGCAAGATGGATAATGCTTTTTCATAACTTATTCCTGAACCCTCTGCTATACCTCTTGTTTCGTCCATTATTTCTGGATATTGCTTCCCGATTAGTTCTTCATATTTTTTCGTAATTTTCTTGATTTCACTTTCTGAAATTTTTGACTCAGCATAATCACCGTCAACAAATGGAATTACAGAATCTTTGATAATTGAAGCCAGTGCTTTGCCGTGCTGAACACCGATTTCAAGGTGCGTTCCTCGGAATTTGTGTAAATCTGAAGCCATTAATAATTCTCCTTTATTTTATTTTAATAAAATAGATATTATTCCTCCCAATAAATATTGTTTATTATTAATAATGTGAAATTAAATCTCGTAAATATTATATTCATTTATGCATGGGGGTCCATTAGATAGATGCAATTCACGATTTGTCATATCAACTATCATTGAAGCATTGGTTTGCATTTGATTGATGGGTGGTGTCTGAGAATTTGGGTGTCTACACACAGAATGGGGCTTGCTAAAATGATCAGTGAATACTCGTTTAATCGTACTAAGTGAAATTCGTCCTTTCTCTTCATTAAGAATTGTATCAGCCCTTTGTTTTCTGAGAAGAGTGTCTGGTGATCTCAATACCTTATAGTCATGGATATGAGGATTTTGACTGACAAAGTGATTGGAATGTGTAATGAATCCTTCTTCTGGAAAAATAAAATTACATTGAGTTGGTGTCGCTTCAATATCAATCCCCTCTCCATCAGAATGAGCCAAGAGAAAATTGTGTGATGAACATCTCGGAACAGATGTAATAGCTGCAATAGAATCAGCTAAATTCTGGCTATTTAGAATTCCTCGCTTAATTAGAAGATGTGGAACTCCTTCAAAAGACCAGCCACCTGAAATAATTGAATTTGCACAAAGCGCAATCCCTGAGTTATTAATCCCATTTCCTCCTATTGTACCAGCATCGCAGAGCTGTATAATATCTGGCTTTGATTTCTGACGTATCTTCAGGAGGATCATAAACTCTCTAAACATTTCATTCCAATCGTCATTTTGTCCGATGATTGTGATTCCGTCAGATGTTACATCAGGTTTCACAAACAGTGTGGTGCATCTATCCCATACACCAGGTATCTTTCTTGAGAAGAACTCGTATAGAACATTTAAGAAGAGAATGTCGTTTTTATCTAATTCAGCCCCATCAGCTAATGCATTCATCTCTTCAATGAACTCAGGGTTGTATTTTTGAATGAATGGTAGAAATTTCTGAGAACATTCTATAGCTTTTTCGAATTTGAAATCAAATAAATCACCGTTCTGAAATAATTGTTTCATAACCTGTAATCTTCTTTGTATCAAAGGGCGGCATTTCTCTCCATATTGTAATCCTATGCTATTAGGGGTTCCTTCTACTTCAATTAAAGGGAATTCTCTACTCATGAACAAACATCCTTCCTATTTATTACCAAACATAATCTTGTGGTTCAGATGAATCCCAGTTTTCACTATACTCGAATCTTCAACATCTTTCATGAATTGTTCAACTGTGTCTTTGTTGCCCATAATCAAAAGATTCAAGTGATTAGGTTCATGAACATCACTGAAACCTGCAACTGAACCTATTTCATTCCCGTTTATCCTCACTAATTCACCGACCACAATGATTCCACCTATTGTCACTTCAAAAAAACCAATGTAAAGAACAGAATTTATCCTATCTCCTGGATTCACATCTTCCTCATCAGTGAGTGTGATTTCAACGATAGTCCCCTTTGGGAATGAACGACTTCGTGGATACATCAAATCGGTTCCTCGATTGTAAAGTCTTAAACCTGAAATGGCAACCATATCTCCTACGACGGATCTCTTTTCAGCTGTAGGCCAATGATTAGGAATTTTATTTTCTTTATACGGTTCATCACTCAATAGGGGAAACCTCCAATTCAGCAGCTAAAGCTTCAGGATCAATCCAATCTCCTACACCATGGCAGGAGATTTGTCTTCTTCCATATTCTCGAAGTTCAGGAATATCTCGTTTGCATTCCGTTTTTGCAAATATACATCTGGTATGAAATCTGCAGCCTGTTGGGAGATCCAATGGATTTGGCAAATCTCCTTCTCCAGGTAAAGTCTTCTGATGGTGTTTTGTACGTGGATCAAGAGTTGGTAAAGCAGCCTTTAGTAACATTGTATAAGGATGGTATGGCGTTTGTAAAATTTCCTTTCCTCGTCCCATTTCAACAATATTTCCAATGTACATGATTGAAATCATATTACACATGTATTGAGCACTAGCAAGATCATGAGTGATGAGCATCAATGTGAGTCCATATTCATCCTTAAGATCTTTGATAAGATTGAGAACACCTGCTCTGACAGATAGATCTAACATAGAAACTGGTTCATCAGCCACAATGAACTTGGGTTTAAGGGCAATTGCTCTAGCTATGCAAAGCCTCTGTCTTTGCCCTCCACTTAATTCATTAGGATGCTTTTGCAGAAATACATCGGTTGGTGTTAAACCGACATCCTCAAGTAATTGAGAGGCTTTGTCAATTGCTTCTTCATTTGTCGAAACACGTTTGTGTATGTTAAGTGGTTCACAAAGAATTTGGCTTGCGGTGTATCTGACAGGTAGACTTGAAAATGGGTCTTGAAATATCATCTGCATATCACTTCGATATTTCTTCATTTGTTTGTTTGATAAATGCGTGATGTCTTCTCCCTTATACAATAATTTTCCATCAGTTGGTTCTAAGAGCCGAATTAACATCTTTCCTAGAGTTGTCTTTCCACACCCACTTTCACCCACTATTCCTAGTACTTCCTCATCGGGAATACTGACATCTACCCCATCTACTGCATGAATATATGCTACTGCTCGATTAGTAATTGACAAACCCTGTTTTAGAGGAAAGAATTTCTTAATATTATCCGTCTCAATGATACTTTTATCAGAGGCCATCTTACAAGTCCCTCCAATGGTGACATTCAATGTATCCTCTATCGCGTCCTTCAATTTCTTCATTGTGAGGACGTTCTTTCATACATTTCTCATCTGCAAATTGACATCTGGGGTGAAACGCGCACCCGGATGGTGGGGTGATTAAATCGGGTGGGGATCCTTTTATTGCGGTTAGTTTCTTGTCAAGTTGATCAATAGTTGGAAATGATTCAAGCAGACCCTTTGTATAGGGATGTTTGGGATCTAAGATTACTTCAAGGGATGTTCCTGTTTCCACAATTCTTCCTGCATACATAATTGCAATCCTATCGCAAAGTTCTGCTAATACCGCCAAATCATGTGTTATCCAGATTACAGATAGGTCAAATTTTGTTTTCAAATCATCTATAAGCTTCAAAATCATATGCTGGACTACTACATCAAGAGCTGTTGTTGGTTCATCAAGGATTACAATTTTGGGTTCAGACATTAGAGAAAGGGCAATCAGAACACGTTGCTTCATACCACCGCTGAACTCATGAGGATAACAGGTAATTCTAGTTGATTCAATCCCTACCAGTTCTAGGAGATATTTTGCACGTTCTATTGCTGTTTCTCGATCAATCTTGTCTAGTAGGAGCGGTTCAATCATCTGATCAACAATTCGTATCATCGGATTCAGTGCATACATTGATTGCTGAAGTACAAGAGAAAGATCCTTCCATCTAAACTTTCTAAATTCTTTAATTGGTATATTTAGAATATCCTTTTCCTTATAGATAACAGATCCTTTAACGACCTTATGTGGAGGTTGTATCAGTCTTAAAATCGATAATGCGAAGGTGGTTTTCCCACAACCAGATTCTCCAGCAATCCCCAAGGTTTCTCCCTTCTTGAGGTTAATAGAACATCCATCTACGGCTTTCACATCACCAACAGGTGTTGAGTAAATCGTATAGAGATCCTTCACATCAAGAATATACGTCATTTCTAGATCTCCTCCAGTGCTGCTCCATATATCTTGTTCATTCCTTCTCCCACAAGGTTGAACCCAAGCACTGTTATGAAAATGAAAATAGCGGGACCCATTGTGGTCCACCAAATTCCGGATAGAATATTTGGCCGCCCTGCTGCTAAATCTGAACCCCATTCAGGTATAGGTGGTGGTACTCCAAGTCCTAGAAAACCAAGACCTGCAATACTTAGAATAGCTGTGGCAATGCTTACAGTAATGACAACAACAAGAACATTCAAGGTGAGTGGAAAGATATGCTTGAAAATAATATAATAATCGCTAGCTCCTATGGAAATCTCAGCTTCCACAAATTCCTCTTCCTTAATGGATATAGCAGCACTTCTGACAGTACGATAGAATCTTGGTAGAAGTCCAATTGCAACAGCGATTGCAGTATAGAGAAGGCCTCCTCCAAGAGCAACTGTAATCAGTAGCGCCGTTAGAAAGGCTGGAAATGAATATAACGCGTCCATAGGGAGTGTAATCAAGCGGTCAATATTTCCTCCAAGATAACCTGTTATAACTCCAAGAGTAGCTCCTATAGCTGTAGCAATAAAGACAGACGCTAGTCCTACTAATAGTGAAATGCGAGCTCCATAAATTACTCTACTAAGAACATCACGTCCTAGTGAATCTGTACCCAAAAACCATGAAAAACTTGGCGGCTCATGAGTATATTCCTCATGAATGTGATATGGATCGAAAGGTGCAATCAAGTCCGCAAAAACTGCGAGGAATATCAAAAATAAAACCATACCGAGACCTAGAAGAAAGGTTATACGTTCATTACGTGTTAATGTATTGATTTTTCCATAACCGGACTTAATTCTCCTATATATTTTGGAAAACACATTTTTGATTCTTTCATTGGGTTTTAAGGTAACATCAGTTGTATTCATCATCATCACTCCTAATATCTCACTCTTGGATCGAGAAAATAGTATGATATATCAATCAGCAATCCAATGAAGGATGTAATTAATACGAAAATCGTGACAACTCCTTGTGTGAGAATATAATCTCTCATTGAAGCAGCTGTGAACAATAAGGATCCAAGACCATTCAAAGAAAACACAGTTTCAATTAGTACTGATCCTGTCAATAATGAGCCAGCCTGCATCCCAATTAGAGTGACAACTGGTAGCAAAGCATTCCGAAAGGCATGCTTTACTGTTATTGTTTTTCTATCTAGTCCCTTAGCTTCCGCCAATAGACAGTAGGTCCTCTTGAGTGATTTTACGGTTTCAGACCGTGTTAAACGAATTGTTACAGCAACATAACTAGCTGAAAGAACCAATGATGGAAGCAGAAAATGCAGGAATGCATCCACGAATCCTGGGATATTGCCAACTATTAACATGTCCACCAATATCAAACCTGTGATATTTGGTGGTCGAATTCTGGGACTGTGCGTTCCAAATATTGGTAACCAATTTAGATATACTCCAAATATCAATTGACATAATATTCCTAAAACATAAACAGGTATTGCATACAAAAACAAGGTGACAAGGCGAATAGAGTGGTCTGATATATTTCCTGGTTTTTGAGCGGAGAACCTTCCAATTGCGACTCCTAAAATAACTGAAATTGTCCATGCAAAAATTGATAACTGGATTGTTACTCCAGCACGTTGCCAAATTAGTTCGCTTACACTTGTGTCTAAGACAATTGATTTACCTAAATTTCCTGTAAATACGCCGCTCATATAATCTAGATACTGTAGTATCAAAGGTTTGTCAAGTCCTAATTCATGTCTAATGGCGTCTATATACTCTTCGCTTGCATTTTCTCCAACCATATTAGACACTGGATCTCCAGGGATAATATGTATTGCAAAAAAGACAATTGTCAACATTATGAATACAACTGCGGCCATTGTCAATAATCGGAAAGCTATATATCTTTTGAAACCCATTATCATTTTCCTCTTATGCTGTCGTACAACTTGAAAATTAAACAAAGCTACATAAAAAATCTTAGTTTCTGAGATTATTAACAAAAAAAATAGGATATAATTAATATTTAATACGATTTTTTCATTTTCCCGATATGCTTTTATATTGCAATTTGTAATAATTCGATATTAATTTAATTAACAGAGGAGACGGCAAAATTGGATAAGAAAAATGCAGTTATTGCTATCCTTGTGGTTGTTATTATCGGCATGAGCGGTGGATTGGTCTACTTTGCATCTATGGCTGGTACAACAACTACTCCGACTGAAAAGGTTAATTTTACAGTTGGAACGACATTGGCAATAGGACGTGTAGCACACCCACAATATGTGTCAGGTGGCGATGATCCGATTGTTAACCAGATGTTTGAAGCTTTATTTGGTTACGTGGGTACTACTCTTGTACTCGAACCAGTTCTTGCAACAGATATGGGTACAGTGTCAGCGGATGGTCTGGAATATACATTCACACTTAGGCAAGGAATTACTTTCCATGATGGAACGCCATTTAATGCATCTTGTGTGAAGGATCACTTCGATAGAATGTTCGATGTAAATCGTGGAATGACTTACATTTTCACGGAGGCGTTACTGAACAAGACTGAAGTCATCAGTACCTATACAGTGAAATTCACACTTAACTTTGCAAATTCTGACTTTAGAGGAATGCTTGCTCACATAGCAACAATGATTCCAAGTCCGACTGCTACAGAAAAGTATGGTGATGATGATGTAAATCATCCGATTGGAACTGGACCCTTCAAATTTGTAAGTAAAATCATCGATAATGAGGTCGTGATGGAAGCAAATCAGGATTGGTGGCAGTTAGAAGCTGGTGAAGAAATTCAAATAGATGAATTAGTCTTTGTTCAATTATCAGATCCAAGCACCATGAAACTCGCGATTGAGCAGGGTGACATAGATGCTACTGATGGAAGATTCAATCTGGTGGACTATGAAAGTCTTCTAGCGAATACTAATTTGGTTTCTCATGATATGAGTGCAGCTTCATCGTGCAGATGGCTTACATTTGAAATGAATGGAACTGTTTGGGATCACTTCCCGAATAAATCCCTACGTCAAGCTTTTGCGTATGCAATTCCATATGATCAAATCGTAAGTGTTGTTCTTGATGGAATGGGAGAAAGACTATACAGCTTCCTTCCTCCTGAGTATATTGGATATAAACAAGCAGCCACGTATGAATACAATGCGACAAAGGCATTGGAACTTATTGCAGCTGCTGGTTTAACTGCTCCAATCGCAGTAGATCTCTGGATAACACCAACTCATTATGGTGTCACTGAACCCGATGTTGCTGCTTTGATTGCAGAATATGCTGATGATGCTGGTTTTGATGTGACTATTCACACAGCTGAATATGGAGCTTTCAAAGATGCATTCAAGTATACATCAACACAGGAGACGATGATATGGGCATGGACTGCAGATTATCCATCAACGGATAATTGGGCAACTCCATTTATGTCATCAGGTGGCTTTGGTACAGGATATTCTGAAATCTTAGAGGGCGATATGGTTGGTCTCTATCCATATGTCGATACTCTAATCCAAGAAGCAGCTGGAACAACCAATGACACAAGAAAATTGGAAATTCTTGATGAGCTCCAAGACCTCTGGAATGAATGGGTTCCTAACATCTTCTTATGGCGAGAAGTGCAGTATCAATTCACTAGGGCTGATGTGTCCGGCGCAGTTTATGGTGTCCTCCGCTACGATGTCCATTATGAAGATGTTGTATTTACACCATAAATCATCCTAAGGAATGGCGCGCCTCTCCAGCGCCATTCCCCCCCACTTTTTTCATATTTTTTAATATACCAGGGCGAATTTTGAAATGAGCGAGTCAAATAATTCTACAGATTGGGTACGACGAGATGTGAACTCGATTGCGAGAAAGTATCGATTTCCTAATCTTGTGGTTCATCAGACTGATGGACTTTACATTATTGATATTGATGGGAATAAATATCTTGATTTCACCTCAGGAGGCCAAACTTCTAATCTGGGTCATTCCCCTCAGAAGGTTCTTGAAGCAGTAAAGAATCAGATTGATTTAACTGGTCTTGCTTCATTCGGCTGGGTGCCTAATGACACACGAATTCGTCTTGCAGAAAAATTGAAACTCATTTCTCCATCATATTTTAAGAATTCAAAGATTGGATTCTGCAATACGGGTTCAGAAGCTACTGAATTAACCCTTAATCTTGTAAAGCAATACACTAAGCGAGAATTGGTTATGTGTTCTTTCGGTTGTTTTCATGGCCAAACATCCCTTGGCGCATTGTCTTTAAACACGTCTCCCCATGGTCGTAAGTATGGAGTTCCCAATGTTTCTGGAACCTATTATATACCATATCCATATTGTTATCGTTGCTTGTTTAATGAAACATACCCAAATTGTCAATTTAGCTGTCTAGATTTTGTTCGATACCAATTTGAAACAAAAGCAATCCCACCCGACAAAGTAGCAGCTATCTTTCTAGAACCAATTCAAGTTCACGGGGGCGTAATCGCGTTGCCAGATGGTTATCTGAAGGGATTGAGAGAATTATGTAATGAATATGGCATTTTAATTGCGATAGATGAGGTTACAACTGGTTTTGGTAGAACAGGTAAAATGTTTGCCATAGAGCATTGGGATGTTGAAGTCGATTTATTGTATTTGGCAAAACCTATTGCAGCAGGTCTCACTCTAGGAGCAATTATTTCGAGTGATGAAATTATGAAGAACTTCCGCGGTGGTGGAACCTTTTCTGGGAATCCTATTGCAGCCGCTGCAAGTATTGCCAATATTGAATCAATTGAAGAATCTGACCTTCTAGATAAAGTTGCTAAAAATGGAGCATACTTCAAATCTTGTTTAGAGGATCTTGCAGGAGAAATACCAACTATAGGAGATATCAGAGGGAAAGGGTATCTTCTTGGAATAGAATTGGTGAAGGATAAAGAAAATAAAAAACCCAATCCAGTACTTACTGAAGAGGTAATCCAAAAAGCTGTGAAGAATGGACTGCTTGTATTTCCAGCGGGTGTTTATCAAAACGTTGTTCGTATTTGTCCTCCTCTAATAACAGAAACAGATGTAATTGATCGAGTTCTCTCAATATTCGAAAATATTATTCATAAATAGAAATAAACATGAAATTAAAAATAAAAAACAATTTATTGCTGTTATTATTTTATGCACTATCAATAATATCAACAATTCTTGGTGAAATTAATGACAAATACGATTGGTCTACTTGGTTTTGGTAGAATTGGATCTTATATTCTTGAACAGACTCTGATGAACCCACAGATCGAAGTCGCTTGTGTTTTTGAACCTGATAAATCAAAAACCTTAGCTCTAGATAGTTCCCTTGTTCTTAGTAAAGAAGATGAAATGTTAGAAAGCGATGTAGATTTGGTTGTAGAGGCAGCTGATTTTCGTGTAGTACAACATCTTGCTCCACAAGTTTTAGAAAACACTAACATGATGATACTCTCTGTAACTGCATTATCTGATAAGAAACTTCACGAGCGTATCCAAAATATATGTACGGAATTCAAGACAAGGTATTTCATCCCCCATGGCGCAATTCTAGGGATGGATGGTCTTTTCGATGCGCGGTCAACTTTGGAAGAGGTTCAAATTATTACAATTAAAAATCCTCGAAATATCGACTTCTCGTTTACCGATAAATGGGATCCATCTGATATCAAAGAAAAAACAACACTCTATGATGGACCTACTCGCGGTATTTGCTCTATGTTTCCTAGAAATGTTAATGCACATGCAGTTGTAGCGATGTCATGTCTGGGATTTGATGATACTAGATCGATCTTGATTACTGATCCTAACTCCAACGATGCCCTGCAACATATTACAGCTAGAGGAGGTGGTGCCCTCCTTGAGATAAAAAGATCATCCGTGATAAAGGGAGTAACTGGCGACTTCACTCTGGCATCCATCTATGGCTCAGTTATAAGATCCCTTGGAAGTCCATCCGGATTAAGCCTTGTATAATGATTTTGAGGTGTAAAAATGACGATTATTGAATCACTATCAGAATTCGTGTCAAATCTGGAATTTGCTGAAATCCCAATTGATGTTCGTAGAAAGACGAAAAGTCTTATCCTGCATCACCTTCATACGGGTTATTCAGGTATCAATGAAACCGATTCACAAATCGCTTTGAAATTGGTAAATCAATATCATCGTGCAGAAGGTAATGCAACAATTCTAGGACAGCCAAAAAAAACCTCAGCAATCTCCGCTGCCTTTGCGAATGCTGTATTGATGCACAGTATTCAGCAAGAAGACACATACAAAGGGCTTCATCCGGGTCCTCATACAATACCAGCAGGTTTTGCTTTGGGTGAAGAAGAATCCATTGAGGGAAAGACAATATTATCTGCCATAATCGCAGGTTATGAAGTTAATATTAAAATTGGGGATTTATGTATGAGTTATTCTGGTTCCAGAGGTTGGAGAGGTACCACAATTTATGGCGTTCTTGGTGCAGCTGCAACTAGTGCTCATGCTCTAGGATTGAACCAGAAAGAAACTGTTTATACTTTAGCTAATTCTGTAAATATGGCTTCAGGCTTAATGCAGTGTTGGCTAGAAGGCACTTCTGAGTGGTTATTTGCTAGTGGTCTTGCAGCACAGAATGGTGTTATTTCAGCACTTCTAGCAAGATCTGGTTCTGACGGAGCAAGATTCTCATTTGAAGGTGACCGTGGATTCTTTCATGCATATTGTGGACAACAACCTGATAATATCAATCAGTTTATGGATTCATTAGGCAGTCGATATTCTGTACCAGACGTATCACTCAAGGCCTACTCAGTAATCACAACCATTCTACCCGTAATCCATAACATCATTTTCCTAGCAAAAGAGAATGAGATTCCATTCAAAGAAATAGTTAGTGTAGAAATTCTTGCTGGAAATCGAGTAACAAAAGGACCTCTGAGCTCCAGTATTCTTGATTTTGGACCTTATCTCAATAAAACCCAAGCTTACAAATCATTACCATGTGCAACTGCGATTGGTTTGGTTTTTGGTGATGTGTCTGTTGAAACTGTAAACCATTACCAAGATAATGAAGTGAAAGAGCTTGCGAAGATTGTGGACGTGAAAACTGAAGAATCGTATGAAGGCTTTTACAACAAAGTTGTTATTACCACGATAGATGGTAGGAAACACCAAATAGAAGGAGATGAATTTCCTTCTTTAACAGATAAAGAGGTCGAAGCAAATTTCAGGAGGTCAGCTTCCAAGCATATGAGTGCTGGAAAAGTTGAGGAGTTGATAAAAAACATAACCAATATTGAAAAAATCAAACTAGATAGACTCTTCTAACATTTGAGTTAGAGTAGATTTGTATTCGAAATTCTCAAATATTAAAAAGTATTCGTAAAATTACCAGAAATAATTGTTTGAAAGAAATAAGTAAAATTCATATGGTGAATCTTTTAGTGAATGAATTAATGAGTGGTGTTATTTATTGTTGTCAGAAAGTGCTCAGATACTTGAGAAACATCTTCCTCCGTCTTTGGATTATATTACAGATCGCCGATTAAGGAAACTAAGTGGACTACGTGATCCTGGATATACACGAGCGAAGAAGGAACTTGTTGATCTCGGATTAGCTCAAATAGGTCGTGGTCGAGGAGGACCTATCAGACGAACAGGAACCAAAAAACAACAAATTTTAGCTAGACTGCCGCGTGACGGTTCGTTTGTTTCAAACAATAAAATTTACGAACCACTTAGCATGACACCAGAAGAATTCGCCGCAATACAAGCAGAAATGATAGATGAGGGTATGGTAGTTATCGGTCGTGGTAGATACGGTCGTACAGCACGTGTTCAAGAAGGAAATGATAATGGTATTCTTTATGATAGCGATGCTGAACTTGGTGTGGCTGATGAATCAGAATTATACGATCCTGTGAAGGCATATTTTGATAGGAAATGGAAGCGCAATTACGAACCTTCCCCTCCGAATCTGTATATCTCTGAGATTACTGCAAAACAATACCCTAGAATAGGTATTACCAGTATTCCAGATCTATCCATACTCACAATCATGAATTATGATTTTGTACCCGGAAATATTCTCGAATTAATAACAATAGAGGTTAAGAAATATGGGGATTTGACCCTCTCCGCTGTTTACGAAGCTGCATCGATGATGGTCGTTTGCCATAGATCGTACCTTGTTTTTGAATGGGTTCAAGATGAGGATTTCTTGCGAAGTGACTCAAATGCAGAGTATATACTCACAGAGGCAAAACGTTTTGGTATTGGTTTAGTACAGATGCGGCCAATTGACGATGGAAGCTGGGAATTCAAAACAGTTCTTGAACCGAAACTCAATAATCCTGAATATGGTGAATTAAACTCATTTATAGAAGTCAGATTCAAGAATGAACATGCTAGAATCCGAGGTGCTCTTGGTTAGAATCCAGCTACATACTTATACTATTCGAGGTGTTAGGTGGAATCTTTAGTTATCTACTGGTATCTTCTTATGATTTTAACTTATCAATTAAGATATCAATTTCTTCAAAATTGTTATAGAAATGAGGAGATATCCTCAATCTACCGTACCTAACGGAACAATAGATTCTATCTTTTCTAAGAGTCTCTTCTAGGTTGTCAATTCCGTCAGGTCTAGCAGATATAATAGGTGAGCTATTATTAATCCCAAAATCATAGTGGTTTATGTTTTCCTCAGTTAAGCGTTTCTTGAGGTAGTTTGCATTCTCAATTGCTTTCTTCTCTCTCTGCTTTCCATCTATGCTAAGGAGGATCTTGAGCGATTCACGGAATCCAGCATAAATCGCCATTGGAGGGGAACCTGCATGAAACATGGATGTATCGTCTAACAATTCTCTTTCAAAGAAACCGAAATCTCGGTGGTTCTTGACACTCTTCCAGCCTACGAATTTTGGATGAAGATCCTTCCAAATTCTCCTACTTGCAAAGATGAAACCTGCCCCTATTGGTCCTGCTAACCATTTGGTAGCTTGAGAAGCAGCGAAATCGACATTCTCCTTCGTAAGATCAAAATCAATGACACCTGCTGATTGAATGATATCCGCAACTAGATACCCATTCTGTGCATGAATTGCATTGGAAAGAGATTTCAAATCACTTTTGTAACCTGTACTGAATTGTACATGACTTACTGCAACAACTCGTGTATTTTCATCAATAAGACCTAGAAAACTATCAATTGGAGCTGCGCCATTCACTGATTTTGCAACTCTCAATTCTATACCTTGATGTTTACAGAGATTTTGCCAAGGAATATAATTTGATGGAAACTCAAGATCGCATATCACAATGTTTGAATTGGGAGGATAATCGATTGCATACGCAAATGAATTGATTCCAACAGATGTGCTTGGTATGAATGCATATTCACTGGCATCTCCTCCTAAGAGATGAGCAAGATATTCTCTAATATCCCTGTATAGATCTTCTGTATTAGTGTAACTCCATCTACCTTCAGTCCGAGCCCTCATATATTCAATCATTCCCTCAATGGATTGTTCTGTTGGTATTCCTGTTGAGGCTGTATTCAAATAAGTCATCGAACTAAGTGTTGGCCAGCTCTCTGATATTAATTCAGAAGTAATTTCAGAATACATTCTATTACTCCTCTATTCTTGTTTTTATTGGAATTTAATATCGAAATTTGCATATTATTAATAATGGTTGTTATTTTCTGGTGATAAAAGTCACTAATTCCATATTTTTTCTCGAGAGGTCTCTCATCCAATACCCGGTTTTCACAAAATAAGGTGTCTTCGGTATTATCAATTCATGTTCATGATTTCTCATATTGTAAAATAATCTCTCAAATGATTCAAATCATACCAAATTTAAATTCAGATATCTTGATAACATTAAATCCTAGATTTCGTTAAATCAATAACACAATCATAGAAAAGCATTAACGATAGAATTGTGAGTAACTAACAGTTAAGGAGATGACTTCTACTGCCTAAAAAGGGTATATCTGTAAGGAAATCGGATTTGAAATTCCTACAAAATACCCTTGAGCTTAGTCGACGGGGTGATATTTTTGGAATTACTAAGTCGCTAACCACCTTCTTTCAAGACAAGAAACTTCACCCTTGGCATAGAATCCATTCAATTCTTGATGATGTAATTGAAGATGATGAGAAACCTAAAAACCTGATGTTAGTTCGAGATTCTTTTTTTGGTGCACTCGATATGCTCTCCCTTAGCTTAGCTCTTGATGTTCCAACTGAAGAATTGATTGAGATTTTTACAAAACAAAAATCATGGAAAGAAGCAAGACGAAAGATACGGTCCCATTGCTCGATGCTCATTTCGCGGTTGATATCAAAGTTGGATGTTTATCATTTAGATGCAAAAGGTCTTGAGCATGACGGTTTTTCATACTTGGTAGCTGACTTGGTCGAATCTCAGATTGAGGTATTTAGGAGGGGTCGGCCAGAAATTGAGAACAGAAAGGGAACTGAATACCTTCTGCTCAAGAAACTCCATCGATCTAAGATTGGACGCAAGTTACTACGTGAACAAGGAATATCTGAAGATGAACTGACGAGTACAGATCCACGCTTCACAACGCTTCAGGAAGCATTAGATCTAACACTAGTGGAATTAGAACTTGAAAGTAGTGATGTTGAAATCTCGACAGGTCCTACAGAACAAGTCACACTCAACGGTAAACCTGTTGAAGATATTGAAATACCCCATGAAAGGGAGAAAGAGAAGGAAATAGAGGGTGTGCAAAAGCCATTAACTGAATTTTTCGAAGAACCGCAAACCAAATCCAAATCAAAACCTCGCGAAAGAGCTGCAAAGAGACGCGAAAAGAAGAAAATGAAGAGTGGGTGGAAGAAATAATTGTCAAGGATAAAACATCCTGAACTTGCAGAGATAAAGAAACTAGCCAGTATCGCTCGCAATTTAGATTCTCCTGACATGCAGATAATGTACTCTGCTGGAGGTTCACTTGTAGAACAAGGAATAGCTAGGTCTCTTCTCCCAAAGGCAATGTCCCTTCTAACTGCGGAGGACCCATTCATTAGAAAACTTGTTTTCAGACTTGCAGGTCAAAATGCTTTCGGAACTTACATCGATGCCCTATTTGATGAATTGAAGGAAATCAATCCCGCTGAACGAGAACAAGTTCTGCATGCAATTGAAGAGCGTTTTTCAATTTATGGTGCACCCTATTCAAAAGAGGAGCAGGCTCTTTGGATTTCTGTTCTAGACAAATTAGGAAACGAACATCAACCTACTGTTGTTGGAATCATGTCTTACTTTGGAAAACATGGATTAAATTGGATTCGTAAATTGATTAAGAATCGAATAGCGGACATAAAACCTGGTTCTCTACCCAATATTAAATCATATCCAGAGAATGACCAGATAAAGATCATAAAATTGCTTACGGTACAAGCTGCGAAGGACCGCATAGATTTATTGCCGTTTCTCAGTGAAATTGTTGATTCAAGTACGGTAAGACTTCTAGCACCATTTCTAAGTAGTAGTGATTGGAAAAATCGTGCTCTTGTTGCAGAGGCGATTGGTCGGGTTGGTATAACGTCATCCAGCGGTCTAGTAATGGAAATTATAGCGGACACTGATTGGCAGGTGAAAAGGAGGTTTCTTGAGCACCTTAACATCAAAGAATCTCGATTTTCTGCAGTCTTTAAGATACTTAGTTATATTCTTACGGATTCAAGAATTGCAATCCGGAATTTCGCAGAACGTATACTCCTCACATTAGGCGCTGTTGAGTGCGACGGTACTCATCTGGAAGATCAACGCAAACGCATAGAAAAGAAATATCGAAGCCATCTTCTTAGAGCTGCTTCAAAAAACGAAGACATCGATTCCAAGTGGTTGGGTGTTTCGATAGAAAAAATGGATCCAATACCAGTTATGAATGAAGATGAGGATTCAGAATTTGAGGGAGTTAGTCTATCTGATATTGAATCGACTCAAGAAAAAGAAACTCCATCAACAGACGCAGGTGCTAAACTTGATTTAATGGCAGCTTTGCTAAGTGCGAAGAAAGAAGTGGAAAGTACTGATGTTTCAGTTGATTCGGTCATATCTGAGATAACATCCACTGATTCATATGATGATTCTATGTCGATAGCGGATCAGCTCATTCTCCTTCTCAAACAAGTTTCTACAGAATCAGGAAAGGACGTTCAACTTAGTGAACTCAAAAATCGTGCTTTGGAACAAGGATTCTCAGAATCTGATTTTAAGGATATTATCACACAGCTAGAAAAAGAGGGTACTATTTACCGTTCTAGTAAAGGTACAATCAGCTATGTTGATATTGATTTTTAACGAAAACACTAATCTCTCTCCTTGTATATGCTAATCTGAGGTTCGAATATTGGTGAACAGTGTATTAATTGAAAATGCGTTCATTGTTACCGGCAATGAACAGGGGACAATATTTTCTAATGGTTTTCTCTATATTGAAGGCAACAAGATAGTTGAACTTGGTCAAGGACAATCAAGTCGCTCAGCTGATAAGGTAATCAATGCTGATGGTGATGTGGTCATTCCTGGATTAATAACAGCACACACTCATCTATATGGTATTCTTTTAAGGGGTGCGAGTCTAAATATTGAACCTCCTACAGATTTTGCTCAGATTCTGCAACGTGTCTGGTGGCCTGTTGATGAGGCTCTAACCCTTGAAGATGCTAAGGCAAGTGCATTATCTGCGTCTGCAGATATGCTCCGGAATGGTTCTACATTCTTCGCAGATACCTATTCAGGTCCAAATTCAATTGAAGGGAGTCTTGAAACAATTATGAAAGCTACTGAGAGTGTGGGTATTCGCTCAATGTTAGCATTCGAAATAACTGAAAGGCATTCTATTGAAGAAGGGTCTCGTGGACTAGATGAAGCAGTATCATATGCACGTAGATGTCAGGTATCAGAGTGTTTCACCAATATCATGATGAGCATTCACGCCTCATTCACAGTGTCTGATGAATTAATCGAACGTGCTGTAAGAGAAGCTAGCACACTCGGGATGCATTTGACAATTCACGCTTCTGAAGGTCTCGTTGATCTATATCACAATCTGGAGAAGTATGGAGAGCGGACAGTCGAACGCCTTGACCGACTTGGTGCAGTAGGTCCAAGAACAGTTTTAGCCCATTGTGTCCATTTGAATCGACGCGAACTTGAGATTATTGCGGAAAGAGGCGCATCAGTTGCTCATAATCCAATGTCAAATATGCTCAATGCTGTTGGGACTGCTCCGGTACCAGAAATGCTTGAACTTGGTATCAATGTAGGTATTGGGAATGATGGCTGGATATATGATCCGTTTGAGAACATGAGAGTCGCGTATATTCAGCATAGATTGGCAACAAGAAACCCAAGCATCATCGAACCCGATGATATATTCCGCATGGCAACAATAAATGGGGCAAAATGTTATGGCCTTCAAGATAAAATTGGCAGTCTAGAGCGGGGAAAATTAGCAGATATTGTGCTTCTGGATAGTACCAATGTGCCCACACCCATTACTAAATCATCAATAATAGGACATCTTGTTAATACATTCAAAGGAAGAGATGTGAAGCATACTATCGTCAATGGTCGAGTTGTTGTTGAGAATCGCAAGTTGACGCTCATGCCAGACGAGGTTATATCCGGTATATCAAGAGAATCAGCTAAGAATCTCTGGTCCCGTTTAGAATAAAAAAAGGAAGTTGGGGCGAAAGCCCCTGTTATTCTTATTTCCTTCGCATGCAGACAACTGCACCTATGATCACTATTATGCCAACACCAATACCAATGTAGAGGATGTTGTCCATGATGAGAGCCATAATGTCCCCACCTTGTCTAGCTATTTTGAATGTTCCATATTCAGAATCCGAAGTTGTATTCCAAAATGAAACGTCAACAACGGATATGAATCCATCTGACTTCAACCACTTGACTTCCAATCTCATTTGAATCTCAGGGATGAAGAACACGGTTCTAGCTTTATAACCCCAATATGCTGCATCGTTGATATCTTCATATCCAGGATATGTCAGATCTTCTGCAAGAGCTGAAAGAAGAGTCCAATTACCTATTGGTACCGCTAATTTATCAGCGCCTATCAAACCAAGTGAGGCGGTTGAACCATTTGTCCAAAATGTATCTGCTGAAATAGTTGGAATCTGAGCCCAAACTGTCATATCGTCGGGTATAGTTCCAGGATTTGCATCAATAAGATAATAAAAGCCTTCATTGACAGCATCTTCACCTGGAATTTCAGTGGTTACAGTAAAATTAAAACGATCCCCACTTGCAACTGCCCAAGATAGACCTTGGTTATTTGCTGCTGCAACTGGAGAAATCATAAAGAGACACAGAATTGCAATTGTAGCCAGTACTAGTGGCACGCGTTTCATTGTTAATATTCTCCTCCACCTATGTGGTTGTGCTTTTGTGTACACATTGCCTGAAAAAGGTTTGTCTTTCATTTATACCACAACAAACAGAGTTTTCTACAGTTCATCTATGAGAAAAGTAGGTGTGACAACTGGACTCCAGACTCACTTATTCAGAACCCATCTTTGATGCTCATACTCACGTTGTTGATGATGAAGCCTTACCCCTTTTCATCAAAATCAGTGAGTCCTATGGAGTTGAGAAGACAGTACTCATTGTTCATGGAAGCAACATCAAGGGGATTTCTGATCGCTATCCTTGCAAATTCATTTTCGCGAAATATTTCAGTGGATGGATATTATTCTCTGAAACAATGGATAAAATCATTCCTGAAATCGAACGACTTCAGACCCAAGGCTATGGCGTTGCGAAGGTTCACTTTGCTCCATTTTGGATTGATCGATTAGCAGGTAAGGACTCGGTTCCCCCGGTTAATAGCGAAGTCTACGACTCCTTCTTTGAAACCCTGAGTGATTACGGAATACCGACTATAATGCACATCGGAGACCCTGACACCTATTTTGCAACAAGATACTCTGACGTTGCGTCGTATGGCACGAAGGAAGAACACATCAATGCATTAGAACAAAGACTCCAGAAGAGTCCTAACTTAAAACTTCAGGTTGCTCATTTTGCAGCTCAACCCGAACCTCATCGATTAGATAATTTAGACCGTATGCTAAGTACTTACAAAAACCTGAGAGTCGATATCAGTTCGGCACGCTGGATGTCTCGAGAACTTGGTAAAGATCCTGAGCGTGCACGAAGGCTGATCATTAAGCATCAGGATAGTATCTTATTCGCGACCGATTGTGTTGCAAGAACACTAGAGTACAATTACTATGATGGTCGTTTCTTAGCTCTACGCCTACTTCTCGAAACCGATGTTCGAAACGTTCCATTACCCTTTGTAGATACCGATACCATTGCTACCGGTGGTACTTTCATCAATGGCCTCAACATTCCTGAATCAGCACTGTCAAAAATATATATGGAAAATGCGATGAAGCTACATGAGTTATGATCTACTCCTGCGTAACCAAAGTGCAGCAATGACTATAATCGGAAGAGCTGCCACGAACATGATTCCTGGATGAATTGCAAACGGGTCAATTAGATAGAATATCGATCCTGAGATTGTTGTATAACCAAGTGAATCTGTAGCTGAAACCTTGAACTCAACTCCTGTTTCGAACCATGAGAATGCACCTCTGTATGTACCATTTGTATCTGTTCCTTCAATTAGACTTCCTACAATTGAGTGCCATGAATCGTTTCCTAGAGGCCTATACATGAATATTACAACAGTAATTCCGTCAGGATCTTGAACCTCTACTTCTGGGTCGTATACAAATGAATCTTGAAAATCTTGGTAAACCGCCAGAGCTATCTCAGTTCCCTCTTCAAAAGGTAGAATTATAATCGGATTGTTACCATCCTGTGAAATTGTTGGTGCCTCAGCAGCATTACAATTTATTGTGCATATTATCATAGTTACGAGGGATATTGCGATTATATGCGAGATACCGAGTTTCTTCATTTTGTCCTCGTATTTCTAATTCGAAACTACAATATAAATCTACGAACCTAATCCACCAAAAACTGCAATCAAGAAGCATATATCTGCAATTGCATGAGCAAGAACAGCTCCCCATATGCTATCAGTATTTTGTACAATACGTGCACAATGTGGTGTTGATAAACGTCGAAATGCATCTTTAGATAATCTCTCAGCATCAGTTTCATCCGTGATTGAAATCATCACCCGAATCATTACTTATTGAACTTCTGATTGATATGCAACAACGAAATGATGCTTACGAATACCATCGTGTAGATTGAAATCAGGAATATAGACCAATATATTGTCGGATTAGTTGTGGTGAAGAATGGTGATAGGATGAATTGTATGGCTAGACCGAAATACATGAGTGGAACAACCAACCAGAATGATTTGCTCTTTGACCATGTCACATCTTGATCTACTCGGAATCTTGAGAGAAAGAGTGCGAATACAAGATAGATTGAGAAAACTGTGAAAAACCAACCAAAGAAATTGCTCATTGGAACCCCAAAATAGTATCCTCCAGTTGGCCAAACCCACTCTCCTTTGATGGTCGATAGTATAGGATCCGTACATAAATCCCACATAACCATTACAAATGATGCAATCATCGGGATGAGAATCACATTTTTCCCCTTAACTTCCTGGTTGTAGTTGTCAAGGAGTGTGTGAGCAATCACCCAAGAGAGGTAACCAGTTCCTAGGTATGCAGGCATTATAATCCATGGGACTTCTCCAATTTTCCCAAGTCCTGTGTAGAAATAATAGCCAAATGGAAATCCCGTGGCAATACTAAGGGACTCAAGAGACCATGATATTACGAATGTGATTAGTATAAAGATGACAGTATTTCTCAATCCATAGAGTCTTGATCCATGTAGAATTACAAAGATAAAAGTCACAAAAACACCGATTAGACCGACTGGCGCTGATATTGAAACTGCTAAAATGGTTAGGGCATAAAACACAACGACCAATATCCAGAATAACAAAATTCCAATTTTTGTGGATAATGACATAATATCTCAAAGCCTCCTCTGTTTCATATGCTATATACAATCCACCTTAGAAATTAATCTGTTTGAAGAATTGAATCAAATTATTAACTATCGACCCAAGCTGAATTCATGATAGAAAACACTATCTTCAAATTCTAGCAGTTTTTATTGATTGACTTTGATTGCAATTGACCCCCTAAAACCAATGTTGAAACTAGCCCTTAACGCAGCGAAATCGCAACATGAATTTCTACTAAATTTGGCAAATAATGCAAAAATGGTTGAGGTAAAGACACTCTTATACAATCTCGCAGAATCAGAATCTCGAGCCGTTGAGAAGATTGTCCATATGATGGCAACAGGGATACTTGATGAGATTGAAACGCTTACAGAGGCTGACTCTGGTTCAATACCTGATTCAACTCCTATCAGCCCCTCACGGAACACAACAGACCCTCGAATATTCATTTGTAATGAAGTGCTAGAGAAAAGTATCAAGACCTATACTCTATATCTGCGATTATCTACTCGTTCAAAATCTGAGCTTGTAAGTAGGTTATTCGAATATTTAGCAAATGAGGAGAAACAGCAAATAACTGAACTGCGTTCAATCTGTGAACAATACTAGCGATCCAACTGGTTAACTTTCTTATCCTGAGAAACTACAATTAACCCCTTGTTATCCTGCGATTTCTCAGGTTGGTCAGAGTCTGTAAGTCGTATTACTTTGTTCTTGCAAGAATCCAGAAATGAGTTTCAGTTTCAGTTTGAATTTGAGTTTCAACATTCCTCGCGAAAATGATCTCAAAATCTGCAGATTTGAGTAGTTCAATACTCTTCTCTGGACCATGGTAACTCCAGTACATAGGTACAGATTGGAACTCATCCCACTCCCACACTCCATCAGTACCTTCTGAACGAACTCCAACGCTGAATAAGAGAGCACCTCCCTTCCTGAGAATACGATGAAAATCTAGGAAGAGACTGAAATGCTTCGTTCTTGGTACATGAAAGACTGCATATGTTGAGACAATGCCATCAAATGAGTCATCCTCAAAATTTAATGCGGTCATATCTCCAACTTCAAAGGTCGCTTCAGGTCCGAGATGTTTAGCTAGATCAATCATCTTCTGAGAAATATCGATCCCTGTTACTTGAAACCCATTATCAACAAGAACTCGTGCAACTCGTCTACCAGAACCACAACCAGCATCTAAGACATGACCACCTGGTTTTACAAGACTCATGAACTCATCGAGCTCTGCTTCATCACTGAAATGAGACCTATATTTATCATTATCATACTGTTCAGCTATCCTATCATATCCATCTCTTACGATATCCTTAGGATCCTTTTTCATGGGACATTAAGGGTGAACGTGATTGATAAATACAGCATGTTTGTATGATCTGTACAAGGGTGTGTGTATTTGACATTGAAGAACCTTGGGCAATATCATCTTTGGACGGGTACAAAGAGAAACTAAACTGACATCTAATAGATTCTATAGGAATCAAACATCATGGTGAGTAAGTATGTGACAGAGGGATTGAAAGCCAATCTTACCATTCATTTTATATATAGGCTCTTCCTCAATTTTTGAATATTATGACTTACGGAAAGCCTACCCTGGATTACGATAGTTCGGGTTATCTTAAAAAAGGTAAAGCTTACTCTCTACCATGGATTTGTGGTAGTTTTATTTTAATGCTTGTTGCCGTTACTATCTTTCTGGTGTTAGTCATCGCTGGATAATCTTCTGATGGAAACTCAACGAACTCAGCAATTCTTTTTGAGAGATAGAAATCATTCCCAATCATAGTATTCCGCAAAGTAAAATGATTTTCGCTAAGTTATCATCTGACTTGTGATAACTGGAAATCACTGTTTATATCGAAAATCCAATGTTAATAACCGAAAGTTCACGGAAACTTTCTAACCAAATAATTTCTCCTGTAGATTTAATTCGAAAGGTGTATGTGGAAATGAAGCCTTACCTAATTCACTAATTCAATTTAATTCGTCTTTGCTAATTTTCTCTTCTCAACCACTTTCTTTAATCGCTCATAAGCATCAACACCATCGGAGAATGGACATACCTTAACACACACCGAGCATCCATAGTATTGTGCGAAGTATTCGAAGCAATCTTGTTGAGAGATATCGGTTCTTCGACCTGTATCATGCAGGATAGACTCTTCCAGTATTGCTTTTGGTGGACACTGCTTGATGCATATCCCGCAAATTTTGCAATATTCAGCAATCCATTCATAGTCGTTTGAATTCGCGAATGAAAGATTCTCAATGCTCGTATACACAGCTGCTAACCTCACTCTGGGACCAAAATCCCGGGTTATCAGGAGACCGTGTTTTCCAACCCAGCCAATTCCAGCTTTCTGAGCAAGAGGGGGAAATAGAACTAGTCCACCAAGTGGATGGTCTGCCTGTGCAGCATACCCATGTTCTCTGAGAAACTCAGCAATTTTGTTAGCTACTTTACCTAATTCATCATATGTCCCAAACACCATATTCATGGTTACTTGGCTTGGGGCTTGGTCAATCTTCTCTTTACTCATCTCCATCGCAAGAATGATGGCATTATCATATAAAACTCCAAATTTTTGAAAGATGAGATTTTGTGGTAACTTAACGAATCCTAATTGGCTTATTCCTTTACTTTGGGAGAAATCCTGAAGTTGTTTTAAAAACTCTGGAGAAGTATCTGAAGAAGGAACTGATGGATTATCTTCAATTGAATCAACAGAGAGATGAATGTTCTTCATTATTGATAGAAGGCGTCTAATGGGGAAAATGTGTCTCATTTCAATATCGTCTCGCTCTTGAAATAGATTCATCGCCTCAAGAGGTATCTCAAACCTTGTGGGAGAATCCGATGTTGGACGAAGAATTCCTGATCTCTCAAATAGCGACCTCTGTTTCATTATCATTCGTTTGATCCTAGGTAAACCAATTCTCATGATGACATTTTTCATGAATTTGTGCTTTATTCCCATCTTCATCTAGTCACAAGAATTCTACAGCGCACCTTTTAATTGATGCATATAGCTATTCTTATCTGGCTATCACCAATAATAGGTGGTACTTTCTTCTACCTAGAACATTATGTATTTGTGTAATCTTGTTTTGTAAAACGATATGAGCTTCTATCCTGATGATGCAGCTGTTCCAGAAGAACTCCGAACAGATGAGTATGTATTTAGACCTCTAAGAACCACGGATGTTGATTTGGATTATGAGGCTGTAATGGAAAGCAAAGAAATGCTTCGTAGTATATCAAATAGTGATTGGCCCATAGATAATTTCACGAAAGAAGAAAACCTTGAGGATCTTAGTAGACATGAGCAAGACCACAATGAGAGAAGAGAGTTCACATTCACTATCATGAACCCTGAAGAAACAATATGTCTGGGATGTCTATACTTCCGTCCACTTCCTCCACTACTACAAAGTAAGCATTATGAAACATCTGTTAGATTTTGGGTGCGTCAGTCAAGAATTGCAGATGATTTGGATATCAGGGTTTTCCGCAGCATACAAAATTGGTTACGTGACGAATGGGTTTTTTCCAGAATTGTATTTGTGACAGGGATCAATGAGATGAGACAACCAAGAATATTCACAGATGCAAAACTGAGCCTTGTTCAATCTGATCTTCCAAGTCATAGCTCACGTTTTCTCTATTTTGAGTGATCAAATCTCATCTGATTTAGGATAATTAGTTGGTTGATGTGATGTCAAAGATTTGCTAATCGCATCGGTCCCTTTCTCTTCTTTACTGCCGCCATAAGGCTAGTTCTGTCGAAATATACTTCATTTCTAGATATCATATCGCCCTTGAGTTCCACTATGTCAATTCCAATCTCATCTATGATTTCTTGATCCACAGGGATTGTACATTTCCATTTCAGGATAAAACCTGCATTTATTGGAAAAACTTCAATCGGTTCCCATACCCATTCCTCATAGTATGCAAGTAATTTCTTAAAATAGGTGAGAATCTGTTCATGCCCTTTTAGCCCCTTCCTATTAGCCGGATCAATATACAACGCATCTTCTGCATAGAATTGAATAAGGTCCTCGGGTTTGTTACCCGTCCATGCTTTGAGCCATTTCTTACTGAACTCGAATAACTCTTCTTTATTCATTTTTATTCTCAACAGGCTATACTTCTTACATCCTACCTATAGAGATTTTGCATGTTTTCAAGAAGATTGATATATCATCCTTTGGATTTTCGAGATTTTTGCTCTATAAAATCAGTTAAAGATGGTTGGTCAATATCGCTAAGTCGCCAACCATGACCATCAGGTTCTCTTTCGACCAAATTCTCTTTCAACATATTCAACAAATGATATCGAATGGTTTCAGAAGTGACATCAAGTGACTTGGAAAGTTCAGATACACTCTTCCATTCCGTTTCATCAAGCATTCTGATGATTGTTGTTCTAGAGATTAATCCTGGGCGTATATTGCGAATCCAATGGAGATAGGCTCTTCCATCAATGCTTCTCATTACTTTCCATCTTCGTATTAGGATTTAGATTATTCAAAGCGTTTCGCTCCAATCAAGGTGAGAAATGCTGCAGGTTCTGAACCTTCACCTATTGGACGAATACGATAATCGGGATAATTGTGGCTCAATTTGGCGATTACGCGTGTACCCATAAGTTTCTTGAAAAGGTCGGCCTTCTTACCTCTCCAAAGATAAATGACTTTGTTATCATGGTCAATGAAAACGAGAACCTTCCTAGTATCAACTCCAGCGAATTGTTCACTACTTTTGATTAACTCAGCTTGTGAGTCTATCTCGAAGGTTTCATACATCTAATGGGCACCTACAACTTTTTGGTATCCGGACAATAAAGATGTGTCTACTATATAATACAGGATATGCTTATTGGTATAAGTGATTAGTGAATAATGCTATTTCGAGGATGTAGTTATGACAATAGTGGAGCTTGGTCAAAATTATACCCTTTTCATCGATCGGGATATGAGAAGAATTGAGGTCAAACGAAACGGAGTTACAACATTCTTTCCACTCAACAATATCCCTCATCGTTTGTATCAAGCAATTGCAAACTTAGCTGATGAACCAACAGAGGAAACAGATGTTTCACTATCAATAGCTAAATCATCTGTTCACAAATCAGATGTTGTCACATACCTCCAAGGCTCACCATTCAGACTCAATATTGCTCCAAAATTCATTCGGTTGACATTGAATGATCATGAACTAGAGAGACAAGTTGATAATCTCGAAGGTGAACTTTTGTCATTACAAGGGAAGAATTTCCAGGATATAATAGAGGATGCAAAATCAATCTATAGAAAGTTACATGTGGATGAATCCAAAATGGATCCTCTACGTCTAGGTGCAATGGAACTGTACGGATTATCAACATATCAGAACATCCTACATGATCCAAGAGCTGCTCTTGGATTCAATTGGTATGACTGTAGAAAAAAGGAATATACTGGCTATCAACTCAATTGCATCGTGGAATTACATCCCCCAGGTTCTCTGTTCTATAGATACATGCGTGTAATGAGAGCCTTATTTGCAAGAAAATGGCTTGATGTTGGGTCTGATGAATATCTCTGCGCTTATTGTTTTTGGGTGAGCGAGGTAAAAGATAAGACCTTGCAACATAAATCTGGATTTGATTCACCAACAACGGATGACTAGTAAAAGGCTTTGCAGATTTCAAATAATTAATAATTCGTAATTCGAAGTAATTTTTCTGGGAGTTCCTCAATCGAATTAATATCTAGAACAACTCCGTGCGCTTTCTTAGCCATTGTTTCTGCTGCTCTGAAGTTATATGATGTCTTTGGCACAAGTATAATCATTCTGATATCGTTTTGTTTGATTTCTTGAGCAAGTTGTTCACATTGAATTTGATCACTTAGATACATGTCAGTGTTGAGTATGAATATCTTCTCTTTCGCTCGGGTCTCCTTGAAGTTCTCAAGTGCCATTGTCATGGATTTGGATGCTCCGGTGCCACCAGATGCTCTAACATCCAGTAAATCAGCCGCGACTTTTTCAACGGACACATTTCTATTTGCGATTTCCTTCACAACATGAGTTTCATGATCAAAAAGAAGCACCCCGAAATCATCTTTCTGCACACCATACAGACCTGCCATGACTGATATTGATAACATTCCAAGTTTTTCAGGAGTATCCATTGAGCCACTCTTATCTAATGCCCAAAAGAATGCCCTATGACCCTGGTAGGTCTCTCGTATAAGAAAGTCTTCGGGTTCTAGAGTTTCGAAATTGCTTCTTCCTTGCGAAAGCAATGAATCTATTGTTTCCTCAAGGTCAATAAGGTCAATTTCATCACCAATACGAAATGGTCTCACAGTTGTCGATTGCATTATTCCTCCTAACATTGATGTGCCCATTATATGCTTGGCATATCTCATTCCTAAATCTATAAGTAAACGCTTGGCGATTCTTCGTAGTTTCTCTTTTAAATCCGGAGGTATTTCATCACGATAGCTGTACCAGATTTTAATGATATTATTTGCTGGCCCTCCAAGAAGGCCACCCATCACCTTGTCTGCCCGTGCTTGGTCAATACCACCCTGTTGACTTCCTCTATAACTCGTTGACATTCCCAAGGCAGCTGCAAAGTCCTCGTGAGCTATTGCACCCAAAGCCTGACTATTATCTGTCTGATTTGCAAGGTCTGCTAATTCTCTCAACTGATTTTGTGAGAGCCCAGCACCTGCAATTAGATTGTGTAATCTATCAAAATCATTCACGCCTGCTTGTAGCAGTTTTTTTATTACCTTAAATGATGGATTAAGAAGCTCTAAAATCTCGTCTTCAGACATCCCTAGGTTTTGTCCGGTTTCTCTTATCGTTTCAATATCTGAGGATGCTCCAGACGCATTACAGAAACGTACAGTTTTTCTCAGATCCAATTTAGTAGGGGTTGACTTAATTGCAGCATTTGCTATACTATCTGCAGAATTTTGCCAAGATTGACGTGTCTGATTATTTGGTAGATTTTGTTTAAGAGCCATTTGTTCTCGCAGTTTTTGTTTAAGATAATCAGATGGTGAAGAACGTGCCTGAGATCTGTCAATAATGTCCTCAGTTTCCTTCTGCAATAAGCTCTCCCATGAGTTCCCTCCATTAGGGTAGTCTGCAAGCTGACGCATATCTACATTTTCAGAAGCACCATCATCATATTGTTGATCATATTCATCTAACAAGTCATGGGAGTGTTTTTTTCCAGTACTCTTCTCAATGCTATCAGTAAACTCCCTTGCATCACTCAAAGAATACTCTTGTGGTGCCTGCTCAATGTGTCTATCGATATTATCTGGAGTACGACCTAACTCTCTAGCATAATCTGTTGCTTCGCTAAGATTTGAAAGGGTCTCTTGAAGAATTTCATCAAGCTTCTCTAATGTTTCCTCATCTGGAACCTTCAACTCTTCCATTTGCTTCAATGATCTTGCGGCTGTTGAAGGGTCTCTCTGAGCTAGTTCTTCGAATTCTTTAACGATGTCTTCTGCGCTATGTGATTCATTATCTTTCGACTGCGTGTCTTTTTGTATTGACTCTCGTAACGCTTTCGCTGCTAATTGCTCTGCTGCATTTCCTTGCTCACATATGCTATCCAATATATCCAGGGTGGCTGCATTTTTGATATCGTTTGATGTAAGATTGCCAATTCTGTCCAATAGTTCTGAGGATGCTTCCTGTCTTAATTCTTCATCATTTGATAAACCCCTGAGAACAATATCTCCATCATTGAGATAATCTCTAGCAGTCTCATACAGAGTCTTATCGCTTCGGTCCTTCCAACTCTGGAGATACTCATAACCTGCTTCCACCTTATCTTTTACAATAGTCTTTGCAAGTTCTTGCTCCTTTCGTATTTGCTCCATCACTCTCTGAAGTGCATCCATTTGTTCTGGTGATTTCTGTTTTACATCCGGTTGTTGAGCTTCCAGTGTTATGCTCGTTTTCTCAGTGCCTAAGATAATATCCTCCGCAATTTTTCGAGCAATTTCTTGGTCGGAAGGATATGTTGTATGAACTGCAGCATCAATGAAGTCATCAAGGGTCAATCTGCCATTCCTAAAATATTTGGCAGATAATAGCTGTGGAATTGCTTGTGTTTGCCTGACACTTGGTTTAATCTTGACTTCTTCATTAACTCGCATGCGTTTCACAAATTCGTAGGCGAAGGGGACGACACTGCTAGGAATTGGTGATGGTGTAGAGGTCACATTATTCAGCTCCAGATGTTCTACCTGAACCTAGTGCCGTACGGATGAGTCGTGTCACTGCAGGTTCGGGATCAACACCCGGTCTAAAGCGAAGTGCCCCGGTCAATACATATGATGCAGCTGTAGAGATGGTTGAATGATCTACTTCCTTCTTTCCTTCTCTCTTGGCCATTTCAGAAGCTAATCGAGCTATGGAAATTCCTGCTCTTATTGACGCTGGAATCTCGATGTCTGTACTTACTCTAGTAGCTGATACTAACCCATATACACTCTCTAGTGTCTGATCTGAGAGTTTGTATTCAGGACAGTTCACCTTCACAATTTCCATCTCTGTAGATTTTCTTGGATATCCTAACCTTATCCACACCCGGATGCGGTCTCTTAGTGCTTCTGACAATCTATGAGCACCTGCCATTTCTTCTGGATTTTGAGTAATGACTGGAAAGAACTCATCATGTGCTCTAATACGACCAAGACGTTGAACATTGACAGTAAGTTCCTCAAACGGTTCTAAGAGTGAGTTTTGAACATATTCAGGGAGTCTATTACACTCGTTGAGTCCGAAAACACCACCATAAACCATTGACTTCAATAGAGGTCCTGGTTCAAATGACTCCAATGTAAATCCTTGATTTAGAACGAGTGCAGGGTTAAATGAGCCTATCAGATGGCTTGGACGAATCCCCTCATCACCTGTAAGCCATTCAAAGTTTCTTCCGCTCTTTTCGGCGTATGCTCGTAAAAGCAAGGTCTTGCCAATTCCGGGTGGGCCGATTATCCCTGGGATGAGCCGTGCATTCTCACAATCTTGTAGAACGTCAAAAGCATCCTTGTATTGCTCTTTGATGACCATAGTCACCTTCTCTCTTGAAGCTACATCTAATTGTTTACCGAAAGCTTCATAGAATTCCATAGGACTATGTTCTTTCATTTTCCCCCGAGATTGTTTTGTTGTTTGCTTACTCCTCTTCTTCGACAATGAGTGACCCCCTGTGCCTACTCAGGTGGATGTATTGTAACTGGGTATTAAAGCAACACTATTTTCACGATTCACTGTTCGTTCATCACCATTGGTATGTTGTATGTTCTCTTGAATAATATCAGTGACCTCTTTATCTTTGATGATTTGGTAGATTCAAATATTCAGTACCATTGATTGTTTATTTATTATCGTTTTAATGATATTCCTTGGGTTGTGAGGAAGCTCTAAATGAAGAAGGATGATGTTTCTGGGAAGATGGAGGGAATTCCACCTGTATGCCAGAATAGGGTTGGGACATCCGTATCTATATCACCTGCGATAGCCAATTGAATCAATGCAAGGCCGGCTTTTCCTGTATAGACAGGGTCGAGAATGATGCCTTCCATCTTAGCAAACATCTCAATCGCAGTCCGTGTAGCATCATCGAGAATTCCATAACCGTCTCCCTGAAATTTATCCATAACTAGAATCTCAGGTTCCATCTCACCAAAATAATCCCCATATTGCTCGGTCATAAGTTGAAGTAAATGAATAACTCTGTTAATTGATTCTTCAGATGACTCCATAACCCCAACACCAATAACTTCACATTCAAGATTGAATTTTTCCACCCCAGCCAAGATCCCTGCGTGTGTTCCACCAGTACCTTCAGCAACGATTATTCTTCCAATATCAATTCTCTTTTTCTTAAGCTGTTCTTTTACTTCTTCAACTGCAAGAGCATATGCCATGCACCCTAACGCATTAGAAGCGCCAATAGGAATTGAGTATGGATTAAATCCTTGGTCTCTCAGAGTCTCAGATATTGAATCAAGACGGTCATTTATCTCAAACGCTGTTTCATCAGGGAAGAATGTGACCTCTGCTCCGTATAGCTTATCCAGCAGTAGATTACCATCTGCCACATCAGGCTCTGCTCCTCCTAGTAATAAGATGCATCTCAAACCTGCTGATGCTGCAAATTCTGCGGTTTGACGGCAATGGTTACTCTGTACACCTCCAACGGTAACTACTGTATCTACTCCTTGTTCTATTGCATCTCCGATGAGATACTCCAATTTTCTGGACTTATTTCCACCAAAGGTCAATCCAGTCAAGTCATCACGCTTAATCCAAAGCTCCCGAAATCCCAGTGATTCCGCGAGATTTCTTAGTGGATGCATTGGTGTTGGGAGAAATGCAATTCCAGCACGAGGTAGATTGACTGACATTTCTAGACCTCAGCACTTGTCAGAAATGATATCAGGAGCATAAGTAATGCTGTCACAATTCCTGCAAACAGAGTCTTCGCTCCATATCCAAGCATACTCTTTCCTGATACTCGTCCTAGAAAGAGCCCCAAAGTGAAGAGTAGCATCATGCAAATGACGATAGCCATGTAAAATGATACAAAGGGATTTAGAATTCCAGATGGAACAAACATCAATGGTATAATAATGATGAATGCTGCGATTGCGGGAGATAAACCATCAACTATTGCGACTACAACAGAAGTGGTTCTAGTAGCTTTTGCATACATTGATTCACTCATGTCAGAGAGCATTGCTTTGCCAATCTCATCTACTTCTCTCTCTCGCTCAGCAGATTCAGCGAGATATGAACCACTAAATCCAGAAACTGCCATAGCTACGCTTGTACCAACAGCAGCAAGAAGAATTGAATTGAAGACAAGTTGAGGATGAGCCGGATCCATTGTAAGGAGACCACCTAGTAGGAGACCCAACATTGTAAGTGCTCCATCAAAAGCATTCATTGCAAGATATCTGCGTGCAATTTCAACGCCCTCAGTCAACTCAAGAGCTCGCACAACTCGTTCAATAAAACCTCCATCGTCAAGTTGAACCGATTTATTATTGCTGTCTTCATCCGATTCGGTCAAAGGGTATCTCTGCCCCATTTGTTACATATCAAATAATAATTGATGTCATGTTATAAACGCGACGCAATGCATTGGATTAATTCTGCTAGTAGAAGATACTAAATGGAAAGCTATTGAGAACTATCGTGAAAAATATCAGAAATATGACAACAATCACGATACAACATATTGCTAATCCCTTACAGGACCATTCACATACACTACTACAGAATCCTTTCTGCGCAGGTTGTGGCGGTTGCGATTGACCATAATCTCCTGGCATTGGTATCTCAGACATATATCTCATTCCCTCAAGAAGGATATTTCTAACTCTAGATTCTTCTAGTTACATTCTATCTTAATAGGCTTATGGAAATCCATCTCTAAAAGGGTGATCCAAGCAAGATCATCAAAAAGATGAATATCACAACAATTATGAAAATACAAGCTAAGACCGCTTTACATGAAACTTCACAACACTGACTGCAGAATCCATCCTGTTGAGGACCTCTGGATTCAGATGTACCGTAATCCCCTGGCATTGGTATCTCTGACATATCTCTCATTCCCTCAAGAAGGATAGTTTTAACTCTAGATTCTTCTAGTTGCATTCTATCTTAATAGGCTTATGGAACTCCATCTCTAAAAGATTGATCCAAACATGATCGCCATGAAGATGTAAAATATTAAAATCATGAAAATACAGGCTAAGATTAGTTTACATGAGCCTTCAAAACATTGTTCGCAGAATCCCTTTTGCTGAGGTCCTCGGGGTTCGGATGTACCGTAATCCCCTGGCATTGGTATTTCTGACATAGTTCTTTCTCTCTCTCTTGGACTTTGCTCTGGTGTGATGAAGTCATTCTTATTAATATCGTTATCGTGGATTAAGTCTTAGAAGAATGATATACCCACAACCAGATAATAAAATAGGAATATCATGACTAAAATGAAAATGCAAATACCTATCGCTCTGCAAGTACCTTCACAGCATTCATTGCAAACCCCATCCTGTTTAGTAGGACGAGATTCGGGATGTCCATAATCTCCTGGCATTGGTATCTCAGACAAGTTTGTAGATCCCTATATGCACATCATCAGCAGGGCTGACAATAACTCCTTATGAGTATTATGACAACCAATGCTAATTCGGGTCTATTATTCTACCTCGAATAAACCAATTTTACGGAATCGTTCGACATCAATCAATCCAAGATCGGTTATCTTAAGCTTCGGAATCACGGGTAGTGAGAGGAAAGCCATTGCCATAAAGGGTTCCTCTAATTCACTCCCAATCTCCCTAGCTGCTGCTTTCAGAGACGTGAGTTTTTCACTTACAAATTCAATTGGTTGTTCAGACATTAGTCCAGCAATTGGCAGGGGTAAGGACTCAAGGACTTTGCCATCACGAACAATCGCAATTCCACCTTGCATACGAACTATTTGAACAGCTGCAGCAACAAGATCATGATCATTTGTCGCTACAACAACGATATTGTGGCTATCATGGGCAATGGACGATACCATTGCTCCTTCTTTGATCCCGGTACCTTTCACAAAACCAAAAGCTTGTGGAGGAGTTGCATTATGCCGTTCAATAATCGCAATCTTTGCAATGTCTCTATCTATATCTGGCACAGCAAGTCCATCTACTATTTTTGTCTCCTCAATCAAGCGGTCAGTAATAATCTGATTTGGAATCAAACCGATAACATTCATCAGGTTTCCCTCAGCTTTGACTTGGAAGTCACCGGGTTCTAGCCAATGAATATTAACAGAGCGTCGGAGTCTTGTTGGTCGGTCAACGCCAAATTCCTCAGTTAGCTTTCCTTCCCTTGCAACAAGAGTTCCATGCTTGAATACCATTTCCACGTTTACTTTCTCGATGGAATCTAACACAACAAGATCCGCATAGTGACCAGGTGCTATCGATCCTGTATGCCTTAGTCCATAGTGTCTTGCAGTAGAAATCGTAGCTACCTGAATAGCATGTATGGGGTCGACACCATATGAGATGGCATCTCTAATCATGCTATCAATGTGACCTTTGGTTATCAAATCCAATGTGTTTCGGTCATCAGTAACAAAACTGCAAAACATTGCTGTATGAGGTTGGATGGCCTTTGAGAGCGCTTTGAGGTTCTTCGCTGTTGAACCTTCCCTAATGTGAATCTGCATTCCAACTGCTAGTTTTCTTTTTGCCTCTTCAAGGGTTATAGATTCGTGATCCGATGTGATACGTGCCGCCGCATATGCGTTGAGATCAGTTCCATCGAGCCCAGGTGCGTGACCGTCAATCCTTTTTCCATGCTCTAGAGCTACTCTTATTTTTTCTAAAATCTCCGGATCCTTAAACACAACTCCTGGATAGTTCATGGCTTCAGCCAAGCCAAGGACATTTTGCTCTGTCATCAAGGGTCGGAGATCAAGAAAATCAAGTGCCACTCCATTGGTTTCCAGATCAGTTGAAGGCACACAAGAAGGCAGCATAATGAAGAAGTCTAGTGGTGAACCTCGCATCGATTTGCTCATGTACATGATACCTTCCATACCAAGTACATTAGCAATCTCATGTGGGTCAGCAATTACTGCACCTGTACCATGGGGTACCACTGCTCGAGCATATTGGATGGGCATGACCATTGAGGATTCAACGTGAACATGTCCGTCAATGAATGCAGGGGTTACATATTTTCCTTTCAGGTCGATGACCCTATTCCCCTTGTAATCTCCAATACCAGCTATAAAACCACTATAGATTGCTATATCTCCTTTCTGTATCTCACCTGTAAATACATTCACAACATTTGCATTTTCAAGAACTGTTTCCGCATAGGTTCGACCAGCTGCAACATCAATCATGTGTTCAAGGGGATATTTTTCGGAACGCGTAAAGAACATCTTTGGTCACTTAACTCATAACAACATATTTGCCCAAGAAAAGGGTTTCCTATCATATACAAAGCATCTCGACCATGGTTAGAATGGTTAGAAAGTTAATCTTAAGAAATTAAACCCTACTCACTATTGATTCAGTGAATTCCATCACTGATGAACAGTTGCTGTCGTCCATCAATTCAGTTGGCAGAAGTAACTCTATCAAAGGGACATACGTTTTATCCTAAGCCAGTTTCTGGTTACAAGGGTGTTTCTTCAAGTCCTCCGTATTTCTCCTCCCACTCCAGAGGCTATTTTTCTTCCTCACCCATCTCGCTTGACCTAGGATACAGTGACTGTTATCGCTTTCAGTCCAGCTTGATTGGCAATTTGATTGTGAAAGTGGAACCCTTTCTGGGTAAACTGGTTACCAAGATTTCTCCCCCATGCATTTCAACCAAAGAACGAGATATCCAGAGCCCCAAGCCTGTCCCCCCAGCTTTAATGGTTTCAGGATTTTCTGCCCTGTAGAACTTTGTAAATAACTTCTCCTGTTCATATGTTGACATTCCAATTCCAGAATCCGTGATTTTGATATAGAGAAAACCATCTTTTTCTTTTGCTGAAATACGAATTGTCCCATCAGAGGGAGTGTATTTGCAAGCATTTGACAAAAGATTAAGCATGACTTCATTGATCCATCGACTATCGCCTTCCACTGCTTTCAAATCTGTAGGAACACTAACTATCAATTTCAGTTTCTTAGCATCCATCTGAGGTCGTAATAATTCAACTGCGTGATTTACAATTTCATTCATCTCTAGTTTGCACGTATTTAGTTTGATTGCACCTGCCTCAAGTCTAGAAACAATCAGAAGACTGTTAATAATTTCAGCAAGATTGTTCGCATTTCTTAGAATAGTTTTCAGAAAATCTGTTTGTTCATCAGTGAGATCACCAGCATCTCCTTCTAACATAATTTCAGTATAACCAATCATGGATGTTAATGGTGTACGAAACTCGTGCGATACTAAAGATACAAATTCAGATTTCATTCGTTCTACTTCTCGTTCCCGTGTTACATCACGGAACACGAAGAGTTGTCCCAAGTAATTTTTGCTTGCATTCTCTACAGGTGCGGAATAAACTTCTAGCTCTCGTTTCTGTGGCCAAATTTGAGTTACTACTTCTCGATACTCAGAAAGTTGATTCTCCTTTGCATTATTGAGAATCTGGATCATTTTGGTTGAATCCTCGAAGACCCTCTCCCAATGGGAATTTAAGTTATGAAAGAAATCACCGATTGCATCTTGAGTAATTAATGAGAAGAATCTACCAAATGCCTTATTGAGCCATAACATCCTATCATCAGCTGAAAGAAGTATAATAGCCTCGTTAGTTGCTTCGAGAATCGCATGCGTTTTACTTCTGGCTTCTTCCAGCTCAGTCATCAAAGGAACAACGCTTTCGAGAACTGTACTCTGTTGTTTTTCTGAATCTTCCCAACCATGAATATCTTTCATATCCTTTTTCATTGCAATAAAATAGACATTATTGCTTTCTTCCATTTTAAGTGGAGTTATAGACATCAATTCTGTGTAATACGTTCCATCTTTTCTTCGATTTATCAAAACTCCAGACCATACTATACCAGAGTTTATCGTATCCCAGATTTCCTTGTAAAATTCTAAATCATGATACCCAGATTTAAGAAGGCTGGTTTTTTTCCCTATTACTTCTTCAGGGGAGTAACCAGTAATTCGAGTAAATGTATCATTGACCCAAATAATGATACCATTAGAATCAGTCACTAAAATACCATTTATCTCTAGAACTGATGCTCTGATTTTTTCCCATTCTTCTTTTTTAAGAGCACTTGGTAGATTGATCAAAGATATTCCCGTCCATGTACTTGATACAATTTGTCGAAATATTAGTTACCTCTTCCTGAAACGACAGCATCAAACCACCCTTGTATAATCCTAGGATCGCAGCCTTTCAGTTCTGAAACTAAATATTCCTTCAATTTTTCTGGTGAATATATTCTTGGGTCTGTGTAATAAACCAAAGGTGCATGGTCTTCACCTTTGGAATATTTGCCTGAAAATGGATTGACAGAATACGCAGAGGAATGTTTGGCAGCTATCGAAGCAATTCTACTCCATACCTTTGTTTGTCTATTTTGTCTTATTTGGATTGAACCTCCATATGCTTTGATAAGTTCATAAATATGCGTCACCTTATTCTTGACCAGCATCATTTCAATAACAAGTTGTTCTCGCTCATCATCCACAAATTGTTTCAAGTCCCCATGCATGATTTTTCTTGTTAGATTGTACTTCGGACTGTAGTTACTTAATTGCCTAGCTTCGTCATGAATCTGCAAGAATAAATTGATAGTAGCCTTGTCCAATTGCTCATATTCTTTTTTATTCTGATTCTCACCGACTTCATTGAAGGTACTAGTTTGTTCAATAAGCTCTCCAATTCTTGAACCTGCGAGACGCATCATAGCCTCATAACACTCTTTATCCCAAGTTGCCGTAGCTCTCATGGCTCTTCCTCGAAGTTGTTGCCATGCCGTTACATTTCGCGTTGCTGTTGTATCTATGAGGAGATCTGGTCTAATGACATTCCAACCAGTTCTCGCCCAATTTGATACAACTATAACATTGATTCCCAGGTTTTCTGCATCGATTATTCGGCCAGCTAAATCATACAGGAGTTGCTTTATTTTTCCTTGAGGCATTTTAACAACAAAGAATTTCATTTTTTTACCAGATGCTTGATATAATTCTGCTGTGGGGGCGTTCACGAAGCGAGCTGCGATGATTCCATAATTGTAGAAATCAGTTATCCATTTCTGCATGTGACGATTTTCTAAACTCAATCTTGATCTAAGTTTGGAAATGTCATCTTTTTCTATTAATCTAGGCAACGATTTTTTAAGTGGTTTAAGAACTTCTCTCGCAAATTCTGCAGGTCTTACTGCTCCTATTGAAGTAAGTTTATTGGCATATTTCATTAAAACAGAATCAAACAATTCTTTGAACTTACTACTATTCTCTGAAGAAAGATCCAGCCCAATTGTCAGGAGCCTAAATAGAATATCGCCCAATTCATTCTTCATAATGTCCTCTTTTATGAAATCTGCAATTCGTCGTGGAACCTGATTTTTCTGTGTCCAAGGAAGATATAACTCACTTGAAAGTACAGCCATAGGAAATAGTCCACGTTGGCCTAGTAGTTGAGCAAAGATACCAGCTACACCTGCGTAACCAGGATTAGCAGGTCCTTCCTCCCATCTAATACGTTTACCTTGACCAAAAACAATTACAGCATTTAATCCTCTTACAGCTCTTTCTGCTTTAATTATCGAATTCACTGATTCTAC
>CAYWJO010000032.1:35301-39503 GCA_964458565.1 uncultured archaeon | reverse complement strand
GCTCAGTCGCACATGAAGATTCCACATTATGGAGATTGAAAGTCCAATAAGTCAGACACTTCAAATACATCATCAAGGGTCGCACATGAAGATTCCACATTATGGAGATTGAAAGCCGCTCTCAAGCCCCACAGGCCTATCCTCTTCTATCGTCGCACATGAAGATTCCACATTATGGAGATTGAAAGGGAACACCGAACACGATAAGATTCCCTAACGGATGAGTCGCACATGAAGATTCCACATTATGGAGATTGAAAGTAAACAAACTTGTCATTTGCATCAACAATTTTGAAATCACAGATGGTGATATCCATAGAATCTGAGTATCACTCCCTCGGCACCATCTTCTACATTAAAGTTATCTTTGATTCCACAATCCAATTCAATATGCAATGCAGAGAAACTATGTGAAACGATTATCAAACTATGATTCTATTAGAGTAAGATTAGCTGCATAAACCAGCCAGTCATGGTCGTAAATATAGTTCACAGTTTCAGGTATCCCTGTACTCCTTTGAAGCCACCCTTTATCCCAATGAAAATCATCTATCCCAACTTCGTAATATGCAAAGAAGAATCCATTGTCAGTTGGAGATGTATTCCTTGAGTATAGACAAATCCTACCATATGTGGGATTTGTACAAAACTGTGAGGGGTCATCTGGGTACAACAAATCGATGAAGTCCCAGTCACCAACAGGGAGGAGTAAATGCGAAAAAGCATGATTTGGCCAATACGCATCAATTTCACTACCATTTTCAAAATAACATGTTGTTTTGATATGCCGAACAATGAGATCACCAAAAGTAGCAGGTGATACATCATCGAGTATAGGCAGATTATCTATTTTCACTACGATCCTTGATACGTTCAGGGGCTCAGCATAGGTCCAACCAATCTCGCCGCTTGTTTCAACGAGTGAGTAGGTAAATTGATCACCCTCTTGAATTCCCCATTGTAGTTCATCACTTGTCGTTTCTAGATTATTGAAGTATAGTGATGCACCAAATATTCCACCCACGAGAATTACAATCGAGATCAGTACTCCCACATATTTCCGATCCACATACATTCCTCCATATTTCGCATTACGTTACATGAAACATATGGTGAGTCAATCTACGGGCATCTAATTGTTGTTATGTTTCACTAAACACAACTTATGCTGGTAGGAATGTTCAAATCACCCCCGCGGCACCATTTTCAATTCTGTATGAGTATCTCAAATCCTTCTGACAATAGCTGAGATTTCATGTCCTCAATCGTTACCGTTCAATTACCTCTAGCTTAAAGATAACAGGTCTGATTCCATCAGTACAGCAGGTTATGTAGGAATTATCGGACTTCATCCACTTCCATATTTTACCAGTCTTACCCACATAATTGTCAAAACTGCCTCCTTGCATAAGGGTCAAGAGGAATCTATGGATGTCATGCCAAGCAAAGCTACACGGAAACGAGTCAGGTTTAGCTGTGGGGCTTTCTGTAATGAATTCTTGACCATCTTCGAATTCACCACATTTACCCGTCTTTGCCTGCAAGTGTTCTTTTGCTAGATCTTCATGAAAGGTTCGTTTCAGAACCGTAATCCGACACTTTACCATTCTAGTTCCTCCATTAGTACGCTATATCGAATATCATGGTTTCATAGTGCATACGTACCATAATATTGCATTATACGCAAATCTCACAAAAGTACAGAACCCTCTTTAGGTCTTTTCATCTATGAGAGTGAACTAAGAACTCATGGATTCATTGTTATGTTCAAATCTCTCCCTCGGCACCACTCCTTCTTTGATAACTTATTAATTGTTGACAGGGTGTTCTCCAAAACAGATTCGATAGAAAATTAAGTGATGATGTGAAATATAATACATTTGTTTAAGAGATTGTATTCGTGGAGGATGATATTTGAAATGAAGTTCCAAGAAATAGGTGACGAAGATCAGTATCGAAATCCAACAGAATTTTGTGATTGCGACCATCCGGAGATAACTGCAAAGGCGAAGGAACTAACCCAGAACGATGCAAATACCAAAACAATGGCGCTAAGCATTTTCCGTTTTGTAAGAGATCAGATAAAATTCATGATGTGTGAGTTTGATACAGCATCTGGAACTCTTCGGAAAGGAATTGGCGATTGTGGTAACAAAACGAATCTTCAAGTTGCACTGTTACGAGCGATAAGAATCCCAGCTAGATATCACATCGTTGCCCTCCGTAAAGAATGCATCAAAGGCATAGTTTCAGAATTTCTTTACCAGCAATCACCAGATATAATACAATTTCATCCTTGGTGCGAGTGTTATCTTTCTGGAAAATGGATCTCTTGCGACACTCTTTTAGATAAAGCACTAATGGAAGGTTTATACAAAAGGGGCATCTTCACTAAAGAAGAGATTCCAACAATAGAGTGGGATGGAGAATCCAATCTGAACACCATGACTAGATGGGTGATAGAGGATAAGGGAACTTTTTCATCTCTTGACGAATTGCTTCTAGAAGCTCAAAAAGAGTCCGAAGAGCATCCTATCGATAAGGATCAATTGGAAATGGTGATCAATCAATCAAATGCGCATACGGAAAGTATACGAGAATATTGATTCTCTTGATTGTTTTCTAGATGATGTCGTTACGTTCTTGTATCTGATGATGACAGGAAAATGTTGAATGTGTCTATATCTAGAGAGTTGCTCCAACGCAAAGTCCCACCCCAAGGTGAGCTGCTTTGATCTGGTTTCAAATGAATCTTGTAATTCGTCCACCAACTTGACACTCCATTAAAGACAGCGTTTACAAATCCCTCAAATCTGAAACATTGCATGTGAATACTAAGAGAGTAATCATGAAGGCCATCGGTCCAAGTTTCATTATTTTGTTTCTCACGCTAAGACCCCAATACCTTCAACATTTTACTAGTAGAATATGATATCAACCTCTTTATCGTTGTTATGTATAAATTCACACAATCAGATGCGTGCTACTCTCATCATATCCCAGTGAGGGATATCGGTACCTGGAATTACTGTTTCATCAAGGATTTCAAATCCAAAATGCTCGTAGAGAGAGACATTGGATTCACTCTGAGTTTCAAGGTAGCAAGATGTACTTGTTACATCTAGATGTTGAAGCATAGGTCGGATTAGCTTACTTGCATATCCCTTACCTTGATGGTTGGGATGCACGCCAAGGGGTCCCAGATACATGTACGGACCAGATGCAAAGTCATTTCTTCTTCCAGTGGTGAACTTATCCACTATCATCATATTCCTAATGAGTGGTGCCCCAAGTTTTCTGAATAGTGAAAAGCCGCCACTCCTGATGTTACGCCAAAGAGTATTCTGTAGCTTATCTGACGGTTTCCAGAATGCGATGCCTTCAAAGTCCAAAGAAGTGGCATAGATTTCGCCATAGAGAATGCCCTGTTTCAGACGATACTCAAAATAGGCGGTTAGAAATTCTTTCCTCATTGATTCATTTGGAAAGAATAAACAAGATATAGAATCATTCCAGAAGGTCTGAGTCAACAAGTCAACTGCAGGAACAGTCTCTTTTGATGAAACTCGTATCAGATTATCAAGTCCAGAACTCATATCACTCAGGTTTGGTTTGGATACCCACACCTATATCTGGACATTGGTCTAAGTGAGTTTTGAGGAGTCGTTCAGTCAAGTTGACAGATGAGATACTTGTACGGGTGAAGAGGTTATCACCAGATGCAACCATGCCAAAGCAAGCAAATCCTGGGGATGTTGCGTTTGATCTGTATTCCACGGTTGATCATGAATTAGCACCAGGTGAACGATTTGGGGTTCCAATTGGACTATCTCTGGAGATTCCAAGCGGATACGAGGGGCAGGTACGTCCTAGAAGCGGTCTAGCATTGAGAGATGGAATCACGGTTTTAAATAGCCCAGGAACTATTGATTCGGGTTATAGGGGGGAGGTGAGGTGTACTCTCATCAATCTAAGTAATGTGTCATTTGAAATCAAAAAGGGAATGAGAATAGCACAACTCGCAATCCGCTCCGTTCCCAATGTTAGATTAGAAGAAGCTAATGAACTCTCTAAAACAGAAAGAGGAGGTGGAGGGTTCGGTAGCACAGGAAAGTAATTTGAGTGCTGTCGCAATCTTTTTAATCGTCAGCTCTCGTGACTGTCGATACAGGGGCCGGTGGTCTAGCCCGGCTATGATACCG
>CAYWJO010000032.1:0-35201 GCA_964458565.1 uncultured archaeon | reverse complement strand
CTCAAAGATGTTATCAATCCGAAGTAACAACCACTGATTCAATTAATACACTGGGACTCAGGAATCCTTCCATCATTCTTGTGTCATCACCAATACGTACAATCCTATTCAACAGATCACACATGTTTATTCCAAAGGTTGTGTTTCTCACAGGATGTTGAATCTTACCGTCCTTGATGTAGAATCCCTCCATGATCAGTGCATTGATTTCCCCAGTGAGAGAATTTGGCTGATCCAAGGACAACTGACAATAGATACCCTCACTCATCTCTGACAATAAGTCCTCCAAAGTACCCTTACCTGGCTTGATTTGAAGGTTTGTTCTACCTACTGATGGAAGGGCCGAATATGAGTCTCGAACTGCATTACCCGTGTTAGTAGAACCTGAAGCATTTGCAGTATAGGAACTGTGAAGTAGACTCTTGAGAATTCCACCCTCTAGAATCTCGGTCTGTGATGATGGACTTCCCTCACCATCAAAGGGGGAGGAATTATAGCCGCCCTCAAGACTGCCATCATCTACTATCACCAAATCCTCAGATGCAACATCTGACTCCAACAACCCATTGAGATAGGACTGACCAGTGAGATAGTTCTCAGCATTGACTGCTGAGGTGAAGCCCATCCCAAATAGTGATTCTAAGGTCCTAGGTGAGAGCACGAGTGGCATCCGCTTATTCTCCACTGGTTTAGGATGTATCATTCTGAGTGTGTTCTCCGCTGCAGTCTGACCCACCCACTCCGGATCAACATCTGCCAATCTTGTACCGCATTGAGACTCATAGCTGGTCAGTTGTTGATCATCGGTTCTGAGAGTCGAATCTATCTCAAGCATGATTTGAGTCCGTTCATTGAAGGTTTGAACTGCGTTGGAATTCAGAACAGCAATTGATTTTGTAGTGACTACCAAATCCCCATAGATTATAACCTCTCCAGCGCGTAAGTGATTTTGATTACTCTCAACTGCACGAAAGAGTAGTGTTGATATCTCCTCTGATTTCAGGTTAGTGAGTCTTTTGTCATAGATTCCAGAAACTCGGGGATAAGATGTTACACTAGTAGGGAACTCGACAAAGAGGGGATCTTCGTCATTGACACGTGCGAGAGTAGCTGACTGCTCAAGAACATCTTGACAGTCGGAAAAGGCTAGAGATGTTGTGTATGCAAAACCCAACTGACTTCCAATTGCAGTTCGTATCCCCACACCTTGGTCATTGATTCTCTTTGCAGTTTTAACAGACCCACCTTCGACGGTGAGCTTTCTGCGTTGTAGGGATTCAAGATAGACCTCAGTCTGACTGATATTCTTCCTATCTGCAGACCTTAATAGCCTCTCACCAATCTCAAAGAGTGTTTCTTTCAATTATTGACCTCCTACGACCATATTGCGTATTCGTATATGTGGTCCGCCAGACATGTCAGGAACGTGCTGGTCAGCCTTTCCACAGGTTCCAGAGTTCATCCTGAAGTCATCACAAAGAGCGTCAATCTTCACTAAGGTTCCAAGATGTTCTCCTGAGATGGTGGTACCTCTGATGATCTGACTTCGTTCACCTGATTCAATCAGATATCCATGGGTTGACATGAAGGCATAGACGCCCCTGCTCGACATGGTGTACCCTCCACCTATTCCACATAGAATCAGACCCGATTTAGTGTCTTCAATTAGTTCCTCAACCTTCCAGTCACCAGGTTCAAAGAAAGTGTTGCCCATCCTAGGAATTGGTTCAAACATGAATGATTCACAACGAGCAGCACCAGTACATTCTAAATTCATCCGTGAGGCGGTTTCAAGGGTATGAAGCAATTCATTCAGTCGACCATTCTTTATCAGCTCACGCTTTCTTGTCTTTGTTCCCTCCCAGTCATAAGCAAAGGACCCTCTCAATCCAAGGATAGTAGGGTCATCACTGATATTGATGACCTCAGAGCCCAGTTTCTTTCCCAAGCGCCCTCTGAAAATCGTCACATTAGAGACCCAGTTATCTGCCTCACATGCATGTCCAAAGGCTTCGTGAGCAAGCACCCCTGTCAGGTCAGGGTCAGTAATCACATCATATGTACCACCCTTTACAGTGGTAGAATCTAGTTTTTCCAAGGCAAGAGTTGCCGATTCCTCCAAGGTAGCACGGGCATTCTCATAGTTCATCTGCTCAAAACCGCCACTCCCTCCAAGTCTAGCGACTCCCCTTTGACTACTAGAGTTTTCACGTGCTGCAACAAAAATCTTGAGCCAAGGTATGGACAATTCAAGATGAACATCTGTACCAAGAGAGTTGATTATTTGAAGGCTAGTGACTGTTTCTTGATAGGCTGTTCGTGAGTTGAACACCCTAGCATCAATATCACTCGCCTCTTTGTTGAGCTCCTTGAGTAGAGCTAACTTCTCTTCAATCGATACATTCTGTAATGGGACCTTCACTGGGGTCTTTGCCTCATCAACACAGGTGTCAAGTTCTATCTCAAACACTTTCTTGACCCTATCCTTGTTTGATACCGCAAGCTCAACAGCAGCCCTAGCGACTTCTCGAATATTACTTGGATCCAGATTAGAGGTTGGACAAAAACCCCATGACCCTGCTACAAGTACACGTATTCCAGCTCCTGTAATCTTCGCGACAAGTCCCTTTCTCGGGATACTATCATGCACCTCAATACTGAACTTCTGTGTCCGTTCAACTCGTACATCAGCAAAATCTGCACCCGCATCTCTTGCAGCTTCCACAGCCATGTGACCAATGTCTCTCATTACTGACCCTCCAAAGCTTCAGGGAACAGAATCTTCGCAATACTCTTACCTAACTCAATGTACTCCGGATTCATCAAGGAGTAGATGTCAAGTAGCCAGTGATAGAAACGAATGATCTCTCGGTCCGTGACATCATCTTGTGCCATCTTAGCAATCATTGGACGCCAACGGTCTTGGAGTTTTTGCATTTTAACTCTCAATTCGAGAAGTTTCTTCTGCTGGGAATTATCAAGACTCAATGTAAACATCGATAGAAGTTTGTCTAATCTATCTGATTCTATTTTCCTAAGAAATTCATCCCCATAGTCAGGCGTTTCTAATGTCAAGACATAACTTATCGCAGTACGTCTGTAATAATCTGTGAATCTATTCCCATTTTGTACAGTGCCATGCTTTACTATGATGCCACTATCAATCATTACTGGGAGATGATGATAGATTTGATTGCGAGTAAGCGGCATGACATCATCATATTTCTTAGACATTTTTACAATCTCTATGACTGAGAGTGCAGTTCGAACTACTCTCTTAGTTGTTTCAGTTCGTACATCACTCTCCTGATCATATTGAACAGATGTGGACCTGTCCTTTATACCACGTGCGAGAATTGTAAGAATGGCTACACGTGCCTCGTGGTCAAATGCCCTAGCTGATTTCTCATCAGTAATGAACATGACTTCCTTGATTGGACTCTCTCCTTCGGGAGTCAACACAATATCTCGGAAGAGGTCTGGAATATCTTCACTCAAGCAGCATTCCTCAATAGCAAAATATGTTTGTTTATACAAACGTATAAGCCTATATATGTTTGCTTTTCAAAGCATATTCTATGACACATGTGCTTGACTTCCACGCACATTCAAACGTGCGGTGGTCATGTTCAAATCCCGTCCGGCCCACCATCACTTCTTGCTAGTTCATTGTTGCAGCTTATGCTCTGGATTTGACAAAATCTAGAGAAGTGTCAACTACTTTCTCATGAATCAACACTCTAGTAAAATCCGTATTGTCTGAGAGTTTCTGCGTGAAAAAACTCCTACAAGATGTAACATAGTTTTTCAAGGCTGTAAACTAGGATTACTATTCTTCAATTCAAGTAAATGCTGGTATTGCCAATCTCGTTCTTTGGCTATGGCAGCATCGACATCAGAGGGTTTGACGGTTCTATGAATAGCCTGTAAGGCATAATTTGCGGCAGCAATAGAATGAGTGGGAACGTGTGCAGTTGCCACCGCTTGACCTGCGGCACGAGCAGCAGAGCGAGCAGCATTATCTTCTCCCACCTCGCGAGCAGCCGCATGAGCATCAAGTGAAGCTTTGCGTATATCTGCCATCTTGAATATTCCAGTATGTATCCATTTTTGGAGTGTTTCAATAGCTTTTCGGGGACGGGGGTCTTCTGGGTGCGCTTCCTCAAAGTATGGCATGACACGCTCGACACAATCAACTGCCCAGATGGCTAATGTTCTGTGGTCAGTCTTTCTCACAAGCTTTACAATTGAATCATCCTTGAATGTAACTGAAAACTTGGATTTTTCTTTCATATTCTCAAGTGAATAAACTGCTATTATATATGTCATGGCACGTAAGATATTCGGACCTGAGTATCTGTTGCACAGACAAGATGCAATATAATTTATCAAGACGGTTAATTAAGATAAATGAGTGATTTGAATGGAAGCATCACTGAGAGATATGCTCAGACACGGGAGGAAATGGGAACGATTACGGACTGATGAACCTGGAATATTCATCAGAAAGATACCTCAATCAAAGGATGGGCCAGCCTACTTAGCTGTTGAGATTAATCCGATTGGTGAAAGTGGAAATCCAATCAATAAGATGGGGATCATAATAAGAAGCCAGAGCGAACTTGATGCCATCAGAGGAATTCTTTCCCAGATGAAAGTGGATGAAGTACTTCAAGCGATTGAGAAGGTAAGCCAACGTTAAGTTGAAACCTAACTGTAGTTGTTATACTTCGTTCATCGTCAATATGTGGTGGTCACGTATTCAAATCACGTCTGACCTACCATCACTTCTTCATGATATCTGATCAGTCATTTCATCTAGGGGCAGCATCTTGTGGCGATTCTCACATTCTTCGCAGGTGGGATTATCACCACAATTATACTCCGCAATCCCTGAAGAAATGAGCAAGGAACCAAAATCATCAAACACTGTACTATCAATGGAATCAATGTTATCGGTGAGATATTCTGCGTATCTCTCAATAAAGAGTGATCTGATAGTCTGTAATTTACGCGTATTTTCGTCTCTGTTATCAGTGTCTGCTGTCAACACAAATAGAAAATCATTATGATTTCGAATGAGGAAAAAGAGATCACCTAATCGAATCTCGTTAGCTCCTTCACCAGAGAGGTTTCTTGAGAAATTATGAATTGCGCTAATAAATCCAGAAACCACGCGAGAGTTCTCGCTTAAGGAATGGCATTCTCCAAAGTTTACCGCAACCAGACTATTGCCATCATTATCAATGATGAAGATATTGCGTATCATGGTTAGTTCCCTTACAGTCCATGCAACTGAGTCCTAGATTTTGCAAAAAGCCGTAATAGGATTTTGGTCTGGCAACACTAGAAATACATTCCAGACCTCATTGGATAACGTCTTCTAAACACATCAGAAGCAGAACGGTCAAGTAATAGTTGTCTCTTCAGAATTTCCGGGTCTAATGAACCAAAATCAGGACGTGTAAGTATTGGACCGGATAAGATGTGGTCAACATCTGATTCAGCTAAATCAGAATGTGATTGAGGTGTTCGACTCAGTATTGATTGTATCTTCAAACTAGAGGTCTGGGGGTCATCAAAAGCTTGAATCAGGTCTGTAATATCCCCAGAGCTTAATGGTCTCAACCCGAATTCAGGAGTTCGACTTATTCGTTTGAGTGTCTTCTTGGATTCAGTTATCTCAACACCAGCACCTGTGTATTTCTGGGGACCAAGAGGGATTAGTTTCAGTTGAAAAGAAGAAGTAGGACCAAAAACTAGCATGTCACCTATAGGTGTCGATAGGATTCTCCAGCCGCGGGGTTCATCGGAGTAGTCCTGTAAAATTCTTGGAAGAATGTCTTCAATGGGTACTGGTTCCCTTTCGGTCAAACTTGTTCAAATAGTAGTAAGAGGCATATGCTGATAACGATAATGGTTTGTTGATTTTGACTCTGAATCAGGATTGATAGTGTGAGAGCATACTAGTAGACAGCTGACAATACAGCACCAATCTCTTGTTCTTGATCAATAGTACCTCTAACTAGTCGGACACTACTATTCAATTCATCAAGAATATTCCTAACAAGAGCGTCCAAATCAGTTGTCTTTTGCACCCAATCTGTACCCTGCAATTCAAGGGAGTTATAGTCAAGCACAAACTTGAAAGTTAGTGGAACGCTTTCTATCTTTACCCCAATGGCATGGAGAGTCAATCTCCTAAATTTCTTTTCAACATCCAGAAATGGACCATTGAAGAATTCCACATCGTAAGTCACAAGAACAGCGTCATTTGCATAGTTCTTGAAGTCGTCATAATCAACCAGTAGAATTGGAGGTATCATGACAGGTTTTTCTATTTTCGGTACCGACACCATTTCGAAATCACCAATTTTCGGACCCTCGGACCCCATCACTTCCGATGGAACGGATTCGGGTCCAGACGTTCAGGACAGCCTCAGAGGCCCTTGATTTATATTAATTAATCATATGTATATAAATATATTTATATAAAATATAAAAAGCGCCCTGCGATTTTGTGAATTATTGGAACACGTGTTCTAAGTATTAGGAGGTAGAATTTGGCCGAAAAAGAATGAAGAGAATCAGAATGTGCTGCAGACGTTTCGTATACGTTGAATCTGCTGAGATTTTACATACGCAAAGTACTCGAAGACTCTGCTTATGACCTCTGATTTTGCACGGGAGGCAATTGAAAGAAAGAAAGTGAATGCCTTAATCTCTTGCTCTAAAGCTCTATTACATATGTAAATTCTGGGATCAGTATCTTCACGAGTAAGGTCAAAGGGCATTGCGTCTGGACTATCCATTTTGAGACCACTTATTTCCTGAATCTCATCAACAACCCCTGTAAGCATCATGTCCTCTATCTTTTCCAATAGTTCCTCTTCTGATTCAGTTAAAACCATGAGAAGAGCCTTCACTCTAGGGGTTTCAACAGTATCAGCTGCACGGGAATAGAAATGAAAATGATTTCCTACTGTCGCCATTGCTACTTTCAACATGGGCTTCAAAGCATTCATAGTTTCGGTCATAGCTGTTGCAAATTTGACTTACATCGGCGTCTGAAAGGATTTTCTATTTGTTGTAAGACTCAGTTCTGAAGGTATTCAATGATTGAAGTATATTCTTCTTCAGACATATCACCCCTCAGAATGGGTAATCCTTCATCTACAAACTTGATTAATGAGTGCAGATTTAGACCTCTCTCTTTTGCGATGGTTACCGCTCCTTGTTGCCGATCAACTATTACAGCAATAGCATCACATCGAACACCAGAAACACCCCTCTTTTGTATCTCCTCTAAGACCTGTGCTCTCGCAATCAATTTACTGTTCATCCCTGTAACTAGGTCGTCAACGATACATAAGACATCATCTTCTTCAATAATCCCCTCAAGAAGAGAATGCTGACCATAATTAGGTATCGCATCTCTCAAGTCCTCTTCGGATCTGACTCCAGCGATTTTTCTAGTATGACAAGCAGGGATTCCCGATTCCAAAGAAATTGCAGTAGCTATAGGTACTCCTGCATGTGCAATACCGACCACCCTGGTCACATCAGGAGATTCCTCTCTTATCAACTGAGACATTGCGATTCCGACCTTCTTTAGAGTTGAGGGAAAAGAACTTAGAATCCGAAGCTGAATATAGAACGGACTCCAAAGTCCGGATATCAAAGTCCATCCTTCAGGCTTATCACGAACCGAAGTCAAGAGCATTCGATTCCTGTATATCTCCTGCATAATCTCTTTCTTGAGCTGTACGAGTTCCTGTGTAGCACTCATCCTATGTCGGGTTGTCTTGTAGGAGAGGCCTCCTAATGTATTATCCTACAAGAGCTAGAGAAATCAATCATTCATCCTTTGAGCCTGTGAACATGAATCTCAGTATTGATACTCGGTTAATCACGTAGAAGACAATAGGGATGGACAATACTGTGATGAAGATATAGTTGAAGATCCAGAAATTGATGGCACTTTCAACAGGATTAATCATTATTATTCCGAACAGACCTAAGAAGAGTGGTGCAAGACGAAGTATCATCGGATGTATCTCGTAAATCTGCTGGGAGCTGTTCCCAACTCGTATCATGAAATTCTTGAAACGTGTTGTCAATTTGACAATCAATGAAGAGCTTGCAAAGGTTATGCAAGTCCCGATAACACCCGTGGTCAAGTAAAGCCAAACTGAAACGTAAACTGGATGAACAAGACCAATGTTGTCTGAGGCTATATCTGTGAATCCATTTACTGTTGAAACTGCAACTAGAATCATTGACATTCCAACGATTGCAGGTATATCCAGACTAAGACGACCAATAGTCCAATCCCTGAGTTTCATATATCGACGAATTTCATTTCCCAGGGCTACAAATGCAGCTGTCATGAATACTCCACCAAGCCTCCAGGGGATTAGACCCGCTGTAAAAGGGAAATATTCCAATAGAAAAGTTGCGACATATCCATTGAGAAATACTGTCGCAAGTGGAAAGAAGAGAATCAATAACCATCTTGAGATGTCAGGAAGTCCAGCAAGTATTTTGTCAAATACCACAAAGATAATCATTCCTAGGTACAACATGGGAAGAAACCAGAGATGGGGAGACCCTGTTGGAGGTCCGGCACCATATAAGAACCAGAAAATCAGCTCATCCCAAGTCTGAATAGAAGAACTGGGCATCAGAGCAGCCATAAGAATCCAAAGAGCCATGAGAATGGTGTAAGGAATCATGAATTGTTTACCACGAGAAATAGCAAACTCCTTCATATTCTCACGATACTTCTTGTTATTGTAGGTGAGTCCGGCGAGCATGAAATACATGGGCATAACAAAGCTAACAGGAAGATGGTCCCATGGAGGAACATTCTGCCATGTAGCATGGCAATAAATCACAATGAAGACACCAATACCCTTTGCAACATCCACCCATTCTATTCGAGATTGTATCCTCTTTTGTTCTGTAATCTGCGATGGTTCTTGAGAGGTTGCCAAATCCATCCCTTCCTGTTACAACCCGTTTTTAGGTAAAATTCCTTTTATTGCTTACGAAGCTCGCATCAGGGAAGACTAACATCTTTTGTTGCTACATATCACTTTGTTGAACCCTTGAATATGAATCTCAAATACTTGTTCTTACTAATTACATAGAACACCAGAGGAATGGTGGTAATGCAAATGAAGATGGAATTCAAGAGCCACCAGTCAGGGTTAAGCCACCAAAGTTCCGCTGCTACACCGAAGATTCCAAGAATAGGTGGTAATAGACGCATCGTCATAGGATGAAGTTCATAAATCTCTTGTGAGCTGTTACCAACCCTCACAAGGAAATCCTTGAATCGTGTTGTGTATTTTGTGATTAGAAAAGATCCTGAAAACATAATATAGGTCCCAATTATCCCAGTTGCTAAGTATATCCAGATCAAACCGATGATATCTGAAGCAATGTCAGTGTAACCATTCATCTCCGAGAGAGCAAGAAGAATCATACTCATCCCAATAATAGCAGAGATATCTAATGATGTTCGACCAAGCGACCATTCCTTGAGCTTCATGAAGCGCCGTATCTCATTTCCCATTTGCATAAATGTAGCTGCAACAAACACACCACCCAATCGCCAGGGCACAAGACCTGTAGTATAAGGCCAAGCAGAAACTAAGTAACCTGCAAAGATGGTATTGAAGTATAGTGCAATCAGTGGAAACACGAGAAACAGAATCCATTTTGCCTGATATGGCAATCGTTCCATCACCTTGTCAAGGACGACAAAAATAATCATCGCTAGATACATCATAGGAAGAAACCAGAGGTGTGGAGATCCAGTTGGAGGACCAGCTCCATATACAAACCAGAATACAAGTTCTCCAGCGCCTTGTTCCGTAGTTCCCGGGATAAGAGCAGCCATAGCAATCCAGAGACCCATGAGAATCACATAGGGTATCATGAACTGGCGACCTCGAGATGAGAGGAATCCCCTCAAATCTTGGCGGTACTTTTTATTGTTGTAGGTCAAGCCTGCAAGTAAGAAGTACATCGGCATTACAAAGCTTACAAAAACATGATTCAAGGGAGGAAAATCTGCATAGGTAGCATGCTCCCAAATAACAAGAAACATGCCAATGCCCTTCGCAACATCAATCCACTCTAACCGTGTTCCGCTCTTTTTTGTTTCAGGTGAGGCAGAAATTGGTTCTTTGGATTCCATTGCCAAGTCGGACATAAAACACTGATTGGTACTACGTTCTTTTATTGATTCCTAATGATGTAGCGACGAGAATCAATGAAATTATCTCAATAATGGAATCAATTATAGAGAAACCTCATCAGAATTCCAAGGTCGTTCACCATGCTCAAGTGAGTCTTCTTGACTTCAGTGATGAGGTTAGGAAGGGTGATAATGACCTGGCTGTGGAAAAAGATGCAGAAACACTCGCTGTTGCTGGAGATGATACGACCAGAACACAACAGGAGAAAGAAGCCAGGACTGTAGGAGGGATTCCATCCCGATGATAACAGACAGTACCTTTGCTAAGTCTAGCATTTTCTCAAAAATGATGGATGGTGGTAACACTGGCAAGGGACGGGTGGAACGCATGAGTTGTATGAAGTTGAAGTTCACTCGCTTTCAACAATAGGTCATCCATCATTGCCCCTTAGAACCCTCACGATATGAGGTAATCATATGGTCATCTCCATATTGGTATGACATGTCATAATCTTTAAATCCACACTACACGCGACTTCTTCTAGGCGTCTGTTGTCTAAGGTTTTTCGGATTCTGAAAAATCGGCCACGGGGCTATGATGGTTCCCTGCCAATGTCTGGAGGAATGTTCTTCTGGACCGCAGATCGGAACCGGCCCGGGTTCAAGTCCCGGCAGACGCACCATTTTTCATTCTTTTGAATTTCGATGAAAGACCTTCATCACATACCGAAGGGAAAACAATACTAAATTTTATGGCAATGCCCCGTGGGTGATTGGTATTTATGAATTTCAAGTAGGTAATATCACGCCTGAACTCGTCACTGACATTCAACATTTCTACAGCTCACCACCCATAGAAGAGATTCAGGAAACCGGCATCCCACAGATTCGCACAATACCTGTTGGAAAAAGTATCCGACGGGAAGATAGTGTTGCTCAGTATGATAATATTCAGCTTCTAATCGAAGAATCAGAGGGCCCATTTGTGGTCATCAATTGTGTTTGTCGGGAAGAGAAAGATGTCGGTGGTGAGCCATGTAAAGCTACAGATCGACGAGAACTCTGTTTTGGTGTGGGCAAGTTCACAACAGCATATACTGATTTTGGGTGGGGCCGCGAGGTTTCTAAGGAAGAAATGCTTCACATTCTTGAGCAAAATAAAAATGAGGGCTTAGTCCTTCAACCTAGTAACACCCAAAACCTCGAATTTGTATGCAGTTGTTGTGGGTGTTGCTGTGGACTCCTCGCAAGCACCAAAATGGCCCCGCGTACAGTAGATTTCTTCACCACCAATTACTATGCTGAAGTTGATTCCAAGTTATGCACTGCATGTGGAACCTGTGTTGACTTGTGTCAGATGGAGGCAGTAACGCTAGAAGAAGAAACAGTGAATATCAATCTAGATCGCTGCATCGGTTGTGGGATATGTGTTGCTAATTGTCCTTCAGATGCTTTGGAGCTGAAGAGAAAAGAGAAGCTGCATGTTCCACCCGAAAACTCCGACGAATTATACTCGAAAATTCAAAAACGTCGGAAGGAATTGGACAAAGTCCAAAATTGATTTTGACCGCCAAGCGCACCACTTCTTCTCATTCTAGAATCTTTCCCCACATGTTCATCGTCACGCTTCGAACAAAACCTGCAGATTCGAGCTCCTTATTCATTGGGTCTGAAATATCGATCTCAACTGCACAGATTAATCTTGGCTGATGCTTCATCACACGTCTTAAACCCTCTGAGAGCAGAGCCTCTTCTAGTCCCAAGTCACTGGAATCAGGATGAGCACCTAGTGATTCCATTTCTGCGATACCTGTGATGGGATCCAATCGATACATACAGAATCCAACAAACCTGTCTTTTTCATCAGCAACGGCTAAGTTAAGGTCTTGATGATAGAATTCAGCCTCTGTCATCCATCTCATCTTCTCAAGAGTCATATATTGACGACAATGGTCGTAGACTGAACCGATTACCTCGATAAACTTGACATAATCTTGTTCATCTCTTAGACCTCTTATTCTGTATCCATCTGGTAGCGGATTGTCAGGTATCGAAGCTCCCTGAAGGAATTCATAATTATATTCGTGAAGACCATAATCTTCGTAGCCCATTTCAGCTAGGACCTTAGGTCTCATAGAATCAGGACCTACTGTGTACATATACATTCGAGAGCCTAATTTGCCAACAATGTTTCTCTCGAGCTTCTCAATCTCTTGAAACAAATCATTTTCCAATGATTTGTTGCTTGGGTGTATCTCAATGTGATAATTTGCTGCTGAACCACGATGAGATATGGCAACAATGTCAGAATCGTCCTTGTCTGATGTTCTCCAAATCTTAAGTGCTTCATCATCTTTAGGAGAATAATCCTCACCGCATGGACCAAATTTCTGGTTCTCAATCTTTATTGGAATCAGGTAATGAAGAGCATCGGTTTGTTTGTAGACCTCGAGCAGGAACAAACGTACCTCATCCAAGTTTCTCTCAAAACTGAATGGTCTTTGAAATATCTTCACGATTATACCTCTTGAGTAAACCTCTGTACATTGAATAAATAATGCGAGGATTAAGCAAGATTATCGCAGCACGATCTCAAACCCCACCAAGCGCACCATATCTTATTCGTTTATACTTCAAAGACTCAGAGAAGGCATAGAATCAAATTAGTGAACTATGTTAGTACTTACCTATACAGGCGATCTCTCACTATTAACACACCAAAGACAACAATAACTGCGATGGAACTTAGAGTGATTATAATTGCTAGACTACCAAATAGTTCATCAAATCGAGGTGTAGTTGTGACTAAGGCTGAAGTTGTTGGTAAGGTTGTGGTCTGCGTTTGAGTCGTTGTAATTGAGGTTGTATGTGTTGTCACACTAGTGCTTGTAGTTGAGTTCACCAATCCTTTCCAATAATGATAGAAATATCGACCCCAGTAGGAATGCATTGGATTGAACTGATATCCATTCATCTCAACTCTTTCGACATGAAAAGCCTCAGCTTGGTATACCCACAGATATGCAGTCTGTTCAACAATTAGCTCCTGAATCTCGTGGTATAGCTCTATTCGCTCGGTGTTGTTCTGACTCTGAGATGCAGAAGCAATCAGTCCATCAACGTATGGTGCATCCCAGCCTTCAGAAACACCAAGACCAATCCTGAGGGGATAGGATCCAGTGCTCTTCACGAATGGATCGACATAGTTGTCTGGGTCTGCGTAATCTGGTGCCCAACCAAGGTAGAAGATTGGGAGCTGCCTGTTCTGGATCAGGTAAAGGTAGTCTTCCCAAGAAATCCCTTCAGATTCGATAGAGAGAGGGGCAGATGGTTGTATAGCATCGGGGTCTGCAAGAATGGATTCAATTCCATATTTGATTAACATTGATGGTAATCCTCGCACACTACTACTACCTGAACTATAGTACATGGTGAACTGGTATGAATTGTTCGCCCAAATTTCATCAAGACCAGCAGCCATAGCCTCGTTCCATTTCTCTAGTGCCATTGTAAAATTGTACTTGTACATGAACAGATCATCTGCATGCCCAAACATCCCTTTCGGAACTGGTCCATGTAATCGTTGGGCATAACCATACAACACCTCATCGATATAGTGGCTGTAATTGAAGATGTAAGACACAACCTGTCTAAATGATTTGAGTCTGAAGGGGCTTTCAGTCAGTATTCCTGATTGATTGATATATGGATTCATGTTGAAACCCAACATCATAATATTGAAAGTTGGATTGTGAGGCCAGACGTTCACCTTGTCTTGCCACTCACTCCTGACTTCCTCTTGTTCTAGATCATAGACCTGATATGCATGTGAGATTGGCCAGTAACAGCCATCAGTCACACCATGCTGCAAATTCAGTATACGAGAATTGACATCTTCATTTGTTCTGATTATGACTGTGTTGATTGAACCCGCATTTGGAAATTGGGACTGAGCTGCTGACTCCCTCCAGTAATTTTGATTTTTTATCAGAGTGATATTATAGTCACGGTGCCAACTCTCAACCATATATGGTCCAGTACCACAAGTGTGCTCAGTAATATACTCGTTTTGTTCACCAATTACTACTCCGCCATTAGCTTCAACCCAAGTCGGACTCATCATTGATCCTACTGAGTAGGTCAGAGCCGCAATGAATCCAGCATACGGGTAGGCAAGTCGAATTCTAACAGTGTATGTATCCATAACGAAAATAGCTCCGGTTTCAGCATCGTTTGCTGATTTCCATGCTGTATAATTTCCAATATGTTGTGGACTACCTTCACCATATTCGTAGACTGCATCCGCAACGGCTCTCCCACCTAATATAGGCCAAGAAATCATCCATGCAGGACCCCAACTATCAAAGACAGCTAATACTCGCTCAATATTGTACTTAACGCAACTAGCGTTGAAGGGTGTTCCATCATGAAATTCAATGTTTGATTTGAGAAAGAATGTGTATTCCAGTCCGTCCTCTGAAATGTGCTTGTCAGAAGCTAAAAGTGGTACAGTTGGGTTTGAATCAGCACTATCCCATGGATAGGTGTACAGAGTTTCATAAACATTGAATGATATCCAATTACCAAAGGACTCATAATTTATGTGTGGATCCAGGTAGTAAGGATTTCCAATGGTCTCGTAGATTATTGTATTCTCTTGGCTTATTGTGAAGGGATTCTGTAGAACTCTTTCAGGAACATCATTGCATCCCTGTTGCATTGACATTAGTAGAAGTAATACCATTGACAACAATGCTAATGGGAATGGCTTTTTGATCATCCTTAAACACTACCAAACAATCAAAAATACAATGCATAATTTTTACATAACTTTACTGATTTTGAGGACGTGAAACTTATCTCCTTTCAAAATAATCTATAGTTGAGAGAGGAAGTAATTGATGTGGAATTTTAAGGAGCGTATGAGGTGTATAGGAGAGGCAAATGAGCGTGACGTCATCACTATACAACAACTATCAATAAGATTAGGTATTGATGAAAAGAAAGTCAGAAAACATATAAAATGGGGGGTTAAGAGCCTTCAACTCTCCCGAGAACTAGATGGCGATACATTCATACGACACCATCGAATGAGAAAGCTCCACAACGACTATACATACTGGCGAGAAAATGAAGAAGGTTTAGCTTTGTAAGGAGGAAGAGTTATGCAGGCATCAATTTTAGCATGGCTTGGAGATAACCTAGCTATTTTCATAGCATTGGTAACGATTCTCATGATGATTTTACTTGGAATATACATCAAGATGTTTGTGTCGATTTTACCAGAGGGAACACACTACAGACTATTCCGGAAGGGTAAGATTATTCGGGAAGCAAATGGAGGATTGGTTGTAAGGATACCATTCTTTGATGTACTCGAGATAGCTGGAGAAGGAAGTACCCCCTCATTAGAGCGTCGCATTGATCCCATTGAGAAAGCGATAAGAAAAGAGAGGGTAGTTGACGCAGGGTTAGATGATGTCTGGGAAGCTTGGACAACGAGAGAGGGTGCATTAACCTTCTTCGCTCCAGAAACAAAGGTAGATCTTCGGATTGGCGGAGCCTATGAGATTTACTTTGATCCCGATGCGCCTCTTGGTTCGAAGGGGGGAGAGGGCGTGAGAATATTGAGCTATCTTCCAAAGGAGATGATATCATTTGATTGGAATGCACCTCCTTCATTTCCCAGACTCAGAAAGCTGAAGACGTGGGTCGTTGTGCAATTGAAGGTGGAAAGTTCTGTAAAGACAAGAGTTGTACTCACTCACGCTGGGTGGGGATATGGTGAGGATTGGAATCAGGTATACGAATATTTTGTGCGAGCGTGGGATATTGTCCTAGACAGATTATATCAGAGATTTTCCATCGGGCCAATTGATTGGGATGCATTGTAGATCCTGATGGCGTTCTTCCAGTATATCTTCTTCAAAACTGAAATAGGCAGATCTAGACCGTTGATGAATGTCCCACCTGACGACTTTGTATCTGGGTCTTCAAAAGGAAGAGGTGCATCTCTCACATCAGTTTCGTAGAGTATCCTCTGAGCGTTATATCGACCCGCAAAATATTCAGGTTCTCGATTGGATGAAACATCTGTACCAAAGAGGATTCGGTCAGAGTACTTGACTATGAATTCTCGTGATGTCTCTGGATTTCTGCTCAACTCTCGAGCCATCCATCTAGACGAGGCTGTGTCTAATACGATATTCGGGTAGTTGTCAAGCCACTGACCAAGATTTGGTAGTCGATGTATCTCTGGTTGTGAACCCATATGTGCTAGCTGGAATTGGAGTGCAGGATAGCGAGAGATGATATTCTTTAGTTGAGCGAGATTTTCATCCTTTGTCCCATACTTTTTCGTGTCACTATACTGGTTCTCAAAGTATGTGTCTGGGTCTCCGACGTGAATTAACAGTGGTATTTTTTGATCTTCAAGAGCTTGAAAAACAGGCTCAAGTCTACTATCATCCACTCTGAAACTATCTGAAGCGTTTTCCACGTAATCACGCCACCTAGGACCAAACCACATCTTAGCAAGATGATAGCCCTCCTCTTTCAAGCAGTGTATCTCTTCAAGGAGTAATTTCACATTGTAACGAGTTGTTTCGCTTGTTGGTAAGTATTTAGCGAACACAAATCTAGTTGGATCCAACAATTTTGCGGATTGAAGATTTTCAGTTCCATGAACAATGGCTAGTTGTGCATGGATTCCGCAGTCCTGTTCTATTGAAACCATCTTCTCCAAGTCTTGGGGATTTCCTATATGTGTATGAGCATCAAAGATGGGACCATTGTACTTCCATTGATACACCAATTCTGTTCATCTGGACGAATCGTTGTGTATTCAAAAGATATTCTATTCGACTACATGATAGAGTTAATATCATCTAACGTAAAATGATTGCAAAAGATGGTTGACGAAAATTGGTAACGGATTTGGATAAGCAACAGTTTTTTGTGAGCAAGGTAAAAACTGACATAGACCTAAGAGAGTCAATTAGAAGAGCAGTATCTCTGATAGGAGGATTTGAGAGTGTCATCACAACAGGAGACACTGTAACCATTAAGCCAAATCTGAATACTGCAGACCCGTATCCCGCGTCTAGTGACCCTGCATTTATTGAGGCATTAGGAAGAGAGATTTTGGATGCAGGTGCTGATAAGATACGTATTATAGATAGTTCAATGCTAAGACTGAAGACACGAGAGGTTGCCAAAGAAGTAGGTTTGGATGTCGTTGCAGAGAGCCTGGATGCAGACCTCATTTTTCTTGATGAACACCCATGGGAAGATGTGACTATTGAACGGGGGAAAAAACTCAAGCGTGTGTCGATTGGGAAACCAGTACTAGAAGGGGACAAACTCGTCTTAGCACCATGCATCAAGACTCATTTCATTGCGAGGTTTACTGGTAGCATGAAGCTCTTCGTGGGATGGATGAGAATACGAGACCGAGTGAGATTACACATGCGACACCTTGAGGAAAAGGTAGTTGATCTCGCTTCCTTCTTCAAACCTGATTTGATAGTTATGGATGCACGTAGGGTTTTCGTAACAGGCGGACCAGCTTCAGGACACATAGAGGAACCAAATCTAATCATGGCTAGTAAGGATATGGTTGCAATTGATGTGGAAGGTGTGAAAATACTGCAGAGCTATAATGCAGAAAACAAGCTCAAATGTGATGTTTGGGAAGTTCCACAGATTAGTCATGCGGTAAAAATAGGCCTGGGAGCCATGTCTGATAAAGACATTCAAGTCGTTGAAGGATAATCAGATTGGTAGTAAAAGTCACATTCACACGCATATAAACTCCTAGCGAGATTCAACATAATTACACATACATTCTCCTATTTCATTGCATTTCGATATCAATCATAGACTCATTCCGTTTTCGTGTTCTGCAACTATGAGTGTAGGTACATGATATTGATTGGTGAACGAAAAGAAACAGAGACCCTCTCTCAAATCTGCTATAGCAGAAAGCCCCCCAGAGATCTCAGTCCCGGATGGCCTCTAATTTTTCATCCGGGACAATACACCAAATTACCATACCTAAATCATTCAAAGAAGTGGCTGAATTTCTTTTGGAGTGTTGATGAATAGACCTTAGTCCAATCAAATTCTACACGCTTACACCATTTACCAACAACTCTTGGATGGATGTATGATTTAAGTGACGTCCCTAGGTTCCATGTACGACTTGATTTTGCCATCTCATAATCCACCTTGATTTTTTCTTTTGCAAGTTCGGCTTTCATCACACTCTCTTTTGCACGTTCAACGGTTTTTATGAAACGAGCAATACGCTCCTTGGATTTCTCTTTGAATATGTCAAGTGATTCCTGCTTTTTCTCAAGGGATGCTTTGCTCTTTTCGTATCTCTCGCGAGACTGGGCCAGGCCTTCTTCAGCTGAATCAAGACGCTTCTTAGTTCTATCAATTCTATCCTGTGCATCTTCAAGGCGTTCTTTCTTGGACTGTTGTGCTTTTCGACGACTGCTCCGGATTCGACTCTTGTTAGTTCTAGCATTATCCCATGTGGTTTTTGCCTTGTCACGCGATTCACGCTTAGATTTTACCGAATCCCAGTTCTTTGCAACGATTGTTTTCTGTTTTGTGACAATTTCTTGTTTATTAGTAAGAGCCGCCTGTTCCTTCTTCCTTAGTTTCTTCAATCGTGACTGTTTTTCAGATAGTATCTTCTTTGTCTTCGAAATCCGTTTCTCAGCCTTCCTTATTCGCCCTTCATAACGTTCAGCACTTCGGCTCCATCCTATAGGGGCTTGTTTTGTATGGTTCATCACTCGAGCGACTTCTAAATTTGCTCGTTTGAAGGCCGCTTTCTTAATGAACTCTGGATCGCTTGCCCTTGCCTTACTTTCTTTCAATTCTTCACGCATTTTTACCGTAGCATGAAATGTTCTGAATACCTTAGCAGTCAGGTCACTATCAATCTCACTAAGAAAACGATTCACATGGGTACTACCAATGTCAGGGAATATTTGAGCAATCTTCTTTGGGTCACCACGAGTTTTCTTACGCCTTCGTGACTCAAATGATTCAACTCGGTCTACTGCGACATCATAGAGTTCTTTGAAGACTGTATAGACATCTACAGGCATCTCGAGTTCCTTATGCCATGCAACTGAATCCTTGCCAAGAAAATCGAATACTACTGAATTGTCTTTGAATGTGAGATGTTCTACGCGAAGGGTAGTCGCTCCTACAGTGTCAGCTTCGTCCGGATCTTTTTCATCACCAACTCGAAGACTTAGTCTATCGATGAGGTAACAAGCTGCTGCAACCATTCTCCTGCGGTGGTCATCTGAACGAAGTTCTACCATTATTTTCTCACGGATTTCATCAATATTTTTCTCGACTTTTAATGCCTTATCGAATTTCTCTGCTTCTCTCTGTTGTTTTATCGGGGTGCTATCATGAAGCCAGATATATTTCAACTTCCCAGTCAACTCATCTGTCCACTTAGCAATCCACATACATTCTGGAGCCCAGATTATCTCACCCCAGTTACCTGGAGGCATTTCAGCTTCAGGAGAAAGATTCAGAGTAATGTCAGAATAGGTTGCACCCTGTTTCCACCGTCCGCGAAGTGGATGTTCACCACGGCCCATGAATATACCTGAGGGCTCAGTTTGATAGTTTGCAAGTTCCATTCTCTCATCGTCAACAATTGCGTACCCATACTTCTCCTTCAATTGTTCTCTGAGTACCTTACGTTCTTCGCGTGCAGCTTTCTTTTCTTCCTTTGTCGCGTTTTCTTTCTGAGTGCGTTCAAATTCAACAACCTCAATTACTGATGAGAAGTCAACCTCTTCTACTTTCAAAGGAGGATCTATATTGAGAGCTTTGCTGAAGTCCATCATGAAGTTGTGCGCAAACGTGGGATCTTCGACATATGGAGTTCCTAATTTCTTCACCCAAGCAAACGCCATCTCTTCCTGCGACTGGTTGAGTACTATATCTTGTGCTCTTGCTCTTATGGTGAGCCCACGCGGCGGAGGAGGTTCTAGGACTAAGATGCCATGATGGTATAGAGATTCCATGCTTTTGAACGCCTCATTGGGTAAACGAATATTCGTCACATCATATCGAATGTTGTTACTCAACCATCTCAGAGTGGTAATAACAAAAGCATTGTGTTGCTGAATACCAAAGATAAGAGTGAAGAATAATGGTGCGGCCACCGGGATTTGAACCCGGGTCAGAGCCTTGGAAGGGCTCTATCATGGCCCCTAGACTATGGCCGCATGCGTGATTCGAGTGTCTTGGTTCCATAGTTTTAAACTAATCGCTCTGTAACCAACGAAATTCATTCTTGATGTCATTCTCCTCAATAGATATATTATGTGTCGACGACAATCCTGTTTTATGAAGTATCAAATCATTGCAGACGAGCAGGTAGATGAAGTTCTACAAATGACAGATGCTATCACAAGGATTGAGTCGGCACTCAATGAACATGCCGAGGGAACTCTGGCGGCACCTGCTCGGTTCGTATTAGATTCAGGTGAAGGAAATCTTGTATTCACGGCAGGTGCTTCAACGGGACAAGAAGCTTCTACCGGATTTCGGGTTTACGAAACATTTCCAAAGAAGAGTCCAGGTAATACTCAATTAGTTGTTGTTTTTGACGGAAAGAGTGGTGTCCTAAAAGGAATTGTAACAGGATTCAGGATAGGTGTGATTCGCACAGGAGCCATAGGTGGTATTGCCCTCAAGTATCTAGCAAAATCAGATGCAAAAACGTTAGGCCTAATTGGTTCGGGAACTCAAGCTCGATCGCAGCTTGAAGCAGCGAGTGTTGTCCGAAAATTAAAGACAATAAAAGTCTATAGTCCAACTAGAGAACATAGAGAGTCATTCGCATCCGAGATGTCAGAAAAGTTGAATCTTGAAATAGATGCGGTCAGCTCTTCTGATGAAGCAATAGGAGGGTCTGAAATTGTTATTTGTGCAACAAGAAGTAAGAAACCAGTCTTCAATGCAGAACTACTTGAACGGGGAATGCATGTAACCACTCTTGGTCCGAATCTGGAGGGGACAAACGAGATAGAGATGAAGGTTGCAGAAAGAAGCCATGTAATTGTCACCGATTCGTTTGCACAATTGGACAGTTATGAAAAGTATACCAATCCCTATTTTTTAGCCAAAACAATTCATCGAGAACGTATGAGGGAACTCGGAAAAATAGCCAGCGGTGAAGTAGTGGGGCGTACTTCGGATGATGAAATTACATTGTTCTGTTCTGTGGGATTAGCAGGCACAGAGGTGTATATCGCAAATGAGGTATTCAAACGCCTTACTAAATGAGTGACTCGTATCGTTTCGCTATAATTCCCATTTTATGAGTGTAGATCCATGTGATTTCTCCACAGACGTGCCAAGCCATCATCACCTCAGAATCTAATTCGAGATGGTGTGTAAAATGTTTCTTTGTTGAGTCTGCCATATCACCATGAGGGAAAGCTCCCACTCCAATTATCACTGTTTTTTCGGGATTGGATGGAAATAGATCAAACAATGACTGTGTGCTAGACTTGGCTCCACCCTCAATTGCTAGAAAAGATATGCTCTCCTCTTTTTTAGCAAACCCATCCATGAAATCAGTGAGAGTTTTAGAAGAAAGCTTGAGTAAAGACTCTCCCTTAGGTGGTACCTGTCCATGAATGAGAATCTGTTCGAAAAGACCAACAAAGCGGTCATAGTTTCTAGGAAGCCTTACAGTTGGGTCAATTTCAATTACTCGCCCATCTTGTAGATGAATATAGACTCGCAGTAATCCAGTCTTACAAAGGGGAGACTCAAGCAGCGTCATAAGACAAAGGTATACTATATCAGGACGCCCTCTACGCTCATGATTATTCAGCTTTAACATTGCTTCACCGTGATAGTTCTGATCTAGGAGAAGCTCCGTTGGTTTCTTGCCTCGTTTTCCAGCATGACGCTGTATTGATTTCTGTGAGGATATCTCTGAAGGTACAAGTTCCAATGCTGATTCAAGAAGTATCACATAAAGCATCTGAGTAGCCCATCTTATTCACATGCTGAAAACGATATAAGATATATGACTCACTTCAATAGACCTGAGGAAAATTAGAGTGAGCCCAAAAAAATATCCAAAGAGGCAGTCCAAAGACCTAGCGAGAGAAAGGATTGGAATCTTGTGGGATAGGGCTCTACAGATTGCTGATTCTCGACCAGATTTAGCAAAGAGATGGATACGAATTGCTCAGAAGATTGCACCTAAGGCACACATAAGATTACCACTTGCGATGAGTAGAAGAATCTGCAAGACATGTGGATACTTGTTGATACCAGGAAAGACATGCCGAATCAGAGTCAGACACAATCGCTCCACACATCTCACTGTAACCTGTCTTGAGTGTGGTTCTATCAGGAGATTTCCAATCACAAGACAAGCTTAATGTGCAATTTGATATATGAAAGGGGGAGCTCGATTGATATGAGTACGAAAGTCGACCCGGCACGGATTAAGATTGTATGGCAAGATCCAGCGATGATGCAGATTGGTAAATCAGGAGTCACAGATGGTGCGGTTCGTGAATTGAACAGGTTGCTTAAGGCACATAAGTACATGAAGATACGAATTCTCAGAAGTGCATTAGATGCAGGATTATCAAAGGAACAGATAGTCGATCTTGTCTGTGAGAAGACAGGTGCAAGATCGGGAGGAATTCGTGGGAATACAGCAGTAATTTACAAATTGAAGGGGATGAAGAGTTCGTAAAAGAGTGATGTGTTTCGTAAAACTTGAAATCCTTAACGCAAGCCTTTTATGCGCATTCTTATGGGTGTGCCCAGCCTTCTGAGGTAGGTAATCCGCCGACTATGAGTGCGGATGCCCATCATGATGACATGGTGACAGATTATGCCCACAGTGTATGACATTCCAGCTAGTATATTGATAAGGCGTCTTGCGCAAGACCTGAAATCTCGTAATGAGATCAGCCCTCCCGAATGGGCGGCCTTTGTGAAGACAGGTGCTTACGCAGAGCGAGCCCCAGATGATCCGGATTGGTGGTTTGTGAGATGCGCTAGTGTACTTCGAAAAGTGTATCTTCAAGGTCCAATCGGTACAGAAAAGCTGAGAATTCAATATGGTGGCAGGAAGAGACGAGGCGTAAGACCCAATAAGTTTCACCGTGGAAGTGGTGCAGTTGTCAGAACTTCTCTTCAGCAACTTGAAAGAGCCGGTTTCATCAAAAAACGTGGTTCTAAGGGGCGAGAGATGACTGATATTGGCAGGTCGTACATGGACAAGCTGTCAACCGGTTTAAAAACAGAACTTACGAAGGCTATACCGGAACTAGAGAAATATTGAGAGCTCAACCAATTTCTCGGTGATTAAAATGAGTGACGAGGAGCTTGAAGCAATCCGGCAGAGGAAACGTGCCGCGATGAGAGATCAGGCAATTCAGGATCAGTCACAGGAGGAGCAGATGGCTGAGGCACAAGCCCAGAAGGAAGCAATCTTGAGACAGATACTCACTCCAGAGGCACGATCTCGCCTGATGAACATAAGAATGGTCAAGCCACAGTTCTCGGAACAGATCGAGATGCAGCTGATACAGCTAGCAGGAAGCGGCCGTCTAAAGGGCCGAGTCACAGATGAGCAACTCAGGAATCTCCTCCAACAACTACAAGGTAGAGAAAGAGAACGGAAAGTTACTTTCAGATAACGCTGCACAAGGTGATATGAATGGCAAGAAACAAACCCCTTGCAAAGAAATTGAGAATGGCAAAAGCCATGAAAAGCAACAGTAGTGTTCCTACATGGGCTGTTGTAAAGACTGGTGGAAAGGTACGAAGAACTCCAGGGCAGCGAAACTGGCGTCAATCCAAACTGAAACCATAGATAGGTGTACATAGATGTCAGACAAAAAGAAGGAAATGAAAACCTCTGAAGAGGAACCAGAAATAGACGAATCAGAAGAGGTTGATATACCGGACATTGAGTTGGAGGAAGATGTTGAGATAACTCCGGCTGCAGAAGTAGAACCTACTGAAGAAGAAGTCGCAGAGGAAGAGGAGATTATTGATGAGAGAATCTATACAGTTCCCCTACGAAGAGCGTATTGGACAGGTAGTAGACTCCGACGATCTAACAAGGCGGTTAGAATTCTCAAGCAATTTGTCGAGAGACATATGAAACCTGAGGAGCTACTTATTCAACCAGAAGTCAACGAGAGAATCTGGAATCGTGGTATTCAAAAACCACCACGGAGAATAAGGATTCGTGCTACAAAGAACGCTGACAACCTAGTCCGTGTATATCTCGCGGAGGGCTAGTATTCCTTGATCGCCCGAACAGATTTCGAGGGCGATTCAAATGTTGGAGCCTTTGGAACAGCTACCGATAGGTTCGTGTTTGTATCGTCAAATATGTCAGAGAAGTCACTATCAACAATTGAGAAGACCTTCAATTTACCACTTGTTCAAAGCACAGTGGCTACTCTAGATACAGTAGGATTCATGTCTGTAGCCAATTCTAACGGAATATTATTACCTTATACTACAACCGATGATGAATTAGCTGAACTGAAGCGATACGATGATGTGAAAGTGGATTGGATTGATAGCAAGATGACAGCCCTCGGCAATATCATCCTTACTAATGATAAAGCAGCATTGTGTCATCCTGAGTTTGACAACAAAGCAATAGAGAAGATTTCTGATGTATTGGATGTTGAAGTTGTTCGTGGTACTATGGCAAGACTTCCTATTGTAGGAGCGAACGCGATAGTGACAAATCAAGGTGCAGTAGTACATCCAATGGCGTCAGACCAAGAGATTGAAATTGTTTCAGAATTACTAAAAATTCATGTTGAGGTGGGTACGGTCAACAGAGGATGCCCGTACACAAACCTTGGTGTCATAGCTAACATAGACGGAATGGTTGCAGGTACTGAAACCACAGGAGTCGAGCTTGCTCACATCTCACAGGTATTAGGATTCGTATAAAGAGGTGCAAATGATGAGTATGAAAATCTGGCGAGTAGAAGGAAAATATCGAAAGAGCAATCGTGTCTTTGTCTTCGGAAAAGAAATGATTGCAGAAAAAGAACCACACGTCCGAGAGAAGATATTGTCTGAATTAGGTAGTCGACATCGGGTGAAAAGAAATAGTGTCGAATTTACCGAGATCAAGGAGATAAAACCCGAGGAAGTGACTGATCTAGAGTTGAGAAAAGCACTTGGCTTGGAGACTGAGTTCTAATGAGCGAAGAACAACGACAACATCTTCAACAGATATACGTCGAGCAGAAAATGGCTGAATCAAATATAGGGCTTGTACAACAACGTCTAGAGCTGGTTTCTGCATATCTAACAAATTATCGGTCTGGACTTGAGGTACTCAAAGAACTGGAAGGAAGAACCGAGAACGAAGAGATGCTTATGAATGTGGGAGGGAGCATATTTGTCAAAGCAAGAGTTGTAGATCCATCTGTAGTCATACGTGGCATTGGCAGTGGTGTAAGAATCGAGCAAGGTGTTGAAGAAGCTAAAAAGGCACTTGAAATTTCAATAACCACTCTTGAGAAGCAATATGAGGAACTCTCAAAGCAATATGAGAAGCTTGTCACAAACCTTTCGATACTAAATTCACAGTTTCAAGAACTAGCAGAGAAGATACAAGGTCAAGGACAGTGAGAATAACCGGTGTTTGACAAGATTCGTGGTGCGCTAGATTTAGCTGTCACCAAAGTTACAACAAAAGAACTGAGCGATAAGAATCTTAATGATGCAGTGTGGGAGCTTCAGCTTGTCCTCATCCAGAATGATGTTGCAGTAGAAGTAGCTGAGGAGGTCTGTAGACGCACAAAGGAGAAGATTTTAGGCTTAAGAACGGGGAGGTTAGAGAATCTAACTAGGCTCTTCAAGAAAGCGATTTTTGATTCAGTACTTGAAGTTCTAACCCCGATACATCCTTTGGACCTGCTTGAATTCGCTGCAGCCCAGAAAGAGAAGGGTGAATTGACATCAATAATGTTCGTGGGTGTGAATGGAACAGGAAAGACAACTACTTTAGCAAAGATTGTCAATCTCTTTAAAAAAAATAATTATTCAGTAGTTATCGCCGCAGGAGATACATTCAGAGCTGGAAGTATCGAGCAACTAGAAAAACATGCACAGAACTTGGGAGTTCGGATAATAAAACAGGATTATGGTGCTGATGCTGCAGCCGTTGCATATGATGCAGTTGCACATGCTCAAGCAAGACACATTGATGTTGTATTAATTGACACTGCAGGAAGAATGCAGAGCAACAGGAATCTACTTGAGGAGATGCGGAAAATCGCAAGGGTCGCTGAACCAAGTTTGAAGATCTTTGTGGGGGATGCGTTAGCAGGTAATGATGCGCTCTCGCAAGCTCAGAAGTTTCATGAGGCAATTGGAATAGATGGAGCGATTCTTACAAAAGTTGATGCAGACCCATCAGGAGGTGCTGCACTCTCAATAGCATTTATCACAGGAAGACCAATTGTGTATGTAGGTGTTGGGCAGAACTACGAAGACCTTCAGAAATTTGATCCTGAGTGGTTTGCACGAAGGCTTGTCAGTATTGATTAAACATCAATTTTATAATGGACTTCAGACGTTGCGCAATCATATCTTCTGGAGTGTCAACAATGAGTCTGAAGGGTAGAAGCTTTGTCGATTTAGCAGATTTTGAAAGATTTGAGTTACGAAGAATATTGGATACCGCGCATGACCTTAAGGGAAAACAGAAACGTAATGAACCACATGAGCTTCTAAAAGGCAAATCACTTGCGATGATTTTCATGAAGTCATCAACACGAACAAGAGTGTCTTTCGAAGTTGGAATGACACAATTGGGAGGGCACGCACTCTATCTGCAACCTAGTGGAACCCAATTAGGTCGTGGAGAAACGATTGGTGATACTGCACAGGTCTTGAGCAGATATTGTGATGCAATTATGGCTAGAGTATTTGCACATAGTGATGTAACAGGACTTGCAGAATACGCCACCGTTCCTGTTGTGAATGGACTTTCAGACTACAACCATCCATGTCAGATTATGGCGGATATGCAGACAATCGAGGAGCATAAGGGTCAATTGAAGGGGCTAAAAATTGCATACGTTGGAGACTCAAATAATGTTAGCAATTCAATCATGCAGGGATGTACCATAATGGGTATGGATGTTACCATAGGTTCACCCAAAGGATACACACCATCTGATGAAATAATGAAGAAAAGCGTTCAACTCAGTGAAAGATATGGAACAACCCTATCCGTTAGTAATGATCCAAAGGATGCAGTAACAGGAGCAGATGTGATTTATACTGATACTTTCTTTAGCATGGGTCAAGAAAAGTCAAAAGAAAAGGAAGACGCATTAATGCCATTCCAAGTAAACAGGAAATTGGTTGAATATGCCAATGAAGAAGTCATTGTCATGCATTGCCTACCAGCTCATCGAGATGAGGAACTCACAAGTGATATAATGGACGATGCGAGATATAGTGTAGTCTTCGATCAAGCTGAAAACCGTCTTCATGCACAAAAAGCAATTCTTGCGTTGATAGTATAGGAGCGATATAATTGACCGTCGAGGTCGCTGCGATTGGCAGAGTAAACATCGATATTTCCATGAGCGTTGATAGGTTACCAAAGCAGCCAGATCATGTTGTTTCGAATGATGGTTATATCTCAGTGGGAGGTTCTGCAGCTAATTTTGCAATGCAGAGCGCTCGATTGGGAGTGAAAACAGGGTTGGTAAGCTGTATTGGTGATGATCAATATGGTCAATTGGCAATGAAGGCTCTTTCAAAGGAGGGCGTTGATACAAAAGGAGTCCTTGTTCTAGAGAAGCAAAGAACTGGATTATTCTTTGTAGCTACGGACAAAACAGGCACTAGAATGGTATTTGCTAATCCGGGAGCAAACAAATTCCTCGATAAACATACGTTAGATGAGAGCTATATCAATAGAGCAACAGTACTTCATGTCGCAGGCGGATTTCCGATGATGACAACCATGGCTGTAGAGATAGCAAATACAGAGGGGATTATACTGTCATTTGATCCGGGACGAGCAGCGTCCTCTGTTGATTTTGAGAAGATACTAAAAAAGGTCGATTTGCTTTTTGTAAACACTCAAGAGTTAAAGGAATATTTCAATATCGCTCCTTCGAAGAGCCAGCTTATGAGTTTCGCTAAGACATTTCCGGGAATTCTGATTGTAAAGAGAGGGAAAAAGGGTGCTCTGGCAACTGATGGATTCGAGTATTGTTCATCGCCATCCTTTGAGGTAGAAGTAGTGGATACATTGGGTTCAGGAGATGCATTCGCTGCCGGATTTGTAACAGCCTGGACAAGAAGTGAAGATATAGAACAAGCACTGCACATTGGTAATGCGATAGCTGCTCTCACTATTACACAAAAAGGGGCTCAGAATGGACAACCATCATTAGAAGAACTATCAGCGTTCATGAAGAAACATGGAATAAATATCAACGAGATTAGTCGTACATTTAGAACATCTGGAAAGCGTTACGGACGCCGCCCCAGGTGAGTATTACCTCGGTAGTATTCTACTTTTTGTTAGCATAATACACCAGTTATAACAGCAATTAGAGGTGAATTTCAATGGTGCATCCACTACTAGAAGAAGTACTTGGAAATCCGAAAAGGGTTCAAAGTACAGACAACAAGAAGAAGAAATACGAATCAGCCATCACGGATGATGAACTTGCAAGTCTATTGGAAACTGTAAGCGCCAGAATACTAGTAGTGGGTGTCGGAGGTGCTGGAAATAATGCGGTGACTCGACTTATGGAAGTCGGTGTCGAAGGTGCTGAAACTCTTGCCGCCAATACGGATGCACAAGACCTCTATTTCTGTAACGCGAATCATAAATTGCTTCTCGGAAAAGAGACCTGTGGTGGTCTTGGAGCGGGCAATGATCCGGATTTGGGAGAAGCTGCAGCCATTGAAACATATGAAGTGATTAAGGATGTCGTAAGAGGCGATCTAGTTTTTATCACAGCAGGAATGGGTGGAGGTACCGGTACAGGTGCAGCAGCTCACATTGCTAAGGCTGCAAAAGAAAATGGGGCACTTACAGTTGCGATTGTCTGTCTTCCTTTTGAGGTAGAGGGATCAATTCGAAAGAAGAATGCAACTCGCGGTCTTAATGCGCTCATGGAGTATGTAGATACAATGATTGCAATTCCAAATGAGAAGCTCATGGAGATTGCACCAGACCTATCATTACCTGAAGCGTTCATGGTAGCAGATGAGGTATTGGTTCGTGCAGTGAAGGGAATTGCAGAGTTGATTTCTAAACCAGGTCTTGTGAATCTGGATTTTGCAGATGTTAGAACCACAATGAAAAACGGAGGAGTATCTATTATTGCTCTTGGTGAGGGTCAGGGTGAAGATAGAGCAGAAGAAGCTGTTTTCAATGCCCTGCGTAATCCTCTGATAGACGTTTCAATTGAAAATGCACGTAACATCCTTGTTAATGTTAGTGGAAGCGCTGACATGCAACTTCTAGAAGCAAAACGCGTGGTAGAGCTTGTAACAGAGCAGGTTAATCCAGATGCAGAAGTAATCTATGGAGCCTTAATCATCCCCGAGCTTGAGAATCGTCTTCGTGTCACAATAATAGCATCTGGCGTGAGTTCACCATACATATTCTCACCAGCAACAGAAACAGTAACCCCCCTTGCTAGTGATTTGAAATCCGAATTAGGTTTATCAAGACTTGGATGAGCTATAGTAGTCACTCAGCAAATGTTAAAAGCAAAACTCCGTTGTTGGCAGTCGACTCCCCAGTTAGTCATACTAATTTAACAAAGATGTGAAATCTAATGGGTGTTGGCAGCTTTATCAATGATAGCAGACGTATACTGAAACTTGCTACAAAACCTTCAAAGAAAGAGCTCTGGATGAGCGCTCGAGTCAGTATTCTTGCAATGTTTCTTGTTGGAATGCTCAGTTTTGTCATTCAAATTGTAATGTCACTTCTAACTGCAAAGTGGGGTACAACATCCTAGCTGTAAAATGATTTAGAAATTGTGGCCTTGTTAGCACTATAATGATACTTTGGAACATCATCGGAGGCATTGATTTGGAATCTGGCACTAGCATATATGCAGTAAGAACAACCATTGGTCAGGAAAAAGGAGTAACTGATCTAATTACCACAGCAGTAATTGGTGAAACTGATGTGTGGATCTGCCCGTATTGTGGTGAAGAGTTCTCGTCTAGTCAGACAACCAAGCGCCATATGAAGAGCTGTAAGAAGAAAAAGAAGAAAGATGAGGAACCTCGATTAATTTCACAGAATCAACTTCTTGGACGTGTAAAGGCAATCCTGGTACCAGAAACCCTTCGTGGTTACGTCTTCATTGAAACATTGGAGTTTAGAGATGTTGAGATAGCTATCTCAGGAGTACCACATGTCCGAGGACGTGTAGGTGGAAAAGTCAGTCTTGACGAGATAGACAAATTCCTAGTTCCAAAACCAGCAGCAGAGGGCATCGCACCAGGTGATGTGGTGGAAATCATTTCGGGTGCATTCAAGGGTGAGCGTGCCAAAGTTGCTAGAGTTGATTCAGCAAAAGAAGAACTTATTCTTGAATTGCTTGATAGTCCTCATACTATTCCAATCAGAGTACATGCTGATTTTGCCAAGATTGTTGAGAAAGCAAAACGTGAAGAGCCTGTACAAGTACCCTCTAAAGATGAGGAAGAGCGTGATGAACAAGATGAATTTGATGATGATTCATTCTGGGCTCATGATTAGTTCTAAAAGACAAAAGAAGAACAACTTCAGGTTCAATGCCAATCCATAATGCTTAAAACGCGACTAGTAGTGGAAGGCCCACTCCTTAATCTGACATGAACAGTAAGTATCATGTCTGGGGTGAAAAAAATGATAATGTATGCAGTAGACATCATAGGCCATTGTACTCATTGTAGCCTATGTGTCGTCCAAAGTGGCGAGATGTTCATCGAGTCACGTATACTGCATCTGGAGATGTGTGAAAATTGAGTGAATCAAAACCAATTATAGTAGAGGTAATGGTAGAAGGCGGAAAAGCCTCAGGTGGCCCACCAATCGGAAGTACACTAGGTCCAACTGGTGTCAATATATTCCAAGTTGTCACGAAAATCAATGAGGTAACAGCTCCATTCGCAGGATTGAAAGTTCCTGTGAAAATAACTGTAAACCCATCAGATAAGACATTTCAAGTGGAGGTAGGTACCCCACCGACAAGTGCTCTGATTCTCAAGGAGATCGGACAACCTAAAGGGTCGTCCTTACCCAACGAGACTATCATTGGAAATATGACAGTTGACCAATTGAAGACTATTGCCAAAGGAAAAGCAGCTGACATCTCAGCCCTGACAATGAAAACAGCAGTTATGATAGTAGCTGGAACTTGTGTTTCAATGGGAGTTACCATTGAAGGCAAGACCCCAAAGGAGTTCCAACAAGAGGTAAGGGATGGAACCTGGGACAGTCAATTAGACGAACCACTGAGGGAGGACTGACAATATGTCATTCAATCTCAAGTCCATTGAAGCCGCAGTGGCAGAGGCACGTGCGAAAGGTATAGAACGTGGTATTAAGTTCGAGCAGAGCTTCGATATCGCAGTCAACTTTAGAAAGAAGGAACTGGACGTAACAAAGCCTGAAAACAGACTAAACCAGGAATTATCACTTCCAAACCAACTTTATCCACCTGCGAAGGTGTGTGCCTTCGGCGATGGAGAATTCGCAGAGAAGGCAACTCAAGCCGGTGTGGAGCATGTTGTAGGTAAGGAGGAAATTCCCAAGGTTGGTGAAGATAAGAAGAGTAGAAAGACATTAGCTATAACCTACGACTTCTTCATAGCATCAACTGATACTATGCCACTTGTTGGTAGATATCTCGGTCAAGCACTTGGTCCTAGAGGTAAGATGCCAAGACCATTTCCAACACAGGTCGATCTTGGCCCAATCGTAAGTCAGTATCAACGAACAGTTAGGATACGAATGAGGAACACTCCTACATTCCACGCTAAAGTGGGTCACGTGAAGATGGGTGACAAAGAGATTGCAGATAATATTCTGGCAGTTTTGAATTTTGTAGTGAGTAAGGGTCTAATGGAACGTGTGGGTAGTGTGCTAGTCAAGACTACCATGGGACCAGCAATAGAGGTACCGTTCTAGAGGTGAATGTGGAATGTCAGTGTATGAAAGACACATACCACAATGGAAACAGGATGCAGTCAAGGAACTCGCAAAGGAAATCTCCGAAAGCGAGATGATAGGTCTCGTCAATGTAGAGGGAGTCGGTGCCAAACAGCTCCAAGGAATAAGAGAAAGTCTAAGGAAATCAGCCACTATCAAAATGGCTAGAAATACTTTGATGATTCGTGCTCTAAATGATGCCAAAAAGAAAGGCATCGATGGCTTGATAGAACATGTGAAAGGCCCAATCGCCTTTGTATTTAGTGATCAAGATCCATTCGTATTGAGTAATTTCCTTAGTGAAAACAAGGCATCTGCACCTGCAAAAGGAGGTCAGATTGCACCCAAAGATATTGTCATACCCGCGATGAACACCGGTGTTGCACCAGGTCCATTCATCAGTGAGTTAGCCGCTCTGAAAATCCCTTCAAGGGTTAGGGGGGGCGTAATTCATATCACTGATGATACAGTCGCTGTTGCAAAAGGAGAAACAATCTCAAATGCTATGGCAGCAATGCTTGGAAGGTTAGGTATTGAACCTATGGAGCTTCAGTTGAAGCTGATAGCTGCATACTCAGATGGTTCAGTCTTAACAACCGAAGCCTTTGATGTGGATCTAAGTTATCTTCTCAATCAACTCATTCTTGGACATCAGTATGCTGTTAATCTGACAGTCAATGTTGCATATCCAACTGTGGACAATATCATAGTACTGCTCGCGATGGCTAACTCTGAATCCAAGAGTCTGGCTCTGAACATCAGCTTCTTCACGCCAGATATGCTTGATGAGTTCCTCGCGAAAGCAAACTCCGAGGCATTCGCTCTAGTGAGTGCTATTGCGGAGAGAGATCCTGAAGCAATACCTTCTGACATTCTTGGTCAGGTTCAATCAGCAGTGGCATCAGCTGCACCAACAACAGCAGCACCACCGGTTGAAGATAAAGAACCTGAAGAAGAAGAGGAGGAAGAGGAAGAAGCAACTGTAGGTCTAGGAGACCTATTTGGATAAAAAAACAGAGAGGAAAATATTATGGAATATGTATATGCTGCACTTCTTCTCCACAAAGCAGGTCAGAAACTCAGTACCAAGAAAATGGAAGAGGTTCTCACTGCTGCAGGAGTTACACCCGATAAAGGTAGAGTGAAGGCACTTCTCGCAGCTCTTGAAGGCGTAGACATTGATGAGGCACTGAAAAGTGCTGCAATGCCTATGGCTGTCGCCGCCTCAGCAGGCGGTGCTGGTGCTGCAGCTGCCGTAGCTGCTCCCGCTGAGGAAAAGAAGGAAGAAGAGGAAGAGCAGGAAGAGGAGGCCACTGTTGGTCTCGGAAGCCTGTTTGGCTAAAAGAGAACGTTCTCTTCAGTTCAAAGTGGCAGGAGTTCATAACTGCTGCCCACTTCCCACTATTTTTGAATCGACACACACAAATCATTGAGTATACAGTAATTTTCACGTGAAAATTGTATATCATCCTAAAATGAAAAACAGCTATGATGGAACACCTGCAGGTGCTCCAGGAAGATTGGATACGGCATTAGAGGTGTTAGAGAACCAACCTGATTATATCTTCATAGAGGCAATACAGGCAACTGAAACGCAATTATTACTGGCACATACATCAGGTCACATATCAATGGTAAAATCCGAAAGTGATTCATACTACAGTAGTCGTGTTTATGAGATTGCACTTCTTGCAGCGGGTGGTGCTATCCAGACAGCGGAATTATCACTCTCTGGAGACCCTGCGTTTGGACTGATCAGACCTCCAGGACATCATGCATCTCGGTCCAGCTATTGGGGGTTCTGTTACTTCAACAACATTGCTGTATCTCTTTTAACCCTCAAGGCTAGAGACCTGATCAAGAGTGCATTCATCCTCGATTTTGATTTGCACGAGGGTGATGGTAACATTAACATCTTAGGTGATGATAAATCATTCACGATTCACAATCCCCATGGGCGAGGTGATGATGCGTTCCTTGCAGATATCAAAAGAGCGATGGATGAATGCCCAGATGTAGATATCATAGTGGCTTCTGCTGGGTTTGATCAATATATTGATGGATGGGGAGGAAACATCACAACAGCATGCTTTGGAAAGATAGGTCTACTGATGTATGAATTTGCCCTAGAGAGATGTGGTGGAAGACGGTATGGTTTGCTAGAAGGAGGGTACAACCATTCAGACCTTGGTGCAAATATTTTTGCATTTTGTGAGGGCCTAAGAGGCACTTTCTCTCAATAGAGTATTTCGTTCTGTATCCACCTTTCTAGGAGCTTATATTGCTAACAAAGGACGTTAGTATGGGTATTGGTAGAATTGCATCTATACATCTTGAGCCCACTGTCAGACTTTGCGAACATGATATCTATGCATTTTGCAGAGATATGGGATTTCTTGATATTCATCGGTCGTATATCAGCAGTAGTTGTTGTACTTTCAGGAGCGATCCTATGGTTCACCTCAGCGAATGATAAACGAGGAAAGGGTTTGGTAGCTAGTGGTATACTCCTTGCCGTAGTAATCCAATACTTTGTGATGTATCCCCCATTATTTTCAGTCACTTGACAATGTAATGCTCTCATCATATCACGCGTACCGATTGCTTAGTAATTTGTTCACACAGGCCCGGGGTTCTCTCTCTCCTTATCCTCGGGCCACATTCTCCGTAATTTAATGAAACCAAAAATCCAATCGATTGTTTTATCGAAGACTCTTTAAGTCAAACACGACCAAA
>CAYWJO010000031.1:0-39628 GCA_964458565.1 uncultured archaeon | reverse complement strand
TCGTCTGTCTGAAGAGAGTGCTGAATGTAGAGATTCAGTGCACCAGTACAATTGTAGTCAAAATGCTTATAGGTTCCCAGACTCAGATTGACAAAAGAGATTATGTGTGAGCATTCATAGACATAGATGGAATAATTCTTACCTGTACCCAATTTCACTGACAGCTGCTTGATTGAAGTCTGACTCGAGTTGTGGGTTGTGACGTATGCAGAGAATTGGTCATTCGTTGGAAAATAGACCTCGATGGGATTGTACACATATTCCTTGAAAGTCTCAACTTCCATCGAGAGAAACAGGTCAGGGTCATCAACGAACTGAAAGGATTCTAAAGACAAGTCAGTTGATCATACATTTCATAATCGAGAAGACAGGTTGGGGAATGATTACTGAACTATCGACTTGTGAAGAAATAAACGGTGACTCCAAACCCTTTTTACATAAAAACTTGAACTGAGGGCGCAGATATGAAAATGGAAACTATTCTATTGGGTATTGCAGAAGACGGAGTAACCAAGAGATATTGTTATCCTTCAGATATGAATACTTTGAGTATGGAAAATGAGAATCTCATCTCTATAGAAATCATACAACTTGCTGAGAATAACACTCACAGCAACATTATTTTGAGAAATAATAGATTGTCGAATCTTGACTTATCATCCTTTAGGAAATTAAACCATACATGGATTGATATTGGAGGTAATCCGATTGAGTCCATAGACGTCACGCCAATTTTCCATACTGACAATGTACTAGAAACATATCCATACGAACTACCGCCTAATATCAAACTCGTTAGCTGGATACACTGGGCTGCTATGAGATGGAAAGGAAGTATACGGTCTCGGAAAATAAGCGCACTCCCTTGACAGAAGCTAATGTTTTTATGTAATTAAAGAATACGAAGTCCATGTACCACAATTAGTTGCAAGTCAAAAGACAGTGGATTCTATGACAATGGAATCTACCCTGTTGATTTGCAGTAATGTGTGGAAGATAATAATTTAGGGGAATAAAAAATGGCCGGACAGTTATCAGGAACACCCGTTCTGATTCTGAAGGAAGGAACCTCCCGTACACGTGGGAGGTCTGCTCAAGAAAACAACATCATGGCAGGAATAGTAATCGCCGACGCAGTCAAGTCAACACTTGGACCCCGTGGGATGGATAAGATGCTTGTTGATTCACTCGGTGATGTTACAATCACAAATGATGGTGCTTCAATTCTCAAAGAGATAGATGTACAGCACCCAGCAGCTAAGATGCTTGTTGAAGTTGCAAAGAGTCAGGATCAGGAAACCGGAGACGGCACCACAACCTCAGTTGTGATTGCTGGTGAGCTGCTAAAGCGAGCTCAAGAACTCCTAGAGAAGAAGATACATCCAACTATCATCGTAAGAGGGTATCAAAAAGCTGCTGAACAGGCAACAAAGGACCTTGAGGATATCTCAATCATCATGGATGGTAGAGATAAGAAAGTACTGCTGGGAATTGCTGTAACTTCAATGAATAGCAAGTCTATCAGTGGTGCTAAGGATCACTTCGCAAAAATTGCAGTTGATGCTATTCTTCAGATTGCAGAGGAAACCGATGGTAAAATCGATGCAGATATCGATATGATTGAAATCATCAAGAAGCAAGGCAAAAGCCTGATTGAGACCGAGCTTGTCAATGGAATGGTCATTGACAAAGAGATCGTTCACGCATCAATGCCTAGAAATGTTGAGAAGGCAAAAATCGTGCTTCTAAACGCTGCAATCGAAATTGAAAAGACCGAGTTCGATGCAGAGATCAAGATTGAAACACCTGACCAGATTCAAGCATTCCTAGCAGAGGAAGAACGAATGCTAAAGGCGATGGTTGACAAAGTTATTGCTACTGGTGCAAATGTGCTTGTCTGTCAGAAAGGAATTGATGATGTTGCTCAACATTACCTTGCTAAAGCAGGAGTAATGGCAATTCGTCGTGCAAAGAAGAGCACTCTAGAGAAGCTCGCCAAAGCAACAGGTGCGACCGTTGCAACTAGCTTCGATGAGCTATCTGCTGATTATCTTGGCATTGCCGGAAGCGTTGACGAAGTCAAGATAGGTGATGACAAATTAGTCTATGTCCGTAACTGCAAGGATCCGAAAGCCGTGAGCATTGTGATTCGTGGTGGTACCGAGCATGTAGTTGATGAAGCAGACAGAGCAATTCACGATGCACTCTGTGTAGTCCGAAATGTTGTCGAGGATACCACATACGTTGCAGGTGGGGGTTCAACAGAGTCTGAGATTGCAAAGCGATTAGAGATGTACGCCACAAAAGTAGGTGGTCGTGAGCAATTAGCAATCGAAGCTTTTGCTGAAGCACTTCTAATCATACCCAAGACACTAGCTGAGAACGGTGGTCATGACCCAATTGATATCATTGCTGATCTAAACAAGGATCATGCTGAAGCATCTGGTCTTTGGTCAGGCGTTGATGTTACTAAAGGCAAGACAACTGATATGTTGAAGGCAGGTGTCATTGAACCAGCTAGAGTAAAGCGTCAAGCAATTCTAGCAGCAGCTGAGGCAGCCCAAATGATTCTACGAATCGATGATGTGATTGCCGCACGAGCATCACCCGGAGGCCCACCAGGTGGCGAGATGGGTGGCATGGGTGGAATGGGCGGCATGGGCGGAATGCCCGGCATGATGTAATCACAGAATACTACTGGAGCCATTTGGCTCCTTTCTCTTTCTTTTTTGGTGACCTGAATGAGCAAGCGATTGCTAATTGTTGGAATGAACGCATTTGATTCAGGAAAGACAGTAGTATCACAACAATTGACCAGATTATTTAATTCAACAGGTTTGAATACAGAATATTTCAAACCTATGAGTGGCCATAATTATTGGTTGCACTTTGAGCATTCTCAAAAATGTCTAGAAGAGGGTAGCCTATACTCCTATGACGCGAGAAAAGTCAGGAATCTATATTCATCTAGGTTATCAGTTGAGATCTCTAATCCAGTGCATAGATTATATGTTCCATTCAAATCCATCGCTCCAGATCAAATTGTGTTCAGCTCACTAACTTTAGGGGACTATGACTCAGTCTTTGCACTTGAACGTATTACATCGATCAATCGCAAAGAGACCAAATCAGTCTATTTAGTGGCAGAGGATTTGATAGATACTCAAACATTGATTTTGGATTCGAACACGATAAAGTCTCTAGTCAACTCAGGAGAAAAAATCAAAGTAAATACTTTGGAAGAAGTTAAGGTATACGAACAAAATCACTTCAATCACGCTGTGAGTAGTTGTTTCGATGCTATTGAAGAAAACTCTGATTTAGCTATAATTGAATCATTCAATGATACTGTATGGCCTTGGTCAGGCATAGATCATGTTGACATGGTTCTAGCTGTGAGACCAGGCCAACTTGCGTCCTATAATCCAGAGAGATTTAAAAAAGCAGTATACCTTCTAGATAACTCGAGAGATAGGATTAGAGAGATTACATTTAGACGAGTCAGTGAATATCTCAAACCAGAACTTAGCTTTGAATTACTACCACGCGATGGAATTCGTGATGAGGATTTCAAGTATCTTCGAGATAGGATATTGGAGAAAGAATGATTAAGGGTATTGAAGAAAAAAAAACCGGACGTGTTGTATATGAGTGAAGACTTGAACTGGGATGTGATTATTGTTGGTGGCGGTCCTGCAGGAATGACTTCTGCCATCTACGCAGCACGATATGGATTGAAGACCCTTCTACTTGAATCAAGAGTCCTTGGAGGTGCTCAGGCAACTAGTCCTGGAATTGAGAATTATCCCGGCTTCACATTCATCATAGGGCTCGACCTTGCAAACAGGATGAAGGAACAAGTCAGGATGAGTGGTGCAATCATCAAAGAGATTACCGAAGTCAAGAGTATTAAGCACAATAAGGAAGATGGCATTTTTCTACTTGAAACAAGACGTGGTGTGTATCAGGCACCAGCGGTGATTTATGCAGCAGGGGGAGGACATAAAAAATTAGGAATACCAGGTGAAGAAGACCTAACGGGTCGTGGTGTGTCTTATTGCGCCACCTGTGATGGACCATTATTCAGAGAGAAGACGGTCGCAGTCATTGGTGGAGGAAATACAGCTGTTACAGAGGCGTTGTATCTTGGTGAATTATGCAAGAAAGTATACCTGATTCATAGAAGAGATAAACTAAGAGCAGAGCAAGCTGTACAAGATATCATCTTGAATTCAGATATTGAGATTTTATGGAGCCACATAGTAACCGAAATGAAAGGAGATAATTTAATTCGAGCAGTTAAAATAAAGGATCTTAAAACTAATGAAGAAAGAGACCTTGCGCTTGATGGAATTTTTGTTGCATTAGGTTCTGACCCAGAAAGTCAATTAGTAGCAGGTCTAGGAGTTGAAACAAATGACAGAGGCGAGATTATCATTCATGAAGGGCAAAAAACCAATATAGAGGGCTTATTCGCAGCAGGGGACGTCGCAGAAGGAATGAAGCAGATAGTAGTTGCTGTCGGGCATGGTGCAGTGGCCGCAGATTCTGCATATAAATACCTGAGGAAAGTCGACAAAGGTCTCGCTCGAGGATATGGATAGAAAATCAGATTGGTACATCTCTCAAATTGACGGAAACGTTAATAACGGCTTTTCAGTCCGAACCACATCAATCAGCTATCCACGCTGAGTCATATTAAACGAATTCGAGATGAGTCCATGAAGAATGTAAAAGCTGCTACTCTTTTCGTTATACTAGCATTAGTTACTATATCAATCGCCATTCAACCAGCATCCGCCAATCCAACTACACGGCAACAGTCACTTAAGGCATACATTGACGAACGCTACGATGAAGGTGTTACTGAGAGCGGATATGTCCTTGTTAATGGTGAATCAAAGAGAGTTGAAGCAACATACGGTGCTGTCACATCATTGGACTATCTTGGATATCTTGCATATCGACCACCTATCATTAATATGGCAATAGTAAAGAATTTCACATGGAAACTGCAATGGAAACCTCCCCTTTCTGAGGATGATTCTCGTTTTGGTGGATTTTCAAGATTCATATCCGGAATTCCGGATATTGAAAGCACATTCATGGCGGTAAAATTGTATGAGATTCTCTGGGGACATGAAACAAGTTCAAATCCTCCACTCAACATGGATGATGTTGAAATCAACGGGACACGTACTATCTTCTATGCTAGCAAAGCTCAAGCAGCGAGTGGTGGTTTCGGACCTCAAGAAGGTACTTCTCCGGAAATGATGTCTACGTATCAAGCTATTTACACAATCTATAGTTTGGCACAAATTGAATCAGACAGAGGTTATCCAGTCACAGTTACAGATTTCTTCAACAAATCTGCCGTTATAAGTTGGATTCAAAGCTGTCGAGTTGGTGACGCCTTCAAGCTATCACCAGCCTCTCAGGGTGTAGGTGTTACTCCCACTGCCGCCGCAGTGTTAACACTTGGAATGCTAGGAGAGACCGTCAGCGGAATTAATGCCATCAGTAATTGGATTCTCGGTAGACAAATTGAGGATGATTCTATATTTGCAGGAGGCTTTGAAGAAGCGAATCAGACAGCTGATCCAAATATCGTTTCAACTTACTATGCACTCCGAGTTCTAGAACTAACAAATCGACTGGATGAAGTAAATTCAACTGTAACTGAGTTTATTCTTGATTCTCAAGCTGTGGACGGTGCTTGGGGATTCGTGCCAGAACAAGAAGACGGTTCTCTTGAATATGCAGCCCTCGCCATGGAAGCATTAGATATGTTTGGCAACGTTCAGACATTTATGGCAGAAGAGGATCCCAATAATATTGGCGAACCTATGTTCGATTGGCGCTATGGACTGATAATCATCATATTCATTGTAGCGGTAGTTCTTGGAGTCATAGCTCTTCGATTGGATTAATGATGCAATAGCTTTATCATATTCCGCCTGCATCTGAAACCTATATCACCTATTTATGGTGTTGATGGTGCAGAATTTAAAGAATGTAAAAACGCCTGAAAGATACGTTAGAGGATATACTGGATTCAGTAAGTTAATTGAAATAGGCTTGAAGAAATCGTGGAATAAAATCGGGTTGTTTGCATTTTATGATGGTCCATACTATGATAGTAATGAATTTTATTTAGGTCCTAAACAAGCACTTCTAGCTGTAGCTGAAAAATCAAACTTGGTAGATTCAGCTATTGTTTTTGTGGTTGACACCTTACAGACAGGAGATCTAAAGCTCAGCAATGAAGAGGGATTTGATTCGTATATCACATTATACGATAGTATTTTTCCGTATTCCGCGAAATTCTATTTTGGTCCTAAGACATCTGAAAGAGCATGGCTGCATAGATACCCCGCTCTAAAGATTCCTCTTTCATGGTTGGTTAAAAGACCAAATATTTTCGCTGAGGTCCTCTCAGATGCATCCCCAATTGGGGAAGACATTGGCCCTGGAGATGCAGCTTTTAATGATTTGAAATCTATGCATGAAGTTTTGGTTAACAAAATGGGACCGCCCTCTCTTACTGAAGAAGTTCTAGGTAAAGTGCGAGAAGGACACACAAGCGAAATTGCTGGGGAAGCAGCGGGAATAATGGCATCTTTGGTAAATCCAGCGACTGCGGTATCAAAAGGTGTCCGATATCTAGGTAAATTCATGTCTATTCTCATGGATAGAAGAAAGCAAGAAGTCAAAGAAGTCTATGATGAATGGAAACAAAGAGTGGAAGACAAATTTAGTGAAGAAAATTTGAGAGGATTCTTTGACATTACAGAAAATGAAAGTGGGCAAATAATTGAGGCAATAAAGAAGAAAAGAGGAGTGCTTCTATTATTGGAAACTCGAGATACACTCTATGACCTTTTTCTACCTCTGGCTTTACAATACCTCGTTGAGGAGATAGGATATGTTCCACCGCATAGAAGACGCAGAAGAGATCCACGAAGTACCTCAGATACGGGTGTTGTTGATAATTATGATTGGGATGATATAGACTTAAGCTATGATGAAATTGAAGAATCCGATTTGCCTCCGGTCACAGATAAACTGATTCAAAGGATTATGGAAGGACATGAGAAGGAAACGGTTCTAGCTGAATTGTTAGAAGGAGAATATGAAGGAAAACCAAAAACTGTTATATTCCTCGATTCAGCAACCCATCTTTCCAAGTTCAAGAGGTCCTTTAGATTCGCTTTAAAATTACCAGAGAAATATCCTAACATTTCTGTTGCCGCATCATTTTATACATCTCCAGAAAACATTAGTAAAACACTGGAGGAGGGCGTGCTTGAATACATGAATACGCGAGCGTACATTTTTGATTTGCACCCTACCCTCTTTGATAAAGCTACATCAAATATCCCTGTTAGTCAAAAAGCTCGATTACATGGACAATTACAATCAATGTCAATAATTCGAGAAGAGAATGGAATGGCACTACTCGAATTTATCAAAAGGGAGAAATCAAATTGGAACCTGCTTGCCCTTGACAAACGAGGGAAAGTGCATCAACAAAAATCAGATGATTGGTGTACTAAGTCCAGCTTTTTCTCGAAGCTCAGGCGGAAAATGGGAGGAATTCTCAAGTCTGGTGACTGAGTATCCTAATTCAAGTCCCTCCCACAAGAATTATAATCCAGCCGACTCTTTCCGTATTCTATATAGTCCGGAGGTAAATCACATGACAGATGCGGACATGACAAATGCAAAAGTCTTGAAAATAACAGAGGGTAATGCGATAACATTACCAATTGATTTTGTTAGGGGTATTGGGCAACCCTATGGTCTTGCAATCATGGTATTGAAAGACCGAAACGTGAAGCTCTACCCAGTTGATTCGGAGGTGGTTTATTATCTGAGATTAGAAATTGAAAAACTCAGTAAGAGCTTTTTAGAAGAACTGACTACTATATTTGAAGAATCGGGTCTTGAAGACATTCTCTTTACAAGTGGTATATGTCAGTCCACTGATCGATGCTTCTATGAATGTTATTTCACCCCGCAGCAGCTTACTAAAAAAGTAGACCAAATCAAGAATCGGCTTAATGAAATGTCTGGTGTGAGGAAGGTTGTATTAAACCAAGTGCCAGTTTCTGGTTAGGAAATAGGATATGAAAGCAAGAATATTCTTACAAAGATACCATACCTTCTGAATCAGAAAAAATGAACCCCTCGGAGTGTATATTTAACTCATGACGGGTATTGTAGGTCTCTTAAGCAAGAGTAATAGACACAAATCAGTATTCTCCCAACTAAGAGAATCAATATCAAATCGTGGATTCGAAAAGAACCTGTTCAACTGCTTTACACCATCAGACTCGACATATCAATTTAGTTTGAGTATTATGCTCGGAAAAAATCAAGATTGTAGATTGATAGAAATAGATCAGTCTTTCGTTCTGATAGATACATTCTATCTGAGTGATGAACATTGGGATAGAATTCTGAAAAAAATGAAAGGAAAACCAGTTGAGGTTCTTACTGAATATCTTGACACAACGCTCAATGTCATAGGATATGTTATCCTATTTTGGAAAAATAATGAAATCCACCTGTATCGCTCCAAGGATGGAGCGCTTCCAGTGCACTATGTTATGGATGAAACAATGTTTGCATTTTGCACTGAGAAAAAAGGTTTCTATAGATCTCTTCAGAAGAATCCAGAGAAACTTGAACCTGGCGAACACATCATCTGGAATTCTAAAGATGGAGCTATAATCAAGTCACACTTACCTGAAATCCTTCCTGAAACACAACATGATGAGAACACCCAATTAGCAACACTTGAAACAATCTTGCTGAATTCATTCAAGAGGATAGCAGGAATCTCAAAATGCGGAATTCTTTTTTCAGGAGGTGTAGATAGCTCACTAGCTGCGCTGCTGACAAGTAGATTTTGTGAAGACACCGTCTTATTTTCTGCTTTTGCTGAGAAATCCCATGATGATGATGTAGTAATTAATTCAGCTAAACTTCTAGGATTACCACTTATAGTGACACCAATTAATGAGGATTTAATCTGGCAGACAATTCCAGAGCTGATTTATGCTATTGAATCGAGTGATCGAATGCAAATTGAAATAGCTCTGCCGTTCTTCATTTCTGCTAAGACTGCATCTGAGTTGGACTATCTAATGGTGATTTCTGGGCAAGGACCAGATGAGTTGTTTGCAGGTTATGCGAAACATCTCAAGCTGTTTCAAGAAAAGGGAGAGAAAGCATTAGAAGAACAGCTGAAACACGAGGTTTCCCTAACTCATGACAACAATCTTGAGCGTGATGAAAGAGCTGTGGCTTATCATGGATTGCGTATCTTCTTTCCCTATACCGACCCAGAATTTGTCCGGTATTCACTAAGCATTCCAAGTAAATTCAAGATTGATTCAACAAGACAGATTCCAAGGAAAGTAATATTCAGACAGTTAGCAAGGAAACTTGGACTCCCAACCGAGTTGGCAATGCGACCCAAAAAAGCAACGCAATATAGCTCTGGAACATCAAGAGCAATGTTTGAATCAATGGCAACTCATTGCAAAGGGGTTTCAGACGTAAGTCGTAAAGTATGTTTAGAACTCATCCAGTCTGTACTTGATACGATGGCTCATGAGATTGGTTATCCAGTTACTCGGACAATACAAGAGAATATCTCGTTTGAAAGGGAGCCGCTAGATAGACTTCTCGCAGCATTGAAAGTCAATCAATTGTGATGCACCTTTTAGAGCTAAAAAAGTCATTATATGTATTATATAGCCATAGAAGTTGTTTTCGGTGCTATTATATAGGGCAATCCAAGAAATCGATTTAGGACAGAAATGCGAAGTGGTCATGAACGCATGATGACTGATGTTCGTGATCATCTAACTCACAGTAAATTTCTTAAGACAGACTACAAATTAGAAAGTTTAATAATGACGTATTATAATTCGACAGTTTGCTAACTAAGGAGGAGAAAAATAGATGGTCGGAATAGTAGGCTATGGAGTCTACATACCACGATATAGGATCAAAACCGAAGAGATTGCTAAAGTCTGGGGTGAAGATGGTCCAACTCTTGCGAATGGTTTGGGCGTCTTTGAAAAATCACTTCCAGGACCAGATGAAGATGTTGCGACCATATCGGTCGAAGCAGCCAGAAATGCAATTAAACACGGTGGAATTAATCCTTTAGATATTGGAGCGATTTATGTTGGTTCAGAATCACATCCATATGCTGTGAAACCAACAGGTACAATTGTTTTAGAGGCTATCGAAGCTTCATATAATATTACAGCGGCAGATTTTGAGTTTGCATGTAAAGCCGGGACTGCTGCAGTTCAGGCATGCATGGGACTTGTAGATTCGAACATGATAAAACTAGGATTAGCAATTGGAGCTGATACTGCACAAGGAAGACCTGGGGATGCTCTAGAATATTCAGCTGCAGCTGGAGGAGCTGCTTTCATCATTGGTAAGGAAAATCCTGTAGCTACAATTGAAACTACAACTTCATTCACAACTGACACACCTGACTTCTGGCGTAGAGAAGGAGAGGATTTTCCAAGTCACGGTGCTCGGTTTACAGGTGAACCTGCGTATTTCAGACATGTAGGTGAAGGAGCGAAACTACTGTTCAAGAAGACAAATACAACAGTTGATGATTACGATTATTTTGTATTCCACATGCCCAATGGTAAGTTTCCAGTCAATATGGGAAAACAACTTGGAGTTCCGAAAGAGAAGCTTGAGGATAGTCTTGTCGTGAGATATATCGGGAATACTTACTCAGGCTCTTCTATGATGGGACTTGCACGAGTTCTGGATATTGCAAAACCAGGATCACGAATTTTCATGGTTTCATATGGATCTGGCGCAGGTAGTGATGCATTCTCTATTACAGTTGAAGATGAAATTGAAAACCACAGAGGGAAAGTCCCAACTGTGGACGATTATATCGAAAGAAAGACGTATGTTGACTATGCAGTCTATGCCAAATATAGACGAAAGATAAAGGCACTAGGATAGGAGATGATTAGATGGGTGAAAAAGACGTTGCCATTGTAGGAGTCGGAATGAGTAAATTTGGTGAGATTTGGGACAAGAACCTCCTTGATATCGCTCTTGAGGCTGGTATGGTTGCAATATTCGATTCTGGAGTTCGTGGTGCAGATATTGATGCCCTCATAATAGGCAATATGAGTGCAGGCAGATTTACAGGACAGGAACATCTTGGTGCACTCGCAGCTGACAGAGGAGGTCTGGGAAATATTCCAGCATATAGTGTTGAAGCTGCATGTGCAAGTGGAGGAGCGGCTGTTCGTCATGCGTATATGGCAATCAAATCAGGAGAACATGACACAATGCTCGTCCTCGGTTGTGAGAAAATGAGCGATGTGAATCAAACCGAAGCCATGAACACAATTTCAGTAGCATCTGATTGGGAATGGGAAGGTATGTTTGGTGCTACATTTCCAGCTCTTTATGCATTCATTGCACGAAGACACATGATGGAATATGGAACCACTGAGGAACATCTTGCATTACCTGCAGTGAAAAATCATGCAAACGCAGCTCACAATCCCTGGGCGCAATTCCAAAGAGCTGTCTCAAAGGAGGTTGTCATGAGTTCAGGGATGATAGCAGATCCAATCCGAGTCTTGCATTCATCACCGGTCAGTGATGGTGCAGCTGGATTGATTATGTGTTCAGCAGAAAAGGCTAAGGAATACACAGACACACCGATCTACATCAATTCATCTGAGCAAGCAAGCGATAAGCTAGCTCTCCATGATAGACGGGATATATGTAAGATGGACTCTGTTATTACATCATCACGATCAGCACTAAAGGAAACTGGAATTTCAATAAATGATATTGATGTCTTTGAACTACATGACAGTTTTACAATTAGTGAGATTACAATCATGGAAGATATCGGGATTTGTAAAAAGGGTCAAGGTGGCAAAACTCTCGAAGAGGGTATTACTGAAATAGGCGGCAAGTTCCCAGTAAACACTTCAGGGGGCTTAAAAGCCAGAGGCCATCCGATAGGTGCAACAGGTGTTGCTCAAATCGTTGAACTCGTTCTTCAACTACGCAGCGAAGCAGAAGGTCGTCAAGTTGATGGTGCTGAAAAGGGAATGGCAGTGAATATTGGTGGTACAGGAGCCACCTCGATAGTTCACATTCTTGGGAGGTGATATAAGATGGCAGAAAGAGGAGTAGCATCAGTCTGGCGTCGAATTAGAGCAATTTACAATATTCAGGGGAAGCAATGCAAGACCTGTAAGACGTACTATTTTCCCCCCAGACCTGTCTGCCCAACATGTCGAAGGAAAGGTCAGCTGGTCGATTATGTATTCAAAGGTTTAGGGAAAATTCATACATTTGCGATAGTAAGACAGGCACCTGAGGAATTTAAACGACAAATGCCTTACGTTGTAGCGCAGGTTGAACTTGATGAAGGGGCTAGATTAACAGCCCAAATCGTGAATGTTGATCCTGAAGATGTTAAAATCGGAATGCGAGTTCGTGCATGTTTCCGTAAAATTTCGGAACAGGGTGCGGGTGGAATCATCATATATGGATACAAGTTCGAACCTACGATGAAGGTCACTGGACACGAGTAACGCTATTCCCAAAGCACGAGTTCAGTGACGTCTTTCACTGCAGGAAGGCTCACATTTTGGATTAATGACGAGCCAAGTTTCGCTTCGTAAACATACGAATTGTGGACATGTCCATGAATAACAAGATCAGGTTGTTGTTCCTCAACTACTTTGTAGAATTTACGACTGCCTAACCATGCAAATGAACGAAAATCTTCACCTTCACATGTTTCTAAGCATGGGCTATAATGCATTAGGAGAATTCGATAGTCCACACTACCTTTTAGCTTTGAAAGAAGATTTGAAGCACGTCGAGCTCGTCTAGAAAATACTTCACGAATATTGGGCAAGTTGCTTCTTTGCCATGTTGTTGGTCGATCTAGAGAGCCCTGTGTACCAACAATACCAATACGCTTACCTAAGATCTCAACAACAATTGAGATTTCATCTAGGAAGGTAACTCGATTCTTTGCTATAGATACAAGATCATCTCTAAGCTCAGAGTATTCATCATTTCCATAACATGCGACTATTGGAAAATTGTTTCCGAGCGCTTCATCCATTATATCTAGCACACGAGGGAATTCATCGATAGAACCCCTGTTCACCATATCTCCAGCCATTAGAAATAGGTCAGGAGACTCAAATTTTGAAATACTATCAACAAAGATCTGGAGAAAGCGTGGGCTATGTACATCTGCTACTGCCAAGATTCGCATGATACTACTCAATACCGTGATTGTTATGTTACTATTTCAGAAGACAGATATTAAGGTTTTAAGTCTGATTCAACACAAGGATTTCAATAATGTTAACTACTCGCGCGTTAAATCTGTTTGATAGACTTCACCTAGGACACAGATTACTCCTTGATAAACTATCATCTCATAGGAATCCTGTTGCGGTTGTAACTGATGGTGAACTGGTTGGAGAACTTGAATTAAACCAGATCATTCAACCGGCATATCATAGAGCTCAACGTTTGAGAGAATACCTTGAAGACGTGGAGATGACGGAAATCCATATCGAAATCATCGACAAATATTCAAAATTATTAGACATTTCTGAGAGTATGCACATTCTGATGTATATTGGACCCTGCTGTGATGAGATAAGTAATCAGATTATTCCAAAACGCAAAAGCTTAGGATATAACGACAATATAGAATATCTCAAACCGGTTATGGCACAAGACGGTGATAAGCTGACCTCCGCTCGTTTGAGAAAGGGAGAACTCGATAGAGAGGGACGAGTACTTGTAGGAACTTCAGAACCCCCACGACAGCTTGAAGTAAATAACCGATCTACTCTTCAGACTCCAAAGGGAGAAGTATTTCATACTAAAGATGGTTCGCCTGAAATCAGAGTAGCAGAAAGAATTCACAAAGAAAACCCTCGAATGATCATAGGAGTTGGCGATGTTACTTGTGCTACACTAGAGAGTCAGAAAATTATACCAGATGTGAGAATAATCGATGGTATAACAAAGCGAGGTAAGTATGAGTACGCATTTAGGAGCAAGTGTGAATATCACGTGTATAATCCCCCAGCTGTTCTATATCCAGAGGTATGGTCGACCATTTCAACAGCTATCACGAAGGAAGAGAAGACACTCATCATTGTTGATGGTGAAGAAGATCTTATGGGATTCCCAGCAGTCTTGTTAGCCCCAGAGGGTTCTGTTCTGTTATATGGACAACCGGATGTAGGTATAATTTGGGTACCAATCAATCAAGAAAACAAGAAACTCGCTCGAGAGTTGCTGGAGAATATGCCAGTTATCAGATGATTCATCACTTCATCGCTGCAGGAATCTGTTCAATACAGTCTGTTGCCATCAGATGATCGCCAAGAATCTCAAATGCAAGCTCACCAGCTTTTCCTGAGATGAATGCTGCTGCAGCAGCAGAGTTGAATGCCCCTTTTCCATGAGCTAAAAGGGCTGCTACAATTCCAGTCAGGACATCACCAGTTCCTCCAACACTCATTGCAGGAACACCTGTACGATTCAGTTTGTATCTGCCATCAGGATGAGCTACTACATCAACAGCTCCTTTTAGTAGGATCACCGAATTATACAGCTTCGCACCACTTAATGCATGATCAATCCGAGTGTCAAGACTTGCACTTTTCTTGCTCTTCTCTCCTAACAATATTTGGATTTCTCCGAAATGAGGTGTGAGAATGCACTTACTTGGGTTCAACTTGATTCCCGTACCAGCAATTCCCTTCAATCCATCAGCATCAATAACCATCTTGACACCAAGCCCCACGATTTGCTCTGAGAGTGTCTTTGTTGCTTTCTTAGTGTCTGGAGCGATGCCAAGTCCTGGACCTAAAGCAATGACATCTTGTGTCTTTACAAGTTCTATCAGAGCTTCCAGATTTTCTGGTGTTATATGCATGGCACGAATTGAGGTCACCATGAGATTTGGACTATAGGATCGTATAGCTGACACCACAGGTTCGGGTGCGGCAATGGACACCAAATCAGCTCCTGTCTTAAGGGCTGCAAGACCAGTGAGAGCAGGAGCACCTGAATAAGTTTCACTACCACCTATTACGAGAATTTTCCCATAGTCACCCTTCCTCGTTTCCTTGGCCCTAGGACGATTAAATATGGATAAATCACCAGGTCCACAGATTTTCCCAGCTTCTGCAGGAATTCCAATTGATACTACCTTAATTACTCCAGAAAAATCCAAGGCTTTTGACAAGCCAGCTTTCGGAGCGTGCAATGCAATAGTAGATTTTACCTTCACTGCTTCACCCAAAATATTACCATTGTCTGAGTCAATTCCGGTGGGAACATCAATCGCATATTTCACGGCAGTGGATTTATTGAATTCTTTAACAGCGGTCAATAGGGGATCTCTAAGCTTGCTTCTAAGTCCAAACCCCATCATTGCATCAATGAGAATATCAGCAGTTTTGATTGATTTTTCTGCTTTAATCTGTGACTCGCTCTTTAACTGAGAATTCTCAATCTCTACAATATTATTCAAGATATCCCAGTTTGCAATTGTATCGGGATTTGAAATATCATTTACTGAACCAATTAGAAAAACTCTCAGCTGTGCCCCAAGTTCTTGGAGGTATCGAGCAGCCACCATTCCATCCCCCCCATTACCACCCAGTCCACAAAGAATAGTGATGTCTTTTCCTTTGACAATCTCATTCTGTGAAATGACTCTGGCAACCTCTCTACCAGCATTTTGCATAAGCATGCTATGAGTAACACCTAGATACTCAGCGTTGAGTTCTAGCACTTGCATTTCTTCTGTGGTCAGGGGTAGAGAATCCATGATATATCACGCTCTAGAAGCAACATCGGTTCTTTATGAATGCTGATGAAATATGAACTATATTGATTCTAGTATTGCCTTGTTTAATCTCATTCATATGTGGTGGTAGTCTGTTATTCACTTCTTTGTAAGATACTCGTGGATACCTCGAGCTGCCTTCTTACCAGCACCCATCGCACTAATAACAGTCGCTGCACCAGTGACAATATCCCCACCTGCAAATACACCAGGAACTGAAGACATACCAGTATCTTCATCAATCACAATCGTTCCCCAAGGAGAAACGTCGAGACCAGGAGTAGTCTGAGGTATTATTGGATTTGGCGAATTACCAATCGCTACAATGACACTATCCACATCCAAGATGAACTCAGAACCTTTGATCGGAACAGGTCTTCGTCTACCAGAATCGTCTGGTTCACCTAATTCCATCTTAATACACTTCATCCCAATGACATGCCCTTTTTCATCCCCGATGACTTCAACAGGGTTCTGAAGGAGCCTGAATTGAACACCTTCTTCTTCAGCGTGATGTGCCTCCTCAGCTCGTGCAGGCATCTGTTCTCGTGCCCGTCTGTACACAATGTAGACATTCTTTGCACCAAGACGAAGCGATGTTCTTGCAGCATCCATAGCTACGTTACCACCACCAATGACGGCAACATTGTTACCGATACGCACAGGAGTATCATATTCTGGGAAAAGGTATCCTTTCATCAAATTGACACGGGTGAGGAATTCGTTAGCTGAAAAAACATCGATTAAATTCATTCCCTCGATTTTCATGAAATTAGGTGCACCAGCGCCTGAACCTATGAAAACAGCTCCGTATCCATCTAGTTCCATCAACTCGAGAATTGTACGTATTTTCCCAACAACAAAATTCAATCTAAGTTCTACACCAAGCTTTCGGAGATAATCTACTTCTGCTTCAACAATATCCTTGGGAAGTCGGAATTCGGGTATTCCATACATGAGCACTCCGCCAGGTTTGTGAAAGGCTTCAAAGATTGTGACATCATATCCCAATTTAATCAGGTCTCCAGCACATGTGAGACCGGCAGGTCCAGCACCCACAACTGCGACCTTCATACCATTCTTCGGTGTCAGTTCAGGTAGTGGTTCACCTCTTTCACGAGCATAGTCAGCTACAAAACGCTCCAATCTTCCAATGGCTATGGGTTCATTTCGAATCCCATAAATACAAGGCTCCTCACATTGCGTTTCTTGGGGACATACTCTACCACATACAGCTGGCAGACTGTTTGTTTCTTTGATCTTTGCAGCTGCAGCCATATAATCGCGTTCACGAATTAATTCGATGAACTCCTTAATTGGAACTTCAACAGGACAACCACTGATACACTTAGGATTACGACACTGAAGGCATTTCTCGGCTTCCATCAATGTTTGCTCTTCAGTATAACCAAGAGCAACTTCATTGAAATTCTTCACTCGTTTCTTGGGATCTTGTTCAGGAATTGGAACCTTCTTTGTTGGGGGTTTTCGCTCTCGTTTTGGTTTTTCACTCATGCTCAATGGCCTCCCTTTTCCCATGCCTCTACTGAGATCTTCTCCTTCTCGACATAAGCGTTCAAGCGACCCATCAACTCATTGAAATCCACTTTATGACCATCGAATTCAGGACCATCAACACAGGCGAACTTCATCTGTCCGCCAATATTTACTCTACATGCACCGCACATACCTGTGCCATCTACCATAATACTATTCAAAGACACAATTGTCGGGATCTTTGCTGATTCAGTGGTCTTTGCAACAAACTTCATCATCGGAACTGGGCCAACAGCGAATACTAGATCAATCTGGCGACCCTGTTGAATAAGATCACCCAGAACGGTGGTTACAAAGCCATGAACCCCACAAGAACCGTCATCTGTTGTTTCATAGAACTCGTCACTGATTTCCGCCATTTGGTCTCTGTAGAGAAGCAGAGACATGCTTCTAGCACCATTAATGGCGATGATCTTATTACCTGCGTCTTTATAGGCTCTGGCAACAGGATATGCTATTGCCGTACCACACCCACCACCTATGACACAAACCGTACCAACATTCTCAGTTTCAGTGGCTCTACCAAGCGGACCAACAAAATCAAGAATGCTTTCCCCTTGTTTCAGACTGCCGAGTAATTTTGTGGACTTACCGACTTCTTGATAGACAATTGTCACAGTACCATGTTCCCTGTCATAGTCAGCGACAGTGAGAGGTATTCGTTCCCCAGTTTCATTTACACGGATAATAACGAATTGACCCGGAAGACATACACGAGCTACATCAGGAGCCTTGATGACCATCATCTTGGTCATATCATTGAGCTCCCGTTTTTCTATGATTTCATACATTCTCTATGGATCCTCCCATGTTAGAAGGGTTCTAGGCTCATCGTAGCCCGATTCCTGTGAATGATAAAAGTTTGGGTGAGGAATCATTCAGGAATGTAAGCTCTTCGTGCCTCTCTAACCACTAATCCTTGGAGATCAATCTCCTTGATTATTGGATAAACTATGGCTCCGGCTTTTTCTAATTCTCGTGTCATGACATCTCGTCCAGAAGAACCAATATGGAATAAGACAATGCGATGATTCCGTGAAACCATGTGAGCAATCCCATCAATCATATTGTCCCAGTTTGCTACCTCCGCATCAGTTATCATCAGAACAAGAATAGACTCTTTTCCCTCGTAAGCTAGTTCGACTATATACTTCATCGGCATCACAGTTCCCCCTCCTTGATAAGCAGTCAGAATTTGCTCCACGGATGCACGGTCTCTAGACCAAGTACTCTTTCGAACACCGTCAGAAAAATTGATTGCAGCGACGCGACTACCTGATACTAGAGCAAGTTCCAGCGCGGCAAAGGCACTAAGAAGAGCGGTGTGATACAATCCGGTTAATTGTTTTCGATTCATGGACCATGTCATCGAACCACTCGAATCAATAACAAGCAATAGGTCAGGAACGTTAGAACCAGATTCTTGTCCATGATATTCATGATGTATCCACTTTCGTGTTGACATATTTGGAACGAGTACTGGAAAAGCCTGTAAAGATTGAACGATATCGAGTTCCTCAATTGGGTCTCCTAAACGCCACAAATCAGGAGATAGAGGTGAACTACCTTGAGTCTTCGGTCTGGATATTTCAATCCTAATTGTTTTCTTTGCTTTGGCACGATACCAGAATCGAATCCAATTCCGCCTAGAATCTCCTATACCAGCAACGTAGAGAACCCCTTCTAAATCGTCTATTGAACCACCCCGATTCTCAACTTCGTCAGCTAATCGTTCAATGAATTCTTCGAGATTTTCTTCAACACTATTTTCTATACATCTTCTGACACGAGTGCTGTTCCTTGGTTCAATCGGGTCCCCCATAATTGAGTCCACATCAAGTGGCACACCGATTAAGTCAGAGGATTCGGAATCGCCAGGCGCCCCAGATCCTGCAAGGGGTTCATCCTCAGTAGGAGCCCACTCAGAAATGATCTTAGCAATTTTAGCAGTAGCAGTGTTCCATTGATCCATTCGATTCATATATTTCATTGTTACTTTTACAATCTCCTTACCAGCAATAAGTGTGTTATCACTCATCCTCACACCAGAGGGCAATGGAAAACCCCACATAGTATGATAGCAGGATATAATGAGATTCCAGAGTTCGCTATGATTGGACATACGCGTCGCTGAGTCCTGAATCGAGGAATTGATTCTATCATAAGTTAAAGACGGAAACCGTTTCAGAAGAGCTGAATCAATAACCAGGTCTGCAAAGAGATTGCAGGTGAACATGGCGGTCGCATCATTCACATGTCTTCGTGCAGCTGCAAACATCATTCCGTTTGTGACACCATCATATGGGCATCTCAAATAATGATTGAGCTCATGGTGACATATTGAACGCAAATACGACTCAGCCTCGTTCATATCAAACTGAAAGGGCACTCCTACTGTGTTCAGATGAACAGTCCAAGTTGTTGCGTCAATATAGAAGTAGCTGCACTTTTTATCGTCATGCTCAATTATAACTTCTGGGAGCGGCGGATGGTAGAAATCACCTAGTGCTTGAGCCCATGCTCTTTGAGCAACTGATGCGAGGCTTGCAGATCGGGCTGTTTCACTATCACTACGAATCATAATTTCACCCAATTTGCTTAGTTATCTCATCTTTCATTTGTAGGGCGGCTTCGCCTCCAGATACTTCAAGAAAGACAGGAGATGTGGGAGAAGAACCAGTTGTGTAGACAACAAGTGTCAAGTCCTCAGAACGGACGATTTTTCGTTTGGGAGGATTCAGTGTTTCTTTTAGTAGAGAGGTGAGTTTCGGAAAGCTCATGCTGATTATGGTCCAGAGGTCTTGCCATTGTTCAAAAGTCAATTCAAATTGAGACAGTGTAAGGCGATGAAGCGTTTCTGTGACACGTTTTAGAAGCACATTACGATTTGGAAACTCCGGGTCATGCAGAAGAGAATCGCGAGTTTCTGAGAGGGATTTTGCATCTTCCTTCTCAATTGCTTGCTCAATACTCTTAACCATTTTGCTGTATCCAGAACGTTGGAGTTCTTTTGCAAATCTCAGATAATCTATGTTAACAATGAGGTCGCTCTTTGCAATCTCCCGAAGCTCATCCATAGCTCCTTTGGGTGCCCTACCGGAACGAAGCTCCTCCATTATCTTAACAGCAGGTTCTCTCTGAGCGAAATGAGCAGATGATTGTTCAACCAGATGACATGTGTATTCGTATTTGTTCCCATAATATGGAGATCGTTCCAACTCATCTCTAACATACTCAGCACGATGCCAGAAGACCAAAGGTGCAATAGACTTGACTATCTCAACACTTACTTCCGAAGCTCCAATGAGCCAAGCAGTAGCTTTGCAAAAACGATTGAGGTCTTTTGCAGCTCGAACGCTAATCGGTGTTATGATTTTATTGCACAGGCTCTTAGCTGTGTTGAAGTGACAATTATCGCAAAGTCCAGTATTTGGATTTAACCCACTTGATTGACTTTTGTCAACACGGATACAAGCACCAAATTCTCTGATGAGTGCACGCATAAACTCAGATGCATTCGAGGTAACAGGAACCTTATCAGCAAGATTCCAGATTGTAAGAAGCTCTTCCTCGTCAAGTAACGAAGGGACTTGCCAAAGTTCATCATATCCAAATAACTTCTCATCGCGAGATGCTAGAATAAGCTCCAAGTCATCAACAGAAGGCATGGTGATTGGAACTGCTATTCCAAAACGGTCCAAGAAGGGAGGAGCCATATCAAATGTTCCTGAATCAGTAGGATTCATTGTGGCGAATAGACAGAACTCTTCGCACCTTTTTATCTCATCATAATACTTCAACTCACCTTCGGCCAGCATCGAGAGTAAGATATTCTGTGCATGAGGTGTTAATCGATTCACCTCATCTATTATCTTCCAGAAACCGGTAACGAATTTCCTCCAGACAACAACTTCAATTCCCTCCTTCATCAAAGGACCAGGTCGAAGCGTGGCAATCATTTTCTCTTCGGTCAGTTGCGGATGACCACGGAGTATACCTTCTTCTATCTCATCAAGTCCAACACCGGTCATCATTCTACCCAATAGTTTACAGAGTGTAGTCTTCCCTCCACCATGCCCCCCTACAAGTAACATAGCAGACCGTGGAACAAGCGCGTTCAAAATACAAGATCCTACTATTAGTGGTAATCGTGCTGTCTTGGCTCTCTTTGATGTAGCACCTTCGTTGTATTTTACTAGAAGGTCAGTAGAATGAACAAATAATCCTCTACTTTCTACCGTTGTCATTACTTCAATGACCTTTTCTCGTAGCTTTTCACTTGATGCACTCATGGGAGTCTGAATCCTGTTGACAATCTGTCTTAATAATTGTGTATTGGAATGTAAAGGGCGCGATTATATGCTAACTCCGAAGATGTAATATGCGTTCGTGTCTCGGTGGCCGAGATTCATACGGCGGGATTGCACGTGGGCACAGACAATAGAATATCCGAACTTGTAGATATACTCGGTCCCGAGGACCTTCCTGAGAGGTATCTAAGTCAAGAATCAGTTGAGAAGTATGCTAGAGAACTTCATACAATACTATCTAGACTTGATGCACTAAAACCAAAGCTTGAGCAGGCTGGTGCTGGATTAAGTGGGCGAACCTTGCTCATCGGACCACCTGGGTGTGACTTTGAAAGTTTTGTATACTATCTAGTTAGGGAAATTCCACTGAATCTTATTCGAATTAGAATGAAGAACATCAAAAGAGAGATATTTGCTGAACAACTGATTGAGGCTATTGAATTCGCAAAGCGAAATGCGCCGAGTGTACTTTATTTACCTAATTTCGATTCACTCACTCAATCCGGATCTTTTGAATCCCGAATTATCGAGGAAGAGATCCGTAATGTTGGATGGGCTACAGATGAGGTAATCATCGTTGCATCAACCACATCACCAGAAAAGATAGATCGAGAAGTAGTCAGTCAAATGGAAAGAACCTACCAATTAGTGGGCTCAACTTTAGAAGATAGAATTCGAGTACTTGAGCAGGTTCTTCAAGACAGAAGTGATATGGATCCCGCAACAATAGCGGAGTTAACCGGAGAATGGAGTTTTTCAGATATTAAGAGACTCGCAGTGAATTTATTGTTTTATTCCAGTGAGGAAACTACTCAAATGACTCGAGATCAACTTGAAAAGGTGATTGAGGAGAGTAGAGTACTTCCAGTAGGTAGTGAGAATTCTTTTCAATCCTATATTGCGCTCTCTAAACAAGATGATTCACAGCGAATTACGAAAATTGATGCAGAGTATCCTGACGATTTTCTGGACCAGCTTTATTTGATGGCCGTTGGAGAAGACTATCAGGAAACTCAAAGAGTAATTGAAACACTGAACTCAAACTTGCCGCTAACAGAGAAAAATAGGCAGTTCTTAAGCAGACATCCTTACATACTTACAGGGAGTTCAGAAGAGCGATTGACTAGACTACTGAGAGCCAAGAGAGCATCAGATCGTTTGAGAAGAGTACTAGGCAGACAGAGCTAGGAGAATGTCAGATTGGTTGATAGCCAAGTATACATTGCATCGGTCAGACTTCACAATTTTCTCTCCTTCTTTGAAGGAGAGGTGGAGTTCGCACCAGGTCTCACAGTTATACTTGGTCCTAATGGTTCAGGAAAGACAACCATATTTCATGCACTAAAATTTGCTCTTGGTTCCAATCAGAGGGAGAACAGATATTCTAAATGGAGTGATTTTATCCGTCATGGTGCAAATGCAGCAGAGGTCGAAGTATGCGTTTCAATAAACGGTCAGAATCGAAGGTTTCTAAGGAAAATCAGTCGGGACGGAATACCGCGAGCTTACGTTGATGGGAAGCGTGTGAAAGCTGCTGAACTGAGAGCGATAACTGATGCATTTTCTCTAGAAGTCGATAACACTCTCGTCTTCATGCCACAGGAGAGAATTAACGCCTTAAGAAATATGAACCCTATAGAAGTAAGACGTCTCGTAGAGGAGGGTACAGGATTACATCTTCTTCGAGACAGAATAGGGATTGAAGAAGTTCGGGTTTCAGATAGCCGTAGAAGACTACAGGAAACCACCTCTGAATCAAGAATTGTTGAGAAGGAAATTGATCTACTTCAACACGATATCAAACGTCTTCTCAGAAAACGCGATCTTCAGGCACAGCAAAAAGAATTGAAGGACGAACTAGATTGGGCAAGATTGGAAGATTTAGAAAATCAAGTTAATGCAGTTAAGAGGGATATCGATGAGAACGAATCCGGTTTAGGAGAAGTGCTTGAAGAACAAGGTACTCTTGAGGAGAGAAGAACTACCGATGAAGAGAAGATTTCGGAGATTGATAAGAAACTAGAATCATCCCGAATGGAAATCGGAAGGATAGATGCGAACATTGACGAAGAGGAACGTAGACTCTCACAGCTTGAAGATGACGAGAAACAGACAGTCCTTGAGAAACGTGAACTTGAGGCGGTTCTAAAAAAAGAGAGGGATAAATTCCAACATGATAAAACTCAGTTAGAACGATTATCAGAATCAAAAGAGAAGTTTATGGAACAGCAAAGAACAGCTCAGAGCGATATTGAGAGCTTGGAAGAAGAAGCACTTGAGATAGAGCAGAAATTGAATGAATTCGCAGAGTGGAATACTCAACGAGCTGAAGCTCGAGGAGTTTATAGAAATCTACAGACTGAGTTACAAGGAAAAGACCTTCTTTCACGTAGTCTAAAAGAACGACTTCAAGTAGAAGAAGCTGAACTCCATGCCATTGAAACAAAATGGGGCAGCATGTGGGACACATTAGAAGAAACTGATGAGAGGGAATTGGTCACTCGAAAATCACAAATTGAACGTGAGATTGCAAGTTTGAATGAAACAAGATATCGAGAATCTAGTCGAGTTTCACAATTACAGAAAGAGATCGATGAAATCAGAGGAAGTCTATCAGAGGGTTCGAAGAGGATTCCTCCTCAAGTCAAGGAACTTAGAGAAGCATTGAAAGAACATGAATTAAAGGACGTATTAGGACCAGTGATTGATTATGTATCAGGGTCTACTGAACTCTCAGCAGCGATTGAAGCAGTTCTTCCACGCGGAATGGCTTTTGCCTTTATATGTAGAAATGAATCAGATTATCAGTTATTACTCAGACTTCGAAATAAGATTGAATCACCTTCAACAATAATTCTATTGTCTGAGGACTCGACCCATAAATCATTACCAAGTCTACCAGCAGGTAAGGGAGTTGAGGGATGGCTTTGGGATATTGTAGGGCTTGATTCTGATACGAGGCAGATTATCGGACAAGCAGTAGGCGAGTTTATACTAGTGAAAGATAACCGTACAGCCGAAAGACTAGCTCTACGAAATCAATACAAGACGGTATCACTCAAGGGTCATGTGATGATTCCTGAATCTAATCGTATCCTCGGTCATCCTCTTGACGAACCACGGGGAATAATATCAACAGCTCCCGTTGAGGAAAAGCTATCTACCCTTGAGACGCAGCTATCAAAAGCAAGCAAGGACATCACAGATATTATGACAAAACTTGAGTCGCTCTCAAAGGAACGAGAGAGTATCTCAGATGTCCTTGGGCAGGTAACACGTTGGAGTGGTACCTGGGAACGGCGTAAGAAACTCACAGAGAGTATTCCAGAAATTGAAGAACGTATTGCTGCTGTCGATGATGAAATGAAGCAGCTAGATAAAGATCTCACCGAGGCTGAAGAACGACTCAAAGGACTTGATCAAACTCAACCCCCAGAGCGAACTAGACTTGCTGCTCAACAAACTGCCATCAGAGGAAAACTTAGAAGATTAGGTCAAGATCTGTCTAAGGCAGAATCGGGATTGTTTACCATTGAAAAGGACCAAATCGTTGGGCGAATCGAATTGGAAAAAGTTCAGGAATCAATAGATGTCTATGCCTCGCGTCTTACTGAATTAAATGAAGAGATGAGTCAATCTAAGGATACAGCCTCTCAAATACTTCGGCGCATCGAGGAACTGAAAGAAAGCAAATCCAAGATGGAAGAGGGTTATAATAATTATAGAGATGAAATTGCATCCATTCGTACTTCATTGAGAGAAGTCAGTGAACGATTGGTTGAAATCAATCTTGCAGTGAGAAATAAGCGTCTATTTGTAATGCAAGCCCGTAGACAACTTGGAAACCTAGAGCATGAACTCAATGCTCTTTCGGAATCACTAAAGATTAGTGAAAAACCAGCGAGTGTGAGGTCGCTTGAACAAGTTCGTGAAGAATTACTCAGAGTGCAAACACTTCTCGATGACTATAGAGATGTTGATGAATCTATAGCCACAACTGAAGACAAATTGAAACAGAGACTTTCACAACTTTCAGAGAAGATTGCAGAACTAGACATAGAATTGGATGAAGCAAGCAGGACGCTGGATGGAATCAGAAAACAGTATCAGGATGGAATGAATGAAACACTTGGAAGGGTCGAGTCTGAAGTTAATACAATCCTGTCAACAGTTGAGTTTGCTGGACAGGTAAGGTTCAATCTTACTACAATAGATAATGAATATGGTGTTGAATTCAAGACGAGGATTAGGGGTGATGAATTCAGCAATCTGAGTGCAGGTTCAGGTGGAGAAAGGTCTCTCGTAGCAATTGGACTTATCCTCTCTCTTCAGAGGTTTAATCCTGCACCGGTATACGCATTGGATGAAATAGATACATTTCTTGATGCTACCAATACTGAAATGGTAAGCAGGTTACTACATGATTCATCCAGAAGAAGCCAATTCATTCTTTTCACACCAGCAAAGAGTACGCATCTTCTAAAACATGCAGATAAGAGGATTGGAGTTGTTTCTCCGGGAGGAGTAGAACCATCTGTTATCATAGAGAGTCCAAAGTTTGGAGATGAGGAGGAAGATAAAATTGGACGAAACTGAACAACTCACTCGTCGTGTTCTTAAGATGGCTGAAGAAGTTCAGTCAGGAGAAACCGATCCAATCGACATCGAACTATCATCCTCTTACCAAGACCTGCAGGAGATAGTTGCAGATATTGAGTCCAAGCTTGGTTTAGATGAAGTGTTGAATGAGCTTCTTGAGTCGAAAGTTACAAGGGTTCAAGAAATCGCTCGGATTCTTCAGGCTCCTGAGTACTATGTCAAGAAATTACGAAAATTAAATGCACGAGAGCTTGCAAAACTCATTAGCTACGAACGACCAATTAGAGTTACACACCTTGAACCAAAAACTCTTCAAAGGGCCCTCGAGCGAATGCTTCTCTTCAAAGAGAATATCACAAAAGAATTACCTGAAGAAGAACCACCACTAATGTCAGAAATTCCTGATGATTTTAAATTTGAATCAGAGGATTCAGTCTATATCAGAGATCTTGAGTTGTTCTTGGAGGGTATTCAACCCAACAAGGAAATTCCAATTGAAGACCTGATAGCAGACAATAATTTCGAGGAATTCCTCAAGAGATTCCTGTACATTGTAATTCTAATATCAAAAGGAGATCTGATCTTCAATTCAAAGAAACGCACAGTTGAGAGGAAGGAATAGTGGTCATATCAAATGAATATGCAATCATTATGAAACTCATCACACGATCTGGAAATCCCATGGGTGCAGGGATGGAGGATATCCTTGATGCGTTAGGACTTCCGGACGGATCAGGCAATCATATCGTCATACGACATTTAGCAGGACTACACAAACATCTCCAGCGATTGGGGTTGATGATTCGTCACAATCCTGTTAACAATGTGTTTTATCTCGACACTCTTGGTTCCATTGAAATTGCTGAAGAAGAAACTCCCTTACCTGATAGATTAGCTGCAACATTGCTTGTTGTCATCACATTAACATATCAAGAGGGTGAATGGATTCCGTTCACCAGAGTAAAGGAATTCAGAAATAAATCGATAAGAGGTATAAGAGAAGACCTTCGGGAACTCTCAGATTTAGGATATGTTGAGATAGATAAGAAGGGGAAAAGAGTACGACCCGGTTCTCGAGTTGCTTTTGAAATCGATTATGAATCATTTTTCAGAAAGCTTGCTTCGACAGAATCAAATGATGAAGAATGAATTGTGTGCGCCTTCGCTAGTTTTATCAAGACATCACGACAAATTCATTATGATTGAGATGTCACGTAGATCACTTAGGTTCTCAAAATCGACCTGTCCCATATGCGGTGCTAAAGAAGTTGCCCGGGACGATCTCAAAGGTGATCTCATCTGTACAAATTGTGGACACATCGTCACGAGAAGTGAAACAAGAGCTGTCGGAAAATTCCAGATTGCACAGCACCTTTCACAGGAAGGACGACTTGATTTCAACAAACTCCGTGATATGACCGGTGCCTCTGACGATAAACTCTATGAAGTTCTTCAGAATATGGTGAATATGGGTCTCATCACCGAGATTGGCGGCATCTATGCCCTGTCAAAGCATGGGCGACGTTGGTACAGACAGAGACTTGGCCAAGAATGGGGATACTAAGTAGATAGTATCCAATTCTGCCACTTAGAAGACTCTCTTTTTATCAAACCTTCAAGAAACACATTTTGATAGTTAATTACGCAGGAGTCTCAATAGGCTCGGAGATTGAGTCGATTCTCATTTGTTCTTTTTCTATCAAGGATATCTTTCGAGCGACAAGAATTTTTGTTTCACCAAGTTGCACATATTCAATCATGACAGTATCACCAAGTTCAAGGGTCTCGTACCACGTGTAGGCATCAACCTTGAACGTGATGTGCCGGAGATCATTAGTTTCAATTCCAAGAAATCCATACATTACATCGTTACTACCGAATATTCCGAGTTGTGTAGAGTAAATCTTTCCGTCTAGCGTGCGGTTCATTATTTTCACTTGAATAACTATTGTTAATTATCCATATGTTCTTGCTGATAGCTGCATAAAACAGTTACGAGAATACCTTAGAATGCGATTACTTAGTTGCGAGTTATAACTCATTTTTGGTGAGATGTTTGTCGATACTTTCAATTTGAAAATGCACTTAACTCAAACCTTAATATATGATAAAAAATCACTACTATAGGGGTCCAATGCAGAAGACAAACTTCATATCTCCCCTCCAGTGTGGTCCACTTCGGGCCATGCAGGGAATAACCACGCGAATACCTTTCTCTTTCTCTTCTGCGGAAGGCCCCATCTTATTTTGATAATGATATATCCGAACAGCGAGTTATTTGAATGAGTAAGCATAAAGTTGGAGTCCTACCTTCACAATTCTGAATTATATCAGTATTGACCAGATTTTTTTAGAAATATAATCCAATTTTATAATAAAGAAGAATAGCGAATGATTTATTTAAAAGTCTGTCCCGTGTCATACAATTCGTAATTTTGCAGGAAGGTGATTAGGAATGGACACACAGAAGAAACAGCCATTTTACAGCTTTGTCATATTTATTTTGTTGATGATTCTATTTTATTCACCATCAACATGTGATGCAACAATGGTATGGTCCGACAACTTCAATGATGGGAATCATGATGGTTGGACAGTAACTGGCATAAATATGACGGTTGTCCCCTCAGTGTTGGTTGATGGAGATTACTCTGTAGATGATGATCTACTACGAGCAACAGGTGAGGGAGGAGGATGGATATGGAATTTAGCTTCTCATGCAAGTACAGTAGCAACTGGAACATGGAGCTTCGATATAGATTCACCAGAAGTTGAACCTGGTCTAACCCATTTCTATGTCTTCTTCATGTCAGCGGATACAGATTTTGTGGATGGTATTCCAGATGGCTACGCCTTTAAAGTAGAAATGACACTGTACTTGGGATTTCGTGGTTTTGAGCTAGAGAAATTCACTGATGGAGATAGTCAACAATTGGCACAATACCAGACCAATCAGGATGTTCTAGGTGGATATCATATTGATATAACAAGAGACTCATCGGGTCAATTCAATATCTGGATCAATGGAACTCATCGCATGGCTACTCAGGATCAATCAATCACTTCATCAGAATATTTCAGATTCTCCACTCCAGCAGGACCTGCAATCGACAACATCGAGGTGTATGATTCAATAGAATTTGATACATCCACAACTGCTGCCAGTACAACTCCTACTAGTCCAGGTATGGATCTAACTATTCCATTGATTGTGGTCGGAATTGGAGTTGTTGTTGTTGTAATTATTGCAGTGATATATCTCAAGAAAGGATAGTGTTGCAAAGGGAAACTGGTAATGCCAAAGGCTCAATGAGAACATAATCATCTCGTTCCCAGAGATGACTGGAATCTTCAAAAGATTCTGTGTAAAGCCCCATCTCATTTTGACCAAAGCTCTACAAACTCGTCAAAAGTAATTCCTGCTTGACGAAGAATGGAACGAAGAGTTCCCTGTGCTATTTCAGCATAATCTGGAATTATGACAATGAGATTTCTGGGAGATGATTGCTTCTTCATCCGAATATGAGACCCCTTTCTACCTACTATTTTGAAACCCCGTTTAGATAAGAACTTTATAATCTCCGTTCCTGATACTACAGGTGCCTTCAAGATGATGTCTCGACCACAGTTATGATAGGTCTTTCTCTCGTTTCGGGTCTTATTGCATCCTCGTCCTCAAAATACAAATCCAATGCTTCCTTTAAATTGGATAATGCTTCTTCGATGGATTCGCCTTGACTTGCTATATCCACATCCGGAGCAAGAGCAACGTAAAATTTGCCATCACGAGTAACGACTGCAGAGAGTAGCATTGTTATCATTATTCACTTTGGTTATTATGTTATTAACCTTTATCAACTCATCTTGATTTTTCCTTCTCTCTTCTACGGAAGACTCCATGAATTAGAAAATAACAATAATCTTTCAGAATTCGGATGGTATCCCACTCTATACCCTTCAATTTGCATCACGTAAACATAGAATTTCAAAGGATAAACGGATTGACTCTCATAGATTCATGACAATTCTGAATACTGCTGTATCTCACATACAATAAACTCAGCTGGCTTCAAAGGAGCGAAACCAACAATGATGTTCATAATTCCTAGACTACGGTAGTGTTCTGTAGTAGTTTCTCCATCGCATTTGACAAAGAATGCCTCATTTAGACTTCCATCCTGGAAAACTCCTTTTCTAAAGAGGTCCATCATGAAAGATCTTACACTAGTACGCACTGCAGCCCAAGTTGGTTCATCATTAGGCTCAAACATAGCCCATTGAGTACCACGATACACTGACTCCTCAATGAAGAGAGCCAGTCTCCGAACGGGGATATATCTCCATTCTCCAGGAACAAATCCAGCAATTGTCCGTACGCCCCAACACACTGTACCTACATTGAAAAGCCGAATACAATTTATTGCTTCATCATTAAGCAGTCTGTTCTGTTTATCAGCGATGTAAATGTCGACACCATTTGAACCAAATATTGTAGCATTGGTTCCAACCGGGGCTTTCCATACTCCACTTTTAGAATCAACTCTAGCAAAAACACCTGCAACCGCTGCAGCAGGACCGATTTTTTTCAACAAATAACTATCGCTGACAATATCATACTCTCTTACAAGTAACCTTGGGAAGTAGATCGCAGTATATTCGTTCACAACAGATTCTCGAAGATGTGAAATATTTATCTTTGAAGCATCTAACGGTGCATACCATAGATTCCACTCATCCAAAGGATCTATCAATAAGAATGCCCTTCTATCTCTACAATATTTACTTCCTTCATCTATAATCTCAAGGTAATCAATGTCAGACATTATTGAAATTCGTGTGACTACCATCAGATTGAAGATGTCCACAGAATCTAGTGATTTAATAGCATTTTTGTATACATTGACAATGTTGTCTGCTGCTATCTCCTCAACATCATTAGCTACATTAACCACATAGCATCTATCTCCACCATTAAGAAAGAACAACCGGACAGCTGTTGCCAATTCAGAATTGGGATGGGGTGGACCGAATGTAGCCTCATATTCTGAATATGAGAGAATTGGTGTTGGTTTGAAGGTAACAGTTGGATCATCCCGTCTATCAACAAACGCTAGTCCTATGAAAACAGTAATTGAAGTCGATACACCAGTGATAGCCCTTTCTCCACCGGGCGTTTCCTCTATATGCACTCCCGGATATAATGGCTGTTCAGGTACCATTTTTTCCTCATCCTCCGGTATTTTATTACATCTATTTACATAGAAATTGAATCATCTCATCAAACAATGCAAGACCCTTTTCTAGATGGTTTTCATCATATCCAAAACCTATCCTCAAATGATTCTCCACTCCGAAATATGCTCCAGGTGCAATTAATAGTCTCTTTTCACGTAAAAGCCGGTTTACTAATTCAAGAGAGCTGATTGGTAAATCATATCTAGGAAAACAGATACTTGCCGCTTTCGGAGCTACATAATCAAAGATTCCAGCACGTTCGTCCAACCATTTCTTCATCAAATCCCAGTGTCTACTTACAATCTGACTCGCCCGTTTCAATAGCCACTCTCTCATCTCATACTGTAAGGCAATCGTTGCAAGCATATCGCTAACATTTGATGGACCAATTGTAGTATAGTCAGAATACGCCCAGAGTTCATCGATCTGTTTCTTATCGGAAGTAACAATCCATCCCAGCCGCAATCCTGGTAAGCCATATGCTTTTGATAGACTGTTGGTCACAATTACTCTTTCTGATAAATTAAACATGGTTGGAGTTGGAGGTCCTTCTAGTTCTGCGCCTTGATATATCTCATCTGATAATATCCATGCTCCTATATCTTCTGAGATCTCCCCGATTGCCTTGAGATAGTCTGTACTAAAAGTAGCTCCTGTAGGATTGTTTGGATTGCAGATTGTCACTGCGAGTGTATTCTTCGATACAACCTCTTTCAACTCTTCAATATCGGGAACCCATTCCCCACCTTGAATTTGGAGATGAAATGGTTTCAATTTTCCACCGAGAGCCCTAGTAAGACCAAGAATCTGATTGTAGTTGGGTTGCATCATAACAATTTCTTTTCTGCTATCTGACTCAAGAAGAAGATTCCAGATAGTGAGAAAATTAGCTTCAGCACATCCATTAGTCACAAGCACGTTCTCAGCTGTTGCTCCTTCATAGATGGATGAGATGATCTCGCGTAGCTGAGGAGTACCATTTGTCTGTGAGTATCCAAGTGGCGTACCCAGAATTTCTCTGAGCTTTTCTTCATCAGTCACCAATTCGGAAATGGAGATTGGCTCAACGCCACTCTCAGTAAGATTGATATCAACTAGATTTTCCCACTCAGATTGAATTCGTTCTAGGGCGAAAAGTTCGAGGTTCATCTATATCACTCCCTCTATATATTAGAACTAGCATAAAAAATGAACCAAGTAGAAAAGAAAAGCTAATTATTGATATGTGGACTTTTAATACAGATACTAGGTGGGAGCAGAACATGAAACTCAGGTTTTTTGCTATTGTTTGTTTCCTGATTCTTAGCCAATCATTGTTCATTATTGACTCTCCTAGTAGACTAGACAATCAACTTCAAATCTCAAAGGATATTATCTTGGGTCAAGGAGATTCATGGCTAAGTGGATGGAGTTATAGAAGGTCGTTGATTGTCAATGGTTCTGAAAATGCAGGAACGAATTATCAAATCCGAATAGCAGTACATCACTTAGCAGGAACAAACTCGGGTTATAGAGTATTTCTGGAAAATAAATGCCAACCTGACTTTCGTGACATTCGCTTTACTGATGATGATGGAGTATCGTTGCTGGATTATTGGATAGAATATCTTGAAGTCAATGTTGTTGCTAGAGTCTGGGTGGAAGTTGCTGATGATCTCTCAGAGAATCGACTGATCTATATTTACTATGGAAACAAAATGGTGTCGACTATTGATGATGGGTTCAGTACGTTTCCTATATTCGATGATTTCAATAGACCAAATTCAACATTGGTAGGAAACGGTTGGATAGAAGATGAGGGAGACGGAGTTGGATCATTGGACATTGAGTCCTCTACACTAAGAGTTCATCAGTTTGAAAATTACTATTGTCACATAGAGAGGAGTATTTCTTCTGTTTCAGAGTTTGTAATAAGAGGGAAAATAAACAGCCACGTTGGTGAACCACAAAGTTGGAAAAATAGTATCTACGTGTATTGGGATCCATATAACTGGCAGGGAATTGGTCTATGGGCACATTCTGAGAATACATTTGTCTCGTCTATAATGATTGAGGGAGTTTCTTCTAGCGTGAGCGGTGGCGCAGGGTATGGTGGAGTGTGGTATCATTACAGGATCAGGGTGAGTGAATCTCTAATTTCTGCAGACTATTCGTATGACGGAATTAATTGGAATGAATTATCCCCACTAAGCCGACCAAGTTCATGGGATGGAGTGCCAAGTCTCGTTGTTGTGGGAAAGGGATATTCTAGTTCGGCTTATGCCAATCCAGATTTGGACAATAACTATGACGTAGGTGGAACCGAAAGAACAAGCTACATCGACGATGTGTTCATTAGAAAATTTCTGGAAAATGAACCTTTTCCTCTTTTATGGAATGCAGAAGAAATATATCACACACCGCATCAATCAATTACACCGACTACATCAAATACAACATCAGAAACTACCACAGAAAATATAATAGAATTGCTAGATATCTGGTTCTGGATTAGCATCCTGATATCAGCCGGTTCATTTCTCGTTATTGTAGTGTTTGCATATCTAATATTCAGAAATCGGTTTAAAAAGTGGAGTGCCAATCAGTATAATGACTCAAAATATGTATCACTATTTAATCAAGTAGCAGTCGGTTGAATGCAATCTTCTGAATCCGGCGCCCACCGTTTAATCCAAATACCCCCTATCTCCACAATCTTGATAAATTCACAAGGACGATTGTCTTTTCTCCTTCGCATGGCAACATAATCTTCTGTTATGGAAGGAATAAAACCTGTCACTCCAGCGTCACGGCTTTTAAACAACAAGATTACCTCATGACCTTTCGATTGCATTTCTGTCGGAAGGTCGAGAAAATTGGGAGACTCCTAGATATTTCAACTCTAATTTCATAGACAATAGATTCAACCTATTTTATCTTCACCGACATCATTTTCAGGACATCTAAAAAAAGTGTTCAATCCGCGCTCCGAATACAATTCTCAGAGCGGGTTTGAAACATAACACATTGACTAATTTTCAATGTGGTCGAATATATCATATAGATACATCTTTGGTTGCACATCACAAGTGAATCTGAAATATTGGAACTCATCAGACGTATCTTTGTCGGGTTTGGTGTATTTTGTCATATTATTATTTCACCTCGTTCAATTTCCCCAACAGATGGAACATCAAAACAGGACAAATATCGGGTCCTATTCACAGCATTCGTATAAGATAGATGCTGAATCTCATTTCATCTACTAGATTATAACAAGATTCTAACCAGTGCATATTAAGGTTGGCATACAGTCGGACTACGAGTCATCTATTTTAACCCAAAATGGTGTCAAACCTGCTAGAATCACCAAAATCGGTCCGAGTAAGAAACCAGCCCAAACAAAAGGCGCAAGGATACCAACGATGATGAGCTTTACGCCATTCCTACGATTCTGTATCCATCGATTCTCTCGAATTATGTATAGGACTGATAATCCCAATATGAAAGGCAAAGAGGCGAAAATAGGAGTTAGAATAACAGTCCAATTTGCAGGTGCTTGAAGAAGAGCGTACACCATCTGCACCAGAGTTGACAATCCAGATCCTAGGAAGAGGAGACCCCCAATTATTGGAACTACGCTATTCGTGGTAATGTCATATGATTCGCGTTTGTAAAGAATTGGAAGGCCAATAATCAATGGTATCAGAGAGGGAAGAAGAATCAGAAGTATATTCTGTCCTGACCATTGCAATAGTGTAACTACCATAAATGGAATAGAAATCCACTCCAAGATACTATATGCTTCGATATAACCTGATACTAACGCATATCGTCCACTGTATGTTTCATCATATATTGCAATGTAGTAGGTTCCAGTTTGGGGTGCACTCATATTCAAATCAATAGTCTTGTATTGCGACATTGGTGTAAAGCCCTCATATTCTGGTTCGAGTCCTTCAGGCTCAAACAGACGAATCCCAGCTCCAACAGGTAATTCGATACTTCCGGGGATTACACCCCCATCGATAATTCCAGGACCCATCAATACCAGACTAGGATTGAATCCTCTATCCCCCTCAGGAATTGGTAGATTAAGCATAAAGCGGATACGTTCATCTTGTGTTGCTTCGAATTTATAATAATGAACATCACCAGATTCGAGTGTTGTATAGTAAAACCAGGAATACTCAGGATTTACAATTTCTGTTGCTGTTTCCAATGTTGTTCCACCATCCGGAACAACCGGGATATGCCCGTTCACAGACGTAATGAATAATCCTAGTGATAAGAGGAACCCAAGAGTAAGTATGCGGCGATTCAGCATAGTATATTGATTCAAAAATCAACTATATATTATGATTCTGGTAGGCCCTCATATCCGCCTCAAACTTTACTCCCAGCGATTACCTCTCTTCCTCTTCACGGAGTAAATCATAAAGATTGTGAATTATCCATCTCTTCATTTGTATTTGAAGCTACGCTTTTTGTAACCGAACGAGATTAATCAGGTCAAATTCGATAGTTTCCTAGAATACAGGTTACAACATTCATAGCTCTCCTTTAGATGAGTGTATGTAAACTAGTCCAATCCTAGTTTCCATTGAACTGCTAAAATCAAAAAAGAGAGATGAGATGATGGCTAGCGCCACCATCTATTACATTTAATTCGACACTTGTAGTTCTTCAGGAGGGGCACTAAAGTCAGCTGGCCTGTTACTCTTTCTGATTGCCCATAATGTCATTAGGAACAGAATTAACAGTGCACCGAGAAGAATCGCATTAATCATTGGATCAGCAGATCCGAGCTTATATGTAACAAGGAGCGGAGCAACAATCAGGGCAAGCAGATTGACTACCTTGATCATTGGATTCAGAGCTGGACCAGCAGTGTCCTTCAATGGGTCACCAATGGTATCTCCAATTACTCCACATTTGTGACGTTCAGATCCTTTACCAGTGTTAGCCTCAATATCGCTTGGTTCATCCTCAATGGATTTCTTGGCATTATCCCATGCACCACCTGCGTTTGACATAAACACTGCAAGGAGTTGTCCTGAAACAATGATACCTCCAAGGAAGCCACCTAATGCAGCTTCACCTAATAGAATCCCAACCATGAGCGGGACTGAAACTGTGAGTGCTGCAAGAGCGACTAGTTCTTTCTGTGCTGCAGTTGTAGAGATTTCCACAGCTCTATCATAATCAGGTTTCCTTGTGCCTTCAAGTATACCGGGTATCCTGAATTGACGACGCACTTCTCTGACCATCTCACCAGCAGCACGTGTGACTGCTTTGATGTTAAGTGCGGAGAATAACCAAGGTAGAGCAGCACCTAGGAGGAGCCCTGAGAATACTAATGGATTGTCTAGAAGAAGATGGTCTAATTTAGCAACGACAACATAGCTATCAAATAGACTGACAGCCGCAATCACTGCTGAAGCAATAGCAACTCCCTTTGTGATAGCTTTTGTTGTGTTTCCAACTGCATCTAATTCAGCCATTGTTTTCATAGCCTCTTCATCAAAATCTCCTGGAGAGAGTTCTCCAATACCAGCGGCATTATCGCTAATCGGTCCATATGAGTCCATAGCTACATTATTACCGGTGTGAGAGAGCATTCCAATACCAATCAGAGCAATACCATAGAGTGCCCAGAGAGGGTTAACATCAGTGTTAACAAGCGGAGTAAAGAGTGCTGCCACAGGTGCTATGAATAGGAAAGCTGCAATACCAAATGACGTTACAATTACTATCAATGCAGCAACTGTTGATTCATAACCAGCAACTAATCCCTGCAGAATGAATGTAGCTGTCCCTGTGTCCGCTGATTTCACAATCTCTTGGACAGGAGGCTTTTTGATTGATGTGAAGTAGCTCGTGATAGGATTGAATGAAACAGCCAACATGACACCAACTGCAATCAATATTCCGAAACGGAGATCGCCAATGTATAACCATGATAGTACAAAAGTGATACAGATTGTAAAGACACTAGATGCTTCATAAGAAAGGAACATCGCCTTCTCAGCATAAACTGCTGATTTCTTCAGTATTCTAGGCCATACTGGAACCATAACGGTACCAATCATTGAAGAAATAACTCCAATTGCCCTTACAAATAGCGGAAATACAATCACAGCCAATGGGAAGATACCAGGGAGCTGACCAGGTAAAGTGCTATCAAGGATAATGACAATTGCTAGTATCAATGCGGAAACTATTGTAACCTCATAGGATTCAAAGATATCAGCTGCCATTCCTGCGCAGTCACCTACATTGTCTCCAACAAGGTCAGCTATAACAGCAGCATTTCTGGGATCGTCTTCAGGTAATCCTTGTTCAACTTTACCTACTAAATCTGCGCCAACATCTGCAGCTTTTGTGTAGATACCTCCACCTACACGCATGAATAAAGCCAATAGAGTACCTCCAAGACCAAATCCAAGAAGTGCATCAGGAGCAGCAATCCCGTATATGATGAAGATGATTGTACCACCTAGAAGGCCCAAACCGTCGGTGAGCATTCCAGTGAATGTTCCACCACGATATGAGATTGTTAGAGCTCGATTATACCTGTTCTCACCTACACGAGTAGCTTGTGCGACTCTAATATTGGAATCCACAGCTATACGCATTCCTAACTGACCAACCGCCAATGAGAAGCTTGCACCTACAATGAAAGCAACTGCACGTCCAATACCGACAAGAATCTTGCCGAGCTCTGGATCAGCTGCAAATAGACGTTCTGTTCCTCTCTCTGGAGTTGTTATGTAGACCGTGAAGAATAGTAGGATAGACAACACGAAAAGGATAGGGATTATTGTCTTGAGCTGACGATCAAGATAGGAGTTAGCTCCTTCCTTGATGCCAGACCACACTTTCTTCATTTGCTCAGTACCCATGTCCTCTTTAAGAACACCACTTCTGAGCCAATAGGCATAAACAAGACTTGCAATGGCTGCGGCGATAACAATAAGAATCATCGCGGCTTCAATGATCTCCATTCCAATGAATGTCTCGAATAATTGCATTTTGTAATTCACCACATGTGACATCTAGTGCTTCGTCCTTGGATTTTGCATAGGCAAAGTCTAGAGTGTAGTGTATTTTTGAAGCTCAGGCCAATTAAGGCTCCCTTTAAGGATTACTTTAAGACAGTATACGATTAGTACCAATATAGACGGACAGAAACGTGAATGATTATCATAACAAATCATGATTTAATTGTACAATACAGAAGAGCAAGAAAGTGGTTCGATTAAGTTGTGTGAAAATTTTATACCAGGCAACATACAATTGTTCTGGACATGTTCGTGCATTCAATAGTCCATATATTGGTGAAGAGAATCAATATGAGAGCCCTTGAATCTTCACTGGAAAGAAAGATTCCTAGTAAGCATAGAGAATGAATTTAGAGTATCCCAAGCTTCTTTCGTGTTTCCTCATTGTCTTTATAGACTCTCCATTCAGCGACCAAACCATATCTGATTTTTGCAGTCCATATTGAAGGACCATCTAATGGTTCATGCGAGCACTCAGAGAATCCTATCATAATCACAACGTTGTCATGACGTTCGACTCGAGTGAAGTTATTGCGATAATCGGGATAACTCTTGAAAAATTCAAACCATCCGGATATCATTCTCTCACGACCTTCGAGGACTTCCCCCGGAATGTCAATGAATACGTGATCTTCAGTCATCAATTCTCCAAGACCAGTGAGGTCTCTGGCATTTATTCGTTCATTGAATCTAAGAGCGGTTGATATCAAATTACGTTCTACCATCAAATCGCCTCACGCGAACTCTAGATTGACTCGGGTTTCTCATATATTAATGGATTCTATTTGCGCCGTATTGAAAATCGCAAGTCATTGCATCGTTTTCTAAGAATATCTTATTGGACTCTTATATTAATTCACTGACACAGATTTATAAGAAAATGGTGGACCGGGCGAGATTTGAACTCGCGGCCTCATGGATGCAAACCATGCGATCTGCCGGGCTAATCTACCGGCCCA
>CAYWJO010000030.1:0-39956 GCA_964458565.1 uncultured archaeon | reverse complement strand
TCCACTTGTATATCAACCAAGAAGTCATAGGAGAAATGGCACTCATCGAAACTGATATCGTTCTGATTCTGAGTTCAAGCAATTCAGATAGAGTACTTTCCAGCAAGAGACCATTTGTACTTAGACAGAAATCTATCTCAGGAAAAAGCTCACGAATGATTCGTAGTGATTCAAAGGTCGCATCATTGTACAGTGGTTCACCAGGACCAGAAATTCCAACAAAGCCAATATTCCTGTTATCATCCATTAACTGAATAGTACGTGTAACAGCTTCATTAACAGACATAACTTTACTGGATTGACCGGGTTTTGATATATGACAAGAAGTATTCATTGTTGGATCGCAATATATACAGCGTACGTTGCACTTAGGTGCTACAGGCAAATGTATCCTGGCAACTATATTCTGCCTATTCTGAGCCCAGCATGGATGACGATCAAAGGGAAATGATTGTGAAGTCATAATAATTCACGAATAACGCGTCCAGTTTCTCGCGCAGTTTTTTTTGCATCATTGAAAACAAGCCCAAGTTTCGCATTCTCCGATGCAGTTACACATAGCAAGTATCCATCAGGAATTGCAATAACAACGGTAGTTCCAAATTCACCTTGGACTATTACATTCTTGAGATTTCCTTGTTTTAACTCTCGAACACTCTGTTCAGCTGCTGAGTACATACTCGCAACCATTGCTGCAATTGCCACTTCCTCAGTTCCCCCATAAAAATGACTTACAAGAGGAAGTCCTTCGATTGAGAAAATGGCGGCACCCAAAACCGGCGAATTGTTTGTCAAATCCTTTAACATCCCTCTGAGCATAGATTCTATCTGATTGCCCGTCTGATGGTTCAAAATCATCGCCTCTCTCGAAAGATCATTATTTCTTCAATCATCACAGAGCAGAATGCGCAAATAAAGATTGGGAGTAGAAGGTTTGTATCACTCAATAAGACGTATTGCAGTGACTTTGTCACTCGTCAACATTTTTGTTGGAGTTTTCATTATACGCAGAACATCATCAGCCTCTTCAACGAATCCTTCATTCCTCAACATCTCGCAAAACTCAAATCCCGTAGTAATTGCTAGACCACTTAGAGGCTTACCTTTCCTGCATGATTCAATCAAATCTTCAGCCTGTATCAAATCACATTTGAGTTTCGAGTCATTTTGCTTCTCAAGGTGTTTCATACCTTTTCTGGCAATACCTCTATTCTCTCTCTGCTCATTTGTATAATTAGGCTTTTTAGAAAGGCGTTCTAATCGCTCCATTCCCTTCTGAATTATTTCTTGAGCAGAAAGTTTAGGCCCATATATGCTTCTGACACTCTTGGTTGTAGTTGTTACCAACCATGCAGTTCCCCATTCAGCTTGATATCGCATTCCCTTCAGAATCTCTGATTCGCTTAGAAGAGTGATTGATCGATAGCCTTTGTACTCTACTGATATTGTCCAATCAGGTTTCTGATGATTAACAATCAAATCAGGTGTCAAACCTTCACCAGTTACTGGCACATGTGTTTCGACATCTGGAAACAGTTTCAATATGTATTTTTCAAAAGCATTATGGAAGATGTTATGTCTAAGATTTCGAGCTTCTTGAGGATGTCTCAATCCTGCTTGGCGATATAAAACAGGCATTTCCATCCTCACACCGGTTTTTTTCCTAATCTCACTCTTTGTTATCATGCGACCTCTTTGATGATTCATTACGACCAAACGTATCGCAGCTTCATTCGCCAGGAGGTCAAAGATTTCAGCTCCGAGAGTGGTTTTCTCTTTTCGTTCCTTTAAGCTGCGTTTTCCTTCTTCGTGCGCCCAATCTACAACACTTTGAGCATCTTCGCCGAGTATTGAAAATATCGTGCTCAGCTTAGTCTGAAGTTGATAGCGCTTTACATGTCTTCGTAAATCATTTCCATAGTTGACCCTTCGAGCCAAATGCCACACCTAAATTTCTTGTTTAATTGTACCAATTCAAAGGATTTCCTTGATTAGCTTTGCTTCTTGAGTGTCTTCGTTATAAGACACCAAATCAGCATTTACTAGATCGAAGATTGCTTTCTGTACAACTGCGGGTTGAATACCAGAGCTTTGTGCGATGTTCTTTCGACTTATTGGAACTTTGGTATCATGCAACATATACAGAATTCTTGCATGAGGTTTTCCATAGAATACAGTTTCGAGAAGCATGATATAGATTGAAAGTAAATCACTAACATCTACCTTCTCCTGAAGTTTTTCTTTCTCATCTGATGCCTCTCGATATAGCTCAGAAACGCGTGTAAGACGACTTGTAATCTCATCCATTTCGGCTTTTAATTCATCACGTTCCTTCCTCAAGGCATCTACAGCTTCGTTCTTACTAGATTCGACTTCGTCGGCCTTAGACCTAAGTGAGGTTAATTCCGCTTCTAATGATTGGATCGTATTATTTGAGGATTCGACTTTCTCCTCCAAGGTGGTAATTTCGGATTGAGCATTTTCTTTTTCACCTCTAATCTGTTCAAGTTCAGAAGTTATCTTCTTTACCTCTTCTTCGGAAGCCCAAGCCTTTTCTTCAGCCTCTCGTCTCGCAGTCCTTAGTTCTTCAGTTTCTTTCTCAAGTTTCTCGAGATCATCAAATGCTTGAGAAATACTTACTTTCATTGTCTCAAATTGAGAAATGATATTCTCTTTCTTTTCAGACATAACAACTCGCCTCGGACAAGAATACAATCATTCATGTTATTATAGGTTTGTAGATAAATATATGAGCGAATTAAAGTCGCACATCTAGTTCATTGCATTTTGATCTGATGTAATTCAAATACTTATTCTGGAGCTCAACGAGAGGAAGTCCAAAGGATTTGAAGGCTTCAAGTTCACCCTTCTTTCGTTTCTTTAGCATCCGTTCATTCTCATAATTTAGAATGCAGTCTTCTGAGATTGCAGGAATTTTCCTATTTTGCTGAGCGCAATTTATGTCTGATTTAGACATTGGCTCAAGTGAATGTTCGATATCACTCAAAAACCCCTTTTGCTTCCAGAAATCATCTGTTGCTATACCAATCAAATGAGCTTCAGGAGTTGCTAATCCTCGGATATTTGAAAGTTCAATAGAGTTAGATTTGATAGTTGAAAAGATTCTTAGAGACCATGGACTCATATCTACAAGTACAAGAATCGGAATGTTGAGATCTGCCAATCTTCGAATCCAAGCACGCATATTTCGACCTGGTTGACCGAAGAGAGATCCTATACCAACATTCATTCGTTCAGGAATTTCAAGTTCTATCAAGTTACGTGCCATTGCCTCTTTTTCAACGAATATTGCTGCTTTGATATTCGCATCATGGATCTTAACATCAGATGGTCGTGATGAAATGAACCAGCCATATTCTCCAGCATTTGCGCAGTTGATACTCTTGCCAGAAAGATCTGATAATGTTATGTCACCATAAAATGTTCCCTTAGGAGAACTCACAACTCCGAATTCTTCTCGAGAAACTGATGATCCTTCTAAACGGAGGATTCTTTCACATAGATTGATCAATCGGTTTGTTTCATTCTGATCCGATATTTTTAGAATATCTTGAACATGCTTGACCTTGTGCATATAATAGAAGTCTCGTAGGCTCATTGACATATTCTGCTCTAGATGCTCTTTGAATCTAGCTAGACCATAGACGACCCCTGCAAGAGTCTTTGCACTTTCCACCTTTCTCCCATCAATGAAAGAAGGTCGTTCGTCAACGGGAATATATCCGGCACCTGGTCTATACATCACATTTCTCTTGGAGGAAGAGTAGTAACCAATTTCAGGATAGAATCCGTCCTCAATTGTTTCTGATATAACGTCGAAGACATGGTCAATAAGATTAATCACTTGTTCTCTCTTCTGAAGTGTATCACTCATTTTTATTCACCTCCAATGAAGAGAATAATTTAGCCAGTGAAACAGAGGATTTGGAACTTGATTCCAAAGTATTTGCGATGAATGAATAATAATTAGTGAGACGATTCTCTCTTCGCATTTTTCTTGTAGCTTTGTGTTTCTTTCGCACCAGTTCACCTAATCGTCTCAGACAATCCATTAAACCCAGACTGATTTCCTTTCGTACAACATCAACATCAGCGATATACTCCTTACCAACAGTTTTGTAGGGCACTTTTGTTGAACACATATGGACGAGAAATACCAATGGATCATCTTGTTTCAATCCATATTTCTTCAGATTCAAATTTCTAATAATTCGGTTAGATACATCAGAACTTTCGTCGTAAAGGAGGGGAATCCGATTCGCAAAACGAAGGAGTGATAAACCTGAAGAGAGGGCGCCTCCGTATCCAATGCCAACCTCGATTATGAACGGATGGCCTGAATATACGTTGGGATCTCGTTGTCGTGCTACTATAAATTCAGGGTTTAAACGTGACAATCCAGCAGTAAGTAATTCTTCATCAGCAGGCGCTAACGAATCAGCGGAAGGAGCTCTGAATTTTGGAAATGTTTCAAATGCATCCATCATTCTTAGAAAATCATCGAGGTTGAGATTCGAAGGATTCTTCTTTGCGTCAAGCTGGGTCTCAATCAGAAAGTCAGTTGCTGTTTTCTTTCCAATCTGTTGAAATGATGATGTTAAAAATGAGAGTAGGGTTCTAGTTTTAGTTTCAACAACCATTTGTTTCAACATTTCTACATCTATTCCCCGCGGGTGGGGAAGCATCTCTTTAGGTGCAGGAGGCATATTAACCGAAACTCGAGGATATGCAAATACTTCACCGTCAGGAGTTTCGAAACGCAAAGAGGAATAAGGCACCATAACACTTGTTTGATCAAAGTAGCTAATTATGCGCTTCTTGCTCCTCAACCAATCCCCTTTTAGTGAATAGGAAATACTTGTTCCATGTTCTGAAATGGGCTTCGGTGTTTGTGATTCATCGATAATGATAGGTGTATTCTTTTCTATATCAAGACGCATTTGTAGAATTGTATAATAATCAGAATCAATCAAACCGGTTTTAATCCGAATAGGTTGCTGCGTCGTAACTTGACCATATAGTAACGCTAGAGAGCCCCCCAAGCCAAAGGTACCCCTACTTTGTTTATATTGAAATTTCGTTCCTGTAAGCATTTTACCTAACAGTCTTGGAACATTTTCTTTTTGTATTCCAGGTCCATTATCGCGAACGGTCAGATTTAGAACTTGGGGGTCAGCAGAAAAAAGGTCCTCACTTGTGGTTTCGTCCTTATTTGTTAGAACAACACGAATTCCTGGTAGAACATTGATTGTCTCACAGGCATCAAGACTATTTTCAAGGAGTTCCCTGATTGAAACATAAAGAGATCTAGCAGGATTCTCAAAACCGGCAATTGCACGATTCCGATAGAACCAAGATGATACCGATAACTCTACAATCTCAGGTGTATTTCCTGTTGCGGACAGCAATCTGACTATTCCTCAAGAGGTGTTGTGCATGTATTGCTTTGAATCGTGGTGTTACATGTGCAACACCTAGAGGAAGAGGAACGGACGCATGAACAAATATCCAAAAATAGCAGTCATAGCAAGTGCTACGGTTAGGATTAACCAGACACGCCGGTCCCATCCAAAGACGGTACCACCATCAAATGGTTGGAAAGGTAGCATATTGAAAAGACCCAACATTGCATTGAGTATTATACCAAAATGAAGCAGATTCATAATTAACCAAAGGTTAACGTTAGTATAGGGTATGGGTCCACCATAAGTTAAGGGAATAAAGATAGACAAGGCCGCAAGTATTGATCCAAAGATTAGATTACTAAGTGGCCCTGCGATGTTCACCTTCGCATTGTCATCAGCACTCCTTGCACCAGTCGCGTAGACAATTCCTGTGCCAAATATTGGTACTGAGAATAGTATAGCTACCGCGGATAGATAATATCCTGCTGTAGTCATCCTAAATTCACTCCACATTCCATAATGCTGTGCTGTGAATTTATGTGCCATCTCATGAATCATAAATGAACCAAGAAACAGCAGAATCAAAGCAAAGAGAAACCAAATAGTTCCATATTGAATGTAAATAGGAAGATTACCAAAAGCTGCAATGATGCCAATTGAGGCTCCAGAACCCAGCATAGAAAAGGCTACAAGACAAACAAGAATTGAAGCAATCAATAGGTCTCGTTTTTCGCTTTCTGAGAATCTTTTGCGTTTCCTCCGCTTTTTTTGTGGAGTTGATGCAGTCACAAATGTAGGTGTTTCCTCATCATCATAATCATAGTATCCTGAGAATGAATCAGCAAGTTTTGTCCTTGCATCGTCTTGTGCACGAAGTATTCCTGGACATCCGTGGCTCTCTGGTAAGCGATGTTCAGAACAGAATCCTGACCCGCAATAATGACATTTGTATAGGAGTTCTTCCTTGCCACATAAAGAACAGCTTACCATTTACTACCAGCTCATGGAGTGCTGCTGTTTTAAGCAATAAGAACATATTCCTTGTGACCTATCTTCACATTCAGATAATGTTACTTCACAAAGCTTATATGCATAATGGTCCCTAGTATCTATGTGCCTATGTGGTCCCTAGATAAATTTTGGGGCACTAACACACACTTGCAGAAGAAGCCCCTTTGGTGACTCTAGGGCAGCAACTGCTGCCCGGGGCTTCCACTACTAGGAGGATAAGTTCATGATAGATGATGATTTCCAAAACATATTCCGTAAAATGATTGAGCAATTCTTTGGTAGCAGTGCTATGCCAAATGGAAACGAAGGATTCGAGCTCAGAGTGAATCAGATGCAACAGAAAGATCAAGCACCAAGAGTAGATGAGTCAGGGATTGAGAAAATTGAATTTGATGATAGTATACTCCTTCTGGTAGATAGAGTTGAAGACATTGTTGCACCTATTGTACGAGTAAAAGGGATGAATGTTGCAATAGAGATTTGGAGGGGTAAGAGCATAACATTGGTGGATGATATTCCATTTAATGCGGATCCAGAAAACTCCTTTGTTTCATTGAAAAATGGAGTTCTTGAAGTGACATTGAAAAGAGGAGCGATGCCATCAACAGAGGAATGGTATGTGCCCATGCTGTAGTGGGGTAGATTCTAGTGACTGAAGAAATAATGAAATTAAAAGTAGCAGCAGCAATGCCAAAGGACCAAGGCAGAGGTATTATCAGATTAAATACGGAAGTTCGTAATCAACTTGGTGTTAGATCAGGGGATCACGTGCTGCTGAAGGGGACAAAGGAAACTGTTGCAGTTTGTTGGCCAAGCCTGAAAGAAGACGAAGTACTTGACATGGTTAGAATGGATGGTCTCATTCGCAATAATGCAGGGGTTAGACTAGGAGAAAGTGTCGAGATTCGTCCAATTAATGTAATTGAGGCAACACGTGTTGTCATTGCGCCTAGTCAACCAGTAAGATTTCAACCAGGATTTGAAAACTATGTCAAACAGCAGATAATGAATAGACCAATCACACGTGGAGACCTAATGATCATTACCTCAATTGGGCAGGGTCTACAATTTGTTGTCACACAAGTTACTCCTGGCAAACATGTCAAGGTAGGATCAGAAACAGTTTTGGAAGTATTGACAAAACCAACAAAGCCAGAGGATGTGACGATACCACAAATCACCTATGAGGATATCGGAGGACTCTCCAAGGAATTACAAAAAATACGGGAGATGGTGGAATTACCAATGAAATCTCCGAACCTTTTCAAGCGTCTTGGTATTTCACCACCAAAAGGAGTACTTCTAATGGGTCCACCAGGAACTGGTAAGACGTTGATAGCAAAAGCAGTTGCGAATGAATCAGGTGCAAACTTCAAGGTCATAAATGGACCAGAAATAATGTCGAAATTTTATGGAGAGTCTGAAGGAAAGCTAAGAGAGGTATTTGAAGAAGCCGAGAAGAATTCACCAAGTATCATCTTCATTGACGAGTTGGATAGTATTGCACCGAAACGAGCTGATGTAACAGGTGAAGTTGAAAGACGAGTTGTTGCTCAACTCCTTGCCCTTATGGATGGTCTTGAAGGGCGGGGTCAGGTAATAGTGATTGGTGCAACAAATCGGCCAGATGATGTGGATGAAGCCCTGAGACGACCAGGTCGATTTGATCGTGAAATTGAGATTGGAGTACCAGATAAAAAAGGACGTCTGGAAATTCTCCAGATACATACTAGAGCTATGCCACTTGAAGAAGGAGTGGATATTGAGAAACTGGCCTCGGTTAGTCATGGTTTTGTAGGGGCAGACCTAGCAGCGTTAGCTCGTGAGGCAGCAATGCATGCTCTAGCACGAGCCTTACCGCATGTGGACCCCGATACAGGGGATATCCCCACAGATGTTTTGCAGAATCTCTATGTAACTCAAAACGACTTCGATGCCGCCCTTTCGGAGATCAGCCCATCTGCATTGAGAGAAGTCATGGTTGAAAAACCAAATGTAAGATGGGATGATGTTGGTGGACTAGAGAAGGTCAAATCTCAACTTCAAGAAGCTGTTGAAGCACCGTTAAGACATCCTGAAGTCTTTCAAGAAATGGGGATTAGAGCACCAAAAGGTGTTCTCCTATTCGGACCACCAGGGACAGGAAAGACCCTCTTAGCAAAAGCAGTTGCGACAGAGAGTGAAGCGAATTTCATTTCTGTCAGGGGTCCCGAGATTTTCAACAAGTATGTAGGAGAATCTGAGAAAGCAATCCGTGAAATATTCAAGAAAGCAAGGCAGACTGCACCATGTGTATTATTCTTTGATGAGATTGACGCGATAATGAGTGCACGTGGCCTCCGGGATGATACAGGTGTGACTCAGAGAATTGTCAATCAATTTCTCGCTGAGATTGATGGGATGCAAGCATTACAGGGTGTACTCGTGATTGGAGCTACAAATAGGGCTGACATGCTAGACCCAGCAGTACTTCGTCCAGGTCGATTTGATGCAGTCGTGTTTGTACCACCACCTGATAGAGATGCTCGGTTAGAAATCTTCAAAGTACACACGAAAGATATGCCAATGGATAAGAGTGTAAACTTGGAAAATCTTGCAGATAAGTCAGAGGGATACTCGGGAGCTGACATTGAAGGAATATGTAGAGAGGCAGCAATGGCAGCGATAAGAGACGATTGGAAATCCAAACCAGTGAAAATGGAGCATTTCGAAAAAGCGATGACTGAGGTTAGGCCAAGCATTTCACCTGAAATTGAGAAGGGCTTTGAGGTAATAGCGGATCGCGTCCTTCGTAGACAACCTAGTGGTGAAAGGCAACTTCCTCCAGGATATGTTTAGAAGGCGTCCATAACATTCTATCCCCACTGGGTTAGGAATATGCCTATAAAGGTGGGGACTTCTAGCCATGCTTAGAAACCCATGGAAGCATCCCCATTCTATGATCATTCACATTCTATTATCACATTGAGAGTAAAACTAGACGAATAATAAGATAGAATACATGAACAATATTCTTTTGAGGAACCACCGTCTTCTTTTCTACGTTCAAGATGAGGTAGTCTATACCATGAGCGATTTCTATCCTGTTTCACCAATCATTGGAATTACAAACACAAGTTATGGTGCACAAGCTGGCGTTATGGATGAAAAATGGGCGGTTAGAGTACTCCGGGGGAAGAAGATAATAGCTGAAAAAACTACCCTTCAATTAGAGCTAGAGAGCTTAGTTGGAGTTGTTTATGGACATATTCGAGTTGAAGGATTAAGCAGACACGCAGTTGCCCAGTGTGCTGGAAGAATGATGCAATATGCACGAAAATACCAAACTTCAGGAGTATGTCCAAATTATGAATTAAACGATTTAGTGAGAACAGATGATGATGGTGAAATCATATCACATACTATCCAAGAATCAGGAATTCCTGTAGTAGACACAGCAAGTACTATAATCCCAGAATCAGAATCATCAGCAGATACTCGAATCGGTGAATTACCAGATTTTAAAACAGTAACTCCAAAGCAAGCCTGGAAAAGTGCAATGGATTCACAGGCAGGATTAATCGCAAGAATTGCTGCGTATGGTGCCGCTCTTCCGGAAGGTCATCTCGAACAAATGTTTACACAAGCTGCGGAAGAACTTGTCTATCAATGGGGACGCTCAGAGGACCCTGCAAATCCAGTTTTAAAATTTTCAGAGATGATATTGGGATGTTCTGAAGAGGGACAGTTGCCAAAGACTGGTACAGACAATGTCACATTAGAAACTGGGACTTGCGAGTTACTTCGTAAATACCGCGAAATGGATCCAGATGGATCGAGGTTTCCACCAGGATATCCGTGTACATTTCACGAAATACTTGCTGCCAAGATAGAAGAAAGAATAGGTGCTGAAATCAATGTTAACACTTCTAGCATTGGATGCAGGGTCACTTTTAGACTAAAACTGTAACAAAGAGATATCGGCGACAATCTTAAATCGCTCCATCAGGATTACTTTGTAAAGACGAGACAGCGAGTAATTGTCTCGATTTGGGAGAATTTTAACAATGGCGTATCTTACATGGCGCGAATACACTCGGTCGGGCCCAGTGTGCCTAGGAGTACTAGTGTTGATTGCCGGTGCCGTTATCGCACTATTAGCTAGCCAAGGAACGGATTTGCTTGGTGGTTATGGACTACTTGGCGGAGCTGGTCTAGCAGTTGTCGGACTGCTCCTCATCGTAGCAGGTTTCTTCTTTACCAAGAAGAAACGTGATTCAGTACTAACAAAAATTGATACAAGACAAGAGGACACACCTCCACCACCTCCACCTCCGGACTAATAGTTTAATCGAAGTGGTCTCTGGACTTACTGTCCAGAGCTTCCACCAATTTCATCTTCTTTTGTTAAATATCCTATTTGACTTCATCGGCCAAATCCTAATATGCGACCGGGTTAGAAATCGTACAGAAACGACAAATGGATGGGATTCAGACAAAATGACATTTCTCGAATACCGGGAAAACCAGTTTCATGAGAGCGCAGGTCAGCCATCTGGTGAGATAACTCTCAAGGTGGATGATGCGCAGAAGAAACTCATTCTCACAGTACAAAGTGGTGTGAGTATGATTCAAAAACGAGCCGCTGAAAGAAACGCAAGATCAATTCAGAAATCTGGATTTCAGACTTCTAGAAAGGGAAGAATTGGTCAAGGGTACGAACTGGAGATTATGGGTGGTGGTGGTGGTCTTCCAGACCGACTCAAACACTCACCGCGTGAAGTCTATTGAAAAATGGTGGCTCCAAGTTGGAATTGCTCATGTCAAAGACCGAAGGCAAAACTGATAGCCAAGGGGAGCCAATCAAGATTATATGGAGTAGGTCCCGATGTCAGATGAAGAAATCAGACAGATAATAGAAGCTGCTACGAAGGAGTCTCTTAGAGATTCTTTCACCGAAGCTGGTAAGAAATATCTGAGAGCTGCTGAAGTTGCTGAAAGAAAAGGTAACTTACAGGAATCAGAGCAACTTTACGAAAAGGCTGCGGATGCTTTCAATATAGCTGCTGACAAATTTAGAGCATCAAAAAGTTACAAGAATGCTGCTCTAAATATGTGTGCTGCAGGCGATGTTTATTCCGATATGGGAAAAGCACCAAAAGCAATCGATGCGTATACTCTAGCTGCTGAGGATCTCTTCAAATCTTCGGGAGAATACCTAATGTGGGGAGAGGATAGTGAAGTCAGAAAAGGCACCGCAATCGCTATGGCAGCATGTATGATGTTTATAATGGTCGGTCGAGAAGCTGATGGATTTTACAAAGCTCGAACCTATTCAGCTGAAAATGCGTCAAAGCTGAAATTTCCAGCTGTGGTGAGATTGAGTCAAATTCCACAGATGCTAGAATCAGCAATACAATCGGTTGATATCTCAGCGTTTGCTGAGGCTGAAAATGCTACAGTGACAGAATTGAAGGCAGCTCTCGCAAGTTCTGGAGCTAATGAGTTCATTCCTTATGTTGACAAAGGACTAAACAGGGTTAGGGAAATTCTTCGCGGAAGATTGAAGTCACCAAAAATTTCAGCTCAGCTAGATATACCCATTGACATGACGTTTAGTGAACAAATACCCATGATAGTCACTATTCATAATACAGGAGAAGGCGATGCTCTGGATCTTAAAGCTGAGTGGTTCTTGGATGGAGATCTCACAATCGTTGCTGGGGAAAAATCAAAAAGATTCCCAACGATACCGCCGGGAAAATCCGTAAACATGGATATCACAGCTAAATCCACAAGAACTGGAGAGATTCCGAAAATTATGGAACTCTCTATTATGGTAAGAGGATCATATACTGACAAACTCAAAACGGAGTATTCACTTCAAGCGGGACCAGGAACACTTGTATTGAGAGACACCAAAGAATCATCAAAGATTCTCCAGGCAATCGATGTAACTCAGGGTCGTGTTGGAATCCTCACTGCATCAATCCTTGACAGCAAATTGGAATCCGAACCACTAGAGAAGGTAGCTTCAGTTCTTTCAAAAGCGTTAGATTCTGTAAGAAATGAAGTGGAAAATTCAGAGATCGAACTCGCCAAAGCTAGAATAAATACAGTAAATGACATTATTGATGAGATAGATGCAATGCTTGGTGATGATAGTCTTATAGAGAGTATCAGCAATAAGAGAGAAGAAGATAAGAAAAGAGCTGTAGAGAGTGCCCTTGTTCAAATTCGAGATAGGATACGAAAGACGATCCATTCTGAAGAGGAACAAATCAAGACAGAAGCGCCTCAATTCTGGCAAGAGTGGGACATCAAGAAAAGAAGAGTAGATGATTTCTCTGAAAAGTTGAATGAAATCACTTCCAGAATGAGTGATTTAACTACAACACTCACTTCAATTCAGTCTCAGATACCTAGTGCTGCCTCAACAGATGACCCCGATTTAGCAGCGACCAGAACAAGAATCAGGACATCATTAAATGGCGTACTTGATTCGATTAAAAGAGTTCATCAGGACATAAGAGCTCTATCAGAGAATGCAATTCTCAAAATGGGAGATAAACCTGATACACCCGATGAAGTATACAGAGCAATGCAAGCTTTGAAGAAAATCATTCAGAGCTTAGATGAGTAGTTGATTCATCTACGATCCATGAACTGTTCAAGTCTATCCATAGCTAAGGAAATCATTTCAGGTGGAGGTAGGAATACACTCCTAAAATGACCAGATCCATATACTGGGTCGAATCCTGAACCAGGTACAAATACAACTCCTGTTTCATTCAGAACATCAAGCACAAATTGACTATCGTCCTCCCAACGTCCATTAAGGTCTATCTTGGGAAGAATATAGAAAGCAGCCTGAGGAGTTGTTGTACTTATTGATTCGATTGAATTGAGACGGTTAACAATAAGATTTCTTCGTTGTAATAAGCGAGACTTCATCTCTACAAGGTGGTTTCCATCACAATTGAGAGCTATTGCACTTGCCTTCTGGGCTGGAGCATTAGTACATATTCTGATTCGTGCCTGACGAATCATCGCATCATAGAGAGGGTCCAATTCTCCATTGTCATCATGGAAGTATACATAACCCACACGCCAACCCGGTGCAACATACACCTTACTGACTCCATTAAAACCAATGATGGGAACATCCTTTGCTGCTTTTACCATTGGAGTCTGTTTCTTTTCAAACGTAAGTTGATCGTAGATTTCATCTGACACAAGGGGTATTCCGAACTCACCAGCGATGTTAGCAATCTCCGATAAGGTCTTTGACTCATATACAGAACCTGTGGGATTATTTGGATTTATTACAACGATACAGGCGGTTTTTTCATTTATCTTGCTCCTTAAATCATCAACATCTGGATTCCAATCATTTTCTTCCACCGTTCGATAAGTTACGGGTTTGGCTCCAAAATAACTTATGAATGAGATATAGGGAGGATACGAAGGACCAGGAATAAGAAACTCGGAATCTCCAAGGACCAAGGCACCTGCAAGAAATTGAATTGCCTCTGAAATTCCACTCGTCACGATAATTCGATCAGGATCGATATCAATACCGTTGACACGCTTTTCCTTCTCAGCTGCTGCTATTCGTAGCTCCTCTAACCCTTGAGACGGAGCATACCCATTAATCCCTTCTCTCAACGCTTCGCAATAGGCATCAACCATAAAATCAGGAGTTTTCCAATCGTACTTAATGGGATCCCCAATATTGAGATAAAGTGGTGCTTCTCCCTTTTCTTTCTCATATCTCTGAGCTGCAACAACAATATCTCGAATGGCGTATCGCAGATTTGCTGCACGAGGAGCTATTTCAATTTTCATAGAGGATTTCCTCATGCCTTGTGGAAAAATATCCACTATATTTGAGTTTTGAAGGGGATTTGGTACTTGGACTTTGTTTACAACAAGTTATCCTAATAATTCACCAACTTCACGCGCGTACCGCCGCATCTGTGTAACTGCAAGACCCATTGATGTGAGATCCTTTGCTGAACCCATTAAAAGAAATTCACCAGCTTGTGAGAGAACAACAAAGCCATTCTTCCCTCGTATTACTACTTCGTAAAGCTCTTCAAGATCTAATTTCGATGCAGCCATCTCACCAGTCATAAGTAATGCTGCACTTACCGCAGCCATCAGGTCAGGGTCCGCATCAGATTCTTCAGTGGCAAAATAGGCTAATTTTACTCCTTGCTTACTTACAACTGCAATAGCATCGAGGTCTGCATAGTTAGTTAAGCCCATAAGTAATTCTACGAGCTCTTTCTCTTTCTGTGGGTCAAGGTGAGATGACATTTGATATACACACTCTAAGGTGATTGGACTACTGATGAATAAAAATCTGTTTAGTCTGAAAAGAGGTGAGATAAAATGTGATTATACTATTTAGCGACAAGTTTACTCTTCTTTTTCGAACCCTTTTTGCCATCATCCTCAGGAACTTCATCAACTTCACTTTTGAAGAAAGTAATAAGGTCACTAAGGCGCTCTTTCATCTCAGCTTTTATTGGACTGAGTATAGCGTCAGGTGTGCCTTTCAATAATTCGATTCCAAGAACGCGCCCGTCTTTCACAATGACTCTTGGTATGAATCCTTCAGCCATGAATGTGCCTTCTGGTGGATCCTTGACCTTTTCGAATCTGCGTTCAACTTTCTCTTGTCCGAAAACTGTAATTTTATGCTCTGCAACGGTGTAAAGAACATTATTGACAATTAATAATTCCCTTTGATATCCATCAGGAGGGTCAACAGTTTCGAGCTCCTTTATCATCTCGTCGATCTCCTGAGATGCAATTGGCGGTGCAGAAACAGGAGGACGAGTTGTGGTTGTAGTTGTGGGAGGAGGAGTTGGAGGAGGTGAGGTTGTTTTCGTCGGAGGGGGTGTAGGAGGAGGCGTGGTCGTAGTCACAGGAGTCCTCGTGGTAGTTTCAATTTCTTCTGTTTTCGCTGGTGTCGTCTTGCTGGGGGGAGGTGTTGGAGGTGGAGCTGCTTCACCAGGCTTCAAAACTCTGGTTGCGGCCGTACTCCCATTAAGAGCAGAAAAGAATGTAGGTGGTTCTTCACCTTCGTCTAATGGCCTCACCTTGAAGTGAAATCCGTATTCTGTTCGAAGGTTGGTAGCTACCCGTGCTCCGATGAACTTTCTCCTGATTCCAGCTTGACTGCCTTTCCAAAGATAGATACTTTTTGTTTCATCATCTATAACACAGACAACTTTGGTAGAATCCAATGTCTCTTTTGTAAGCTCCACTTCAGAAAGAGTTCCATCTTCAGCAACGTCGTATCCGATCACCATCGTAAATCACAACTTCGTTTGAGTACTGACTTTTACAGTCAAAGTATATGCGGAGCTGATATCTCTTTTGTCAGCTCTACCAACAATTCTTCTATCTTAGTTTGCACTATATCAGCATTGTTATGCTAAATCCCACTATCAAAATTGTGTGTGAGTATCGCACACAATCAATTATTATTTAGGAGATACTATTGTTTGCTACATATAGTTGGGTGATTCGAATGATGTTAGACACAACTGAGCACTATCGAAAGATGATGGATGATGCGGGTTCGATACCCAAGACACAATTATTGATGGGAATTGTGTTTTCATCTTTATTGATGGTTGCCTCAACTTATGGTCTACTCGTCTTCCTTGATCAGCTTGGTGTACTAGAACTGATTGACATATCTATAGGATACAGCGCTCAGGATATCGCTAGATATGCAGCTGAACTAACAGCTATATCCTTTGGAGTAGCAGCCCTAGCAGGAATAATTTGTATTATTGTGATTAAAAAGCCAAAAGCTGTATTCTTACCTTTGAAGATACATCAGTTTTTCAAGAGGGGGATTGGAGAGTACTTTATCAGTCCGGATCCCCCAAGTCAAAGCTGGAGCCGTGTTCTACGAAGGTCAATATATGGTTCGATTTTAGTTACGGGAATAGGGTTGACAATCATTGGGTTTGACATGGTACAGTCAGGAATAGAGCTAGTTGGATTTGGTGGACAAGTAATGCTCATCAGCACTGTAATCCTGCCATTCACATTGATGCAATTCTACTACGGCCCTTGGTTACTGAAAGATTCTGGTTTGTTCCATCTCGATAAGAAAGATAGGTCATTGAGTAATGTTGGAGATGATCTAGAAGATATTCTTGAATTTGTGGCAGGACTGGATCTTATCCTAGTAGTCATTGAGATTACATTGAATACGGATATTTGGGTGGCAATATTCATACTTCTTGTATTTCTTGGTCCATTATTTGCCGTTGTATTGAATTTTACAATTGTATTGATGTTCGTGCGGAATGACTCAGTCGCTAGTATGATCTCGTTGCTTATCCGAGAATATGACGTACCTGATATGATAGGGTCAGGTGACTACATACGTTATAGTATAGCAACTCTGGTTGAGAAAGTGATTGTAGTTGATAATAAAACGAGTACTGTGGGTCTCGGCATACATCCCTCGCCAATCCACGATTCTGATGATAAGGATTATGGCCCCGAAGAGAGTGGAGACAGTTCACAGGAGGGATTAGGACCAAACCCAGAAATCGATAACGATGAAAATGATTAAGGAATTTAATGAAATACCAATAATGAGTTTTGAAAAGTAAAAATCAAGTTAGAATACGAACCGAATCCTCCTCAAATGAAATTGACACCTGTTGTCCAACCACTTCAGACTCTGTAAATCCATTTGGTATAACCTCAGACAAAGCTATAATTCGTTGACCCTCAATTATGATTCCTAGCTCCCAATTACGAACCAGCCTGACAATTGATTCAATTGTACCAACCATTGTTCCTGAAGTCGCATCTGATATTCTAACATCCTCTGGTTTGACTGTAATTTTAACCAATGGTTTAGATGAATCAATACCAATTCGATAGGATTTGTTTTCTACAATGATTGTTGATCCGTTAGATTGGCTATCAACTTCGAAGCATGTAATTACATTGCCATCTCCAATAAACGACGCAACAAACGCATTAGCAGGATTTGAATAGATATCACCAGGGGTTCCAACTTGTTTGATGACGCCGTCGTCGAGGATAGCGATTCTATCAGATATTGAAAACGCTTCATCCTGATTGTGAGTTACATAGATTGTTGTGATCCCAAGTTCTTTTTGTATTCTACGAATTTCTCGCTGTAATCTCACTCTTAGATGAGGATCAAGAGCGGAAAGGGGTTCATCTAATAATAGGAGACCTGGTGCTCTAGCTAATGCACGAGCTAGTGCGACTCTCTGGCCCTCTCCACCACTTATTTCAGTGATCTTACGCATCAAGAGGGTTCTAATTCCAAGTAAATCTGCAAGTTCCTCTACTCGGCTAACAACCTGCCCATGACCCCAACCATCCATCTCTGGACCAAACGCAATGTTTTGAAAGACATTCATATTCGGAAATAGTGCAATCGATTGAAAGACCATTCCTATATTACGGTCTCTTGGAAGTACGCTATTCACATCCTGGCCATCAAACTTCACTGATCCCTCACCTGGCTCAATGAAACCAGCAATCATCCGTAATGTTGTTGTTTTTCCGGAACCACTTGGACCTAAGAGAGTCATAAATTCGCCATCATCAATTAAGAGACTGATTGGTCCCACTCGTGTTCCGTCAGGGAAAATTCGTTTGAGATTTACTAATTCAAGCTGGACCATTAAATTACCTCTCCAAAGCTTGATTCTGATAACCGATCAATTATGATGAATGAGAGTACGCAAGCAATGACGAGAATCAATGCTGCAGCTCCAGCATCTACGAATCGTCTTGCTGATAGGTATGTATAGATAACAACTGCAAGGGTATAGTTCTGAGGATGAGCTATGAATAGAGTCGCAGACATTTCCCCAATAGCCATAGCAAAAGCGAAAACAGCACCTACGACAATACCGGGTGTGAGCAATGGTAATTCGACATAGAGTAACCTTTGCATTCTGGATGCACCAAGAATATCTGCTTGTTCCAATAATGCTTCATCCATTTTCATTACTGAAGATTCTATAGATTTAGCACAAAATGGGAGTCCAATGAGAGTCTGAGCTATTACAATGACAGGCCAAATAATCTCTAGTGGAACTGCAATGGCAATCATTAATCCATAAGCTAGTGTGATTGAAGATATTCCAAGCGGAAGCAATACTAACATGGTACTTACTTCAGGAATCCAAGAGAATCTATATCTTCGTGAATATGCCAATGGAATTGCTAAGAGAACTGCAAGAATTGTCGCCAAGGATGCATATACTATAGAATTAATGAGAGGTGTTAGACCTCCCATGGTGCCTGACGAGAACACATTCTCAATCCCAGAAAGTGTATATTCATGCGAATACGGATTATAGAATGCGGCTTGAATGATAGCAATGATAGGACCAGCTACAAGCACAATTAGAATTGAAAAATAGAACAATAATACTGCCTTTGTTTTTAAAGTCAATTCACCCAATGATACTTTCTTGCTAAAAGGTGATGATGACCCCTCTTGTGTAACTTTCTTTGAAATTCGAAAGTATGAATATGCGATCATCAAAGTGATGATTATTTGCACCATGGCAATAGCACTTGCTCTCCCATAATCAACGGCCAAGAATGAATCATATATCATGATTTCAAGTGTCTTGTATCGACTTTCTCCGAGTGTTAGTACGATTGGGAATGAAACAAAGCAAAACAGCGCTGTTAGAAGGCTTGCCACAAGAAGTGAAGGCAGTATATGAGGCAAAATAATTCTCCGATATTTCTGGAATGTAGTCGCACCAAGAATCTCTGCACTCTCTTCAAGTTCACTATCGAGTTGGTTCAGTGAGGCAGACACCATAAGTATCACAAGAGGGATATTGTAAAACGCGTGGGCTAATACAATACCAACTAGACCGGATGATAAATCGATTATTGATGTCGAACTTCCCAGCATCTGCATCGCAATCGAATCTAGCCATCCATTTGAGCCAAAGACACGGATGAACCCTACCACGACCACAATGGGTGGAAGAATAAATGGGACAATGAGTAGTGCTTGAACAATTCCTTTTCCACGGAATTTTATTTTAGAGAAAAGGAATGCCCCTGGAAGACCAAGTAATACTGTGAGACCCACGCTCAAAAGGGTTTCAACTATGTTGAAGGTAAAAGCACGATATGTCAAAACAGAAGTTAGCACCTCAAACGGATTTGTATCCAATTCAAGTAACAAACCACGTAAGATCACATATACCACAGGGTATACGATGAAACCAATCAGTAACAAGAGTGGGATAGATATGACTAAGATTGGGAAGAACTTCCATCTCTTATTATTCATTTACTATTACCCCGTACGTATCAAATCCCATTGGTCAAGCCATAAATCCAAATTTGCTGCAATTTCAGTCTGTGGTAATAAGCTGTTTAGGATTGTCACTTCTTCAGGATGAAGAGCAAATTCAAAAACAGGATCTAAGTTTACTGAAGGATTAGCTGGTAACATCCACTGGTTAACTCCAATGTATTGCTGAACTTCCTCACTCAGACAATAATCTATGAACAATCGAGCAATATCAGGATTTGGACTATTTTTGACTAATCCGATTCCCTCAACTTGCATCCATGCATAATCGGTTCCATTGTGATGTAACGGAAGCGCAGCAGTATCTGGAGGAGCGCCATAGAAATATGCTGAATAAGCGGGATCGGTTCCATAACTGTTTAGGAAAAGACGTGATGGTGATTCATACCACACACTCCAAGCTTCAGTCCATCCAGGTGGAACACTAATGTCTGCGTTTACTGTGACCCACCAATCCTCCCAGTCCTGATGGAGTAGTTTCTCAGAAATGGCGATTTCAGATAGTAAAAATGCTAAGCCAGGGCTGCTTAGATGAGGATTCTCAGTCACCAGAGCATCAGCGTATTCTGCCAAGGTATCTAAAGTCATATTTTGAATATCAGGATTTGACGTGGAGTTAATCGAGCTTAGAGAATGGATGAGTGTTACAAGACCAAAATCGATTGGTGTGACATAATGCTCTGGATCCAAATAATCAACAAGTGTAGAATTAATCTGATTGAGATTCAACGAAATGTATGGTTCGAGTACGGATTTTGTGATTTCTTTGAGTATAAGGATATTATCTATACCAATCACTACATCTGCAACAGGATTTGATGATTCAGCAGCCAATCTTGTGATAATACCTGTTGCATCGGTCTGAAGTCGCTCTATGCTTACATTCACATTGTACCTTCTTTCAAATGGACCAAATACAATCTCATCAATTCCTTCTGGATCAGGACCCCAAATCAAAAAGCTATCGTATGTATAAATCTTTAGAGTTAGTGGTTCACTCTGATAAAAATTCATGATGGAAACAGATGCAACTAAAATGGTGATTGTAATTACTACGATGGAGATAATCATTCGAGGGTTTCTTCTACGAGGGTACTTTGCCATCTTCCTCAACACCTTTATATCGGAGTTATATAACAAAGTTATAAAACTAAGATATATAGTTTCCTAAAGAGTGAAACAGATGAAACCGCCGTGTGAGATTGTGCAGAAAGAATATTTGTTCCAAGTTCGTGCCAAACTTGCAAGAGAACTTAATGATAGGGGATTTTCACAAACCAAGATATCAGATATCCTCCACATAACACAACCAGCAGTGAGTAAATACCTCAGTGAATCCATCACAACAAGATATCATGAATCTATAGATATTCTAGTTAATGAACTTGCAGAAATAATTCAAAGTGAAAATGTGGATGACGTATTTCTGGTCAAAAAAGTTTGCGAAGTTTGTATGCTATCGAGGATTGGTGGCGAAATCTGTGAAAGGCATAAGGATGCAGTCCCAACTCTGAGAGAATCGAATTGCCAAATTTGTACTGAGTTGTTATCCGGCGCAAACAATCAGTTCGTAAATCGAGCAGGACTGCTAAATTTGATGATGAGTGCTATTCGAATACTGGAAGAATCAAGACACTTTGCGAAAATAATCCCTCAAGTTCGTACAAATTTGGTTGTATGCGAGGAAGATGCAAAATCAACATCGGATGTGCTTGCTATTCCTGGTAGAATCACAACTGTAGAAGGATATGCAAGAGTATTAGTAAGTCCAAGATTTGGTGCATCGCGACACACTGCAGAATTGCTTTTATGGGCAAAAACAAAATGGGAACACTTGCGTTCTTGTATCTGCATTGCGGGGAACCAACAAACTGTTAGGATGGCTGAAAAGCATGGCTTTGATATTATTAAACTAGAGAATCCAGACACGGATGTTGAAGATATCATCAAGAGTGTTACTGAACGGGATGTTGGAAATATTGTAGGGGAATTCATCGGAATTCATGTTCCAGGAGGTATTGGTGTCGAACCAATCTTGTATCTCTTTGGGAAATCAGTGACAAGACTGGTGGAACGAACACTCCTTATTTCGGAAAATCTTTGAATCGTTTGTCATACATAGTCTTATTTTTTCCTTGACATTCATAGACTCGTCCGGGGTTCAAAGATGGTCACAATAAGAAAGGGGCTCATGAAAGATTGTAAGCACCTTTTAACAGTATATCAGGGAACGCATTGGGATGTTGGATATACAACTGTTGAGCAGATCAAGGATATTCATAGATCGACTGGTTTTAAGAATTGGGGCTGGTTAGTCGCTGAAATGGATGGGATTGTTATTGGAGAAATCATCTTTCGTATTGAAAGCAATCCCATTAGTAAGAAACTTGGAATAATTGAAGATATTGGAGTAGATGTGCGCTATCAAAAGAAACATGGTATTGGACGAAGTCTTGTTTCAGCGGCAGAAAAGGTATTGAGAGAGAAGAATGTAAGCCGCGTGTTTATTACAACTCCACCAGAAGCGTATAATTTCTGGATGAAAGTGAAGTATTTTGCCAGAGGCTCCCTGCAAACACTTGAGATTAAGCCCAAATCCCTTCCAACTAAGATTTCTAAAAAAGTAAATACAATTCGAGTAGACACATCCGAAAAGATACCAAACGCATTTTTCTTCGTGAATAAATCTACACCAGGGAGAATGTCAACTCTCTTACGAAAGATAGTTGATGAGAAGAAAACAGGACGTCTTTTTGAATTTGAAACGAATAGCAAGAAAATTGGATATGGGGTCATTGTTAAAAACGATGATGGAAAGGCTGAATTTGTAGCTGATGTCAACAAGAGAGGTACTGATTTTCTTGATATGGTCATCTCTAGAACCGCAAAGGTAGGCGTTCAGCTACGAGCGAGTTCCGTTTTTACAGTAATACCTACTGATTCCCAAGAAACATATCTGAAACTTGGAAAATGGACTGTGAATCGTTACAGGGATATCCCTGTAACGAAATTAATCTGATCTAATCTTCCTCACCGAGAGAGGATAACAATGGATATACCCAATTGCAAAAGACCAGAAGTCCACCTATTGTCCATATACTTGTCAGATTGAAGTGCCAAATAGCTGTAGAAACTGAACTTACGCCTATAATTAGGAATAATCCGGCAGCGAATCCAAGAAATATAAGGTCCAAAATCAAGATGGGACGAATAGGTTGACCCTGACGCCAACGAATGATTGGTATTAGAAATCCAATAGCTAAAAGTATTGCAAGACTTGCAACTTCTTCTATTCTGATACTAGCAAATCCAAAGATCTCCTCAATTGAAGTGGTTTCATTTTCAGGAGTTTCAAATTCAAGTGTAATCTTATGTTGCCACTTAGAGAAAGTACTAACATCGAGGATGAAACTATTCTCACCATCATATACAGTAATGTCTTCTAAACCTTCAATGAGAACATCATCGACATAAACTGACATCGTGAGCTCATCCCAAGTTGTGTCGATATCCACAGTGAACTCAACTACACCAATGACGATATCATCAGTGGGTGAAACAAATCTTGCAGTTGGTACTCCATGATTGTCCACAATGAGGGGGATCGTGAATGTCCAAGAATGTCCAAAATCATCACTAACAATGAATGTATAATTATGATCACCCTCACTTGTGTCAGTGACGTTTAGAATGATATTGTTATTTCCTTCAGCGAGAGATACATCCGTAAGCTCTAGAATTGGGACTCCATCTTCGAACACATCCAATGTTGCAGTTGCATAAGGTGTAGCTACTCGTATACCAATTTCTTGATTTCCTGCAATCCGAGTAAATTGAGATACACCAACTATGTCAAATCGGATATAATCTAAGAAGTTGAATTCTCTCGTATCAGTGGCTTGATAGAGAACATCTTCTTCAGTCCAGACTATAATTTCGATAGTATGGAGACCATTCTCATATCTACTACCATTGAAAGTCATAACTAGCACGCCAGAATTGACAAGTGTTTGATTGTATTCAGGGGTAATCGCTCCATCCACACTGACATTTGCATACACCTGAGCGTAAGTGGAGGTAATATTTACTGTCATGTCATCTATACCTGTAAAGATACCATCCTCAGCAGGTGAGATTATTGCGATATCAGGAAAACCATGATTGTCAACCACAAAATCAAGGACTAGTCTTTGACTGATTGACGAATTAAATTCAAACATGAAGGTGAAATTGTGGGAGCCCTCAAGTAGTGAGGATGTATCAACTTCAAAGTCGATTAAACCATTGTTAACAGACAATCCGTCGATTGTTCCAGTCGTCCCATCAATATAGAGAGTTGCGGAAAGGGGAATATATTCAGATCCAACATCGATAGTTATCGTTGCATTTCCAGAGATTGTGCTACCGAGCGTGGGAGTTACTAACAACACTGTAATCGGTACACCATCATTGTCTACGATGTATTCCAAGAAGTATGATTTAGAGTCATATGTTCCAGATGAGTTGTACCAGAATTGTAAGGTGAAATTAAGAAGCCCCTCTCTAAGGTTGTTTGTGTCAATTCCAATTACCTGGTGACCAGTACCGATTAGGTATTGTGAATAGGAAGATAGAATTTCACCATCGACAAAGATTGTTAGATTTAGTGGACCATAATTGGAGGAAATGTTTAGTTCCATTGGTACAAGACCAGATAATCTACTACCATTAAGGGGAGTTATGACATCGCTTGTAATTGATTCTCCATCGTTGTCAACAATAAAATTCAGGTATATACTCTCTCGATCGTATGTTACATTATGAATATACTCGAAGAAAAGCGTGAAATTAGATAATCCTTCAAATAAGGTCGTTGTGTCCACTGTTGCTGTTTGTACTCCAGTTCCGACTACAGTTAAGTTATAATCAGGATAGATTTCATCATCTACAAACAAGGTCAGATTAAGAGGGCCATAATCAGAAGTAAGATTGAAATCGATACCCAGAGATCCTGACACCAAGCTACCATTTGCAGGGGATATATCCTCTACTGTGATGTTTTGCGAATCAAAAACAGCTATGATATGATCTGGATAAGGCATAGTCTGTTTCATGTCGGTATTTTGTCCGTAATTCATTGGTTGAATCTGAATGATGCTAAGCATCATTATTGAGATCACTAGGAGGGTTGCTATTCTACTTACTTTTCTCATTATGGAGCCTTCCTAATACACAGTGCTCTGACTCTGGTCGTTTGGGCAAGGGAATTTGTCCCGTTTTTAAAGCTAGCGCAAGTACAGTAAGCGTACACCATTTCAATTTGCTTATATTGTATGATTAGAATAGCTGCAATACAATTCATCTTTCACCTAGGTCGAACGAAACTCTAAGAAGAAATCATTTCGAGAACGGAGCACGTACACTAATGTCAAAAATAAAAGGAATCATTACCAATATACGGCGGGGTTCTACTGAGGACGGGCCGGGAATAAGAACTACTGTATTCCTGAAAGGATGCCCCATGCGTTGTGAATGGTGTCACAATGTAGAAAACCTCGACTCACAACCTGAGCTTGTTTGGTATCATTCCAAGTGTATAGCTGATCAAGCATGTGTAGACACATGCCCCGAGCATGCATTGGAATTGTCTCAAGAGGGGATGATAATCAATCGTAACACCTGCAATGTGTGTTCTATCTGTGAGGAAGTTTGTCCAACGGGTGCTCTTATGATCATGGGGAAAGAGTGGATTGTTGATGATCTCGTGAAGGAACTTGTACGTGACAAAGTATTCTTTGAAACTTCAGACGGAGGAGTCACATTATCCGGAGGTGAACCAACTCATCAGATTGGATTCATGAACGAACTCGCTGATGCGCTTAGAAAGAGTGGAGTCCAGGTTGTTTTGGATACATGCGGTTATAGCAGCGAATCTGTATTTCAGAACGCGCTCAAGCATGTAGATGTTGTTCTATTCGACCTCAAACATATGAATCCTGAGAAACATGAAAAATTCACTGGAGTGCCTTTAGAAACTGTTCTATCAAATGCAGAGATGCTGAGTAGGAGTGGTCTTCGCGTTTGGGTGCGAACACCAATCATCCCAGGTTACACTGATGATGAAGGAAACATCAGAGAAATCTCGAAATTCATTCTTGAGAAGATACCTAATATAGAAAGATACGAGTTACTTGCATTCAATAAGATGGCTGTAGGTAAGTATACACAATTTGGATTGGAATACCCCCTCAAGGACGCGGATCTTGTAAGTAGAGAAACCATGGAGCACCTAGTCACAATCGCACGAGATGTAGGTGTTCGACATGTGGAATGGTCTGGAATGACAAAGAGAAACGATTCAGAAACATCAAAATCATCTACTAATATAGAGGCGAGCAATTGTGAATAGTGAATCATTAAAGGAGCTAGTTAAAAAACCAACCAGGCTGGAGATGTCAAAATTCAGTATAATAAAAAACAACAATGTACTATCGAATATTGCACTTGTAATTTCGTGGACTTAAAACAAAGAGAATGAAACATTCTAAACTCTATCTAAACAATAAATCAAATATCAAGACGGGATGTAATTGTGAAAACTTGGAGCTACCTCACAAAGGATAATCGACCAATCATTATTCGTTCTGCAGATACTGATGATGCATCATTACTACATCAAGGTTTCAAAAGGGTTGTAGATGAAGGAAAATGGTTACCCTCACTGCATGCAAGCGCTGCAGTTCAAGATTGGGTGAGCTGGATTGCTAGAACGAATAACACTAGAGAAATCATCATTTTGGCTCTTGTCGAGAATAAATATGCTGGTCATCTGACACTGCAACCAGAGGAATGGATGGCATCAGAGCATGTTGCAAAATTGGGAATTATCGTTCAAAAGGAATTTCGTAATATCGGAGTTGGTAGAGCCCTAATGGTAACTGCAGAAGAATTAGCCAGGTCAGAGGGTTATGAAAAGATAATATTAAGCACATTCCATAACAACAAGATAGCAAATGCATTATATTGCTCATTAGGATATCAGAAGGTGGGCATAAGGAAAGCTCATTTTAAAATGCCAGATGGTTATATAGATGAGGTGCTAATGGAAAAGCATTTGATTGACTGAAGTGCGTGATTCGACAACATTAATGAATCAAGAGTCATAAGTAGATACGTATTATATTCATACTCCGGTGAGAAGCGTGTGGAAGAAGATAGGTTCAAGATTTCACGAGTCACCCCAAAGACTAGTTGTTGCTCAAGCTCTGATACGTCATGGATTTCATGTTCAGGGCAAGGGAGATATTCGCTGTGGTTCAATTAGGATACCACTGAAATCTATTGGAGATGCGTTGGGAATAGATCGACGTACTGTAAGGGCAACTACTGAGGAGATATGGGACGACAATGAGTTGAAGACATTCTTTTCACGTCTCAGACCAGCTGGTACATCATTAGAAAAAGTCAGCCAAGTTTTAGGATATGGAGTTGTTACAATATACGTAGAATCTCCAGAAAATCCGGGTATTCTTTCCAAGGTCGCAGCCACAATAGCTGGTCATGGTATTCAGATTCGACAAGTCATAGCTGAGGATGTGGCAGTTTATCAAGAACCGTGTTTGAAAGTAATAACTCAGAAACCACTACCGGGAAATGTCATTGAATCTCTTACTGGAATTCAAGGAGTTAGTAGAGTAATTATTGAGAAACAGTCTCTGCTATAGAGGTAGACTGAAAAGGGGTTTCAAAAAACCGAAGATTAGTGCGGAAAGAATGGATACCACCACTCAAGCGGGTGCTCTTTCTGAGAGCACAGTTGATAACATAGAAGTCAGCCACCGTCAAGGAATAAGAGAAGTCGTTATTTTAGCGATTTCGCTTAGTATCCTACAGGCGGGTTTTGGCATCGTTACCCCAATCTTTCCGTTCTACATTATATTGCTGGGGGTGGGGGGAGTCGAATTAGGAGTCCTTGCAGCTTCCTTTGCTCTCACCAGGATTTTACTTGCTGGTCCTTTGGGAAGATTTTCTGATCGTATTGGGCGAAAACCAGTACTTGTCTTTGGACTCATGGGATTTGCAGTCGCTAATGTAGTCTATGCTTGGGCAGGAAATGTCATTATAATGATAGCCGCTAGAGCAGTAGAAGGCGCGGTCTCTGCAGGATTCTTTCCAGCAGCGAATGCCTATGTCTCAGATGTTACAATCCCAGAGAACCGAGGGACAGCGATGGGATACCTCAGTATGGGAAACATGGTGGGTTTTGTAATCGGACCAACATTAGGAGGTATTTTAGCAGAATTTCTGGGATTTCGTTTACCATTCATCGTTGCAGGATATGCTACAATCGCAGCTCTTCTTGCTGTAATTTGGTTCGTGCATGAACCAAAATCAGACGATATTAAACGTGGCAAGGATATTGTTGAAACAAAAGTAGTCCCTGTAAGAGAGGTGCTTAGTAATCATCCAAGAGAATATCTAGTTCTAGCCATGGCAATGTTTGCTAATATGTTTGCAATTGGGGTTCTTGAGGTAGCATTTATGTTGGATGCAGTCACACGCTATTCAATATCCCCGTTTGAAATTGGTGTGTTCTTTGGAGTTTTTGGTATCATTACAATCATAGGTAATGTTCTATTTGGAAAAATATCTGATAAATACGGTCGGAAATGGTTAATCGTTTTCGGTTCAGTAGTTGGAGGAATTTCACTTCTCTTGTTTGTTCAAACCCGAGATATCACTGGTTTCTACATCGCTGGAGCAGTCCTTGGTATCGCTATAGCTATGCGAGGCCCAACCATACAAGCGCTTATTGCCGATTTAACAGATAGGCGATCATACGGTATCATAATGGGTCTGTTTGGAGCTGTGTCGAATGGAGCATATGTAATAGGTCCAATCATGGGTGGAACCCTGTTTGATATATCCGGGTCTGGTGAATCAAGCCTTAGTATAGCGGCAGCCTTTACCTTCATCATAGCGCTTGCGACTGCAATTGGTCTACCTGGAGATTCGGGTAAGAACAAGGAGGAAGAAAAATCTCAACTTCTCTGAATAGAATCATATCATCTCAGCTGATACATAAGCTACAACACTCTTGTCGTCCCCAGTTACATCCCCTGAATTTGTATATTTCAATAGCCTAAACTGTGTCGCACCAAGTTCAATGGCATATATCATTGCCGACGTAATTGGACCGGATCCACAAATACTGATCCGATGCTTTTGCACAAATTCAAGGAATCCTTTGGGATCAAAATATTGTAGATATTCAAGGGCTTGATCATCCTTCTTCTTAGCATTTGATGCTGACTCGAAGTGAGTGAAGTCAGAACTTGCAATCACAAGAATGTCCATATCCTGTGATAAATCTGCCAAAGTCATACCGATTGACTCGCATACCTCGAATGAATAATCCATCATACTGATTGGTACAAAACTAAGTCCTTCTCCGAAAATGAACTGCAGAAAAGGCAATTGGACTTCAATAGAATGCTCACTGCTATGGGCAATACAATCCTTTTCTACGATATTACTATTTTCAAGTATTGCTGATCCAAGTTCCGAATCGTATTGTACAATCCCAAGGGGTGTTAACCAATCATCGTTACATAGAGCGGCCCTTGCACCAAAACCTGTATGATTAGGTCCAAGTATAACAATATGGTCAGGCCACCCATCTTCATACAAACTCAAGTAACTATGAGCTGCAGTCATTCCAGAGTACATATATCCTGCATGTGGTGAAATGATGGCTTTTATCATCCTCTTGGATCCAGATGGTCCTTCTGGAATACGTCCAGGACCAAGTCCTTTGGTAAAACAATCATTCAGTCGACTAAGTAATGTTTCTTTTGTTCCTTCATAAAACCGATCTGCAACTACTGGCATCCGAGTCATGCTGAATCGCCGGTAGTAACATAATCAATCTAGGCAAAAACCTTTGTGTCAGGTATGAAATTCAATCTCAAATCCACCAAGTTGCGGTTCACGATATCATATTACTAACATACTTAGTAATACGTGTCAACTTCACCTGCTTGGTACTTTTATCAGACATATCACGGATACTAACTTCTCCTTTTTCAATATCGCGTGCTCCTATGATTATGGTCAATTTTGCACCTTTCTCATCAGCCAAGCTGAGAAGCTTTCCTAGAGGTCGGTCCATGATATCCACTTCTGAACTGATACCTGCCTTCGCAAGTCCACGTTGTATTGCCATTCCGTACCGCACCATGGAACTCTTAATTGGAGCGATGAAAACATCTAGCGTTTGTTCTAGAATTTTATTAAAGTCGCGCTCAAGAAGTACATCAATAAGACGCCCTACTCCTACTGAGATTCCAGTGGCAGGTGTTGATGAACCACCAAAACGTTCGATTAGATGATCGTATCTACCGCCACCACCAATTGCGCCTACATCAGGCGTTCCAAGATATCTGACTTCGAATACTGGACCAGTGTAATAGTCTAAACCTCTAGCTAATGACATATCAAATGCAACAAGATTCTGCACTTCACAGCGTTCAAAAATTCTCGCCATCTCCATGAGCTCTTCGGTTCCATTTATTCCGATTTCCGATGATTTTAAGATGTCTTTGAACTGATCTAAAATCTCTTGGTCATTACCGTTCAATTTGATGGCATCAAGAAGGAGGTCTGTAGAACTGGATTTGATTCCGCGTTCTTCAAGTTCATTAGTAACTCCAGATACTCCTATTTTGTCCAGCTTATCAATCGCTCTGAAACATTCAAACGCAAGTTCATCAGGGACTCCTGCTACTTCTGTTAGTCCTTTCAAGACCTTTCGATTATTGATTCTAACTAGATATTCCACCCCAAGTATTCGTTCAAGAGCTTCGAGTGCCACAAGAACAACTTCCGCATCAGCTACTGGACTTGGAGAACCAATAATATCTACATCCGCCTGTGTAAATTCACGATATCTTCCAGCCTGAGGACGATCATATCTCCAAGCCTTTCCAACTGCGTAGCGTTTGAATGGTTTGGGTAAATGAGGATTCCCAGCAACTATTCTCGCTAATGGCACAGTGAGGTCGAATCTTAGACCTACCTCACGATCACCCTTATCCTTGAACTTGAAGGTTTCAGCCTCAACCTCTTCACCACCTTTAGCTGAAAGGGTTTCCCAAAGTTCCATCACTGGAGAGTCCAAAGGTTCGTATCCATATAATCGGAAGACTTCGATACAAGTCGCAACAATATAGTCACGTATTCGCATCTCAGGACCCATCAGGTCCCGCATGCCTCTAACTGTTCTGAGATCACTCATTGATTAACCTCCGAAACATCTTACAGCGATAGAGCTGGCAGACTAACTTAATCTTGTTCCTATTGAAATAGATGAACAGAGTCACCAACGCTCATTATTGTCACCAGATGACTCCTACCTCAGTTCCACTTTAAGTGTTGTGCTCCTTTCTAAACACCAATGAATCCAATACCTAGCAATATGAGATACACAATAACGCCAGCTGCCATGATTAAAGAATCGCGAGTGACCAAGTCGAATAGCTTACGGTTTCGATCAGCAGCATATACGTAGATCATTTTATTGAGAACTGACATGGTTGTTGCAATAATGACTGCAAAGACTGTTGTGGAAAGTGTAATTCCACCTTGAACAAAAGAACTTGATGCGATGAACACAACCGCACCAGCAGACGCGAAGCCCCCAAATACCGCTGCAATAATCATTCCAAGGTCATTGAAAGTTTCTTGAAGGAAAAGAGATAGAATAGAAATCATTGTAAAGACAGCTGCGAATCGCAGTGCTGGTCCAAATTCAAATGGAGAAACAAGTTTTATGTCAATCTTCTCTGCTTCTTGCATTGTTTTCATTCTATACTCAACAATTATTCTAACTATACCAACCAGAACAAGAATCAAGAGCGGGATCAGATAGAAGCTTACTATCCTCAGACTCGTATCCAAGATGACTACAATCACGGCGTTTCGTAGTACCATCGCAATATTTGCTAGAAGTGTAGATATTGATATCCTGCTTGGATTTTGACGTCCCGTGTTAACATGGAAGTCCGCTAAACTGGATACCGTCGCTTCACTATTGGCAAATCCACCAAAAAATCCAAAGAAGTATACACCACGGTCTTTGAACTTTTTAACCAAGATATAGTTGATAAAGCTAATGGCGAGGAGGACAACTACAAGCACGTACGTATTAAACAGTGGAAATGCGATTGGACCAAGTTGAATCGTTTGGTATGGTAGAAGTAGTGGCCAAAGAAACAGGATAATGACCCCCAATTCAACAGCGCTCATTATCTCATCCCTAGTGATTATTTCTACTGCAGCAGCAAACTCCTCTTTAAAACCAAGTACTAGAAAAACCAAGAAGGCAACTGTCATTGCTAGTACTTCGAGGGGACCAATAAAATCTCCAGGAGGAATGACATCAAATCCAACAAGAGCACCCAATACGAAGGATAGTGCAAACACTATAGATGTCGTTGTTCCTTTACGCGTAGTTCGAAAGAGTTTGTACCCAAGTTGCATCGCCACAAGCACAGAAGAAATGAATACCGCGTATAGAAATATCCACGTATTAGAAACTGCAACTGAGGTGTATGCAGATAACATTCCAAGTAAGCTGTGTAATCCGAAAGATCTTACACCTGCTGTTGTTTCTTCGGTAAGAACCTTTTGCCGTTCTACACCAATAAGAGCTCCAACTGCAAAACCAAGAAGACAACGTATTACGAGATCAGGTGTTGGAAGTAGTTCTTGCATAATTCACACCACAGGAGCATAAAGTGAAAATAAGGTGACATTTAGAGGTTATGCTTCCAGATGAAAATACGGACACCTAGTCTAAACGTGTATTTTTGAGTAGAGTTGAAAGACTAATGTCAAAATATTCACCTGTTGGCAATGTTCGCCTAACAGTCATTGGGAGTCTCCCATCCTTCAGTTCGGTTTCAGCTAAAGCGAATAGACTCTTTGGAGCCTTTTTAGCATCAATAAGAATTGGAGCACCCATAGATATCTGCAATGCACGCGCTCCTACAATTCGTGCACGCTCGAACCTCGTAAGCCATTTAGGACCTGCAAGAACACCGATTTTTTCTCTTTCACGATCTAAACCTGTTTCTAGTGTTGTACGAATCTCCGATTCCTTAATTTCTTGTGCAGGGGGAAGCTCATGTATATCTGGATCAGGTTCTACAACCTTCTTTCTCTTAGAGCGTTTTGCTTTTCCAGATGGGTCTACCGTACCATCAGCAATATCTTGATGTAGTTGTTTTGCAGCGCTGATGACCTCTTCAGCTTTTGAAACACTGAAACCTGGAATCGCCTCAGCTAATTCTTCGGGTGCGGCATTAACAACTTTTTCCAAATCCGAGAACTCACTCTCTAAAAGCTTTTCAGCTGTCTTGGGTCCAACGCCAGGGATGTTCTGAAGTATTGTAGCAGCGAGGTCAGCTACTTCCTCATCAGACATGGCATCATCGTTTTCGTTATCTTTGGACATTGCTACGTACCCCATAACATACCTTTCAAGATAAGCACATGAATTGCTACTGAAGACTCAGATTTCGAAGCTTCGCTATAGCAGAATCTAGGCCCACGAAGGTTATTGTGGACGAAGTTGCTGAATTGATAAAGCTAATGGTTTGACATCGAAAAGTGAATCAAGAGCAAAAAATGCGAAAACGGGCTCGAAAGAGCCCGAATAATTCAGTTCTACTCGTCGTCGTCCATATCGCCGCCAGGACCGCCAGGCATTCCACCACCCATGCCGCCACCTTTTGATGAGATGACGTCATCGATTTTTAGAATCATCTGTGCAGCTTCTGCAGCAGACATAACAATCTGACGATTCACTAGCGCGGATTCAACAACTCTCGCCTTCTTCATATCACCAGCTTTGCCTTTGTCCATATCAACACCGTATGTGGTCTTACCTGCTGTATGTGCAGTTCGTAGACCGACAATGATATCAATGGGATCTAGGCCAGCATTTTCTGCAAGCGTGATTGGGAGAGATTCAATTGCATCTGCGAAGGCATTCACAGCGTACTGCTCACGACCTTCGAATTTTGAAGCATAATCTCGCAGATTATGAGATATCTCTGAGGCAAGCGCACCACCACCATAGGTGACATAGGGATGCAAGACAACATCACGTACTACATAGAGTGCATCGTTAAGTGCACGGTCGACCTCATCAACAATATGATCAGTTCCACCTCGAACAATTATTGTTACAACTGATGATTTTGGAGTACCCTCGACAAAGAGCATTTTGTCATCGCCAACACGTCTCTGTTCTACAAGCTTAGCTTTTCCAAGATCTGCGGCTGTTAAGTTCTGAATCTTTGAAACGATTGTAGCTCCTGTTGTCTTGTGAAGTCGCTCAACATCTGACTTCTTGACTCTTCGAACAGCAAGAATACCATTCTTTGCGAGATAGTGTTGTACAACATCATCGATTCCTTTCTGTGCAATCACAACATTGGCACCACTTTCGACAATCTTGTCAACCATATGCTTCAACATACGTTCTTCCTCATCCAGAAAACTTTGCATTCCGGAGGGGTCTGTTATTGATATCTTAGTGTCGAATTCAGTCTTAGTCACCTCAAGCGGAGATTCTAAGACTAAAATCTTGGCATTCTCAACGCGCTTGGGCATTCCAGCATGAACAATCTCCTTATCTAAAACAAGACCACTGATAAGTTCAGTCCGCTCTACAGGAAGACCCTCTTGCTTCTGACGTGGAATATCAGCGACCTCGAGTTCTTGACCTTCAGGTAGATCCTTTGCTATCGCTAGAATTGCATCAACAACAAGCTTGGCTAATAAATCACGGGATGTTGAAATGAACTTGCTTGACATTGCAGTCTTGGCGACGTCGACAAGGATTTTTTTGTAATCAGCGCTCGCAGGGTCGACTTTCTCAGCTGATGCATCTATAACCTCTAGTGCTCGCTCAGCTGCTTTACGATACCCACTGATAATTGTAGTTGGGTGAATCTGTTTATCAAGAAGAGCCTCTGCCTGCTTCAACAGGTCACCTGCAAGAATAGCTGATGTGGTTGTTCCATCACCAACTTCTGCGTCTACAGTCTTAGCTACTTCAATAATCATCTTGGCCGCTGGATGCTGTACATCCATTTCCTTGAGAATAGTTGCACCATCATTACTTACTGTAACATCACCAAAGCTATCAACCAGCATCTTGTCCATCCCACGGGGTCCAAGTGCTGATTTGACTGCTTCTGCAATCACTATTGCAGCCATGATGTTATTTCTCTGTGCATCACGACCGCGTGTTCTCTCTGTGTCTTCTCTCAACACGAGAATTGGTACTTGCTGACTCATGTTTGTTCCTCCATTATCTAACGGTTGCAGTATATCATTTGAGAATCCATTTGACCTGGAATTCAAACTGCAACATCTTAATTATTACATGTCCTATTGATAGTCTCAGATTACACTCTGAAACGTTATCGCATAGACATGTTACATGGACTTCGTATTCGTTAATAGCATAAAAACATTATCTTCTGACATCAGTGGTGTAGAACAAGTGAAACGTCATCCAACCCAGCTTCGCAACGCTCTTATTCTTGGTCTGTCAGATACTTAACAATCAAATTCGAGGTGATACAATGCAATATATCATGTTTTGGGAATTCGACCCTGAGAAGCGTGAAGAAGTAATCAAGAAGCTGAATGAAATTCGGAAAGAAATAAAGGCAAATCCTGAAAAATACCCCAAGTTTATTTCGAAGAATTATGCGATGGTAGATGGTCCAGAAGGGTTCCAAATAGTTGAAACTGATGATCCTGAACATCTCTCTCGATTTGTGCTCCATTACATGCCTGAGGTTAGATTTAGGTTTGCTCCAATCATTGAAGTCGCGCAAAGCGTTGAACTTTACAAGAAAGAAAAATGAACTAAAGAGATTCTGCTGTGCTTATTCCAAATAGTCGAGATAAGAATCATCATCAGAAATCATAGTACTCCTATTTGTGATTCTAAATCCCTACTTGCACAACCCCACTTCATTCTCAGCTATCATTAGAATCTAAAACGATTGGTGATAAATTCTATAAGTAACCTAATCAAATTACCTTATGGGTAATCGCTGTGGATGATCAGGAGAAGTGGCCAAGAAAATCATTCGGAACTGCAATAGAGAAATTACGTGGAAGCACCTTGGAAATTGATGAGTCGTTAAATCCTGATATTGAGGATATAACAACACAGCCAGGTATAGATGAGGAGATAGTTCGTAACGCCCCAATTATCGATGTTGTAGGATCGGAGATTCGTGCTGAGCTTAGGAGTAAGATTTGGGGAGGTACTCTCGTTAGAGTTCTTGAAAGGAAAGATCAAGAAAGCGGACGAAGAGAACGTTGTTTTCAATATCTATATCTCTTCACACACCAAAGAGGTGGTGTGAGCGTTTTCTGGAATATCCTCGTACCAGGACTTGCACTCTTATTTGCATACTACTCTCCAACAATTCTTGGATATTTTGGAGGTATTATCTGGTATTTAGCTACCCTCGTCCTAACAGTATGCATACCTCTCTGGTTATTCCCTGTAATGCAACATGTAATGGATTGGAGAGATCACAAGAAAACTGAATACCATATTAGAGGAACGACCTTGCTTGCTCCCTTTGGATTGTTCTCATGGTTGACGGTTTTTTATTTTCATGCAACAACACAAGATATGTTGTATCAAATAGGTTTCATTACCTATGCGGGATTAATTCTTTTCCTCGTAGTTCTGATTTTCGAATATTTTCTCTGCTTTATTGGTATAGGAATTACATGTCACAGGATGGATTACGCCCCTATTTTCCTATATTATCGAGAAAGCCCTGATAATATTTGGACACTTGAGAGTGCTTGTTGGGATTATTATCACCACTATGCTGTATTTGAGGATGATTCAACTGAAATTGTAGATAAAGAAAATCGAATCCGACTCATCATGTCGGATCTGTGGCATTCATTTTCACGTAAGACATTCATCAATAAAACTCCGGCTACTATCTTTGGTCTGATACTGATAGTTATTGGTGCTGCACAGAGTTACATGGCAAACATGATGTCCTATCCTAGCGAGTTACTGTCCACTGGTTTACTCACGTTTATCACGGGAACTATAATATTCGTACAACGGCCCACTGGTGGCAAGCAATTCTCAGACTTTTCAAAAATGTCTGAATCAAGTTATTTGAGTGATAGGGGTTCTCTAACTAAAAGCAAACTCGATATCCTTTGGAATCTCAAGCAGTATAAAGCGAGGTTAAAGATTACAAAATCGTTGCAGGAACCCTTTGAGTTTCTAACTACAAGAAGAGAATCATTCAATGACATAGAATCAAAAAAATCATCAGAATCGGCTGAAAGTCCTATAGCAGAAGATGAAGTGGCTGAAAGCCAAACAACAATTGATATTGGCAATGCGGAACCCGAAGTTGAAATAGAAGCAGCTGAACCTGAATCGATACCAACGAGATATGATGATGCAAATGAGGGAGACTCTAAAAGACTGAGAATTGATCCTAGTAGACGACTTGGATATAGACCTGAAGATGAAGAGAACCAAGAATGATTGGAGTAACTCTTCACTTCAGAATCAATCCTAGATGCTTTTATTTTAGAGAAAATCGAAGAGTGTGGAAAAGGTTTGGAGCCACTCATATTGGGAATAGCTAAGAAAATCGGAATAATAATACTTGTCTACTTCATTCTGGGATTGGTATGGTCATTTATGCGTTGGCAAAATATCATTCCAATGTCACCAGGCGGACTTGATGGACCATTGAATATTTTATATCTCATCTTTGATCCTGTGTCGATCATCGTTTTCATGATACTGGGATCATTAAATCGCCTCTAAGATTACTCAGAACTCTCTGTTGCTGAAGGCATGCAACTGGATTGCTAGCCTTCAATCTTTTCCATAAGTCCTGCTTCAACGGTTATACCTGGACCAAATGCTGCGGCAAAAACATTACCAATTTTCTTTGTGTCTTCTAGAATGTCCTTTAACACAAACATGATAGTTGTTGAACTCATATTCCCATACTCATGCATTACACGGTATGATGCGTCTAAGTCCTCTTTAGTTATCCCAAGAGATTCCTCACACTTTTCTAATATCGATCTTCCACCAGGATGAATAGCCCAGATGTCGATATCCTCCTGCTTGATATTTGAAGCATCAAATAATTCATCCATAAGTGGCTTGATGTTATCCTTGACTATTTGTGGAACATAAACTGATAGCTTCATCAAGAAACCATGCTCACCAATGGTCCATGCCATATCGTTTTCAGTTTCAGCTGCAAAGCTAGTTGCGAATTTCTTCATGCTGTATTTGTTACCCTTCACATCATCCTTGTGAGCTGATATTAGTGCTGCAGAAATTCCATCAGCGAAAATCGCATTTGAAACAACCACATCAAGTTCTTCTCTTTGTTGTATGTGTATTGAGCATAGCTCTACGTTAACGACAAGTACTCGGGCATCAGGATTAGCAAGACAGATATCACGTGCCATCTTCATCGCGGGAAAAGCGCCTTGACACCCCATGAATCCAATATTCAATCTATGTACTTGGGGATTGAGCCCCAAGTCACGTGTTAAGAAGAAGTCGAGTCCTGGTGCAAGGAACCCAGTGCAACTGACTGTAATGACATGGGTGATTTTACTCCTATCAAACTCAGGTGTGCTTTCCAATAGTTCCTTCGATGCTTTGAATGTCAATCGTTTTGCTTCTTTGATATAGAGATCATTTCTTGTTGCAGTTGAGGGTTCTGGCTTTAATGTTGGGTTCTTCGGATAGAATGTATACTCAGATGGATCTTTATCATAATCATCAATAACAGTATGGCGCTTCTTAATCTGTGTACCTGCATATAACCGTTTTAACAAACTACGCTTTTTCTCATCGTCACCTACTAGTTTCAAAAGAAATTCAAGTGCAAATTCCTGCGTATAGAACTTCTCTGGAACAACGGTCACTATCTTGTGCAGATAAACATCATGAGCATCCATAATATGTCACGTCTAAAGGTCGTAATCCCTCGGTTTTCTGAATAAGTATAAGGATATCGATGTACGACAAGTACTGAATTCGTTCATAGACGAATATTCTGATTCATTGCGTGATGTTCATAGTAAAGAGAACCAGAGTATCAGTTCCGGTATTTTCATAGCTATGTTCTATGCCTGAAGGAATCTCAATCACTCGTCCTTCCATCATTTTGATTTCTTTACTAGAAATCCTTGCTACTCCCGCCCCCGAGAGGCAAAATAAGACATGATCATATGAATCAATGTGTGGTTCAAAGGAACCCCCAGGTTGCACTTCTGTTAAAGTGATATGAATTCCTTTTAATTCATTATGAAGTAATGTGATACCTCTTATCCCGGTTGTGAGCTCTTCTCTAATAGGGGTCCATTCCTCTTTCGAAATGTCATAGAATCTCAATTCAAGCATAAGTCCGGATTCTCAGGGGTGTGTTATAACTCTGAGTATCCACTTCAGAGATCCCTTTTTTGTTGATCGTGTGTTTTTGTTTTCTTTCTCTCTTCTCTCTTACTTCGTGGGAAGACCATGGTTGTATCTCTATATGTTGGATAGTAGACCTCTGATGCTATATCTCGGGAGTCATGACTGTAGAGCATTGTATGCCGAGATTTTGATGGGTCATCATATGGTCTTCTTCCAGAATACCATGAAACAGCTATCAATATTGCTAGGCCACTAACGATGAGAAGAATCAAATCCAACAATCTATACAGCACCTGTGATATAGTACATTTGAAATCATATAGAGTCTTGCATGGATTCTCTGTTCTGCTAGAGAGACACCTATTCTCGCCCTATCAAGCAGACAACCAGACTGTGGTGTAGATTGCTCCTAAGGACATAAGGACTCAAGGATAAGAAGGGCGTTCTCCTATCCAGTATTCATTCGATCCTTCAGTCCATCCAACGTAATAGACAGTCCCGATATTTGGATACCCATTAAGAAGTTTAAGAACACCAGAATGTCCCACGGGAAGGTCGATATGCACATTGACTGCATCTACATATATGTCACAATCAAGTGAATCGTCTGTCTGAAGAGAGTGCTGAATGTAGAGATTCAGTGCACCAGTACAATTGT
>CAYWJO010000029.1:9640-43166 GCA_964458565.1 uncultured archaeon | reverse complement strand
CTCGTATTCCCATTCCTTCTTCGACTTCAATACCCTCTGCTTTCTCCATAACTACGTCGCTGTACATCATAATCAATCGTCGGTATGTATCATACACAAATCGTTCATTGTTACTTTTACCAATGAGTCCTGGAATGGATTTTGTCGTCAAACCTACATTGAGTACAGTCTCCATCATACCTGGCATTGAAGACCTCGCTCCTGAACGAGTGGATACTAGAAGAGGATTGGTGTGGTCACCGAACTTAGCCCCCATAATCTTCTCCATCCATTTCATAGCTTCCAATACTTGTTCCTTTGTTTCTTCAGGAATTCCACCAGTCGCAAGGTACAGATTACATACCTCCGTTCCAATGGTAAATCCTGGGGGAACTGGAAGCCCCAAGTTTGTTGCCTCGGCAAGAGAAGCTCCTTTTCCGCCAAGTTCATTCTTCATTGTTCCTTTGCCATCTGCCTTTCTGGCACCGAATCTAAATACGAGTCTCTGTGTCAACTAATCACAACCTAACTCAACCAGATACTCTTGATACAATAATGTATCCGGGTAATGTTCAGTTATTATCTTACATTTAGATGTCATTAGAACTCTAATTTTAATTGATTGGTAGGTGCGCCTCGGAAATTCAATTCTTCGAGTTCCTTAGTATCTTTGGTTCTCTTTTCCAAGAAAATAATGCTTAGAAAGAGGAATTTAATTAGTCTTACATTGTGGTTCTGTAAGATTCGGATTTATGTGACTTGAACGAGAGTTAGACGATGAAGAGGTGTCGATACTCCATTATCATTATAATCTTCCTACAAATATTCATAAATCAAACATTGAGTCATTCTTTGCCAGCTACAGTCAAGGCGACTTATCACTCAGCAGCTCAACCTGGTATAGATTTGAGTTGGACTTCAAATAGTTTCACTGATCCAAAACCTATTGAGAATTTCTCTGAATGTACTGGGGATCATGTAAGATTAACGGCATCTTTCGATAGTGATATTCACAATGAATCTGTCACCTCATGTGGAGTGACATTTACTAGAGGCGACATACTCACGTTCACGCTCGCGCCTGTAATTCCTAGCGAAAATTATAATCCCTTTCTTGTTAATAGAATTAACTTCTCTGAGTTCGAGTGGGTCTTCATTGAAGATCTTGATCAAGGTGATTTCATTGATCTGACTGGAATTTGCTATGAAACAGATATAGATTATCTTGCATGGTGGGATGATGGCAATAACAATACTTGGACATATTTGAACAATCTACTTGTAGCAACCATGGCCACAGGAAATCTCATAGAAAGAGGTTCTTTCTATTCAGATAGGAATGGGACTCTTGCAATTGCAGTGTTCAACTTCGGGCGTTTACCAGTAAATGTAACATTGATTGTGGATTATAGAGACGAGCATTCCTTTGTATCAGAAACCAATCAAATTACAATTGATACATATGCAGTCTTCAGCTCTAATGTCACGACTGATATCCGATTGACAGCTTATTCTGAATCAAATGCATCTATCAGCTTTGACTATGTAGGAGTTCGTTTGAACAACTTCTTCGCTCCAGAGATAGTAAATCTATCTATTGAGAGTAGTGGATATCTCCACCAAGTAACATGGAATGTATTTGATATAAATTTCCTAGACACCCATGAGTATGAAGTATTCGTATCTATGGATGGAGGTGTTGCTTTCCAGCTACTATCTACCGATTTGACTGAAACACATTACCTCTGGAATTCCACCACTTTTTTGGAAGGTGTGTACTTGATTAGAGTACGTGTAACAGATCCGATTGGATTAAGAGGAAACGGATTATCTTCTCCTTTCATCGCGGGTGGATTGTATACTATTATCGAAATGACCCTCAATCAGCCTGAAGATATTCAGTTTATAGAGGGAAGCCAAGGAAATCAAATTGAATGGATTCCAGAAAGTGAGTTTCCGCTCAGCTATCAGATTTTTCTAGAAAGTGATATTATATCTGAGGGCTTGTGGACAAATGCATCCATTATTGTCCAGCTTGATGGATTACCTGTTGGACTCTATGAACTTCACCTTCTCCTGTGGTATGATCTCCACAATGCTCTTGAGGATACAGTACAGGTGCAAGTTGTTTCAATGACTAATACAGAACCCTCCGTAACTGAAATGCCGTCGATTGTCATCTCCAATTCATCACCAATAACTACTCCATGTACCTCTGTAGATAATCCGTCTTCACTTGCAGGCCTAGAATATCTTCAGATCATCGCATTATCTATAACTCTGGTGTCGGGTACAATAATCTCAGTTTTCACAGTCCTTATTGTCAAATGGAAACTTAGGGACGTTGATAAAACCTGATTTTCTGTTAGAATCCCTGTTCTAAAAATGGAACAGAACAGTCTAAGATTAGATTATTATCAAAATTCATAGTTATATGGAGATGGAGTTGATCCCCTCTATTCGCTGACAGGTTCGGATTCAACTGCCATTGGATACTTGCTCTATCTCCGTATTAATCAAAAAACCTGTCAGCATTCTCTCTTTTGATATTCAGAAATAACTTAATCTAGCGTTCTCGCAAATGCTTGAACCTGATAATCAAACTCTCGTGAAGTCAATATAACTTCGTTTTGGGATCCCTTGTTCAATATCTGAATTGAAACTTGGGCTATCTCACTATAGAATTCTGCACAGCAACTAGATACATGATTACTTATCTTTAATCCAAATTCTCCTTCGAAATACTTCCGCGCTCTATCCATAATTTTCTCTGCGGGAATTTTTGTCTCTCTTGAAAACACCATCATATATATTCACTATAGTTATCTCAATTCGAGTCTTAAACATTTAGATACCTACGTCTTATCGCTAGGTTTTAAGGAGAGATGTTACCCATTGAATGAATAGGTGGCAACCTGTGATTGACCTGACAATTCATGAAGAACAACTGAAACGCACTGCGCAGAGATGCAAGGAACGCAACATCATAATTCCAACATTTGAACAGCTTAAGGATCCAACGAATAAGGTGCCCTTAACAATCAAAGATGAGCTTAAGGGGATTGGATTGTGGGACATTGTCCCTCGGAATCTCTTCCGTATAACTTGGAAGAATGAACCAATAGAAAAAGGAGGTCTCTTCAGAGACCTGCCAAATTACATGGAGATACCCCCTGAGATCACTGGTGTTGAGGCTAGAATCATAGCCCTTGTTGGAAAATGGTTCCCAACTGGCGCTCACAAGGTTGGTGCAACCTTTGGTTGTCTTGTGCCGCCTCTCGTTACTGGTCAGTTTGACCCCACGTATCACAAAGCAGTCTGGCCCTCTACCGGTAACTATTGCCGTGGTGGTGCTTATGATGCCACTCTTCTAGCCTGCGAGAGTATTGCTATCCTACCTGAGGGGATGAGTCAGGAACGGTTTGACTGGCTCAAGACTGTAGCTGGAGAGATTATTGCAACTCCTGGTTCAGAGAGCAATGTCAAAGAGATCTATGATAAGGTTGCAGAGCTTATGGCAACGCGTGAGAACGTCTTTGTGTTCAATCAATTCTCCGAGTTTGGTAATTATCTCTATCACTATGATGTGACCGGCCATGCTATGGAAGAAGTCCTTGCAAACGAATTGGGTAATGACAAATACAGAGGAGTCTGCTTAACAACTGGTTCTGCTGGAACCCTTGGGTGTGGTGATTATATGAAGCAGCTATATCCAACCTCGAAGATTGCGGCTGGTGAGGCTGTTCAGTGTCCAACTCTCTGGATTAACGGCTATGGTGCTCACAGAATTGAGGGTATTGGCGACAAGCATGTACCCTGGATCCACAACGTACGTAACACAGACATGATTATTGCCATCGATGACAACGATCCGATGAATCTTATTCGACTCTTCAACGAACCAGAGGGTCATAAATATCTCATTAATGAAATTGGTGTCTCAGAGGAATTTGTGTCACAACTGGATCTTTTGGGCATCTCTAGCGTTGCTAACTTGCTGATGACAATAAAGTTCGCTCAGTACTATGAACTGACAAAGAACGATGTAGTACTTACGGTCTTCACAGACTCGATGGAGATGTATGAGTCACGGTTACGAGAGGCTAAGACTGCTCATGGAAACTACACAGAGAAGGTAGCAATCAAGGATTATCATCGTCATCTCATGGGAGTCAAGACTGATGCGATGATTGAACTTGACCATTATGATAGGAAACGTGTGCATCACTTGAAGTATTATACCTGGATTGAGCAACAGGGCTTCGATTTAGACGAGCTAAACAGTCAATGGTACGAGCATGACAGATACTTTGGTGACGTTCAGCAGATGACACCAAAGATAGATGAACTCATTGACTCATTCAATGAGAAAGTTGGGCTACTGTAGCGGATTGCTCCAAATACCTGGTTCATGTCGCTTCAGTGGCTGTACCGCGATGGCTTTCTAGAGCTATCGCCATCATATCTCGTTCCATCTTTACTCGGTCCCAAGCATTCCAGGCCATTTCAGCCTCTATCCTCATCCCGAGGTGTTCATACACCATAGCAAGTTGAAACCAGGCGAACTCCTGATATCGATCTATTTCGACGCACTCTAGGAAACAAAATTCTGCTTCCTTCAACATTCCTATCTGTTTCAGGTAATCACCAAGTGCGTATCTTAAATCCGGGTCTCTTGGATTGAACTCGATGAGTGTTTTCATAGTTTCTATATATAGGTCTTGTATTCCTCTTTGTATATCGAACGGATATCGTTCTATATTTTCTAGCGTATCCATACTTGTGCACCTTTCAAGAAGTTGTACCCTTCGAATGATTTTGGACTTCTACTTTTGTGGAATCTCTTGAATGATTGCTTTGTTTCAGTAAAAGCAGTCTATTAGTACTTCCCTCTAACTTCTGTACGCTTTTATAAGTCCGATTTGTATACAAACAGTCTATGGTTCCTTTTCTGATAGGAATTTTGGCCGATAAGTCCTGACCATACCATTTCTTCATTTCTTTTACGACCTTATTAGTTACTAGCTGTACTCAGAAGCATGAGCGGCCTTCAGTTATTTCTTGTATCAAAAAGTTCACCTAATTCATTTTCTGACTCACGTTACGAAGACCTAACATCTGAAGAGCTCTGGAGTTTTGTCCATAATGAAACAGGACACCTCTTCATGTGTGAATCATTATTACTAGAGCTTGCAAGACGAGGTGATTCCCATGTTGTTGATTTCTGCAATTCGTTGTTACTGAAATCGGATATTGAGTGCTGGTTTCTTGCATTAAGGATTTTAGCTACACATGGTTCAACCAGAGCTTTCGAGGTACTTCAGAGCGAGTACATGAAAGCAACCCCCCAAAACTGGAATTATGTCGCATCTTTCATAGCTCAAGTGATTGATGAAGAGCGCATTGCACCTTTCAAAATGATTGCTAAGGACTTTGCATCTGTTGGAAGACTAGATGTTACACATTGGACATTTCACGCACTAAAAGCATTGGAATCTCATTGTAGACGAATGGGCATTGAGATAATTTCAACGAATACTCATTCTGGGAAACATATCAATCCCAGAACTAGCGCACAAGAAATAGCTCCGTTGTTGTTCAACTAACAATTACTATACACGGTCATTCATGAATGAGATATATCCTTAAAGACATCGTAATCCATTCATCATGAGATGCATGAATCAGAAGTGACTTTCACCTTTCACGGTCCATATGGACGACAATACGAAACATGTGACATCAATACAAGAAAAATAGACCTCTCAATGCAGGTTATTGAGAGTATTGATTTATCTCCCATCTCAAAATGTGCTAATTTGGAAATACTTGACCTTAGTGGGAATCAATTGAAATCCATCAACTTGGACTCATTAAGATCATGTCGTAATCTAAGAACAATAAAGCTAGAATCAAACAATATAGCAAATATTGACCTCTGGCCCTTGCGGGAATGTGAGAAATTATGGGATGTCTATCTCACTGAGAATTGGTTTCAGCGAATTAATCTCACTCCTATTGTTGATAAGGCGATAATCGCCATCGATCCAGGGACGACTGTCAATCTAGATATGGTATTCAAGTATGTGTACGAACCTTTAGGTTTTTACAAGAATATAGTCACAGAAAAAAAAGATGTTCAAAGATTCGGTGGGCCTCTCTTCCCTCATATTGAATGGGTGAATTACATACAGCAAGGATCCTTGAATAATTGGCAATCTCTTAAAATGTGTCTTACTTTGATATTAAGAAAGATTGATCCTGAATATTGGTTTCATACTCAGAGAGGTCTCCTGGAGGGATTTGGCCTGCCTGAGTTAGCAGGTTATGATGGAGAACCAATAAACATTATCTCACCTATTGATAAGTCTCTTTCACCTCATGAGGTCATTGATGCTATTTATGATGTTACAGTTGACCTTCTTGAAACTCAGATAATGAGAGGTGGACCAACTTTGTTTCTTGACGTTGCACAATTCCAAAAGTCTGCGGCATCACGCCTGATTTCTCTTATTGTGAAAGAACGTCGAAAAGAAATCGAAAACACACGAATATTGATTCATGGGTCTAAGGTACTATTGCGTCCTTTATGGTTCACTGCATATGGGGTCGATATATTGAGAGCCCTTGAATTCAGTCTTGAAACAGACCTCCATGGTCTTGCTCAGGTAGAAGCAAGTCTTAGGAAAGTAGGTTTGGAGGTAAAGACTGAAGATATTGAAGAAGCAATAGAACTTGAGCGTCCATCAATTTCGAAGAGTATGGAGAATTATATTCTAAGTATTGCCCGTTCAATGAAGCCAGAAATTGATGTAGTTCGCAGGAAATATTGGACTAGCGATTAGCTCTCAATTACTGTTGAGGTTGTCATTGGACTAGATAGAGGTAGAGTGAGTCTTCAATATTTGTTTGGATGGGTATCCAGTCTTCAAAGATAAATTTGTAGGAAACAATCCTTGAACCTGGAGTCAAATCATTAGCCAGTTTCTCTGCGATTCTCTGATTAATTCCATGACCTTGATAAAGAGTAACAACTGTTGCGTCTTTAATGCTGATGTGAAAGAAATTTCCACGAATTACTTTCACACTCTTTTCAAGACCACGACGCTTTATTCTGAACTTTGATAACATAATTCTTATTGGGTCTACTTCGATACCAACGGATTGAGCACCAAATTCCTCAGCTGCCATTATAATGATGCGTCCATCACCAGACCCCAAATCGTATAGTATATCATCTTTGCTCACTTGAGCTAATTCCAACATACCTCGCACTCTCTTATTTGGTGTTGGCACCCATGGTGCACCAATCACTGAAGGCCAAGCTATCCATATCAATAGCGCGAGTATGCAGAGAAGTATAGCAAGAACAACACTTGGTATTGTTAAAATGCTCATATCATCCTACAACCTGTGAACTGATCAATGTTGAACGAATCACCTCGATGATTCAGATGCTGCGCTTTGACGACTCTGTTTGGTTTCATGATATGCACAGACTTTAACAAGTGCCCCTATGGCTTCATCAATATTCCTGAATATTGGTAACCCATGATTAACAAATTGATCCCATGCTTTCATTCGAGCCTCAGGATATGCCACTTCAGGAATTGCGACAAGAACAGGTTTCTTTAGTTCATCCATAACCTTTCGTCCTGCCTTTGCCATTACTCCCCAGAGTTCTTGGACCTCTTCCTCTGCATCCATGATTGCAGCTACTTGATGTATATTATGAACATCCGCTTGCATAATAATGGAGTCAAATTCAGGATCCTCCCCAACAATCCGAACGACTTCTGAAAGTATCTGATCCGAATAATAATCAGCTGCTAAGTCTATTGGATTTCCAACAGCATTACCAACACTTCTCATTACGGAGCGAAGTTTCTGAACTGTTTCATTTGATGATGTTGGAATCTCTAGACCTGCTTTGACACATAGATCAGTATAGACTACACTAGTACCCCCACTAATCGCTAAGATGGCGGTTTTCCTTGATTTTGGAGGCGGACACTTTGAAAATATACTGAGTGTGGAAACTAAATCTTCAAGTGTATTAACTTGAACAACATTTGCCTGACGAAATGCAGCATCCCATATCTCACTACTACCAGCAAGTGCACCGGTGTGTGAAGATACTGCTCTTGTACCTGCAGTAGATCTTCCTCCTTTTACAACTACAATTGGTTTATTTTGTGCTATTCTCCTTAGGTTTCCCAGAAGTTTCTTCCCTTCTTTTGTGCCCTCAATATAAATACCAATGACATCGGTTTCACTATCGTTCTCAAAATAATCGAGTAGCTCAACTGGTGTAATATCTGAAGCATTACCAAAACTGAATATCTTACTAATTCCAACTCCAGACTCGACAGCTGCAGTGTATGTGGTGATAACAACGCCCCCTGATTGTGATATTAAACCAACATCTCCGCTTAATCTCTTTACAGTTGGCATAAACGCGAAACCTAGTTTTGGATACATTAAACCCATACAATTGGGCCCGAACACACGGATTGGTAAGCTATTGATTAATTGCTTTAAATCAATCTCTCTTTGGATTCCTTCCGCTGTGGCGAGTTCAGAAAACCCACTCGTAAAAATCGTAGCCCCTTTGGCTCCCTTGTCTGCCGTCTCCTTTAGAACACTCGGTACTGCTTTGTAAGGAACAGCTATAATTGCATAATCAATATCCTCTGGTATTTCACCCAGGCTCTGGTAGATCTTATGACCAAGAACCTCCCCACCACTTTGTGAAACAAGCCAAACTCTTAGATTGTGCTTCCATTGTAACATTGAATATGCCCAGTAATATCCCATCTGAGCAGAAACTCCTACTATTGCAACTGATTCGATCTGAAGAATTTCTTCAATTGTAGGCTTATTCTTCTTGGTCATTAGCTCTACCTCTAATTTAACGCGAGCTGAACTATGCGGTGATTTAAGCATATTGAAGTGAAACGAGATCTGAAAGTATCATACAACACAAGGTTTAACCGTAATACCTTATCGAAAACAGGTAAGAGAACCTCACATAGCGGAAGACCTTAATGTGAGTAAATTTCACTAGACTGAACTATACCTTCAGAGCGAAACATGTTCATCTCATGAGTGAAAATTTGGAGTAGAATTACAATGCGTGTTTACTTAGATGCCAACTTCTTCATCAGCGGATTTTCAGAACGTCCAAATGATGTTTTTGTGATAAAGGATGCCGCTGAAAAAGCTGGTATGGAACTATGGGTGTCTCGTCAAATCTTTCAGGAACTTAGATGGTACTTACGACGTACCGTTGAACAAATGATACTCATCGAAGAAACTCTGACTAAAGATATCAAGAGCTTCATGGAGAGTATAAATAAACCTGAGAGTTCATTACCTCAGCCAAATGATATGTCACTGGTATTGGCCGCCATGAGAACAAAGGGCTCTAAGGTTGTAACGAGTGATATGAAGCTTATCACGACTATTCAAGACCTTGATGTTAATGTTGAAGGAATAGTTGGTTCAGCTTTCGTTCTGGAACTGATGGAATCCATCGATGATGATACTCTCAAGAAGGAATTATCAAAAATACGTGAACGCATCTACTCTGAAGAAGTCAAATATAGCATCTCTCGAATGGAATCATATGATCCAGTTACAAGGATACGAATGATTGAGGATCATGCGCTTCGGGTCTTACGTACTGTTAAACGACCTGCTGAAGAGCTCGATCGAAGAATCACAAAGGGACAACCCTTGTTTGTGCTTGATTTCTTGGAAGACATAAAAGCTGATATTCCCAAAATGTTCGATGATTTCAAAGAGGGTCGTTATGATGTTCTCGCGAACGAAATTGAGGCTATCCAAAACGAGATTGAACGACTGTTAATCATGTCCACTCTGACCAATGATAGTGAAACTCATCAAACTCTAGTTGAACATGCATCAGATCTAACATTATTTCTCTATTACTTGGAAAGCATGTGTCATCTCTATCGAGGTACAAAAGAAGGAGTTGAAGACTCATTATCTGTTAGTGACGAAGCTTTCCGATTACTCATGTTTACTGGGATATCAAATGAAGAACTGAAGGCGTCTGTGTTTATGGTGCGAATTGTTCTTGCGTTAATTCGCGAGGATTATGATGAAATCGATTATTATTATGGTCTTTATGACAGTCTGCTTGAAAGAGCTGGCCTAGAGGACATGAAGGAAACCTCAGAAGGAATTTACATCACTATGCAGATTTTGCGTAAATTTATGGGAGGTTTCAGTCTGACTAAAACAAAATTACAGCATCCTACTCAGACAGTCGCGCTATTAAATGATGTTTCAAAGTATTGTCTTCAGTTTGATGATCAGGACAATGCATGGCAGCTCTCAGTTAATGCATACAAAATTGCTGTTGCTTATGGTCGAGAAGATGGAGCTGAAGCATCATTTCAGATGCTCTACAAAATCTCATCATCATCACGTGATCGTTTAAAGCCTGCATTGGAGAAGATTGCTGAACATGCATTGAGATCATTTGTGAAAAAGGGTTGGAGCACTGCTTCTGTTACACCAATTCTCAATGAAGTGCAAGGCAACATACCTCCATTAGATATCAAGATACCCAATAAGCCTATTTCAGTATCAGAAATGCCAGACGAACTTCAAGGATGGATGGATATTCTTACGAATGTCAAAATTAGTGGTACTGATTATCTTATCGTGAGAAATGCCAAGTTGCAGATTCGAATAGGCATAGATATTGCATCTCATCCTGATCTTCGAAATCTAAGAACAGGCTATAAGGTTGCACTAGCAAAAGGTAAATTCCTAGTTGCTAATGCTGATAAGGCTTCAATTAATAAACATTCTATAATCCTACTAATCTCCCCCGAGGAAGATAGTGAAATTTCAATCGAGGGTGAATATGGATTCAGTAGTTTGAAAATGGCTAAACCTGAAGCAGAAGCATAAGAAACTGGAAGTGAATCAGAGTGGACCTTCTACTACTCCTAACAGTGGTTTTTGGAATAGCAGTTGCGACTTTATTCAACTACTATCTCAACCTTGCTCCTGGTTCAGAACCAAAGGATTTTCAAGTTGGACCAAACGAGCTTGGAATTACTTGTGATTGTTATCTTAACATGTTGATTCTATCTGGAATTGTAGTTTTAGCACTCTCATTGACTTCCTATATGTTTGATTCTCCTACTGAGGTCATAATCTTGGGTGCTGTTGGTTTTATCCTTGTTACTCTAGCTGGATATTTTGGTCGTAGAAAACGATATCGCGGATGGGAAGAGATGGAAGATATGTTGGATCGTGTGATACCAAAAAGTAGAATTCGTAGACCTGTTGATGATCCTGTTGATCTCTATTTTGAAGATGATGATTACTGACCCTAACACCCTTTGTCATCTTTAAGATTTGGTAGTTTGATGGCAATAATCCAACTTGTATGCCCTGGAGGAGAAACGAAGTAGTGATGTTCCCCTGGTGCGACAAGAACAACATCTCCCTTTTCAAGAAGATACTTTTTTTCATCAATGTAAATATCGACAGGAGTACAAGCGATGAATAGTTCCTCCAGCTCTCGATGAAAATGTGGTGAAGTCTGTCCTTCTGGGATTGATACGATTATCACACCTGCGGTATCAACCTGCCTAAGTAATTTGACATCTGCTACATAATCCGCAAAGTATCCTTTCTTACGTATTTCATTTTCTTTTGAAGCTCTATATATTGTTACCAAAGAAAATCACTTCCAAATATAATTCTAATATTCACAATCTCTCTTGGTTATTACACGTTCGATAGGTTGAAGTATTAAATCAATCCTAGCATCTATCAAATAGGTGTAGTTATCATGCGACGTCGGATGATTTCAATAATAGGTGGTTCTGAGAGTTCAGATGAGAACCTCCGAATTGCTGAGGAACTTGGCCGCGAGATAGCGAAGAAGAATGCTGTTCTTGTCTGCGGTGGCATGGGTGGCATCATGGAATCTGCTTGTAGGGGTGCTAAATCAGAGGGAGGGCTGACAATTGGAATCACACCTTTTGATTCAAAAGATGCATCTAATGATTATTTGGATATAGTAATTCCTACAGGTCTCGGATATGCTCGTAATTTTCTCGTTGCAAAGGCAGGTGATGTAGTGGTATCAGTTGATGGATCTGCAGGAACACTAAGCGAAATGGCAATCGCTTGGTTCTCAGATCGTCCTTTGATAGCTTTGGCCAATACGGGTGGATGGTCTGGTAGACTTGCTGGTGAGAAGATAGATAATCGTCGTACTGATACTATTATTCCAGCTAAGAATCCTAGAGAAGCAATAGAACTAGCATTTAAGATAATGAACTGGGAATAAATGGTGTAACGAATGAGTGTAATTCAGAAGGTGTTTGAAGGAAACCGTGCAATAACCAGTGAAGATATTCTTCAACTAAATGGTATGCTTTTTGACCATTACAAGAAGAGTCCTAATGTTATTTCAATTCCAAAAGAGAATGTTTTATTCGTTGGAGATTTACACGGGGAGTTAACTTCGCTTCTTAAGATTAAGGATATATTTTTGAAATCACACTCATATCTAGTATTCTTAGGTGACTATGCTGATCGAGGTCCAGCTCAGATTGAAACAATTAATTTGGTTTCCTCTTTAGTGTTAAAATTTCCTGATAGAGTTACTATGCTAAGAGGAAATCATGAATCCGAAAGCGTGGCTTCAATCTATGGCTTTAGAGATGTAATCAAAGCAAACTACTCAGATGACATCTTTCATAGTTATTGCGATATGTTCTCAGTACTACCACTTGCTGGTTCAAATCCAAGTTCTGTCTTTGCTTGCCATGGAGGTGTTCCAAGGTCTGTCCAATCTCTAAAACAGATAAAAGATATTGATCGCTTTAATAGAGAATTTATCGACTCGACAGCATTCCAGCTGATGTGGAATGATCCAGCAGAAGGTGAATTCTATTTCAATCCAAATCCTCGAGGGGGTAAATCACTTGTGTTTGGAGAATTAGCATTCAATGAATTCATGGATTCATTGAACTATCGACTAATGATTAGAGCACATGAAGTATACCAGGATGGCGTTAAGTTATTTTTTAATGGAAGACTTGTTAGCGTGTTCAGTGCATCGTATATGGGAAGAGTAACACCGAAGATTGTTCATCTTGATAAGAATCTGAAAGTCCAACAGGTCAAAATTTGAACAGTACGTCCTTTTACATTAAGCTATCTTCATAAGGTATATACAATTGTTTACAAACATAGGTGCGTGTTAATCCTAAAATATCTCCCGAGGTTGACGTGAATAATGCCTAAAGTTGCGGTTGTTAAAACAAGTCCAAAGACTGTATTTGATGATATTGCTCGTATCATGGATTTAGCTGAATATGACAAGCACATTTCAAAAAACGTGATGACGACAATCAAACTCAACCTTTCATGGAGTAAATTCTATCCCGCATGTTCTACGAATCCATACATCTTTGACGGATTCCTTCAGAAGCTTATTTCTGATGGGTTTGATAATAGACGAATACAAGCAGTTGAAAATGAGACCGTAGTTACAAACATTTACGCTGGTGTTCACGGAAATAATTGGTATCCTGTCATCAAGAAGCACAGGATACACTTCCTTCCTCTTATCAAAGCAGAATATGTTGATGTCGAACTAGATCAAGATACACTAGTTTTGGAAAAGATATTCGGTGAGATTATCGCTCCAAAAGAGATATTCAATACAAACATCGTCCATCTTCCTACAATAAAGACTCATGGCCACACACAAATGACCGGTGCAATGAAGGATTCCTTTGGTCTATATCTTACCAAGAAACGTCATCTCGCACATCTGAAAATACATGAAGTCCTCGTCGATTTATTGCTATTACAGAAACATATCTCTCATTCTGAATTTGTCCTTACTGATGGTACGATTGTTGGCGATGGACCCGGTCCACGAACAATGATCCCAAGAGTTGGCAATCTTTTGATAGCTACGTCTGACATGGTTGCTGCTGATACTGTCCAAACCCGTTTAATGGGTATACCTCAGGAGTGCGTTCATAAACTCCAGATTGCTTCCGAGCTAGGCTTGGGTGAATCTGACCCTGAGAAAATAGAATTAGTTGGTGATTTTGAAACGTGGAAAGATCTTCCCAATCTCAATCTCCGATCTGGCAAGAGTCCTGTAATTGCATTTAATCGTGGTTTTCTGAAATTTCCAGGAATGGAAAGGTTCATGTTTAGGTCTCCCCTCATGTGGTTACCAACTCAGCTTTCAGGTCTCTATCATGATGGGCTTTGGCTTCCACTTCGAGGTAAGAAATGGGTCAAATGGTTCTTCGAAGAGACCGAGTGGGGCGAACTCTGGAAGTCGTACTCAACTAAGTAATAGGAATTATAGCAATGGCATTGAAAGATTATCTTCGTTTAATGAGGCCTCATCAATGGTACAAGAATCTCCTCGTTTTTGTTGCTATTGTGTTTGTTGAGGTTCCTCAACCACTTGAATGGCCATGGACACAAATACCAGCCGTTTTCGACTTGACAAAATATCCGCCTCTCATTTTGGGTTTTCTGGTTTTCTGTGCTGTTTCATCAGCTGGTTATATCCTAAATGACCTCTTTGATATCGAAAAAGATGCTGCACACCCTGAGAAGATGGAACGACCTCTCCCAGCAGGTCGCGTTTCGAAAGAATTTGCTCTTATATTAGCTATTGCTCTCTATGCTATTAGTCTAATCATCTCGTTATTCATTCTAGGTAGTGGCTTTTTTCTTCTATCTATTCTATTCTATATATTAAATTCACAACTCTATAGTTGGAAACTCAGAAATTGGGCAGTCGTTGATGTGTGTATTATTGCAGTAGGATTCATTATCCGAGCTGTTGCTGGAACATTCCTGATCAGAGATGCGCTTGGTAATCCTATTCCATTCACCTCATGGTTAATAATCGGTATCTTCTTCGTTGCACTTGTACTAGCATTTGGAAAACGAAAGAATGAGCTCCAGTTATTAGGCGATGAAGCTCCTCTTCACAAACCGGTTTTCAAGCAGTATACTGATGAAATACTCAATCAAGGTATAACGATGTCAGGAACTTGGGTTGTTCTTTTCTATGCACTATATTGCTACAATCAATTTGGAGATAGAATGGCTACACAGCCTGTAATGCTGACTGTTCCTATAGCTGCCGGAATTTTGATGCGTTACATCTACTTGATTCAAATAGGTTCGCCAGTTGGTAGAAAACCTCATCTTGCCATTAAAGATAAAGGTATATTGATTGGGGGAATTCTATTTGTGTTGGCATTGTTTGTGACTCTCTTTTTCTGGGACCCAATAATCACAACACTTGAAACACTGTTTCAATCAATAATAATCCCGTAGCGCGGTGAATGAATGAGTCAAGAATTATCGGCTTTCGATTTCCACTTTCATACCATTCACTCTAAGGATGGGCTGAATAATCCAAGAACACTCTTTAAACAGATGAAGCGAGTTGGACTAAAAGGAATCGCATTGACTGAGCATTGGAGACCTTCTTTACGTAAGACAATTATCCGAGATGAAAGATTTCTAATTCCCGCCTGTGAATTCAAATCGACTGACTCGGGAGAAATTATAGGTTTGTTCATTAGTGAACCCATTGAGAATCGATCATTTGTTGAAATTGCAGAGGATATTCATGACCAGAATGGATTCGTAATTCTTCCTCATCCTTATGATATTACACGTAAACACACTGCAATTAGGAAAGGACTCTCTGAGGTAATCATAAAGAAACATGTTGATCTTATTGAAGGAATCAATTCAAGAAACATAATCAACTTATTCAATACTCAAGCCCAGAGGCTTGCGGAGCGACTGAGGAAACCCATGACTGCTGGTAGCGACGCACATTCATTCTTAGAAATTGGTCATGCAAAGACATGGCTTCAGGGTATTGAGACTCCTGAAGATGTTTACGAGGAGCTAAGGAAAGGACACACACAAATCAGTGGTCATTGTTCCTTCTTCTGGGTTCATATTCCCAGTTCGATTTGGCAAAGAATTCGGAGGTATTCAAAGTGGCCGATACCCAAAGTGTGAATGACAAGGCAGACTCCACGTTCATCAGCCCAACAAAGGTTGTTGTCTTTGTTCTGCTTGGCGTGATTATCTATCTAATCATTGCTTGGATTGGTCAAATCGACCAGGTTGTTGGATTACTAGCATCTCTTGAGCTTTGGTGGATTCTACCAACGATGATGGCATTATCTTTTCTCAATTATGCAATAAGGTATATCAAATGGCAATATTACCTCCATCGAATCGATGTATACTTATCACACAGAGATAGCTTCAGTGTTTTCTTGGCTGGTTTCACACTTACAGTCACTCCTGGAAAAGTTGGTGAGGTAATCAAAGGGTATTTTATAAATGAGATAGATGGAACTCCAATTGCAAAGACTGCTCCTGTCGTTATATCAGAACGAGTCACTGATCTACTTGCGATGGTTTTACTCGCTCTCTTCTCATTCATAATTGGAATATCTGTTGGAAACGAACTGATTCTCTTACTCATTGTTGGAGGTATGCTCTTTGTTGGGGCACTTGTACTCAGTAATGAGAAATTCTACAGGAAAGTCTTAGACAAGCTCACAGGCTTGGGTCCATTGAAGCGCTTTCAGAATAGCATGAACCTTGTAGAGGATACAATGCTTAAAACGCTCTCTCCAAAACCAATGCTTGTTGGAACTGCAATCAGCATTCCTGGTTGGTTTATGGAATGTCTTGAACTCTGGCTATTGTTGAGTATATTGACTGGGGTTGGACTACCCTCACTAACCATGGCCTCGTTGATACTACTATCGCAAGTTACATTCATTCATGCTGCGGCATCGTCGGTTGGAGCTATTCTCATATTTCTTCCAGGAGGCCTCGGAGGATATGAAACATTTGCAGTTGCAGTGATGACTACAATTCTTGGAATAACTCTTACCATCGCAAGCACCGCAACTCTATTGATTAGATTTGTGACTCTTTGGTTCAGCGTCATTGTTGGATTTGGTGCATTAACCATAGTGACACGCAGAAGACGAAAATCATCGGATAATACAGTACCTGATTGATTAAGGAAAGAGGAGGTGCACCCATCATAAAATGGTGCACCAATAGTGCATTAATCGAGTCGAATTCCAAGACTGTCTAGTAGTGCCTCGAGATCAGCCTTCGAAAGATTCTCAGCTTGTTGAATTATAATTTCAATTTCAGAATCTGCCATTCCTTTCTGTCGGAGTTTCTTGCGGATACTCTCAAGCTCCTCGGGTTGTGCTCCGAGGAGTTCAGCATCTCTATCAGTTTTCCTCACTCCATCTCTTTCAGCTAATGCATCTGCACGTCTAGCTTCTTCTTGTTCGATAACTTCTCTGAGGAAACCAGGTCTTTCACTAGCTTTCATCCTTGAGAGGTCTGCTCGGAATGCTGCAAGTTCATCAGGTCCAAGGTTGGTGATATCTGCTAATCTTTCCAGTAATGCATCAACCTCAGGCACATCAATTCTGATAGAATACCCAGTGATATCTTCAATTTCTTTCTGAATTCCAACAGGCTTTAATTCATCATTTACAAATTCACTGACCAATTCTGTTCTAGTTCTTACATCAACTGGTTTGGGAACTCTACCTTTACTGAGCATACTGATTAGTCTATTCAGAGCACGTATAATCCAAGGAATACTCCAAATTCTAACATACAAAGCCAGTGCTAATGCAATAACAAAGAAGCTGAATCCGCCAAGATAACCGATTACTTGCTGTAATCTCTGTTCTTCAGTAATGTCTGAATTAATGGTGAAAATCAATGGTTCTGGTGTAAAGTAATCTTCCTTCTCAAATCCTATCTTGATTGTGAATTGGTTTGATCCGATGACTGTGAAATAAAGCTGATAGGTACCATTATCAAATGGCTCACTAGTATATCCTGGATAGTAAATGACCAGAGTGTCGTCATAGGTGACATTTGGTAGAATTCCAGATATACCAATATCATGATCCAAATCTATAAAACTTACTGTCAATATGATTGCTGCTCCACGTTGAGTCAAAATCTGCTGCTCATCCGTATACAAAGCTGTTTCTATTGGTCTAACTACTACTTCGATAGTTAATGGTGAGATGGTATACAAGACACTCTCAAAGACAATATCCATGCTGTACGTCCCCATTGGCACGTCATCTGGAATATTGAGAGTGAATGTTCCATCTTCTTGTGGTTCAAGCAACGAAACAGTACCTGTCTGCCAATAGGCAGCTCCTGAAACATCTAAGATTAAACTATTTCTGAGTGTATTATTTACCATGAATGAAATGGTGATAGAATCGTTAAATGGTATTGAAACACTTGATGGACCCACTATCTCTCCAGGAGTTGCTCTCAGAACAACACCAGGCCGATTAGATGTACTAGCATAGTTTAGTCGAGTGAATATGACGGATAATTCATATAATCGAGGTATTGTCTGATTCAGGTTTATTTCAACCTCATAGAATCCTCCTCCGATCTCTCTGAATGCATATGTCCCTCCGTCCCACTCCACAAACAGTGATGCGTTTATGATATCTTCATCATTGTGTGTATCACGAAGGTGGAATGTGAACGTAACATTATCACCAAAGTACCCATCTTTTAAGCTATCATCAACAGTTACTTCAGTGGGAATTGGTCGGATATTAACGAATAGGGTTAGACTACCGGTGCTATAGTTTGTTTTAGTAGCCCTGATTTGTAACCTTAGAACCCGAGCTCCAATCTGACTTGTATCTATTGAAGCTGAGTAACTTCCATCTGGGTTTTCAGTGAAAGTGCCACCGATTGGACCTAATAGATAGCTAACTGTAGCACCACTAATTGATCCAAGATAATATGTATCATTGTAACCAATAGTGACATCGAAACTGTCTCCAAAAATCGGTCTAGGCGATGTTACGCCACTGAGTAATGATATCGATGTTGGTACCGGAGTAACTGAAACGTCAACAGTCACTTTTAGAAAATCATGATTTGTGGCTATTCCGGTGAAGCTCAGATCATAGATTCCAATAGCTAATCCTCCAACATCTAATGTTGTATTATAGAATCCTGGTGTTCCATTATATGTCATTGAAATGATGTGCTCTTTCCACTCCATCTCGACTGTTGCGCCATCAATTGGGAGATTTGAAATCGTATCATTCAGGTAGACTGTGAATTCAGTCTGAGTCCCAACTACTACGTACACTGTTGATAATTCTGGAATTATCTGACCTGTGGCTCGAGTGACTACTAAACTGAATGTCTTTTGTCGAGTCTGATAGAATTCATATGAAGCTGATATCGTGGGAGTATAGAATCCTGCATCTTGGTTTCTACTGCTTACAAATAATTGATAGATTCCCTCTCCAATATCAGCAAATATGTATTCAATTGCACCCCATGTGAGTGTTACATTCATACCTGGCACAGGAGAACCATAGAAGGGATCAAGAATCTGTACTTCAATAAAGATATCTTGTCCCCAATCCACATAGTATGTTGTTCTGTCAAGAAGTATCTCAATTGTGGCAACACCTGGTTGTACACTAAAAGTGATTATTTCTAGTTCATAATTGGTCTTCACAACCCAGGCGTGCAATGTATACTCTTGTGCCAGAAGTCCGGTCATGTTTAACGTAACTCTATACTTGCCATTGCCTAGTACATCCACAACATAGTTCCTATTCTGAAGAATATCCCAATCTGTGAAAATTGTAGCATTATCTATAGTTGTATCATGGTCATAATCAATGAGTGTGAGATTAATTACCATTGGGGCACCAACTGGAATAGAACCGGGTGCTGGAGTATCAGCCGTTAGTGAAACCTGAATCAATCGTATGGTAGCGATTACATCAGTTGCTGATCTGCTTGCATAGAAGGGTGCTCCTGAAATGGATATTGTGAAATCAAAGTATACAATACCTGATCGACCAAATTGATTACTCGGAATTTGGAGTTTGTACGAACCCTCCGTTAATCTAACTAATGTGAACGAAGGAGTTGTGAGATTTAGTGATGTCACTTGAATATCTGCGTCGTCAATACCACCACCAGTCAGATAATCCACGTAATCGAGATCTATGATTATTGTATCACCAAATGGTGTATCCTGCACGAGTGGGAAGAATATCTGGGTCGGTCTCTCAATGACAGTTGCTGATGTTGTTTTGCTTCTTATTGCATAATATGGTATTGAGCCACTACGATCTATTGTTAATTCAAGAGTATATGAACCGAGTGATGTTTCACTTAGTACTGCCGAGCTAAAACTGATTTCGTAGTATGGATCCTGGTATGTAAAACTAAAATTAACTGAGGCAATTTCAATCAATGTTGGTCCAAATGCTAGAGAGATATGTTGTTTCTGAATACTAATACTCTCACCAGTTAGGAAATCATTGTATCTGAATCTGAAAGTAACATTCTCAAGGTAAGGCGTTTCTCCTGGTGTCTTGGTGATCAAAATTTGTGTGGTTCTCTCAGTCACTCGCGATGATATAAATCTAGACACTGTTTCGTAGAATGGAGTATCTGTCCACGTCACTGTGACATTTAATGAGTAGGTGTTTGGAGCACCTAAAGCAACTGAATCAACGTATATGATATATTGTCCTGCAAATGGATTCTCGTACCAGTAATTTGAACCATTGACTAAGATATCATCGGATGTGTCACAGCTAACGTAAATATTTGCTCCTGAAATACCAGCCCCGGTTGTGTCGTCTGTATATGATACTATGAACGTTATGTTTGACTGATATGGGGTAGGATCTGGGCTATCATATCCAAGTTGAGTAACCCGTTTTAATACTGTGAAACCAAAGTCCTCATTTGCGTCATCTGCAAAGTTGCTTCCTGTGTAAGTAATTGTTGCTGTTATTACGTACAACCCATCGCTAGCAAATCCCGTGGTATCTATTTCTACAAGATAATGACCATTTCCCTGTGGTTGGACTGTATACCATCCTACCAACCAGACATTAAGACTAAGAGATCCTGTCATTCCGCTTGTAGATTGTGATACAAGATCTGTGAATACAAATTCTATTGTGACATTGTTTCCATATTGAGCTGGTGCAAACGACAGATGAGAGAGCTGAGTATTTCTTAGCTCAACTGTGACCGTAAAGGCATCGTTCTGGTGTGATGTATAGAATGGTTCTCCAGAATAGGTCAAATTGAGGTGTAGAATAAATGATCCAACTCCTCCTAAAGATTCAGTATCGATGTAGATTGAGAAAAGACGCTCTAATGAATTATAGCTAATCGTATACGATACTGTTCCTTCATTTATGGAAATCTCAATACTTGATGAGTTCACAATCTTTGTTATAGAAAATGCGTCAACAAAAGTGAATGATAATTCAGCAGTTTCATTAAATGGCGTAGTTTGAACCGGATTGTAATCAATGTATGTTGGTCTAGCTAATACGATGAGTGTGAATGTCATAGTCTGATTTTCATAAAGTGGGGACACTCCTTTGGACCACAGTAATGACAGCCTAAATCGGAAGGTGCCTAACCTCAAGAATTGCGAGCTATCTATTCCAAACTCATATGTACCAGGTATAGTACTGGATTCTGAAATCATGAAGTCATCTTGAGTGACTGGATGTCCTGTTGTAATGGGTTCGATAACAATATACACGTTACCAGGGCTTGAGATTCTTGTTGAGTTGATAGCATCCCAGTATACAGCACTAAATGTGAAGTTATTCTGGTAGTAAGTAGCAGATGGTGCTAATTCAAGATACAAATCGGTTTCAGTTCCTAAAACCCTAACCTGTGTGTCTATTGTTCCCTCGAAATACTTCTGGACAGGTCCTATCCAACTCGCTGTTATTGTGAGATTCCTCCAACCTATAGCTCCCCATTGACTACTTGGGATTGTAATGTTGAAGTGCCCATCACCAAGAATCGAATCAATTGATGTGTACCACAGTATTATCTCTGGTGTCGTTACAACAATCCGCACATAATATGTATCATTCTTAATTCCCAAATTGAGATCAGTATCCTTATAGAATACTCTTACAACGATGTTAGTCCCATACTCCGTTTGTTCGATGGGAGCATCAAGGATAAACAAAGTGTTGTGACTTCTTATCTGTACTCCAATAGAAAATGTATGATTTTGGTAGTTTGAACGATTTACCATAAACACTACTAAGAAATATTCATCAGGTACAGTCAGTGGATCATCTGATTCTGTGAAGATTGTCACTCGATATTTACCAGGTGTTTCTTCTGCAATTGTGTAATTCTGTTCGCCTGATGAATGGAACGATGTCCAATTACATGTTATATAACTCTCTCCAACTTGTATTGGATTTCCTGTATCAGTATCAGTCCATGTGATAACAAACGAATCGGATTCTCCTACAGGAATAGAGAGTTGATTAGCTGAATAGGTGACCGTATTATAGATCTCTCGAACCTCGATATACATTATCATCGATGTTCCTTCTACAAAGGAAGCTTTCGCATATACCTCTACTACGTACACTCCAATTTGGAGTGAGGTTGTGTCAAGCTCGATTCTATAGGAACCCTGTCCAAGAGGAGTTACAGTATAAGGTTGTGACCAATTACATGTAACAATTCCTCCAAGAATACTCGTGCCATTCACATTTGCGTGTTTCACAGTGAAATCTTGTTCAGATCCAATAGGTCCTGATATTCCTGGGTAATCTGGTGAGGTCAATGTTGACGCATAATTCACGTTGATTGTAAGAGTTGCTATTGCAACATCGTACGATGAATGCGTCCATGTAAGTGTCATTGCATATTGACCCTTACCACTCAGTGTTGAAGTATCAACTACTTTCGTATACTGTCCGTTACCTGAATCATCGAATTGACCAGACCCAGCAGCCCATGAGTAATCTAATACGCCCCCAGCAACTAAGATCGCACTATCTGTATCATTAGCCTTGACAATAATGAGTAAGAGGTCTCCGTATGTAACATTGGTGACCCAGGTTCCAATTGCATCAGTCGGATAATGCATCAATAGTTCTGATGAGTGAGAAACAGTAAATGGTCTCTGGAAGAATCCAGTAGACCGCCAAACCCCATTTGAGCCAACATCATTTGTAAATGCTAGGACCATCCAACTACCAGCGTCAGCATTATCTCCATTAACGGTGAATTGTGTTGATGTTGCATAACCTGTCGCATCAACGGTAGCATTAGCACTGAACCATGAATTACCCTGCGGGTCAAGTATAGTAATATTTACAATTGAATCCTCAAATTCTACGCCTGCATAGACTCTAATCTGCGATGTGTTTCCTGCTCTCAAATCAACTGAATGTTTCCATGTTGATGTGGAGGGATCAAAAATTTCAAGATCGGTTATCATGTTGGTTCCTTGACTAAGGACTCTCCAGTATCCATAACGCCCAGCAGCCGTAGCAACCTCATATGCTGAAACGTTAACATAACCATCACCAAATTGACCTCCACTCCATCCGCTTGTAAGATTCGTTCCAGGTGCAAGTGGTTTAGCAATAAAGGTGACATCACGGTTATCAGGGATCGTGATATTATAGAAATACCGATTCACGTAACCAGGTGGAATGTTAGCGTAGAAATACGTTGTATAATTAACTGCAGTTCCATTCTGAACTACAAATCTTTCTCCATACGCAGTTGCATCGATTTCTGACACTGTTCTTGTATCATACTTCCGAGTATACATATTCACAGTAACGTCAAACTCTACTGTGATTGTTAAGTTGGGGATGGGATTGATTGGAGTTGGTGCCCAAGTGAAATTAAGTCGGATTGGATTCTTGGTCCATGGTGAAGCAGGTATCTCATTCACATATCCTGAACCATACCCAGAATAATCACTCACGGAGTTGCCATCCATCTCGAGATTGATACTACTTGGAGTTGTTTGTGTCTTCATATAGAGAATGAAGTTATCGTACTTTGCAGCAGGCAAAATATTTGGTGCGTATCCTACTGATGCACGGCTTTCAAGACCAAATTCCACATTCACATTTGTATCGGTGGGAAGATTAAATGTAGTCGTTGGTACAGTTACCAGTCCTGAATTATACCAAGTTTCCTCTTGTCCAACATCACTGAATACAACCGTCCAGATAGAGTTACCTTCTATATTCACGTAAAGCGCAAAAGTACCTGTCATTCCATAATGAACATCATCTCTAGTATCTGCCCAATAGTCAGCACTGAATCCTGCCCAAACAACAGTTCCTCGGCTTATTGAGGCTGTTTGAGTTGCATAAGCACGGTCTCCAGCATCATAATAATATGGAGCTCCCCCACTATTCGAGTTTATCTCAAGATCAATACATCCATCGCCTGTTCCATGTCCAGTTGAATTCCAAGCAGAAACAGGTGTGCTATAAGATCCTGTGTTTGAAGTTGTAACTGTCCAACTAGATGCGTCCTGATCGAATGTTGGATTTTGAATCCAAGTCCTATTCTCGGTCACATCATTGAATGTAACTAAAGTCTCGTATCCTTCCCAGTCAGAACCAGTTGATATGTCTACATACGAATCGCTCGTTACATTGGTTGGAAGATAATTCATCTCTATTCCTGAGGTGGTGGTGGTACTGTTACCATATTCAGATCCGGATAGGTGAGATGAGGTTCCCGTGTATTCTACCCATCCATTCTCAGTGAGAATAAAGCTATGTAGTTGTTCATCTGGTCCTACCTCAATAATATCTCCGTTCCCAATATCAACGAATGTAGAGTTGTCTCTTGCTGATGAGTTGTTGTCCATCGAACGGAGTGGATCACCTAGTGGATTCGCTAATGCTAATATCTGGAATGCGAAGACCATTATCAGCAATCCGATGAATACTTGTTTCTTGGTGTGTTTCATTCTTCGCCACCTCCTATCTGATCGAGTAATGCTTCTATCTCAGCTTTTGAGAGGTTCTTAGCCTGTTCCACCATTATCTCAACTTCGTCTGGTTCTATACCCATCTTCAGAAGTCGATTGCGTATGTCTTCAATCTCTTCATCAGAAAGCTTCCTCTCAATCGAGATATCTGGTCCTTCATCCTCGGCAAGTTTTGCCTCAGCTATCTCGCGAGCTCTTCTGGAGCGTTCCTGTTTGAGGACTTCACCTAGAAAACCAGCGCGATCACTAGGACGCATTTTGTCTAAATCTCTACGTAAAACGACTATGTCATCCTCAGTAAGTCCTACAACTTGTTGCAACTCTCCTAGAAGCTGATCAACATCTAGAACTGATACATCCACGGTTGATGAGGAAATATCATCAAATGTCTTGCTAATATGCAATGGTTTCAAATCATCATTCATAACATCTAATATCATTGCTCGACGGCTTCTTACGTTAGCAGGTGATGGTACTGTACCACCTCGTAATGCAGAAACCATTCTTCGGGTCTTTCTTAGAAGTGGTGGAATTGAGAAGTGTCTAAACCAAGCAGCAGCTAACATTGACCCAAGAATGACAGCAATTCCAAGATATTGGAAAGTCTGAGCTATTGCCTGTTGTTCTGGAGTCACTGTGGAAAAGACTGTAATGATTATGAACGAGGTTTCATAGTCTGTCTTTGAAAGGCCAATTGTGAGTTCAAAAAGCCCATCTGAAGGAGTTACGAAACCAAAGATATACGTACCATTTTGGAGGTCATTTGAATACGCCGTCCATTCAAGTATACCCGATGTTTCAGTTGTATTTATGGCATCTAATATTCCGATATTTGAATCTGTATCAACGTAAGTAAGACGAATTTCGAAGGGCGTACCTGCATAAACCGGATAATTGGGTTCTACTACAATCAATTGTGTATGTCTTTGTCTTATTGTGAGGTATAATTTCAATTCTGATACACTGTAATTCGCCTTGAATATTCGAATTGTAATTTCATAAGGCTCAGAACGTACATCAAGTCGCTCCAATCCAGTATCAGCAGGACCAAAGCTATAGGACCCATTATTGTGACTGGTTATTGTTATCCAGCCAAATTCCCATCTTGCAGTTGCATTTGCATCTCCTAGTAATATGTCATGTATTGTATCTCTAAATGAAAACATCTGAGTGTAGTCGAATCCTATCGGTACATCAACTTCCTCTTCACCGATTATCTCAGTACTAATTCCTTCAACAATTAACCCGACTTGTACATAAGATATCCGATATTGTGTGCCTTTGATGAATGTGATGTATACCTTTCTTTGTGTGATAGAAGAAGCCACAACAGATGTGTTTAGTGTTAGAGAATACTCACCATCACCCAAATCATCTAGGAATCCTGTTTCCGTTTCGAGTGTGAATGTCGGAGTGGCATTTTCAATACCTATTCCATTGTGTGCATCATTAAACTCAAAGTAATATGTAACATTCTCTCCGTAATATGCTATTATGAGTGCATCACCAATGACAACAACCTCAGTTGGTATTTTGGAGATACTAATTTCAAACTGTAAAGATGCAAATGAAAATCCTGGTCTGATAGCAGACACAGTTAGTACCCAATCAAGAATTTCAAGTGAAGTCGTTGAAATATTTGCAGCATAATATCCTCCACCAATGTCTAACAGAGAGCCATTGATTGCATCAGTGATATCATAGAAGACTGTTGCATTCGTGATTGGACTGTTAAGGTCCGTATTATTGAAGTAGACTGTGATTTCAACATCATCACCTGAAACTGCAACAATGATGTTTTGATCATTAAGAGCTCGCAATTGAGTATTCGCTTCTCTCACTTCTAGGGTGACCTGATAACTAGCGCTCTTGTAATTAGTCGAGGACGCTTGAACTAGGATTTGATATGTACCAATTTGCACATCAGCAACATTGACAGAGCCTATCCACTGCTCGTCAACAGAATCCCAATTTAGAATTCCTGACTTTCCTTGCCAACTGAAAGTCAATTGACCAACCGTGATTGGTGAAGAATCTGAGTCTAGAAGATAATCTGCTCTAAGAACTACCGATTGACCACTGACAGCTAATGGTTCGTCAAGTGAAGCAATAAGAATTGGATCGAGCTTAAGGTAACGGATTTGAAAAGTACGTTGTCGAGTTTCATGGTTAAGCTTGGAAGCTATAATTGTGATGGAATACTCTCCAGCATCATACTCCTCTGCTGGTATTGTTGCATTATACAGTCCATCGTCAACTTCTATCATTGTGTATAATGTGCCACTGATCGTGAGGTTTACTTGTGCACCAATCAGTGGTAAGCCCTTGAATGTATCTGTAACATTCGCCTGTATCACTAAGATATCTCCCCAAACAGGAGTTTCTGGCCAAGTAGAAACTTCAATATTAATTGGGAGCGATGAAATGAGAACATCCGCTGTGATTGTTCTGTTTTGATGGAATCCTGCTGTAGCATTTATCTCAAAGGAATAGAGTTGTGCATCAAGTGACGATGTACTAATAGTAAGATTGTATATACCATCACTGACAAACGTCCATGTTGCGCTGGTTCCGTATCGCTCAACCCAATCTGTCATAATTATACTTCCAGCAATACCCTTTCCTGTTAGAATATTGATGAAGGTAACATTAGCGTAAATCGTATCTCCAAGAAATACCGTAGTTGAAATTAATTCAAAATTCAGGGCTGTTGATACAGGATTGATTGTGAGTGAGAAGGAAATCAGTGTTATATTTTGATAGTATGGAATATTGAGCCCTGTTTGATTCACCCACGTGAAGTTTGCCGTGAAATAGTATTTTCCAAGTGTGGCGAGGGTTGATGTATCCACAAGGACTTGATATCTTCCATCAAGCATATCATATACCCAATAATCAAAGGATGTCGTGTTGAGGCAAGCTAAATCCACCTCTGCGCCACTTATGGGGTTTGTTGTTAAGTAATCACTGTATCGAAAGAGTGCAGTGGCGTTTGAGAATATAAACGCACCTGGAGTTGAGAGGACTTCAACCTGAGTGAATCTTGATACCACAGTCACTTGGGTTGATGTGGTATCATTTGCATAGAAGGGTTCAACATCTCCCCAGAATAGACTAACTTGTAATGATAATCCTGAAACAAGGACAGAAGTCAGTAGGGTTGAATTAATAGAGATTGTATACACCCCATTGGAACCCAATAATGAGTATTCAGAATTTAATACAAGGATTGAACCACTGTACATCACAATCAGCTTTGATTTATCGAGATCGATTCCAGAAGAATCAAGTGTGTCTTCAATTGTAATCTCAAAAGTCACGTTTTGGGCAAAGGGAGTGTTTAGTGGTGATTTTGATACAGTGAGAGATGTAGGACGTCTTGATACCTCAATTACGATTGTTCTAATTCTTTGAAGGTAAAATGGTGCACCGGTGTAATTAGCTGTTACTACAATAGAATAAGAGCCAAATGTACCCAAGGCGGTAGTGTTTATTAAAATGTGATATTCGCCATTTGAGATGTATTGCACTTGGTAATTAATTCCGAGCTCTAATTCCTGAATAGCAGTGGCACAAGAAGCGTAAACATTTGCATTCGTAATGCCAGTATCATTATTATCATCAGAGTAGTATACGGTAATGAGAGCTTGCGTTAGATAAGGCGCAGGATCTGGTAAATCACTGGTCAATTGCGTTCTTCTTTGAGTTACGGTTAGGTAGAAGAAGTCAGTCGCATCCTCAGCGTATCGCCAAGGTGTCCCTCCATATAATATTGAAGCATTGATGATGTATATCCCTGTACTTGGAAAAGCACCTTCAAGAATGTTCAATGTGATATCATATGTTCCATCTCCATTGTCATCTACGGAATAGAATGAACTAAGAGCTGCATCCAAAGTAAATGTTCCACCATCCATATTGGTGGATGAATAATCATCAAGATCTAGATAGGTGAATCTGATTGTAATGCTGTTATCAAATTGAACAGGAGCGTATGAACTATGGGAAAGCTCAGTGTAGCGCATACGGACTGTAATCGGAATTGCGATACTGGTTCTATTCTGATAGAATGGATTGCCTGTCCATACAACATCGATATGGAAAACATGAGTACCTGGTGTCCAGGAGGACGTATCAATTTCAAGTTTGAATACACCGGTTATATCACCATCATAGTAAAGGGTGTATGTAATTGCTTCTTGAATACTGATATCCAAGCTTGGTGAATTAAGAATTATACTTGCTGTGCTTACATCTCTGTAATTGAGTGACATGTTGACAAGTTCGTCATATGGTGTAACTGGAAGTGGGCTCCAGCTTACGGTTGTCTGACGATAAGTCGTAAACACAGTAACCAACAGTGTTTGATTCTCATATAGCGGAAGTTGTCCAGCGGTCCAATTGAACCAGATTCTTAGCTCACAACCGATAATTCCACTCAAGAGTGATGTATCGAATTCGATTTGATATTCACCTGGCCTACTGACCGGATCTATTTCTGTCATTGAAATATCCGCTGGAGTTAGAGATTGACCTGTAGTAAGAATTTCAATGTAAAACAACACATTACCCGCAAAAGGTCCAGTTGAATTCACAACACCTGTATCACCAGCAACATCATAGTAGATTACTGTGAATGATATATTTTCACCATATTGTGTGATTGATGGACTCTCTCCTAAGAAAATATCTGTTGGAGTTCCAATAATATTAACACTTGTTGATAATACTTCATCGGAATATTTCACGGTTGGGCCAATCCAATCTGCGTATACAATAAGAACCTTTGGCCCTATGGTGCCCCACTGTTCAGCAGGAATCAAGATAAGATATTCACCAGCATTGGTGCCATTAACCACTGTATAGATTATTCCTGGTAAAGATGGACTCTCCAATGTTATTAATACATTATAACCTACCAAAGAACCATTTTCAATTCCTGTAGCTGTATCTACATCAAAATACGACACAAGGACCTCAATATTTCCCGTGTAAGGTGTTGGACTGACTGGGTCAACCAGGAAAAATGAAGTTAAATGAGTCCTAAGTTCTACCGTCACAATGAATGTTTGATTTTGTGCTCCATATTTGTCAACATGAAATTCAACATCATAGATCTGAAGAATATCAAGATCCTTTGAGAACAACGTGACTTCATATAATCCTGGAGTCACTGTTTCGACTACAGTATAATTTTGATCCCCTGCCTGATGAATATCAGACCAATTGCAGCTGATTGAGCTAGCGAATCCAGATATTGGAATTGAATGATCTGTATCAGTATATGTGATGGTAAAAGAAGTTGAGTATCCTACTGGTAAAGAGAGCTGACTTGTTGAAGGTATTGCTGATGTATGAAGTTCTCTGACTTGAACTGATAGGATGATTGTTCTTTGTTCATAGAAATCTTTGGTAGCTGTGATTCTTATCGGATAATTTCCAATAGGTACGTTTTGAGTTTCAATAAGAAGTGTATAATGACCGGGTTTACCGATAACCGGAGTGACTGAATAGTCATCGTAAGTCCAATTACTTACAATGATTGCTCCTGGAATTGGATTTTTTACTTGATCTTCAAACCTGAGATCCATTACTGCATCATATCCAAGTGGCACATCTACACCTGGCGCATCAGAAGACAGAAGATTGGTTGTAAACATGACATTTACATGGAATTGTCTTGCTAACGTATCAAAGTAGGATCTGTCCCATGTGAGATCAATAATATAGTGCCCATTTGAGGGGAGTGTACCAGTATCAAGTGTAACACTATATTCTCCTGTTCCCATGTCATTGACTGAACCACTTCCTCCTGACCAATCATAAGTCATTGTACCCCCAGCTAGCAATTCTCCGTTATCACTGTCATTAACTCGTACTTGCAAAAGGAAGAGTTCTCCATAAGTCAGATTCACCGTCCAACTGCTTTCAGAACCTAATGGATATTTTATTGCCATGTTTGTACTGTGTGTTATACTAAACCCTCTGCTGAAATATCCGACATTGTGTACAGTTCCATTTGAAACTTCATCATTTACATAAGCGTGAACTTCCCAACTACCAACTGAGGAATTGAAGGCATCAAGTGTCACATAACCTGTTGTTGCATGACCTGTTGCGTCTACACTAGCTAATAGTGAAGTCCAGAGTTGACCATTCGAATCATAAATATCGAAGTAAACAACATCACTTTCGTAATCTGCAGGAAGAGTCGCATCGAAACGTGTTATATCATTCGCTCTGAAATTCATTGTTCGAGTCCATAAGCTTGAGCCCTCGTCCCATACCTCTATGTTCGTAATCATATTTGGCGAGGTGCCTTTCAAAAACCAAAAGCCATTCAAATCTCCTGCACCGGTGGCATATGCCGAAACATTGACGGCTTCATCTCCAGGGTCTCCTAAATTCCATCCAGTCAGGAGATTCGTCGTACGACTTTGAGGTGCACCAACATGATAGATATCGCGGTTATACGGGATTGAAATATTGAAGGAATATTCACTGTCATATCCGGTTGGAATAGCGACATAGAAATTGGTGTCCCAATTCACATCCGTTGAGTTCTCAATATAATAATTCTCACCTGTTGTATAGAACTCTGTGTCACTAATTGTATCTACATTATACCTTCTTGCATATGCTGTTAGATCTGCATCAATATCGATGTTAATATCTAAGTCCGGATCAGGTGGATTTGGTGTCGGAGTCCAAGAGAAATTAGCAAGCGCAAAATCATTCCTCCAAGGAGTGGATGGCGTAAATGAAACTGTACCAAGCCCAAACAATGGTGTTCCTCCATCCAAAACGTTCTGTACATTTACACCGTTCATTTGGAGATTCACGTCTTCAGGAGTAGCTTTTGCGGTTACGTAAATGACCAAATTATCCATACGGGCTCGTGGTTGCACATCTGGTCTCCACCACTCTAAAGCTGTTGTTCTTAGTCCTAACCAAAGATTAACATCAGGCAAGGTTACAAGTCCTGGTTCAACTTCAACATAACCCGAGGACAGCCAATTTGCTGAATTGCCTGTCCCCATAGCATCGAATGCTTTTTGCCAAAGATATGTGCCACCATTGTCAGGGTCTCCGATTGAGACGAAGACCTCAAAGAAGCCTGTGAGGATTCCCCAATTGATATCAGCCCAGTAGTCAACAGACAATCCCAATGATGTCACTTCGCCTCTTGGTATTGTCAGGTTTTGAACTGCATACGCTTTATCGCCCACATCATACCAGTAACCGTAGAGACCTCCTCCTGCATCATAATAATAACCTGTTTCAAGATCGAATAGAGCACATCCACCACCGGAAGCATCGCCAGTCGCGAGCCATTGAGAGTTGATGCTATTTGTATATGAGGGTCCAAAAGATGAGGGTTCATCATGTGTATAATAAGTCCAATTTGCGTTTACATCGAAGTCTGAGTTTTCAACCCATGTTCTGTTCTCTGTTATACTTGTAACATTACCATCGATACGATATCCTTCCCATCCATCGCCGAGGGGGACTGAGAGATTGACTGTATCAGTGTTTTGGGTTGCCGAGTCGTAGTTCATTCGTTCTGCCGAGAATGAGTCTGTTCTCACACCGTATTCCGAGCCTAAGAGAGGATCACCTACTCCGCTTATCGCTGTAGGTGCATCTGAGAGACGGTACGTATATAGAACTTCGTCTGGGGCGAGCTCGATTTCCTCCCCTGTTTCTAGCACCACTTTCCTTGTATCGCCAGTGCCATTCACATCTTCTTGAAATAGCATTGGTGCGACTAAACCACCCATGATCATGGGTAATATGACAAGTAGAAGATAGACTCCTTTTTTCATTTTCATTTATTAGAATCTCCTCGGCAATGATTACAGATAGCTCTTCTTCTGCAGTGTATAATCGACTGTAGACGCATCATTAGGGATGACATACTACATTATAAGTTAAACTCGAACCAGACTGTAGCGAAAAATCGCCATATCATCCAAAAAAGTGCATAAGCATTGAGTATACATTGATTAGACTATCACTGTTTTTTTATTTTCTAGAATGATGTCTATCGGAATGAACGATCTTGGAGAAATGCAGATGATTATTTCTTATTGATTTCATAGCACTCTTTGGTGAGATTATTTACGTCTTCGAATTATCAGAACTATGATTATCAGAAATATCGGAATGAATGTGATGAGTATTACCATTTCCATTCCGATCGGAAATGTCCAAGGACTTGTTGAAGTTGGCGTTGAAGTCGTCATATTCGATGTTGATACGGTTGAGCTTCCACCATGGGTACTTGGAGTGGTTGTTTCTGATGAACTAGTAGAACTTGTGATTATGGGTCTTTCAGGTACAATCACTTGAGTAGTTGGTGTCTGGGCCACATTCTCTGCATAGTCATATGCTTCCATCCAGATTGTTATGGTTGTCCCTGAAACGAGTTCTGGCACTTGACCTATCCAATGGGAACCATTGAAATTACACTTATGTTTCATAGTAGCAGAACCTGGTTTGTTTACATATACTGAAGCATTATAGACCCCACTAGAGTCATCTGTTATTTGAGCCCATATGGTCAGATTGATCCCATCATACGAATCAGTCTCTGCTCCAAAACCAGAT
>CAYWJO010000029.1:0-9630 GCA_964458565.1 uncultured archaeon | reverse complement strand
CAGATATCATTGGTGCTATACTATCGAAGTTTGATTCATAGAATGATTCTACCCACGTTAATGCATCTCTCAGTGCACCACAGCACTCTATCCATTCCATTTCATTATAGCGATTTTGCGCTAGTTGGAAATAGGTGATAGCATTATTGTATGCTTCTTCACCAGGTCCTGTCCAAGAATCTGGATACTCTGCTATATAGTCGTAAAACCTAGTCCAGTAATCAGACTCCATTTGATCCAAATACGTGGACTGTACCCAGGTCTGGTCGAAGAGACCCGTTCCATTATGACTTGCAAAATAACCCATTGGTGAGTACACAAAATCGCCGCCATAGTGAGCATACTGCCATGTGTGTCCTAGTCCGATTGCATGCATCGTTTCGTGAAGCTGAACATCTGAAATCCCATTTTTCGGAGTTGTCCCATCTGGTCTGTAATATCTCTCCCAAGATTTCCAAATTACTGTTTGCCCTCCTCCACCTAAACCTGTGAACGTTCTTCCATCATAAATCATTGTCATGTTCTTTTTGATGAATACCACTCCAAACACGTTTATGTTAGGATCATTAATATTTACATAAACTGGTTTCATTCTATAATAGATGTCCCAGAACATTTTGGAACCAACAGCTACAGTATTATTCTCAGCATCAAGAGTCGCATTACTCCAGAACAAATCCTCCCAATCTGGATAATTCGTTATATCCAGAAATTCAACATCAACAGTCCATTCGATGAAGGGTAACAATTCTTCGAGGTGAGCTTTTTGCATCTCTGCATTGGTAACCCATTCTAGACTCTCAACACTGATTCCATCTTGTACATCCATACCGAACACTAGTCCTTTCAAGAGACCTGTTTCTACATAAGATGTGGGTGCATGCTGATAAGGAAAGAATAACAGGTTAATCGGGTCCCACACATATTCATTCAAGTATGAATTGAATGCATCAACACCAGGTTGGGTACCTAAATCAACTTCTGCCATTTTATCCTCTAAGTCCATCGTACAATAATCTGGATGGTCGGCATACGGTTCGTCTCCCCACCAAATTCTTGCCCATCTCATATACCATTGGTCCGCTGAGGCATCAAGTACATACAGGTTTCCTGTGCGGCCACCAAATCCAACATACTCAAATTTCACATTGGGATTCAAAGCATTATCCCACTCCAATCTGAACCAGTCTTGTTCTTCTCCAGTATCTGGGTCTTCGGGATGGTAGTCATACCAATGCTCCAATGAATGGTCTTCAGAATCAAATTCGGAGAAGTTGAGTAGATAAAGGGTGTATCCGAGTGCTGGAGCTTCAAAGGCTGGATTTGCTGCTAGCCAGTCTTCCACAATATAAGCATCAATTGCACGACCTGCAGATGGATAGAAGATTCTCTGTGGCTCATCTGGATTAATCTCTTGATAGGCTAATGCGGTTTCATTGAGCCATGTTCCAGTATCGGAACCATTAATCGAATTATCTAACAATAATTGCTTTAGATTATTTACATAGCTTTCTGATGCGAAATTTACTTCATATTCAATATTGTATGTAATAGAAACATCTGTTGAGTAATCTTTCTGGGTTGGATATCCTGATATGAGACTCGTTGTGTCAATAACTTCAGAATCATAATTCACTAGTACAATCTGGACAGTCCAGTTTCTGATAATATCCTCATTCCCACTTGGAATGATAAGTGGCACAATTATGCTTCCTCCTTGATTTGCCGAAGGAATCTCTGAAAAGGGAATTAAAAGCATCAGTGCAATAGATATTCCTATGATGGCACGCATAGTAACTCAGAGATTCATTCTGATTTAAGCTCTTTCAATCCATATATTGCTGCATTGTGTTGGTGATCATGAGTATAAAGAACAGGGAATAGGAAAACTGAATATTGAATAGGTTTGAATACATAGCAGAATAGTATATTAATATATATTACACATACATATTTAGTGCGTCGGCCAAGGAATCAACCCCCTTAACATCATCGATTCCACGGCGTAACTAACTAAGCACCACATTCCTCGAATCAATAAAACCTTTAGACCCGGCCGACGCATACTCTCTCTCATATCCCTCTCTCCTCTCGAGCAAAGAACGAACGAGTTCTTGAATGCAGTGGTCTGTGTTTTCTACTCTCCACAGACTGCTGCACTCAAACCCTATTCTAACTTTTCCAAATTGTTTGAATGATTTGTGTCTAATCAATTTCATTGACGATATCATGAATTAATTTTAGAATAAGGGCAATGCATGAGACGAGATCCGATTCCGACTCAAACTCCGCCTCACGCATTGAGAGCATATTAAGTTGGAGATAGTAGATTTTCCATTCCATTTTGGTATTGATTCAAACCAATATGTTTGGATAATCTTGGTCATATGCATTCAGCCAGAATGACTGTTACATAATATCATAACCCAAATTGATATTATTCCAAGCGAGAGCGCATTGTTGAAATCATGCACCAGACGGTGTCTTAACGGTTCAAATCTGAACATGGTGATTCATTTTCATTCGATTAGCGCAAGAATGCGTTAACCATCAGTATAAAGAGGATTTTTGAAATATATTTACATGAGTAACATTGGATCTCATAGACAAAGAGATACTCATGGAACTCGACTCGGATTGTAGAGTATCTTATCAGACATTAGCAGATAAAATTGGTATTAGTTCAAACTCCATTCGTCGCAGGATAGAGAATCTTATGGAAACTGGAACTATTGAACGCCTCTATGTCAAACTGAGACTCGAGATGCTAGATGCAGATATGCTACTATCGATAATCCAAACAGACGGATTTGAGGATAGTAATACTTTCATTAGTAACTTGAGTAAATCTTCACTAATTGAGCAGGTAAGCGCAATTGCATGCGGAAATGGAGGATTATACGTTGTGTATGCAATATATCGGGGATCGCGGGGACTTGCGTCACTAAGTTCTTTTCTACGAAGGCAAAAACACGTGAGAGATGTAGAAATGCATACCCTTCTTGTAGAACGTGGTAAACGGGTTGAATTAAACAACATTCACCTCAAGGTTCTTAGTTGTTTACTAGAAAGTCCCAGAATTCCAATGGTTGAAATTCGGAAAAAAATCCACATGTCTATAAAGAAGATTCGGAAAACAATTGAGTTTCTACAATCAAGTGGTGCAATTCATTTTGGTACTCAGTTATTTCTTGGTGCTAATGGTGTTATTGAATATCTTGTTAAAATAGTTCTTGACGAAAAAAGAGTAAGTAATTGCGAAGTTATCGATTGGTTGAATCAGACCTTCGCAACGGAGCTATGGGCAATTCACATATCTGCTACAGAGCCTGTCATTTTTGCTAGGTTTGTCGTCGATAATATGCATCATGCTGAGGAATTATTGAGGAAAATTAGAGTACAGAAATTCATTAAGTTTGCAACAGGTTTTGTGCACTACTCCAGCACAGAGGTAAGCTTACTTGGTGAGAGCGAAATTTCTCAAATGATTGAAGCTGCTGGTGTATAATTCTCATGATTTAAAAAAGAAGAAACGGGGACTAGTGTCCCCAAGATGATACTATTTCTGCCTAAGCAGTACATATCCACCAACGAGAATCACAACTGCTGCACCAACTGCACCGGCAACAATTGCCATGGTGAAGTCTTGTACAGGTGCTACAGGAGTGGTTGGTTCTTCAGTGGTTGTGGTTGTTTCAGTGGTTGTTCCAGGCTCAGTCGTTGTAGTCGTTGGGGCTGGAGTTGTGGTTGGACCAGCTGTTGTGGTTGGCCAAACCTCGTCACGAGGTCCACTATAGAAGTAGTCAGGAAAGACGGTTAGTTCACAGAACTCACCGGCTACATAGTCTGATACGTTGAAGGGACCTGATGTGACCATTTTCTCTACTGGAGGTTGTGGATCCCATGTATTCCATCCATCTAATCCTCTAGGTAGGAACATGTGTTTAGGTAGGATTGGTTTGTATGCAACAGTATGTAGATGCCAATATGATTCAGTCCTAAATTCCACAACCATACGGTATGTTGTAGGAGCGTACGCTGCAGTCATCTCCGCAAGATCCGGACCATATGGATTACCTGGTGAGTCACGGAAGTAGTTGAGAGTAAAGGCAACATCCGCAGCAGTCAGTGGAGTGCCATCAGTCCAGGTTGCATTCTGAATCATATCGAATGTGAATCGAGTGTGACCTGCAGGTACCGACGGATTATCTGCATGCGTTTCAGCGAAATAATCCTCCGCCAACCACAATATGTCGTTACCATGCTCATCAATAGTTATGAGATTGTCATAGAGCATTTGGAGAACATTCTGTGTGTAAGCAGAAGTACTTGTCATGGTATTGAAAGTGTCAAGATCAAGTGGATTACTCCAGCGGAATGTACCACCCCAAGGAGCACCAGACTGACCTGGCTTGAGGTGAACTTTGTAGTTTGTCCACCAACCAGGAACACCATCAATCACACTGTTAACGAGACCCTCGAACTTTTCGGTCCTATAGGCTGACAAGAGAATGTTCTCGTAACAGATGATCATTGGACATGCATGGACCCAGATCTCTTGCATCTTGAAGGCTGCCTCGTAGACATCTTCATACTCAGTTGCATGGAGGAGCTGGTCTCTCCAGCTGTCGTAGGTTGCGTTCTGCCAGTTTGCGAAGTTATAGTATGGTTCATCAGCAAACTCTGACCAGTACTCATAGGCAATCCAATCAACATCAAAAGTGTTGAAGCCTGAACCAAGGAATACCATGTCATAATCGCCGTGGAAGTAGAGCCTGTTCAGATACTCATAGAAGTCAGTTGGTTCTGATACTGCATCAATGTGTAGTTCTGTGAGAGCATCAGCAACTTTCTGACCTACTTCAATTGCAATATTGGATGACTGTGAGCACTCAACTAGTATATCAAATGCATCACCATTTGGTGTGAGTCTATATCCAGATATTGGATCAATTACCATACCAAGGTCATCCAGCATCTGATTTCCGAGTTCAACATTCGCCTCATAGTAGGTGTAAGGTAGAAGACCTTCACATGAGAATGGATTCACCTTAGCTACGCATGAGTCTTGTGGTTCTGATAGACCATCCCAAGCATCGTCTGAGATTGCCTGCTTGTCAAGCGCAAAGGCAATTGCCCGTCGGAAGTCTGTGTAGTTGAATGGATTCTTTGCCGTGTTAATTGACATATAGCCATAACCATTCCTAAGTACATTAACTATGTCAATGTTTTCAGAAGCTTGTAAAGATGCCAGGAACGCGGGATCGACCATATCACCGATGAGATCGATCTCATTATTTTGTAGTGCGAGAACTTGCTGATCGTCACCTTCGATTACATTGTACACAATTTTGTCCACATATGGACCATTTTTGTATCCACCTGGAACTGTAAATTGTGCTGTGGCAAATATAGGTGATATCGCCATGAATGTAAAAGCAGCAACGAGTACTAGAGCAAGGACTCGTTTATTTTTGCCTATTAGCAATATATTCTCTATCTCCTTGCCCGAGTCGAACTAAACCAGTACTAGATGTGAATTGATTTCATTCGAGAGAATAACGCAAGCTCGAAAATTGTCGTAGATTCTCAGCAATAAAGGATAATTCCGAACCAGATGTATCGTTTTTATGCCAACTAATCTTATTTGTCAAAAAGAGATGTATCATTGATGGGACGGCGGTTGTCCCATCGAATAATTAATATCAACATAGATTGGGAGGGATGAGTACATCTGAGAGGATTGGTTTGATATCCTCTTCGAGGGTGAATTCTAGAGTAGCTGTACAGAGAAATTCTCTACCAAGCATCTCAAGAACGAACCCCGCATCCTGAAGACTGATTAAATAATCAATGTGAGTCTTTACACAGGACATTAGACTTCTTATTTCGTTCTGTTTCTTGTAATCATTTACATCCTGATTCGTTGTCGCATCAAATTGGCTCAAATTTGGAATGGCCATTTCAACATCAATAATAAAAATTGAAGGGTCAGCTTGATTTCTAACAAGAAGTATGCGGACCCATTCATTCTGACAGATGGTTGCACAATGTTCACCATCTTCATTTGTATCCAACTCTTTTAGTCCTGAGTCAAGTAATTCTTGGAATCGACCTCGTAGAGATTCATCATCGCAAATCATGATACAACCCTGCCGTACCTCATGAACACAGCTCTTGCTTTATCTGCGTCAACAATATACAATGGCTGTCTCATATCTTGCAGGTTTGGAACACGTTTACAGAGATCTAAGGTCCTTAATTGTCGCAATGCAAAGCTAACTGTTCTAGGAGGAACATTAGCTTTCTCACTTATGTCTCTTGGAGGCATCGGACCATGGCTGCTCAAGACGTCTAACACGAGTAATGCACTGTAAGGCAGTTTTAATGACATTTTTATCAAATGATATCGTGTGCAGGTTGCATATTATTTAACGGGAGCAAGTATATTCGGAAAATCTACAACAGACACCTCAACTACCAAGAAAATCGAAGAGCTTTGTTCGTTTTTGAGACCTATTGTGTTTTTCAAATACTTCACTGAGTCGATTTTCTTGTTAGCTTAAATACGACTGGGTTCTTGTAATCCGGACAACAGAGCGTCACTTCATCTGGATTATCTTCCCACGGAAAACTTCCACCTGATCGTAATGCTACGATATACGGATAGAGAGTGTGATATGCAGCACTGCATATCTTCCGCTGATCATCTATCCCTTCGAAGTTATCTCCAATCTTATGCTCCGCATTGCATTTTCCGGTTCCTTGAATATCAATTATTTCTATATCAACATCATACCATGGCATCAGAATCACAGGTTGCATTTTCACTATTCATAATATTTAGTATTCGGAAAAGCGCCAAGAATTGTATTTTGTACTAAAACTAGTACTACAGGTTCTACAATTGGAGTTATCTTATGTGTTGCACATACCACTTTGATGTGTCCAGCATGACACAGGAGCAATATTATGCAAGGAGATAGTAGATGTTCTATGAGGAGATAACAGTTAGAAAATGAGGACTAGGAATGAAGGAGAAATCGATCAAATCCAGCATCATCCTGACCATGAGTATACTGCTGATGGTCAGCATGCTATTTCAGGTGCCACAGAATGCAAAAGCTCAGAGTACTCTTAACCCAAACAGCGTGAGTATCTCAGGAAGCGTGGTTGATAATTATGCTAATTATAGCTATGAGTACCTTTTTGATAATACTGCATCAGAGGAAGCAGTTGAAATCGAATGGTTTTTCGAGTTGTCAGACGGAGTCCGTTTGAGTAACATCTCTCTACTTCTCGGTGATTTAATGTACTGGGGTCATGCAAAACCTGAAATCGAAGCAATACATGAATATAATCAGACTGTCCAGCAGAACAGGACAGGTGTGCTTGTACGAAGGATTGGAGATCAATACAAGCTTAGCTTCAATATTGAGAATGGTACTGAGGCACTATTAACAATCTATGCAGAGGGTCTCTTGACGAGGTACAAGGGTCTTTATAAAATTGATTTTCCTATAACTGACGAGTTCTTCTCTGCTGACTTCTCATTTGATCTTACTGTAGTATCTGATTTTGGGAATATAGAGGGATACTACCTAGAAGGTCTATCTTCATTCAATGTGGATGATTTGTCTGACGGAATTAGGGTATACCGCTCCATGTCAGGAGTAATCATTCCTCATCAGATATCCCTCACATATTTCTTGGAGCGTCAGGAAGGAGGAAGTCAACTTATGACATATAACAACGGTACAGAAGACTTCTTCATGTATCTGCTTGCACCAAGTACAAATGAATCTGATGTCTTAGCACCGAAACAATATATCTTTGTGATTGATATTTCAGGTTCGATGGCGGGTACGAAAATTGCTCAAGCAAAAATTGCTTTCTCGTCAATGCTCTACACTTTAAATACTAATGATTGGTTTAACATCGTAGCCTTCTATGGAGATGTCACAACATTATGGGCTGAGGCAAGATTAGCTAATGCTCAGAATATTGAGTTTGCAGAAGATTATGTTGAATCTCTTACCGCTGGAGGTGGTACCAACTTCTATGGTGCATGTATGACTGGATTATCTCTTTTCACAGAGAGCGAGTACATCAAAGTGATGATTGTATTATCTGATGGAGAACCGACTTCTGGCGAAATCACAGATCCTGATCTAATTGAGGATGCTGTCGTAGAAGCCAATACTTTAGGAGTCTCTATTTCCACCATAGCACTTGGAGTTGGCGCAAATCAAGAGATGATGTCTACAATCGCGGCGCAAAACAATGGAGCGTTCATCTTTATCTCCGATGATGATGAAGCTGCTACAAAAATCTTGGATTTCTATTATCAATATTCTACACCTCTAGCATACAACTACACTTTCGAGATTTCTGGGGAAATTGAATTCAATTCCAGATGCTCTCTTGAAGAAACTCCGTTCTTCAATGGCTCAGAGATTGTGATTTGTGGTCGCTATCATGACTCCATGACTATTGACACTCTGATTCATTATATTTCTGGACCTGAATCTTATCACAACACAGGTGGAGCAGGTGATCCTGATAATCCGCATGTGGCATATTCATGGGCTCAAACCAAGATTGATCAATTGCTAATGATTGTTGACAAATTCGGTGAAACTAAAATCCTCCGACACGATATTGTATCTCTCGCTCTTGAATATGGCTTGATTGTGGAGGGGTATACTGCAATTATATTGAAGGTGGAAGAACCTGAGTTGCCCACTCAAACAACTACAACTATATCTGAAATGACGGCATCATACACTACCACACCAATCCCATTGTGGACACCTGGTGCTGGTACTTATGCAACAACGACTGGCTATTTTGATTACTATTCCACAACATCGACAGAACCAGCCAGTCCGATTTCTCCCGCTCAGGATTTCACTCTGTCAATCATTGCATTTGCTGCTGTAGGTTCTATCTCAATAATCATAATTCTGATTATTCTGAATAAGTACCGTTTCTCCCGCTCATAGAGTGGATTCTAAAAAGGGAAGGGGAATTCCCTTCCCTTCACCCCTTTTTAAGGGGAAATTGAGTGCAAAATATTATATTCATCGATTCCTTAATGCAAAATTAGTTTCGCTGGGTTGACCGATATAGCGGAGGTCACTGCATGCCCCCAGTAGACTGCGCATGACGTACATCTGTATTCGTGTGTTCAGATGGATTATTGACAGACCTCCTAAATTCGGTTTTCCATTGAGGAGGCATATGTCTCATGAACCGTGGTATACAGAGAGTGAGAATTCTTTCTTTAGTTTTTATTAGTATGATGGTCCTAGGTATATTGCCACAGGCAGTATGGGCAGGACAAGCATTACAGGAAAATGAGGAGATATTTCAAGACCCTTACAAGACGTACAAACTTGATTGGATATATATCTTCTATGATCAAAATGATGAAACATTAACTGCTATTGCAGATGGTGTCAACGAAATTCTTTCATTCAAACTTGAACGGGTGGTTATGGTACCTATTGATTCGTTTGATATGTTGCACTATTGGTTAATGGATGAACCTTGGATTGCGATCTATGCATTACAGTCTGATCTCCAACATGTCCGTTTCCCTGATCGCAACATGACTTGGTTCCAATT
>CAYWJO010000028.1:0-44605 GCA_964458565.1 uncultured archaeon | reverse complement strand
ATAAGAGGCAAAAAAACAGTTAACCTGTATATATTTGCTTCTGGGCGTGCATCCCGTATCTTATCTCCCTACAAATCCTTTCTGGAATTTAGAATATTAATGCATATCTTCTTTGCTACTATCTTTCAAATAGTCCAATTATAAACTGGAGATCATAAAGGTACACGTCTATGTTTCACCACAATGGATGTTCGATGCCTATTGATCTCTACATGCCAGTAATGGCATAAACAAGTTCATCGTTTCTTTCCTCAATAATTTCTACTTGTCCCCATCTTATCATGGCAATCATATTCCATAAAATGGCATTCTTTGGAATCTCAAGTTTTATTGACAACTCGCTGATTGTAGCTGAATTCAATGAAAGAATATTCAAGATTTCTCTCCTCTGATTCCGGACTTCAGCGGTTTTTTGTTTAAATAATGCAACAAAATGCCCACTCATATGTATCCCCTCCTATTAACTAATGAAGGATTCAGAAATGCACTCACCATTGCAAGTATTTGTTCATCAGTGGAATGTAGCATCGATATGGCATTGCTTGGACAGGCTCCTGCACATGTACCACAACCATGACATTTTGCATCTGTGACAACAGCAATTTGATTTCCTTTACGTTCTTCCATTGATATCGCACTATATGGACACGCCACTACACAGGTTCTACATCCCGAACACAATTCGCTATTTATTTGTGGGACAGTTGATTCTATCTCAACCTGCCCTCTTGCCATCAAAGCAACAGCCTTCGCGGCTGCTCCACTTGCATCAATAGCAGATTCAGCACCAGTTTTAGCCGCTTGGCTTGTTCCTGCAATCATTATCCCAGCTGCATGTGTTGTGAGAGGAGCTAATTTGATATGTTCAGGACTAAAGAAACCATCTGCACTTGGGGATAATCCGAATATTTTCCCTGTACGGTTGATATCATGTGGTGCTATCATTGCAGATGCTAAGACCAAGAGATCTGGTCTGAAACTTAATTCTTCATTAGCAAGAATATCTCTCCATTTAACAACAATCTCCTTATTTGCATCAACCTCAACAACCGGAGGCATTTCTGCTAAATATCTGGAGTATATAACGTGTCTTGCACGTGCTAAACGATGGATGGCTTCATGGTGCTTGCCATAGGTCCTTAGACTTCTATAGACTACAATTACTTCATCCATACTTTCTCTAAGATCAGACGCAGCTTTTGAGATTGCAAAGCAACAATGTCTTGAGCAGTGTTCATGTCCATATTTTCCGGGTTCTCTTGAACCGACACAACTTATGAACAACATAGTTCGCACTCTTTTTCCATCACTAGGTCGGAGTAGCTTAGGTTTTGGTTCCAACTCTTGAAGCTCAGCAAGTGTAATTACATTTGGGCTTTCACCATATCCATAATATCCAAATGGCTTAAAGACTTCAAATCCAGTTGCAACAATAACCGTTCCAATATCATACACAATCTCGGAATCATCAAGGTTATTTCTAACTCTGGCTACGAAATTCCCAATATATCCCTCAAAATCCACTACAACACTATTCGTATGTACTGCGATATTTGGGTTATACCGAATCCGCTCTTCGAGAGGTTCAATTATATCTGCCCCACTTTCACCGGTTGGATAGATGTGCGTCCAATTGATGAGATGCCCTCCTAAATTACCTCTTCTCTCCACTAAGACCACCTCAAATCCTCTGTTGGCAATATCGAGAGCTGCAGTCATTCCAGCAATCCCTCCACCTACAATAAGGGTTCTCGGGGTCACACTTACAGTTTTTACAGGTAATGATACTAATTCGGACGCTCTTGCAACAGCCATCCTTACAAGATCTGCTGCCTTCTCCGTTGCTAGTTTTTTCTCATGCATATGACACCAAGATACGTGTTCTCTGAGATTGACTTGTTCAAACACATACCTATTCAATCCAGCCTCTTCCACGACTCTCCTAAATGTCGGTTCATGCATCCTTGGTGAACAACTAGCAACCACAATTCGATTCAAACCATATTCCTTGATTTTATCTTTGATTAATTGCTGTCCATTATCTGAACATACGAACATGTGATCTGTACTGTAAACAACGTATGGTAGGATTGATGCCATTTCTGCTACATTGACTACATCTACAGTCCCGGCAATATTATGGCCGCAATGACACACAAAGACGCCAATACGCGGTTCGCTAGTTCCATCGATCATCATCATGCTCTCCCGGAAAGGATAATGGTCGCTTTCATAGCTGCAGCACTTCCTGCTGCAACTGAATCAGGAATGTCTTTAGGACCTTCTGAACAACCACAGACGAAAATACCCCTGTTCCGTGTACTAACAGGTCCTAGAATCGGATGCGACTCCTCAATATACCCCTCATCATCAAGATCCACTCCAATTTGCTCGTAGATGGCCTCTGAACAAGTTGACGGTTGGATGCCTGGACTTATTACAATCAAATCGTGTTCTGCATGCACAATAGAGTCGTTAATGATATCATCCGATATAAGTCTAAGATTGCGCGTTTCTGGGTCCTCCGATATTTCTCCTACCCGTCCATTCACGAAATGAATACCGTAGCGTTTTCTTGCCATCTGGTAGAATTCCTCGTATCCTTTGCCATATGCTCGAACATCTGCGTAGTATATTGTAACATCGGTGTCAGGATTGTGCTCTTTTGCCATAATTCCCAATTTTATTCCATACATGCAACACACTCTTGAGCAATATGGAACTCCTAATTTGACATCACGAGCACCAACACATTGAATGAACCCGATGTTTCGAGGTATTTTTCCATCTCCTAATCTAATGAGATGACCATGGGTTGGGCCTGTCGCATTGATGAGTCGTTCAAACTCCATCGCGTGGATGACATTATCAAGCTTCATGTACCCATATCGAGGATACTTGGTCACGTCGAATAGTTCATAACCAGTAGCAAAAACTATGGTTCCGACTTCAAGCTCATACTCCTCATCTTCCATATTGAAATCAATTGCTTCTCTTTCACATGCCTTCAGACATCTATTGCAGTGAATACAGGATTCGAGATCAATTGTGCAGGCATTGGGTGTGGCTTGCGCAAATGGGATATAGATTGCTTTCCTAAATCCAATATTCTGATCAAATGGATTTGGTCGCTCAACAGGACATTCACTGATACAATTACCACACCCTGAACATCTTTCTTCATGTACATATCTTGCCTTTTTCCGTATTTTAACTTTGAAATTACCAGCTTTTCCTGTAATCGATTGCACCTCTGAAAGAGTTAGCGTGTGTATCTTTGGATGTCTTGAAACCTCACTTAATCTAGGTGTAAGAATACATGCTGAACAATCCAGAGTCGGAAATGTTTTATCTAACATAGCCATCTTCCCCCCAATTGATGGCGCTTTTTCAATCAAATATACCTCAAAGTCTTGATTAGCGATATCGAGTGCTGCCTGAATCCCTGCTACACCACCTCCGATGACCATGGCATTCAATGATGCAGGAACCAATTCTGTTGCTTGGCTTGATGAAACCTCTATTGCGTTTGTATTCATTTTTTATTCCTTCCTGATGGTTTTATGCTGTTCTTGCTGCATCAGTCATTTCAATTCCTTCCAAATTCCTTTCATTGAATCCTGTCAAACCCCTGAGCAATTTATACACGCAACTGAATTTAAAGTGTTGCATATATGAAACATTTGTTTCAATTTAAAATCATATGTTTTAGGAATGTATATGGTTGTTAGGACGCCAAAAAAAAAGCAAATCTTAAGAAATACTAAGAGGCTTTAGTCTACTTGATGCTGTATCTTATTGCAGTATTATATTAATCTCCAGAAGAGTATCGGTATACATTGTCATCGAACCACTTTGGTGTTTTTGCATGACTAACTCGGTCTGAAGATGGAAGATATGGTTTGATGTCTATCACTGGAGTATTATCAAAGGCATCCATGTGATCCACTATTATTCGACATCTTTCTTGGTCTATCTCAACAATCGAGCAAATTGTATGACCAACTGGCGTTGGTCTTCTGGGGGAGCGTGTAGCAAAAACTCCTGATAATTCCGCATTTTCTACTGGTGGTGTGCCTTGAATATTCGATCTATCCTCTTGATTATCACGTTCGGTTATCCACCAGAGAATGATTATGTGTGAGAACTTTTCAAGATTCAGAGTTGCACCCCAATATTTTCTATCAATCTCAATATATGGTGCTATACCCTCCTCCTTCCTTACGTATCCGATTATTGTTGCTTTCAATTCCAAGATGATTCACCTCAATCTTACCTGGCCTACATAGAATATCGATGATTTCAATAAAAAAGAACAGATACGGGAGCAAGAGCTCCCGTTAGAAAAATCTGTTTCTAATAACGTCTTCCACGGTCTCTATCGCGTCTGTCGTCCCGGTCTCTTCCGCCGCCGTAGCCGCCGCCACCGCCATAGCCGCCGCCACCACGTCTGTCTCTTCCGCCTCCATAGCCGCCGCCGCCACCGCCGCCACCGCCGTAACTTCGACGTGGGCGATATTCGCGTTCATGCTCGGGTTCTGACATGTCGTTTTCCACGTTCACCTCTTCAATCTCTTCTTCCGCTGGTGTAACTTCACCATAGCGTCCGATGTTTAATCTCAGATGACCTTTGAATAGACCTGTGTAGCCATTCTTTAGTGTGTATGATTTACCAGCCTCAACAGTATCTACGCTTTCATTCCAGAGTGGAACGGTTACGCAGCCTGTTGAGTCAGCAACAATCGCGTCAGCCACACGATGGGTTTCATTACTTTTACGAGAAAAGACTTCACGTTCTTCTCCCTTCTCCACTACCTTGAACGTAATTGTCAAGTTCTTCATACGTGGAGATAGCTCTGCCACTGTGGCAAGGGTTGGTTCTTGATCATAGCTCATTTCGGTTCTCTCTATGATAGCTTTGCAGTGTCTGAAAAACGAGGGACCATTCGGGAAACTTCGCAGGTGATGAACAACTGGTACTTCCGGAAACTTGACTTCGCTTAGGACCTGCTACCATTATCTATGTTGGTTTCTTTATAAGCCTGTGCAAAGTAGGAGCTGGGCGACATCTATACTAGTTTTGAACATACAAATTCTTTTACTATCCATTCTTTGTCATTCAGTTTGTTAGAGTTTCTGACAAAGGGATAACAATAAACGTAGGAATGTATTCCATCTGATTCGTTACAATACTTTCCGGGTGCTGAGAACTGAAAAAAGACAATCATGAGCATATTGCTCTCCAAGAACACATCTTCCAATTGAAATCTCTAAAAGAGAATCTGAATGGAGATGAATGGCTCAGGGCGCAATGGGAATTTTTGGAATCTCTCGGTTTAGATGAGTTCTCTGGATGTGACATTGATATTTTACCTATTCTGGAACAAATTCCAGTAGATGCTGAAGAAATAGATGTGCAATGCTTTCTACAACATACGTTAGTAGAGAGCCTTCATGAACGGTTAGAAATGGGTGGCAATTCCATTCTCTTAGATATTGATAAGATGAAAGAGACTCCGGCCTCGATTTTAATTCCTCGTATCACAGAGCTTCGAAAAAAAGAACTTGATGAAGTCGTTATTCAGGTTGTTGGAAAAGAGCTAATCATTTATGATGTATTCATGAGAGAGTTAGAACGAACCGTTATTCCAGATAAAGGAGAGACTGTCGTTTTAGATGAATTATGGCTAACTGCTCATGGATACCGACTTCTCACATCGCTCGGATTTGGCCGAAGAACAGATATGAAGGGTCTTAGAAAAATACAAAGTGCATTACAGAATCTTGACGCACCCCCAAAAATCGAATACATTATTGAACCAAAGAAGGTTAGCAAATCAAATATCTCTTCAGCATTGTCGTCTTTAATTTTGGAAAGAGCCGGATCTTAACCAAAAAGAGTGGGATGAGGGAACGCGTTGGGGGGAAAAAATAGAAATTTCCCAAATGGGACAAAATGGCGAATATATATAAGTAATCCTGATTCCTCCCACTTTTATGAAGCGTGGAAAAAGAGTTGGAGTTCTTATCATTCTTCTCAGTATGTTCTTCATGTTGAATTCAATTCAGACGGCATCTGCTGCCTTAGATTGGCTGGATATATCCATCAACCACGCATTCTATTACGACCTTGATGATGATTTGTCTGAAGATGATATTCTCATTGATTTAACATTTGAAGTAAGGGATGGTATAAAGAGCCCCTCGACCTCTGACTATATCATCACTCTTACACTTCCATCTGGATTTCAATATATCTTGATTCTTACCATAATTGGAAAATATCGTATCTTTGAGATGACCATGCTATGGTATGATACAGCTACTGAAACAGGTTGGTATAATGTAAGAGTAGATGCATTTGGCTATTATGGATACAGTACCGGATACTCAATGGCAGATTATGATTTTGATCCACCTACTGGAAGCGGTGGTGGCGAGCCTTACCTCGAAATACTGGTATGGTAACAATAGAGCTTATGGAGTGAAGTCTAACCTTTGAAGCAACGACTCAGTGGGAAGTATCTCACACTTCTGATTGCACTTCAGGAAGGTCCAATGGATCTTTTGAAGGATTTGGCGAAGAGGGTGGGAAATTCACCGACTACTGTTTCTAAAGATTTGAAGTGGTTGAGTGGAGAACACCCCTCGCAAAAAACTAGATTCTTTAGAGTCGTACCGGATTTGAACGAAGGTGCACTAGGTTTAGTCACCGTTGATGTATTTCTAGAGATTAGGAACCTATCAAATATCCGAATCATCGAGAAGTTCTGTGATGATCATCCATACACAAAATATCGTGCGAGATGTTTTGGGTACCATTCAGGATTATTTGTTCAATTTCGAGTTCCAAAAGGAACAGAATCATTTCTTAAATCACTATTCTCTGGTTTGAAAAAACAAGATATAGTTGTAGACTATACAGTATTATCAACCACTGGTGTCGAACCCATTTTTTCTACTTCCCTCTTGAAGCACTGGAATAGTAGTTCATTCACATGGGATTTTGATTGGAATGGTTGGTCAAAGAAGAAGGTAAAATCAACTCCAGATTCAGACAAGCTCATTGATTCCGTTGTTCATATACTTACCAGTCGGGAAATTAGCATTCTCACTCAGCTTTCATATGGTGCTCGTAGAAAACAGATAGAGATTATCAGAGCACTTGAGAAAGATAGTGTAAGCTACACCTCGCAGGACTTCTCAAGGAGTCTTGCATTGCTTAATGATCAGTTCATTAAGAATTATATGATATTTCTTGATCCTGAGGCTTTCAATCTATATAGCAATGTCCTACTCACTGCAAAATGTACGAATACATTTGTAGACGACCTTGCATCACGTCTGAAAACCCACCCAATACCATTTCGAAGCACACTACGTGTTAATGGTGATGAATTTCTTTGGTTCTTGAGACTACCCCCAAATCATCTTTCGTCTGTTTTTACATATCTTCTAGCAAATGTTGAAGAGCTAGATACATCACTCTTAGACTATCAAACTAGTGTAGCTTATGGCGTCTGGTCTGGAGCATTTAATGATAATCAGCGAGGTTGGATTGAATCAAGGAAATTCATTGTAGATGACCCATTATCTTCCATAAATGACAAGTGAACAAGTTCAAAATCTTGGTTAATTCAAATGAGCCAATGATTTTTCAGAGAAGGTTATATTTTATTTATAATATTCTGGACGCGACGTACAATGGAGCCAATTATTCGAAAAATGACATCAAGTGATTGGGAAGGATTTCATGTCATGGACAAGGTCATATTCCCAGATGACATGTTGAGTGAAGAATGGATGAAGAAACGAGTCGAACGAGATGGTTGTTTTGTACTAGAACTCGAAGACGTTATTATTGGTGAACTCATTGTATCCAGATTCGGAGAGGATGAGGGTCATTTAGGTCGGATTGGTGTAGATTCTGACCAACAAGGTAGAGGTTTTAGTAAGTCACTCATGAAGTATGCAATTGAATGGTTCCAGGATCAGGGTGATATCAGTAATGTTCATCTTTATACGCAACATGATAACATCGTAGCTCAAGGACTATATCGAAAGTTTGGATTTGAAATGACAGGCACAACTTGGCATTTCTTTGTGCCATTCGATTCTCTTGAGCCTCAATACAAATACGTATGCCAAGAAATAGAACAAACCGAAATAGATCCTGTTGGAGCTCTATTCGAATCGCTCCCAGCAGCTCAGATTGAGCGCTTTCTTTCCTATGATGAATACAAGGTTCTCACATTGAAAGATGAATGGAGAAATATTGTGGGAGTATGTCGATTTACCCCTGATTTTCCAGGCTGTTTCCCCTTTGAAATTGTTAAAACTGAATGCTTTGATGATTTTATTCTAGGTGTGAAAAACTTTTGTCTTCCTGAATTTGATTATGTGAGAGTAACATTTACAGATATGTACGACCTCGCTGGTCTTTGTGAGCAGCGTAACTATAAGTTACACCACAAATTGTACAAGATGTCCTTAACGTTATAGTATTTTGAGATGGTACAAGATTGTCACAATGTCGATACTGAAAGATTCCCTCTTTGCGTTGCCTTATTGTGTTTACTCCCTCTTCCTTGTTAGCAGTATTGCCATTGTTACCATTATTAGTGGACTGAGAATACTCATGGGGAGTATGATGAATAGCAGGGGTACTTGGATGTCCATTCCTTGAGGAAGCATTTCCAGAAGTACAAACACAATGGTCCCGCCAAGTAGACAGCTCATCACAATAAGAATCCCACCCATAAAATATGCCCACTTGGGTACTCTGATCATCGACCCTTTTTCCATGTATTGCTGACTGGTTGCTGCCCTAGTGAGCTTGTGCATGGCGTTCATCTGTTACCCCTGTTATTTTCACTCTTTGTACACATATGTTTTTTGCCTACTACGAAGAAGGGTAAAACTTGAAGTCTTTATTTAGATGTGCGTTTAAATATACCTTGGGCAGCAAGGTCTAGCTTATTAGGCTTCCAATAGGCATATTGAAATCTAGATATTAGTGTTCGTTAAACACAAACTGCGAAGTGGAGATAATGTCTGCGTCACAAATTACTCGAGATGTTCTCATTCCTTTGCTCAAAGATGCATGTAATGCCTTTGAACAAGGCTCTGAAAATGCTTGCGAACTTACGAAACAGCTCTATGAGAAGCACTACTCGACCCTTGTAGGTTTCAGTCAGAATGATCCTTTTCTGAAGAAATCACAGACCTATAAAGCAAGTCTTGGTGTTGCTGGAAAGGGTAAGAAATTGAAATGTCCTGACAAGAAGATACGTGATGTTTTGTTTGGTTTTGTACTTTGTATTTATCAAGCTGCCTTGGGTGTTGATGATAATACGATGCGAAATACAGCAAAACAAGCATCTTCGGAGGGTGTTGACAAACCTCACAAGAACCAGGGTGCATTCCTACTTTGGCTTGTGCAAGATATGAATAAGAAACTGGGTTAGCTGTCCGCTACTGTTATCAAACAAGAGGTCCTGATTTCTTGCCTAATTTCTTTGCAACCTCATCAAGGCTGTAACCCTCTATAGAGGGCTCAAGTCCTATTCCATCCATCGGAATTACCAATCTCATTCCTTCCTTCTTGGAATATGCCCCGAGTCCAACACTTACACCAATCTGAATGACTTTCTGCTTCTTGAAGACTCTCTGAGTCTTGAGGAATCCATCGGTACATGAAAGAACTACAATGACTGAGGCTGATCCAAAAATATCCTTTGTTGCTGGGTGTTGGGAGCGTAGTCTAATAAGTGGTGGTTGACAACCCACACCAATCAGCTCACGGTGGATTACATTGTAACCATCTTTCTCAAGAGCATCCGCCAGCGCATTGAGATTCTTACGACCACCTAGGTCGCAATATTTGGTACAATCATTACATGACCAAACTATAATCCTATCATCCGTTGTGATTTGTTCCTTTAACTGCTCATAATCAATATCCCGAAGTACTACAATCATCCCTCTATCTCCTTTGGTGGGACTACCGCTTTCATTTCAGACAATTCAGGGATTCCCAATGTTCGGACTCCTGCAATGACTGGTATATCTGGGAATTTTCTTTTTATCACTGTCCAACCCGCCCAGCATCCTAGACAGAGTATTTTATCAACATCATCTCTAGGATTTGCTTGATCATAATAATCTGCATTGCATCCTGTTGTGAGTACAATCTCTTCCACGACTTCAATTCCAACGTCCTTAACAAGCAGCTCACTCATTTCCTCCATGAGCTTTGCACCACCTGCTTCCTGTGATCTTGTGCATGTGTTACAGGTGACAATAGACACTCTCTCTCCCTGTGTAAACTGGCTTTTGATTTTCTCATATGGTATTGCTTCGACTGCGCAGACCATCTTCAGCCCTCCTGTGGAAGTATTATCTCGTTAGCGAGTTTGCCTGCTTTCGTAATTCTCGCCGCAGTTTTCTCATGATAGTCCTCTGCAAAGTCCGAAAGCTCTCCAAAAACCAATGCATTTGTGGGACATGCCTCTACACATGCTGGAACTTTATCATTTCGTTGTCGGTCCACACACATATCACATTTCATCATCTTACGAATATCAGTTCTGTAAATTGGAACACCCCATGGACAGATGAACTCACAGGATCTACATCCAATGCATTTCTCAGAGTCTATCAGGACGATGCCATTTTCCCTGTGTATTGCCTCTGTTGGGCAGACCTGTTCACAGAGAGCTGTTTCACAGTTTGCACAACGAAATGGTACAGGAACTCCCTTGTATGAATCTACATAGCACAATGAGATGGAATTCTCTCTTCTACATGCTTCTACACATTCCTCACAACCCAAACAACGATTCATCACAAGAAACACATTACGTGTCATTCTGGTACCACCTCATTTTGATTTGGAACCTCCTTTCATCGCAGGTTGCGCAACTTCAGCGAATAACTGAGCCATTTTCTCTCTCTTGCAATCAGGACATGTTGTGTAGGGATTATAGGGCAAATTCATCTCATCGAGTTTGTCTTTGGCTACTTTGTCTGTAATTCTGTTTTTTAAGTCATCACAGAAGGGTATCGGATTGAAAAATTCATTACAGACCGAGCATTTCTGTACTGCGACTTCAAACTCCCAAATAGGTGTGTTATACAGGAAGGAAAGTAATTCGAATCCAGGCGAGATTTTGATAGCCTCTTGAGGGCATTCTTTTTCACATTCCTTGCATACCAAGCAATGAGCATGAAGGGTTCCATACCTGCGTTTGTTCTTCACATCTTCAATGGTTATTGCATTTTCAGGACAGACACTATAGCATGCATAGCATCCAATACACTTCTCAGGGTCTCTTTTAGGAAAACCGTATCCTTCTGCAACCTCATCTGGGTCGAACTCCAATGGTATTTTTTGTTCATATCCGAGTCGCTTAGCAATTGACAGGAGAAGTTCTTGAATACGGTCCTTTCTTGAATGATTTTGATCTATGTCTAGAGCCGTTGGACTTGTAACATCACTTATGGGACTTGGTCCAAGCTTCTTGATTTTCTTGACAAAGTTTATGGTTATCTCTGCCCATTTGTCACCTTCAGCTGCTGAAACGTGAACAAAATCAATCCTATTCCCCATCCCCATCTGGTCTAGTATCTTTTTGAAGAAGTCGAATCGTTTCTTCGAGTGGATATTCCCCTCAACATAATGACAATCTCCCTCGTGACATCCACTTATCAGGACTCCATCCGCTCCACGCTCTAATGCCTGGAGAATAAACATGGGATCAATTCGTCCAGTACAGTTCACTCTAATGACCCGCATATTTGGAGGCATCTTCTTCCTACTTGTACCAGCTAAGTCAGCCCCTGCATACGAGCACCAGTTGCAACACAATGCAACAATTCTCGGTTCGAAGCCTTTCTTTGTATTTTTAGTTTTGGAAGTCGCTTTCTGAGAAGCTGCTGTCAAGTTATGGGACCTCCTGAGGCCAAGGTGCGTTTCGCGAGGACTCCCTATTAAGATTCCTGAAACGGATAATCAACAATCAGTATTTCAGGCTCGACCTGTTTACAGGGGTGCTATCTTTTTACCAAAGGAGTAAATCTATCATCTATAGATTATCTTTGAACTTCTACGGCACAGTTTTAAGATATCTAAGCACATGAGATAACACTATTTGCAGGAGATGTGGATACATAGTGATTACAGCTTTCATAATGGCCAAGGTTGACTCGCCAAAAGCGCGAGATGTGCTGGAAAAAATTAAGGAACTTGACCAAGTCAGTGAAGTCTATATGATTTATGGCGCCTATGATCTGTTGATTAAGGGTCTCTTCAAAACTCCTGAGGCACTAAGTTCCTTTGTAGTGGATGAGTTGCGAAAGATTGACGGAGTGAAAGACACAGTAACTAATGTATGTGCATCAACCTGATAGCACGTCTTGTGACTTACTGGGTCTAGTTCATGACAAATCCACGATACCCTTGGCTTCGTTCTCAAGACCAAGGCGTTTCAGTGTTTCAGGTAATGGAATACCTGTTCCCATATCCCATCCTCGGGCTTTATAGTACTCATCCAGCATTTGGTCCAATTCTACCACTTCTCCAGCTGAAGGTCCAAGAGGTGCAGGCTCATCAGTCAGACGTTTGGGAAGGCTGTCATCTTCTCTAGTGATTCCCAATCTGACGTTGAACAAGCGGTTCAAATTGACTATGCGTTCACCAATTTCCTCGAGATCTCTTTTACTAAAATCTAGACCGTTGTGTATCCTTAAAGCCAAGGCTACATCATCGTAATAGAACTCTGGTGGGATTTGAGTTCCATATTTGCATAACCCCACACTCTCCACAACTACCATATAATTCTCGCATTCAGCTACCATGATTCCTTTATATTTGGGATTCAATCTCTCTGCCATTTCAGGGAGATATTGTTCACCAAATCTCTTCTTTATCTCATCATCAAAACCCGCTTCATCTAGTACGGGGAATGCGTAGAGATGATCTGCACCTCTTGCAGAAGTCACTGCTGCAAGTCCCATTGATTTCTGAGCTCGTGGTTCTTGTCCAGCAATCTCTTGTTTTTTCACGGTCATGACAAATTTCTCTGTCCCCCGTCCTATTTTCTTCGCAGCACGATAACTACCCTCTGCGAGAAGATCACCGAATCCTTCACGTAGCGCAATCATCTTAGTGAGATTTACTATTGTTTCATGATTACCCCAACTGAGATCGATGCCCCCTGTGTCGTCAGATGTGATTAGCCCCTCATCCCATGCTTCCATGGCCCATGAGATAGTTGCACCTACTGATATTGTGTCCATTCCATAGAGATTGCACAAATGATGGCTGTAAAGCACCGATTCCAAATTATCATTGCCACATCTCGATCCCATGGATGACTGGGTCTCAAATTCCGGAGACCCTCCAATGTATTCATATGGTCCTTTCCTTACAGTCGTATACCTCCCGCATCTCTGTAAACATGACCAATCTGCTCGTGGTTTAACTAGAAACTCCTGAGTTATCCGTTCTCCACTTATCTTCTCATAACCCTCAAAGACTCCCTGTTTCATATTGTAGCTCGGGAGGCGCCCGATATGTTGCATGAGTTCAACTAGACTTGTTGTACCGTATTTCACACGACCAGGAGTAAAAGGATTTTCTAACATTCTCTTGTAGAACTCGTCCATGTGTTTGAGGTAGTTACTAGGATCTGCAACTTCTAATTTACCAGTGCCACGTACGCAGACTGCTTTGATTTTCTTTGCACCCATGACAGCACCTAGACCTGCTCTTGCTGACGCCCGGTCTCTGTCGTTCATAACCGCAGCCATCCGCACTAAATTCTCACCTGCTTGACCTATTGCAAGTGTTCTACACTCCTTTCCATGCTGTGCGCGCAAAATATCATCTGTTTCAAAGACATCTTTACCCCAAAGACCTCTTGCGTTGTTTAGCATAACGTTATCATCCTTAATGTTAAGATAGACAGGATGATCGGATGCACCTGTGAAAATTAGTGCATCATATCCAGCGAATTTTAACTCCGGTGCCCAGAATCCTGCAGCATGACTCTCTCCCCAGACATCAGTGAGCGGTGATAATGCTGCAACTACATGTCTTGATGACTGCGGAAACATTGATCCTGTTAATAGTCCCGATGCTATTCCTAATACATTCTGTGGGGATAGGGGGTCTGTTCCTGGAGGTACGAGGTCGTATATGATTTTTGAGAGATATCCAGCTCCTAGAAGGTACTTTCTAATCATGCTTGCATCAAGTTGTTTTCTCTCAATATCCCCAGTAGAGAGGTTAATCCAGAGTATTGTTCCGCCTACGCCCTTCATTGTTTTTTCCTCCCGTACAGGTCTTGTTCATGTTCCTCGTACAACTTTCTGATTTCTCCATCACCATCTCTATTTTCGATATCCTGATCAGAACTCATCCAAATCGCATCTGCAGGACAGCGTTTAACACACTCGCCACATTGAATACATTTGATCGCTTTTCCTGTGTCAGGATTGAGATGAATAGCGGAATACGGGCATGCAGTAATGCACGCACCTGTCCCAGTACATTTCTTATTATTGACCATAACAATACCTTTCGATGTGCGAAAGAGCGCCTCATTGGGGCATGCTGTAATGCAAGGTGCATCAACACAATTCCTACAAAATAATGGGAAATCTAATCCCGGTTCAATTCTAACAACTCGCACTCTTGACCATTCTGGTCCGATGACCTTTGAATAGTACATGCTGCATGTGTTCACACAGACCATACATCCTGTGCATATATGGGGGTTACCAAACACGTACTTGAGCTGGGACAAATGATACACCAGTTATATTGATGGTCAAAATAGGGTTAAAATCGTTGTGAATTACTACATTGGACTAATCGCTAATTTTCTTGCGAGCTCCTTGTACCTGTTTCGAATAGTAACTTCAGTTACATTCACTATCTCTGCAATCTCTCTTTGTGTCCTTCTATCATCCTCAAGAATTCCCGCAATATATATCGCTGCACCTGCAATACCACCTGGATCTTTTCCAGCCGTTATTCCTCTTTCCTTTGCTTGAGATATGATTGAACCTGCTCTGACTACTGTTTTTCCATTAAGATTCAATTCAGAGGCAACTCTTGGAATCAGGTTTGTAGCTGATGGAATCGGCACCTTGAGATCCAGATATCTGATCAATTGCCGCACACATTTTCCTAACTCCCTTCTCGATAATATTGATTCATCAGCAAGTTCATCTAATTGCCTTGGAACTCGATGCATTCTACATGCGATATACAATGCCCCACTAATCATTCCCTCAATACTTCGCCCCCTCACCAGACGTTTGGATAGTGCTTTTCTATATATGAAAGATGCAGTATCTTTGGCATCTCGTGATATTCCTAGGTTTGAGGCAAGTCGATCTAATTCTCTTAATGCTATAGAAAGGTTGCGAATTTCAGAACTGTGTGCGATACTCCTTATCTGCCACTTACGCATGCGATACATCGCAGCTCTCGTGCTTCCATTCAAAGCTCGTCCTGCTGCATCTTTCATCGAGAGTCCTATTGTGGTGGAGAGCCCTTTGTCCGGTATCAAGAGCGACATAGGTGCACCTGTTCTTGCTCTTGCATCCTTTTCTTCTCTTGTAAACGCTCGCCACTCAGCGCCTGTATCTATATGCTGAGCTGAAACAACTAACCCACAACTTGAACATGTACTCTCTCCTCGAGATGCATCATGCTGAAAGTCCTTTCCTCCACACTCAGGACAAACCACCACTCCATTTTCTGTATTTATTGAACCTGCCATAAAACTCACCGTTTTAGATTGAAGGTAGTTAGTAACTGCTTGTGTATTGGATTTGTTGGAACATCGGGATGTTTTCTAGTGTCAATGGTCCTAATGTAGTATCCCATTGATACTAGCAAGAATATAAGGTAACTATCAGTTAAAGTGTGGATGACTATCCTTTACTTCAGCTTTGTATTTTTCCTTCCTTCTTCTATAGAAGCTGTATTTCTCACCTTATTAATATTATGTCAAAAATTCTTTTTTAGACGAAAAAAGGGTTTTGGAGTTTTATTTCATCAAAAATAAAAATATGCGTCCAAAACAGAGCCAATATTATTTATCTATTATAGCAGGCGATGATACGAACTTTCCGTATCCTTTCTTAACTAGACATTGATTATTTTCAAATACCTTATTTCCTCTCACATAAGTGGCTACTGGAACGCCCTTCATAGTCATGTCTTCATAAAGTGTCCATCCACACTTTGAAAACATCATTTCTGCTGTCAACTTTTCCTCTCTCGTTGGATCAACAATAACAAAATCTGCATGCGAACCTATCTGCAGGACTCCCTTCAGTGGGTATAAACCAAAAAGCCGCGCGGGATTTCGTGATGCAACTCTCAAAAGTTTTTGCCAAGATAATCTGTTCTTATTGATTCCCTCACTCAGAAGCACTCTCAATATTATCTGAGTTCCATCTACCCCCGACCATGCCTCTCTAATATCCGCTTTTCCTGCGTCTTTTTTCTCAATTGGACATGGCGCATGATCGCTGACTGTGATGTCAATAACGCCCCTCAGTAATCCTGACCAAAGTGCTGCTCTATCTTCCTTTGTCCTCAGTGGGGGATTCATTTTACTCTTGGATCCGAGTCTGTTCATTTCATCTCTATTGAAAACCAAATGATGCGGACACACCTCTGTAGTGAGCATCACGCCATCCAGTTTTCCCCTCTCAACTTCATGAAGTCCTTGTTTCGTCGAAATATGAGCCACATGAAGATGCCCATTTGTTTCTTTAGCAATACTAATCATTTGCCTAACAGCTAATTGTTCAGCTTGATTCGGTCTTGATAGGGAATGGCTGATAGGTGCATCCCAATCCTTCATCATATCTTTCCTAAATTCGTCAAGGATTCCTTGATCCTCTGCATGAATTGTGATGTGACCTCCACTTTCAGATGTTTCACTAAGAAGTCGTGTTATCACACCATTGTTTGTCTGATACGGTTCACATGTGAATGCTTTGAATCCAACGATGCCTTTCTGAATCACTGATGGGATGATTCCCCAATTTTCTGTGTTCATCATTCCCACATAAAATGAGAAGTCTACAATTGATTGTTCCTCCCCTTCTTTGATGTGCCTATCAATGGCATTCATTGTATCCATCTGATTTGTAAGTGGCATATCAATGACAGTTGTCACACCGCCTCCAGCTGCAGCTTGGGACCCAGTTGTGAAGTCTTCATGTTCAAGCATTGTGGGATCATGTATGTGTGTATGAGCATCAATGAGACCTGGCATAACGATTTTACCGCCAACGTCTATGACTTCGTCTCCTTGAGGAAGATGATTATCAGTTGCTATCATTACAATTGAGCCATCCTTGACAGCTAATCCCCCTCTTACAATACCTGTTTCAAGTATCAATCTTGAATTCTTTAATACCAAGTCTACTGAGTTCGACATATTCAACCGCCCCCTACCGGTGGGAATAATGCTACCGCATCTCCTTCAGATAGTACTGTTTCGTATCCATTTAGGAGTTCGATGCGTTTTCCATTAACCATGCATGAATAGAATCTCTTGAGCTTCATTGTTTCCTCATCAATGACGGTATCTATGAACTTTCGTCCATATTTAATCATGAGTTTGTCCAAGACCTCCTGGATAGTGTTCGCTTCTAAATCAATTGATCGTATTCCTGTTACTTCTCGGACTGTTGCAAAAAACTTCACTTTGATCATTGGCAATGAATTTCACTCATCCACTGAATAAGTAACCAAGATATTAAAGCACTTCAGTCTAACGATAATGTGCATGGATGCTTAAAGGAGTCATACTCTTGGATATTGTCGTTGTTGGTCATCTAAGCAGAGACCTACTGATAACTCCAACACTAAGGAGAGAAGCATTGGGTGGTGGGACAGCCTATGCCATGTTAGCGCCAGCTCTCGGAAATGATTCTGGGATTGTAACAAAAGTCGGAGCAGATTTTGAAGCGGACTATGAGATAATTCTCCGAGAATCGGGTTTGAACCTGAATGGTTTTACAAAATCTGGTCAATTTACTACTAGGTTCATAAACGAATATGATCAATATGGAACTAGAACTCAACGAATTGAACATCTTGCTCCGCCCATTCTAGCAAATAATCTGAGTTCTCATTTAGAAACACGCTGTATTCATTTCTGTCCGCTTACACGTATTGAGTTAGAGAAAAAATGCTTTGAACTCGCTTCGAAATCTGATGTTCTTGTTTCCCTAGATATACAAGGATTTACACGCGGCGTAAAAGGCGACCTGGTAATTTCAAGAGGATGGAATGATGCGTCTGAGGTTCTGCAATATGTAGATATTGTAAAGGCAGATACATCAGAGTTACTAACAATTACTGGCGTTTCTTCCGTGAATGATGCTCGTGATTTCCTATTTGAATTAGGTGTTAATATTCTGGTTCTGACAAGAGACCGCCAAGGTTCAACAATTTTTTCAAAAAGTGAACTGATAGAGATTCCAATCGTATTAGCAAATCATATAATCGATGCTACTGGTTCTGGCGACACTTACATTATTGGATTTTTATGTGAGTATCTTGAGTCTAAAGATCTATTTCGATCCGGTCTGTTTGGCGCAACATGTGCCTCTTATAATCTCGAAAATATAGGGCCATATAATCTACCAAATAGAGATGACATTGAAAAACGATTGAAACCACATCTTTGAATACTACATCAGGTAAGTTTTTACCGAAGTAAACTCGATTCATTTTCGTAGGAGTAGCTCACAATGCTTGAAGACCTTGATTTACTAATGGAAGAGGAAGGTATTGATGCCATCATTACTGAAGGAAATGGTTTCGAAGTTCCCGATATCTATTGGTTGACTGGATTCCTCTCTCCCGATAATATTGTAGTCTTTAAGAATCGAGGTGAGGAAGCCTTAATCGCATCTGGTTTCAATACTTTGGATAGAATCAAGAATCAGAGCTTTGTAAAACGGACCCATGATCTATCTGATGTATATCTTTCATTGATGAAAAAACAGCAGCGTGCAATAGACAATCCTGATATCATTTATAGTGATATTCTTGGTAAGAACTTCTCTGGCAAAGTTCTAGGCATCCCAATCCATCTACCCGCGAATGCAGTTGTTGCTATTCAAAAATTAGGTTACACAATCAAGGTTGTAACCCATCTTCTCAAGAACGCTCGTGCGACAAAATCTACAAGAGAGGTGAAGTTGATTAAGAGCGCTGGAAATGCTACAATCAGTGCCATCAGTGAAGTGGCAGACATCGTAAAGGATGCAGATGTTGGGGCAAACAAAGTTTTGATGCATAAGAAGAAGCCTTTGACTGTTGCAGATGTCAAAACGAAGTTAGATAACACATTGCTGGATTATCGTGCTGAATCAGCAGAGGATGCAATTGTAGCTGTTGGAAAGAAAGGATTCGATTGGCATTATTTGGGACACCCACGTGATAAATTAAAAGCTGAAGTTCCCATTATTATAGACGTTTTTCCGCGTCTGAAATCCGAAAGATATATCGCTGATGTAACTCGTACATTTATCAAGGGCACTCCAAGTAAAAAGGTCTCAAAAATGTATGAGGCTGTGCAAGGCGCAGCAGACGCCTCAGCTGATGCATTAACTTCTGGGGCTAAGATTGATGATGTAAATCTGGCTTGTTTCAAAACTCTTGAACGATATGGATATGACTCTCGAAGATTAAATCCGGATGCAGTTGATGGAATGACTCATGGTCTGGGTCATGGGATTGGATTAGATGTACATGAGAACCCAAGTATGTATCGTTATGACGCCACCTTCTTGGAAGGTCACGTAATGGCTATAGAGCCAGGAGTTTATTTTAAATCGATTGGTGGTGTTCGAATTGAGAACGACTACCTAGTTACGAAGAAAAAGGCAAAACGACTCACACCAGGATTAGATGAATATTTCCTTTAGTTGTCACTTAGCCTTCCGCCTTTTGCAATCATTACAAGTGTCTTTGGTGCAACTGCAATACTGATTTCTGCTATTGTTTTGAACCGCAAATCAGGAGATGGATAATGCAACATAGGGACAAACAGAAATACACATTCCACATCCCTCACATTTCTGTTCGTCTATTGTCAATATTCCTGCTTTTTTATCAAGTGTGATTGCATCATAGACACATGATTTTACACAGAGTCCACATTTAGTGCACTTTTCGTCGTCTAATTTAGGTGGTGGGGATAATTGGACCCCTTTGGGAATGTGCTTCAGAGCGATACCACGTATATCTTCAATTGAGTCATGACCATGTTGATCTAACCATTCTTCAATCTCAGTAGCAATTTTTCCATAGACTGAGGGTCCATCTAGAATTGCAGCAGTGCAGACTTCCACTGCCCACGCACCTGCCATAAAGAACTCAATTGCATCAGCACCACTTGTGACGCCGCCTACTCCAATCACTGGAAGTTTGACTTCTTTGGCTATGTCTGCGATGCATCGTATAGCAATTGGTTTGATAGATGCTCCACTTAACCAACCTTCACCACCCTTACTTCCAAGCATGGGTTTTCCAGTTTCAATGTCTATTCTCAAACATGGTCCGTAAGTATTGATTCCTACAATACCATCGACATGAGCTTCTAATGATTTAGCTACATTCGCGACATCCACTTTGGGGCTCAATTTTGCAAAGATAGGAATGTCTACAGACTCTCTCAATGCCTTAGCTATCTCAACATGGCCACCAACATAGTGTGTGCTATATTCAAGTGCGTTGACACCTACTTTCTGTAATTTGGGTGCGATTTCACTGACATCCCCTGGTGTATATCCAAGACTTGCAATCAATGGTAATCCTGCGCTAAGAGCGATTGGATACTCTTTCTCTAGCCATCTTTCAAGAGGCAGTTCGCTCCAGAGCTCTGCATTGAGAATTCCTCTCCTTGATTCAACCCGCCCCCTCTGAACAGCTGCCATATTTGGTTTAGGTACCTCAGCAGGTTTCACACTCACTGTTTTTGCTACTAAGCCCCCTGCACCACCAGCTGCTGCATTTAATAGCATCATGCCATCTTTGGAAGTGGGTCCTGCAGCAGTGAAGACAGGATTTCTGAATCTCATCCCGTGCATCTCAAATGAGACGTTTACCATGTATTTTCCTCCTAAGCAATATTTTCACATATTGTATCTACGACTTTAGAATTTTCCCGATGTCAGATTATTTAGAGTGGGTTTCCTAGCGCTTGAATTATGCAAGCATATTGCGTTTCCCTAAATCATCAACGACATAATCAAGTTCGAGTTCTTGAAGCTTTGCTCTAAATGGATAGCCTGTCTCTTTATCACAGCCTCTGAACTCATAATACTCATCAAGCATCTCATCTAAATCTGGAAGTCCTCCTTTTGAAGGTCCGGTTGGCATTGGGTCTTTGAGGAGTCTCTTTGGTAATGTTTCATCTTTCCGGGTTATTCCAAGTCTATGGTTATACGCGCGTCGTAGATGGTTGATTCGCTCAGCTGCTCGCCGGACGAATTTCATGTCACTCCACTCACTCATTCCTGTGAGGGGGGCGATGACATTGGTGAAAGTTTCGAAGTAATAAACTGGTGGCCACATAGTACCATATTTACAGATGATAGCGGAATCTGTGATTGCATAAAGGTCCTCGACATCCTTCACAAGTTCACCCTTATATTTCGGCGACATAATCTCAAGAATATCACTCGCCTTTTCCTCACCAAATCTTGCAGCTGCGATTTCTGGATATCCCAGTTCTTCAAGGCTAGAGAGGCTTCTGAGATGGTCAGCTCCACGAACATTCGTAGCATACGTTAATCCAATTGATTGATGCGCACGTGGATCTTGACCGGAGGCTTCTAATCCCTTTACATGGATTGCATATTTCCATGCGTCCCCTCCAACAATCTCCGCAGCCTTTCTTACACCTTGAGCTAGTATCTTACCAACTCCTTCTTTCCTGGCAATCTTCTCAACCAGCTCCGTCATTGCTTCATAGTTGCCCCAGGATAGGTCTAAACCATCCGTATCTTTTGCGGTCCAAATACCCTGCTCCCAGAGGTCCATAGCAAAACTAATCGATTTTCCGCAACTAATGGTGTCCAATCCGAGTAAGTCGCATCGTTTTCCTAAATAGAAAATAGATTCTACATTCTTATTCATACAATTGGATCCGAATGCCATAATTGTTTCATATTCAGGTCCCCCAATCGGTCCAGTCTGATAGGGCCCATCCTTTACTCTAATGACATATTTACAGCCTAGCTCACAACCGAAGCAAGCTTCTTGTCCAAGACGGTACCTCTCTGCAATAACCTCTGGTCCTATGTCTTCAGCATCCTCAAAGAATCCCGTCCAATGATTCTTTGTAGGTAGTCGTCCGATTTCATTAATTACAGCTACTAGGTCTGTCGTACCATATTTTCTCAGAGATGCTAGCGAATCAGTCCATATCGGGTCTCTAAGTCTTTCCATCTCGATTTCATTAGCTTCTAGATACTTGTCCATGTCATGAGCTTCAAGAGCTAAGGATCCTGACGCAGCAATCCCTTTGACATTCTTGGAACCCAAGACAGTACCCATTCCCGTACGACCTGCAGCTCTGTAGTAATCAAGAATGATGCATCCATAAGGGACACCATTCTCTCCTGCTGGCCCAATGACTGCAGTCTTAAGTTCTGGGTTTTTGTGTTCCTCACGGAGAATATTCGTGGCCACATCAGTTTCCCGTCCCCAGATCTTTGATGCATCACGTAGTTCAGCCTCTCCATCACTCAGGTAGAGATAAACTGGTTTCTGTGAACGCCCGTTAAATATTACAAAATCAAATCCTGCAAATTTCATCTCCGGACCAAAAAAGCCGCCCACATGCGATTCACCCCAGACTCCAGTAAGAGGGCTCTTAGCAGCAAACATCATCCTAGCAGAAGGTGAGAACATAACACCTGTAAGTGGTCCTGTACCTGCAATCAGTATATTATCTGGTGACATTGGATCTGTTTCTGGTCCTGTACGATCCCAGAGTATTTTTGCTGCGACTCCTGTTCCACCCAAGTAGAGACGCGCCCACTCCTTCTCCATTTCTCGTTTGTGAATCTTTCCTTTATCTAAGTCTATATCCAGATAGTATCCTGCGTATCCTTTGTATGGAAATGTCATTCTCATTAACCCTCCTGTTCAAGGCTGTAAAGATTCGAAACTGGCTTGAATCCAGAGTATCTCTCAGTAGCTCCTTCATACGTAGCAGGTCTAATGCTTATTGCATGATACTCGCATGCTTTTGCACAAGCCGGGTCTCCATTACACATATCGCATTTTACTACCTTCCGTGTAACTGGGTCTACAGCAATTCCCCCAAAAACACAGGCAGTGACACAATTGTAACATCCAATGCAAATATCTTTGTTCACTGTTAGATTTCCTACATCATTCTCCATTATTGCACCGGTAGGACATGCATCTTTGCATAGTGGAACCTCACATTGTAAACACACCACTGGAAGGACAATATTACTCGGCTCCTCTTTGATAATCTGAATTCTTGCTCTTGCTGGATTGAAAGAATGTGTATGTTTCACAGAACAAGCAAGTTCACAATTTCGACAACCAGTGCAAAGGTTCATGTCAACTGCTAGGATATTCTTCAAGGTTACCAGACTCTCTTGTTATTTGCCAGTCAGGTTCAATGACTCTCTTCCACTTTAAGTTGTTGGAATCCGTGTGGTATCATATACAATCAAACGTTATTAGTGACCCTTATATCACGATAAAGTCAGATTTTATATGAGTCACGGCTTCTTGGAATTATCAAATGAGAATTGACTAAGATGAACTTAGAGCAGGACCACCTAAGAAAATTGTTAAACAATTTACATATTCCAGTGCTCGAGTTTGACTTAGATTTCAGGCTTGTATATTTCAATAATGCCGCACTCAAATTCCTCAAGTATGATATATCCATACTCGATTCACATTTGCATGTTGATGATTTAGTTGCCAGTGAGTTCACGAATCTTGTACATACTGGTCTTAATTCCCTTCTTGAAGGTGCTGAGCCATCATCAATTTCAATTCGCGCAGTACGCTCAGATGGAGTTGAAGTCCCAATAGAGGTATTCTGCAACGTAATCAGTGTTGATAGTTCAAAATGCGGTTTCATTGCATATATACTAGACATGACACGACGGGTACGTATTGAGGAGAAACTAGAAGATACGAGGGAATTTCTAGATCTTGTTATCGAACACGCGTATGCTGGGATTTTTCTTGTGAATGATAAATACAGTTTCGATTACGTAAATGATCGGTTTTGTGAGATTCTTAATAGAACACGAAGTGAGATTCTTGGACATGATTTTCGAGAATTTTTACACCCTGATAGTGTACAATTAGTTGGAGAGCGATACATAAGGCGTCAAAGAGGAGAAGATGTTCCGAAAACCTATTCATTTAAGATTTTGCAAAAAGATGGTACTGAGAGGGACGTCCAGATAACATCTGTAACCATGCAGTCACGTGATAGGTCGATTAAGACAGTAGCTCAATTAATTGATATCACCGAGGAAACGGAAGGGAGAGAGCTTCTGAAACAAAGCGAACACAAATATCGGTCGCTTGTTGAAACTATGGCTGACGGATTAGCAGTAGACGATGAAAATGGTCAGATTATCTATGCGAATGATGCTCTAGCAAAAATGATGGGACTTGAAAAGGGTGAACAAATAGTAGGTTTCCGTGACGGTGATGTACTTAATGGATATTCTAATGATGTTCTCGAAAAACGATATACTGATCGCCGAATGGGTACAACTGAGAGATATGACACCTATTTGAAACATCGGTCTGGACGGTTAGTTCCAGTCATTGTTAGTGCATCTCCCTATTTTGATATCAATGGTGAATTTGTAGGTACATTTGCCATTTTCTCTGACATTTCAGAGTTGAGGGATGCTGAAGCTGAAGCTCGTTTCCTACTTGATTTGCTTATGCATGATATAGGAAATCAACTACAGTTAATACTTGCAGGATCTGATCTTTGCAATAAAGAATCGTCACTAGAAGTGGTTGAAGGTGCACAACAATACGTTCGTGACGGCGCACAAAGATGTCTTGACTTGATTACTAAGATACGAAGATCTGAGGAAGCAAAGGACCAACCTTTGTTTCTCACTGATCTGATTCCTGTTTTGAAGGGTGAGATTAATCTATTGAAACGGCTTTATGACATTGAAGTTGAAACATTAAATCTACCTGAATCTGTAATGATTTTCGCAGATGGTGCATTAAGCCAGTTGATTTGGAACCTGATGGAGAATGCAGTCAAACATAATCCCAAAGAGGAAAAGAGAATTTGGATTGAAGGTACAACCACCGATGATACATTCAAGTTAAGCATAGCAGATAATGGGAAAGGTTTGGGTCCTGCAGAGCGTACTCAGATATTTGATGAGGTACGGCGTTTTGGTGGTGTTGGACTACATATTGTACGCCAACTTGTATTGAAATATGGTGCCAAGTTAAGAGCTGAAGACAGAGTAAATGGATACACCAACGAAGGTCTGAAGATAATAATCACCTTTTGTATCGTGCATGAACCATCAGAATAGACCATAACTATTATCACGATTTTGTACCCACTATTAAGACGTGGAGGATTCTTCATGAGCTCAGCAGAATCTATTCTTATCAAAAATGGTTATGTAATAACAATGGACCCCAAACGGCGTATCATCAAAGACGGGGCTGTATTTATCGAGGGTACTAAAATAGCTGAGGTCAATAAAACAGAGCAGATGTCATACAAGACCGCTGATATAGTTCTTGATGCGAAAAACATGGTAGTCATGCCTGGTCTAATAAATACTCACGTGCATCTCGCTCAGGCATTGATAAGGGGTGGCGCAGATGATGTCTCTCTGGTTGATTGGTTGAAGAATTATGTTTGGGTCTTACAAGGCAATTTTGAGGGCACTGATGGTAAAGTGTCTGCTGAGCTATGCATGGCTGAGATGATCCGTACTGGAACAACATCTTTTGTAGAGTGTATGATTCATACTCGTTATGGGTTCAACCAGATTGCTGAGTCTGTCAAGACTGTTGGTATGAGAGCAGCACTCTCTAAGATTATTATGGACTCTACAGGCTATGCTGATAATGATGACATCATGTATCATGGAATGGTTGAAGATGCTGATACCTGTCTGAAAGAAACGGATGAGATGTACAAGAAGTGGCATGGAGCCGGTGAAAACCGACTAGAGGTATGGTATGGTCTTAGGTCTCTTGGTGCTGTCACTCCTAATCTATTCAAAGAAGTTGCCCGATTGACCCGTGAAAAGAAGACTCACATGACAATGCATCTTGGAGAAGTGGTAGATGATGTACGCTATGTTAAAAATAACTACAATATGAAATTGACTGAGTTCGCGCAAGAGAATAATCTTCTAGGTCCTGAAATGATATTTGCTCATGGGATTCATTTTGAAGATGACGCACTTGATATTCTTGCTAAAACGAAGTCTAATATCGCACACTGTCCAGCGAGCAATATGAAGCTCGCCTCTGGATTCGCGAAAGTTCCACAGATGCTGCAGAAAGGGGTTCCTGTATCAATTGCAACCGATGGCGGACCGAGCAATAATACCTATGACATGATAAGAGAAATGCGCTTAGCTGCATTAATTCACAAAGCATTTGTCAAAAACCCATTAGTTGTGACAGCGGAACAAGCCCTAGAGATGGCTACATTAGGAGGAGCTATAGCAATGGGAATTCAGGACAAAGTGGGTTCATTGGAGGTTGGAAAACTCGCTGATTTGATACTTATAGATCTGACTAGTCTAGGTCTCACACCTCCTGAGAATCCGGTTTCCAATATTATATACTCTGGATCAGGTCAATATGTTGATACTACCATAGTAAATGGTCATGTCCTGATGCAAGGTAAGAAACTACTTACTCTTGATGAAAGTGATGTTAGAATGAAGGCGCTCAAGCATAGTGCAGAATTACTTGATCGAGCTGGATTGAGAATTGACCCTAAATGGCCTATTGAATGAACTATTCTTTTAATCCACGCCTTATCTGAATATAATTCCTCTATGGTATTGAACCCAACCAACTCTCGATTTCGTCATAAGATGCCTTCCATTGACAAGTATTGACATCCCATTGTGCATCCGGAAATCTCCAATATCCATAAAGTGATTGACCGAGAACACTGGTCTGGATTGGTGTTGCTAATAATTCCATTGCCCAAATCATTCCGTACGTGCCTCCTTGGGGAAGGGAACACATCAGGACCATTCGTCTTTCATCATCGAAGGAATGAATCGTCCTTGGTAATCTCTGTGACCAAGCGGCAATAGATGCTCCTATACTAGCATCTTCAGTATGTATCATAATGTTCTCAATTAGTCCAATGTTATGGATTTCCCATTTCATCGTTATAATGTCCTGATTTCTAAATTCCTTTAATTTCGCTGCAACTCTTTCTTGCCCTACTCTCAGCTCTTTTCGAATAGAATAAACCGATGTTGCTCCCCTCCAAACAGTACCTAGTATTCGCATATCGAGCATATCGAATTCAGAGTTGTCCATACATTTTTTCTCATCGATTTTGGGAAATATCGAAGCAAGATCATCCTGATGAATTTTAGATAATTGCACCCTCTCCAAATCCCAAGGTATTCTCCATATTCCGTCTTCTGAATCATAGTAATCAAAGCAATAATTTGCACTTGATGAAGTAACTTCGAATAATCTGTGTTCGATCATATCATCCTGCAATCCTTTTATGAATCTGTCAAGGGCTGCAATATTGATTGGATTATCCGGAACGGCTAGGATTGCCAGTGCTTGATTTGGTCCTGATAGAATACTACGTATTCCATATAGAAATGGGCATCCTGAGAGATACTGATTGAGTATCTCAGAGATACTAACATTTCCAATCTCAAGATGAAACATCCTAATTCCAATTTTAGAAAACCTAACAGTTTCGAATTTGCGAAGAATCATTTTTCTCTGAAGTTCAGTGATTTTTGTCGATATCCATTGAGGTGAGAGAGAGAGCTTTTTTGCTTGTGTCTTTGGTGTCGCATTGGGATCCTTAATTAATGAATCAATGATGTGAAGTTCTGTCGTATCTAGAGGAACCGTGAACCGGCTCGTTACCGTGTAAAAGTACTGAAGATAGTCTTCCAAACTCATTTCAGTTCCATATTTTGATGCGTTTATAAAATCCGATACGATATTTTGCAGAGCTCTTTCACCCATTGCTTCGTAGAGCAATGCGTAAGCTCTTTGGGGTGAGTGAGACAATGCATCATTCACTTTTGTTTCTTGAGTTGATTCTATCCATGTTCTGTACCAATCTTCCCTGTTCTTGCCTGTTAGATACTGTCGCGCGAACTCATTAGCAAGATCTTCCGCCCATTTAATGCATATACCCTTCTTTGGGAGTGCAGATTTCAAACATTCTCTTGCCACTACTGCTTGAAGTGGTATATCCCCCAAAGCGACCTTTTCGGAAATCAAGAGTTTCCCATTTTGGATTTGACTAATGCCATCAAGTAGTTCAGTCGAACTTACTGATTCAATCTCTCTCGGAATTTGTGCTGCGTCAAGACCAAATAAGGTATGGATAATTTCAGATACTTCCAGCCAACATCTACTGATTTCTTCTTCGTAATCACACTCTCGCTCCGTGTTCAATCTGACCTCTTTCCGTATATCATATACGTGCTGCAGATTGACTTGTGTTCTTTCAGGTAGTAATAAGCAGAATAATCACCATTATATGTCTTAGTAATTGATAGAAAGTGATACACTTTGGTCCCCTCCACCCACATATGGGAACAGTGCGGGCTTGTGAGCCCACACTGTTGGACTCTGTGAGTCCATTTTTTCGTTCCATTCCACTCGATGTATATACTACGGTAGTGGTCATAATATAAAGAACAGGTGTTGCTCAAATAGCCCAAATCCTCATCTTTAGGCACTTTGAATAGGTGATTTCAAACAACTAAAATTTTACAGTATTGATATTCAATTCAACTTTAATTTTGACCATTTTTCCATACTCATTTTTAGGCTCTGTTTCATTTTACAATAGTTTGCCGTACAAACTAGGTTGTGCTTCACGCATTGTTCACCCCTTATATTCCCTTTATACATCTACATACATGTGATTAACAATGTCTGAATCTGCGATAGTTATTGAAAATGTAACCAAACGATTTGGTTCTGTTACTGCTGTTGATGGTGTGAGTCTTGAAATCAAATGGGGTGAGATCTTTGGTCTTCTTGGTCCTAATGGGGCTGGCAAGACCACGCTTATCAATATTCTAGCAACGCTCCTAACTCCAACTAATGGTGGCGCACAGGTCGGAGGTTACGATGTGGAATATGATGGAAAAAACGTTCGTGAGATAATTGGCGTTTGTCCCCAAGAACCTGCTTTCTATGGTCATCTCACTGGTCGTGAAAATATCGAGATATATGGTACATTCCATGATGTGCCAAAGACAGAGCTCAAGGAAAGAACTGCAGATCTTCTCCGGAAGATTGGAATGGATGACCATGCAGACAGGAAATCCAAGGAATACAGCGGCGGAATGATTCGTCGAATCAGCACATTGATGGCTCTCATTCATAATCCAAAAGTTGCCCTCCTTGACGAACCTACTGTAGCCATGGATCCAGTTTCTCGACGAGCAGTTTGGGATTTCATATTAGAACTGAAGAAGAATGGGATTGCGATTGTCTTGACTACACATTACATGGAAGAAGCCAAATTTCTCTGCGACCGAGTTGGTATAATCGATGAGGGGCGTCTGATTGCTTTAGGAACTCCACAGGAACTCATGGACGAAAATAATGCGGAGAACCTCGAAGAGGTCTTCATAAAACTAACTGGAAAGAAACTCAGGGAGGTCGTCTAAAAATGAAAAGCAGAAGAATTGCGGCTCTTGTTAAGAAAGACTTGAAATTATTCTATCGTGAACCTGCAGCGCTGTTCTTGTTGATACTCTTTCCCTTAGTAATCAGTCTGATATTTGGTATTGCATTCGGTGGGATAAATACTGGGGGAGAAACTGAATTCAGGATTGGTATCGTTAATATGGACGCAAATTCAAATAATGCAGGATGGTCTGAGTCCTTTATTGGTAATCTCACAGAACTCAATGGTACTCTTATCAACCATTATGATTCTAACACAACCGGACAGGATGATCTCTTGAATGGCGGTCTACATGCTCTTGTTATTATACCTGAGGGATTTGGGGATAGTATTGAGTCATACTGGGTTTCTCCACTTGATGGCAGTACTTGGGATAATACGACCGTTGAACTATACCTTGATAGTGGATCAATGATTGCAAGTAGCGCAGTACCCCCAATGGTACAACAAGTGCTCTTCACAACAATATACGGTGCGCAAGCGGGTTCGATGGAGCTCCCAATCGAAATTGGTAGTCCATCGCTCATCTATGTGAGTGATTTAACTCAATGGGATTTCATGGCACCCGGAATCTTCGCTTTTGCTGCCATCTTCATGATTATGACCGTTTCACAATCACTCACAGTAGAACGTGAAAATGGTCTTCTGAATAGGATGGGGACCACACCAGTTACATCCTCTGAGTTCATAGCTGCGAAAACGCTTGCATACATGATTGTGGGAGTGTTGCAGGTTTCCTTGGTCTTTGCAGGGTCCTTTGCTATTGGTTATCAACCCAATACGACTGCTTCTGGACTATTATTCGCATTTCTGATAGTGGTAGTATTCACTCTTACCTGCGTCGGCATGGGTCTAATCACAGCAGTAATATCAAAGACCGCAGATATAGCAACCGGAGTTGGTTTCATCTTCATTATGCCACAGATGTTCTTTGGCACATTCATGCCCTTAGGAGGACTCAGTGAGGTACTTGGCACATTCATGCCTAGCAACTATGTCACTCATGCACTCACGACACTTTTCCTTAGGGGGGCTCCTGTAGGCACGATGTCGGTGTGGATAGACCTTGTTGTAGTGGCAGTTATAGGGATTGCAATGCTAGCCATTGGAGCATTGCTCTTTGGGAGACAATCTGCAAAGAAATGACTCATTCTGGACTTGCTTGATTCTCTCCGAACGCGCGGGTCTCTCCCCCCGCGTAATTTATTACTCTGAAACATAATATTCAAGAACCAAGCAGTCTAGGTCACAAAAGTAGGTGTTAATATGAATGACGAATCGAAATCCGAAAACCAAAACGACCTAAGTCAGGAGGAAATGCGAGAATCGGCAATGAAATTACTCAAACTAACCGATCTTGTTGATAGATACCCCGCTGTTGTTGAACGTAGAGTGACTGGTTTGATTTTCGTTTTAATAGGCGGAGGGGTTTCTATTATCACTCTGGTTTATACAACACTTTTTGGTTTCTTTCAAGCATTGGGTCTTGAATTAATTAGCGTCGTTTTCTTCGTGGTTATCAGTTTATTAGTATCGTTCATCATCGCCTTCAGATTAATAGTTCCATTAACCAAATCTTACACAAGTATTGAACAAGAAGAAGACCAGTCAAGTTGGCTAGTGAATGTGATATGGGGCGCATTTGCAATAATAATGGTGATAAGTTCCATTTACTCCTTCGGAACTGGACAACCGCTTCTCTTCCTCATTGTTGTGCAGATTATCTTGGCTATTGGTAACCTCGCTATCTATCTTGACATGAGAAAAAATCCAAAATCCGTGGATTACTCACTTTCACATCTCGTTTTTGTGCTGTTGGTAAGTCTAAGTCTGATTCCAATCCTTGCTCTACCCGAACTTGCTTTTTCAGTAATGATTCTTGTCGATATTGGAGGGCTCTATGCTCAGGGAATCTATATTCTAATGACTGCAGAACGCATCCTGGTTCAGACAATGGGACGTGAATGAGCTTGTCACTTGATGGGGATGTGCTTAATGCACTTGTAGGTTTCATGGAAGAAGACCGTGAAACCTTCGTCCCGGCGCGTCTGTCTATTTTAGTGTATCTCTATTTCACACAGAAAGCACAGTTCACCCATCTACAAAACAAATTGAATCTCACCTCCGGAAATCTTTCAAGCCATCTCAGAAAACTTCAGGATATGAAACTAGTCAAGATATCAAAGCACTTTGTTGAATTGAAACCAACGACAATTGTTACCATTACAAAAGAAGGGATTGAAAAAGTACAAAGTCAACTTGTAAGGATGCGGGAGCTTGTGTCTGCGGCGGTACTGAAAATTCCAAACGATGTATCCGAAACTCAACAAAATGGAGGTGTATGAGTCTAACGCATACACCCTCTGGCCAGATGATCAATGGGTTCTCTTTTCCCGACTTCACTAGTTGTCTTATGCGTAAACATCTTCTTAGTTTCAGTGATGTGGTCTGGACATCATTATGTTCTTCTAGGAAATTATTGCTTCTCGATCAAAGAGTTTTGCTCCAATGATGAGGAATACCAAAGTGAATCCAAGCAAATAGGATATATTTCCCAACAGACCAAGTAAGGTTCCTGATCCTGTCAAGATTCCCTCAAGGATTATGACTGCATGTGTGAATGGTATTGCCTGAACAAAGAATCCAAAGAGTTCTCCTTGGAATTGGTTAATGCTCCCTGTGAACCCGAGTATACCTATCACCATGGTTGGAACTAATAGAATGAGACTGTTGACCGACTCAGCAGTTGCTTGGTCTTTAGCAAGACATGAGATTACTACCCCAATTCCTATGGAGCATAATAACACTAGGAACTGACAAAGCATGAGAAGTGGAATTGTTGAAATATTGACAGTAAATATCGCTGCTTCAATTGGATTTGGAGCTCGCGCTAGTATTGACCAGTTATAAACCAAAACCCCAACTACAGTGAAGAACATGTAGATTGTAGTAAGCGATAATCCTGAAATCAATTTAGCACCTAATATTCTGATTCTACTCATAGGGACTACAAGCAATGCTTCAAGGGTGTGTTTTTCACGCTCCCCCGCAAAAGATTGGCTGACATACGGGGCTGGAGCAAGAACAGATGTGATCATGATAAGGAAGATTGCCAATTGGTGTCCATAGGTTGCTTCAGGAGAGATGCTGTACTCTTGAATGCGTACTTCCTTTACCCAAGGTCTATAATCAATTAATGCGTTTATGTAATTCTTAATCTTAAGTGCTACTGCCCTAGCTCTTAACACTCCTGTGTTAGTATACATCTGAACCGTTCCTATTGGGTGGTCCCCTGTATAGTTCGTATACGCTTCTGTAAACCCGTCCGGAATTATCACCCACACAGTAAGAGACCTATTATCTATGAGTGCTTGACCCTCATCCCACGTAATATTGATCATTTGTGTGATGTTGAGATTGAATTGGTTTAACGAGATGTTTCTGTACAAAGATTCCCCTATTTCTCCCTTATCTTCAAGCGTGAAATATACCTTGGATCTTGCTCCAGAACCAGTTGATTGGTCATAAACAAATGAGATGAAGGCTCCTTGAAACAACCATGCAAACATTGGACTGATGATAAATCCTAAGATTAACCATCGAGACCGTAAGAGCGACTTAACTTCTTTTTTGATTAGCCACCTATCTTTCTTGAATCTGGACTCGCGTCGTTGCATCAATGATCAGCCCCCATAGACGCCCTCTCCGGTCACGAGTCCTACGAATATGTCTTCGAGGTTTGCACCCTTGTATTTTTCTTCAAGTTCGCTCGGTCTCCCAACGGCAATTAATTTTCCTTCATTGAGGATTCCAACCCTATCACATAATTCTGATACTTCGTTAAGATCATGAGTAGTTAGAATGATTGTCTGTCTTTTTTCTCCACTAAGTTTCTTGAGAAGGGTTCTGACAACTCTTGCTCCTATTGTATCAACACCAGTTGTGGGCTCATCCATGAAAATTATCTCGGGTTCGATAATGAGCGCTCTCGCAACAAGCACTTTTCTCTTCATTCCACCGCTAAATCCTTTGACCTGATAATTCTCCTTTTCCCTTAAATCAACAATGTCAAGTAATTTATCTGCACGTTCCTCAAGTATTTCCTCAGGGATTCCATATAGACCTCCATAAAAAATCAGGTTCTCTCGAGCAGTAAGCCTTTCATAGATGCCTGCCTCTTGAGGAAGTAAAGCTACCTGTTGTCTTATGTCATCAATATCAGTTACAACATCTTTGCCAAGAACCCAAGCTTTCCCTGATGTTGGAGTTAGGAGACCTACAAGTAAGCGTATCAACGTTGTCTTTCCAGCTCCGTTTGGACCAAGTAACCCAAACACCTCGCCACGGTCTATTTCAAGACTGACGTCGTTTAGAGCAATCACTTCTCTTTTCTTTCCCTTCTCGAATATCTTTGTGAGGTGCTCTGTTTGAATTACCGTATCGCTGACCATTAGAAGTTAATCCTCCCATTCTTTCACATGCTCTACGTTTGGAAATGGCGGCTCTCCTTTGAGCTCTTTGAGAAACTCGTATGCACTGTCAATATCACCATCCTCTCCCTCAAGGAAAAATGTGTAACTCCCCTCTGCACCATTCACACCTCCTGCGGCAATAGGTATCGCTTCAACATCGAAGAGAATTTCAAATGCGTCAACTTCTGTAAAGAGTACAGCTTCGGTGAGTGCTATCATGCCTGATGCCAATCCCATAGCATAGTCCCATTCTTGCATTCCAAAACTTCCAGCAAAGTCATCGTATAATGTTGGAATGCACTTTTCCAAACCACCTATTGCAACAATTGTCACATTCTTCGCAGCGGCAGCACCAATGAATGAGCCAACTGTTCCTCCTATTGGACTTGCGAGGAATACAAGGGGCGTCCCTACTGCATCTATTGCATTCACGCTCTTTACAATCACATCATTTGGTCCGAGTTCGTTTATGACGTCTTTGACCTTTTTTCCCTCAATATAATTTCCTTTATGAAAAATTGCATCGAAGTTTCTATATTCACCTTTTGTAATCCATATCCCCTTGGGTATTACAATACCTGCGATGTGGCGTGTCTTGTCATACTCGCCTAATATCTCCTCAACAAGATATGATGAAGTTGTTCCGAGGGTTATGCAGAGATACCCATTTTGAAGAACATCTTGGATTATCTCTGTAGCTAGCAGTCCTTTAGCAATCAAACGCTTGCCTTCCGCAACTGTGAGTGTGACTAGGAGTTTTTTCATTGTAAAACCTCTTAATTCTAGGCGTGCCTGAATCCATTTTACTCTGTCGAAGTTATGAATACATCTTCTCGTACTGCATCTGAAATAGAATCATCATATTGATATTGTTTCCTCTTTCTGTAACAACATTATGGTGTCAATGAATATTGAAGATGTCAATTCGGATACACTTGATAAAATACTTGCATTCGCAGATGACACATTTTCAATTAGATCTTCTATACGACCTCCTGAATTGCATGATACCAATCACATAGGTGGTCTCTTTTATGAATCTCCTTCACTTGAGATCGAGTCAATCCTGAATTCAGTAAACCGAATTGGGATTCCTCTGACTCCATTCTCTTGGAATCATGGAGCAGCTCTCTCTACTGATGAGCTCCTGATACGATTCAGAATGGTTTCCGAGGCTGTTGATTTTCTCTTGACCTCCTTTATAGATCTCATATCCTTCTCGGAAGGTAGGTTGTTTACTGAAAAACTTGCTAAGAATTCAATAATCCCGTCATTTTCAATACGTGATGATGTCTATGCAAATCTGTCTGGTCTTGCTATACTCCTGGGAATACGTCAAGCGTTGGGTTCTCTTGCGGGGAAAAGAATTAGTGTAATGTGGGTATACGGATCCAATTTTGTTCTTCCGAGTGTCGCCCATTTTGTAATTCTTCAAGGAGCTAAACTAGGTGCGAACATGAGTCTAGTCACCCCAGACAAATTTCCCGTTCTCAACCGTGTGATTCGGAAGAGTGAATCTTATGGTGGAATTGAGGTTATTGAACACACTGATACATTTCCCATAAAAGCTGATGTTGTGATACCAATCAATTGGTGTCGCATTGAGGATTTCTCTCATCCTGAACGATATTCTGATGTTGCTTCCGAATTCAGAGATTGGTACCTTGACGATCATAAGATAGCAGAAGACTGTCTATTAATTTCTGAACCTCCATTGCAAATGGATGTATCTGTAAGTAAGAGATTGATTCAGGGTAAATCAAACTTGATTTCAGGTTGGTATAATCTTGTAGCATCCTCTTTGGTATCTACGATGAGATTTGTAAAGACTGAATCCAATAAGCTAGCGGAGCCTATCTTTCTTTACTAAATGTCTGTCACCATGATTTTTATCCAACTTGTGTAAAGGAAACGTGATTTTATGTGGCGTTATCTTCGACCTGATGTAGCACGTGTCTGGAAAGATCCAGAAACTCTGAAGCGATTACGTCGATACAGAAACATAATCGATGATAAGAATTGGGCAAAATACATACTTGCTAAGGATATATCCTGTGAAGTTATGCTTGATGATGAACCTGATGCTCTGTGGGCAGAAAACACACGACTCTCAGGTATTCTACAGGAATACATCACTAGCGTAGATGATGGAAAACCAAGGATTTCTGGGGATTCTGTTGAGAGAAGTTTTCTAGACCTCAAGATTAGGATTGCACATGGAATATTACAGAATTGTCATTTCTGTGAGCGCAGATGCGGTGTTGATAGAACTCGAGATAAAAATGGGTGGTGTAAATTAGGTGCAGAATCAAGAGTTTCATCCGCGTTCCTTCATTCAGGGGAAGAGGCACCACTAGTTCCGAGCGGGACCATCTTTTTTGCATCATGCTGTTTTGGATGCGTTTTCTGTCAGAATCATGACATATCAACTAATCCAAATTCCGGGCAAATTGTAGACCCTGAGCATCTCGCTGCAATTGCTCAATCTCTCTTCCTCGATGGTGCACTGAATATCAACTATGTTGGTGGTGATCCCATACCAAACACGCACACAATAATGGCGTCTCTACAATATCAGGAGTCCAATGTTACTCAACTATGGAACTCTAATCTTTACTGCTCATTAGAGACCATGAATCTACTCCGTGATGTGTTTGATGTGTATCTACCTGATTTCAAATACGGGAACAATGAATGTGCTGAGCGTTTATCTGGAGTAAAGAACTACTTTGATGTTATATCCAGAAACCATCTGATTGCCTATGAATCAGGGGAGGTCATTATCCGTCATCTTGTGCTGCCGAATCACACTGAATGTTGTACAATCCCAATTCTGGAGTGGGTTGCAAAGAACATGCCCAATTGCATGGTGAACATCATGGCTCAATATCGTCCAGAACACCGAGTTCGTAAATATCCTGAGGAATTTTCTGACATCAATAGAAGGGTGTCAAATGACGAGATGCGTATTGCATTCGAGAAAGCGGATGAACTGGGCATTTGTTGGAGACCCGTTAGTTAATTTAAGGAGTGACTAGAGTTGTCTAGAGTGAGACCTCGTGTTATGGGAGCTGATGAAGCTAAGGCGTCAATTCAAGATTCAATTATGAGAATCCATATTTCTACTTCCAAGTTAATTGAATATATTGATCAGCTCTTAGACTTGGATGCGGCAAAAGAAGATAATGAAACTGGTAGAGGACTAATTGTAATTAAAGAACAGATCTCAGAGCTGGCTAAATACACCAATGATACATCCAGCTTTCCAATAGGAGAGCAACTTTATCAAAAAGCACAGTCCATTCTGAAGTCGTTCATGAATCTCAATGACAGTTTAAGGACTGTAGAAATCACATTGCGAGCTGAAACTGAAGCAGTAATGATTAATGCAGCAGCAAGAGAAATCATATCTACAGAACCTAAGACTGAAAGACCTGACGGCTTCAGACCTCGTTTCAAAGGCTGGACCGTAGATGGGATGCGGCAAGAATTAGCGTCTGAATTTCAATTACGTTATCCACGTTTTCTTGGACACCTCATCAGGACAAGTTTGGGTGGGAAGGATTTCTCCATTCGCCTCGAGCATGTGCCAGAATCTCCTTTTGAAATCCAATATATACTTGAGGTTCTCAAAGATGTAGCAGATCAGTTCTTGGAACGTGAACTACTGGATGCTCCGTTGACTTTCATGTATGATGTTACAGCATTTAAAACTGCAGGAATGGATAATCTACCAAGTATAAATTGCACAGTCGCTAGACCAGAGGACTCTCACTTTAGATGACCTAAGTTATTGAATGGTCATGTCAAAAGACTCTAATTCAAAACATCATAGGCTTTGTCATGTGTCTAGCAGTTCCCGGACTTGTAGAGAGTATCGATGGTGATTATGCAGAAGTAGAGTTTGGTGGGGTTCAAAAGAGGGTATGTGTCACACTTCTTCCCGATTTGAAAGTGGGAGAATATGTTATCGTACATACTGGATATGCCATTGAAAGACTAGACCAGGAAGAGGCGAAGAAGACTCTAGCACTTTTTGAAGAAATGGCAAACATGGCTTCAAAAATGGATGAATAACTTGCTAGTACTGCAAAACCCTTTTCAAATCAATATGCACTCAATGACTTGATAGAAATGGTTGATACATTGGAATCGATTCTTGAAGAACTAGGTCAGCGCGTTAACTCTCGGGACACAGGAACTAAGACGACTCGTGAAGAAATCGAAGACATCAAGTCCGAGATAATTGTCGTTATGCCTGCAGGTGGAAAGGGAACTAGAATCAGAGCTGAAACTCAAAGCGAGAATATCAATAAGGTCATGATTCCAATAAATAAAACTGAAAGTATGATTGAACGCACAATTCGCGTTTACCGAGAGAATGGTATTAAAAAATTCGTTATCTTGACCGGATTTCTTGCTGATGTTGTTGAAGATCATTTAGGTGACGGGTCACAATGGGGCGTATCAATAAAATATTCCGCGGACCCCGAAGGTCGAAAGGTTGGAAATGCCGGCGCTATTCGTCATGCAATTGATAATGGAACCATCGATGATTCTCTTGTTTCATTTATTCATAATCCAGATGATGTTATAGTAAATACGCAACGTCCCTTCCCTGAACTTCTCATAGAAGGTCATCTCCAAGCTCGAAAGGCGAGTTGCATTGCTTCTATGGTTGTTGTTCCTAGTACACCTTACCCTTATTCAGGAATGCTTGTACAAGGAAGCAAAATTCAAAGTATCAGAAAATATCCTTTAATCCCTCTTCCAACACATACTGGCCTTTCGACTTTCGATCCTGAAATATACGAATATTTTCGGCGAATGGTCGATTTGAGTGTAGAATCTTCGTTTGAAAATGTCATATGTCCTACGTTGGCACAAGAAGGAAAACTCTATTCAATTGAATTTCCATCAGATTGTTGGATTCCAGTCAATGACTTGAAAGGTCTAGAGTCCGCTCGAGCAGTTTTAAGTTCCAATTAAATTGTTATGAGCTCAGACCGATATAATACTCTACTTCGGATTTCAATCTCTTTAACTCATATCGAGGGTCGACAAGAATAATCTTTGATAAGTCCGCTCTCTGTAGTTCTTCGAGAATGATTTTATGGCCCACACACAGAACGATAATTTTGCATCCAGAAAGAATCTCATTCATAGAATTGAGTTTGGTTGAACCGAAATCATTCTCCACAAGAGGATCATATACCACATAGGAAATTTCTTCCTCTTTCAGGAACGACATTAGTTGCAGTGTTGGACTATTTCTAGTATCTGACACATTCGCTTTGAAGCTCAAACCAAGAAGACCTACTGTGGTTGATTCAAGATTACGATCTTTCATAGTTTTCTGGATTCTTCTCATAACATGTTCTGGCATACTGTCATTAACGGCTCTTGCTGCTGGTATCAATTTTGAATCAAACCCTTTCTCTCTTGCTGACTCTACAAGAATCCACCCGTCTTTTGGAAGGCAATACCCTCCTACTCCTAATCCCGGATTTAATATCTCAACTCTTGGATGTAGATTTGCAAAACGAATGACCTCGTTCACATCGACACCTAGTGCATCAGATATTCTAGCAAGTTCGTTTGCAAAAGCAATGTTTGTATCACGAAATGCATTTTCAGCTAGTTTCGCAGTTTCAGATATTCTTGCACTAGTTGGATGTATCAGATCAGGGCGAAACACTGATTTTAGAAACTCAACAGTGATTTCTGTTGATCTTGTACTGATGCCCCCCGCTAATCTATGATTCTCATCCATCTCTTGAACAATTTTGCCGGGAAGAACTCTCTCAGGGCAATGCGCAAACCAGAATTCCTTATCCTCTTTAAGACCCGATTTCTCAGCGAACATACGAGATAGCATCTCTGTTGTCCCAACTGCGATGGTGCTTTCAACAATAATCAGTGGTCCCTTCTTCAAGATCTTTGCCAGATTCGATATTGAATCTTCCAGATATGCAGTGTTCGGTTTTCCCTTCTCATCCAGTGGGCTTGGAAGACATAAAACACAGACATCACTATCACCTAGTTGTTCATAGTTGGTATGAAGATCGATTTTCATTAGATAATTACGAGCGATTTCTTCGAGGCCCTCCTCCAACATGGCAATTTTTCCTTGTTTTAAATCTGACACAAGTACCTCATTAGTATCAGTTCCATGAAGAATCAGATTACTTCTAGCATAGAATAGAGCAGTTGGCAATCCAATATACCCCAATCCTATTACAGAAACAACTGCCTGTTTTTTCTTTATCTTCTCAAGAAGCTCTGTGTATCTGCTCAATTGAGGTGTCTCCAAGTCAGAAGCGTCGGTTACGAGTTAAGAACTTAAGGATTACTCAAGGCTATGAATTGTACTAGTACAAAATTGCAGTTTTGAATTACCTTTTTATGGAGTCCATCTGGCATCACCATGTAAAAGACATTGACTGAGGTCAAGACAGTTGAGAAAAATAGTTGTCATCGGCATGGGCTACGTTGGTATCCCCTGTGCAGCACTTCTTGCAGATGTTGAGGGTAATGATGTAACTGGGTTACAGCGTAGATCAAAGAGATCCGGATGGAAAATTGATGTTCTCAACCGTGGTGAGTCCCCATTTGAGGGGAATGAACCCGGTCTATCTGAGCTGATTGCTAGAGTTGTTAAAAACGGTACATTCAGGGCAACTGAGGACGTTGATGCTCTCAAAGACGCTGATGTGATACTCATTGACGTACAAACTCCAACCGATGAACAGAATATTCCTCAATACACCTCTCTCCGTGAAGTAAGTGCGAGTATTGGACAACTGATGAAGAAAGGTACACTTGTCATTGTAGAATCCACTGTCGCTCCTGGTACCACACAGAACATTGTTCAGTCTATAATTGAGGAACACTCGGGCTTGAAAGGCGGTGTGGATTTCGATCTTGTCTTTTCCTATGAGCGTGTTATGCCCGGAAAACTAATCCACAACATAGTCAATCTTCCTCGAGTACTCGGTGGAATCACACCTCAAAGTGCAGAACGTGCACGGGACCTATATTCTGGTATTGTAAAGGCAAAAATCAGGGTAACAGATGTTCTCACTGCTGAGATTTCAAAGACGATTGAAAACGCATATCGGGACGTCAATATTGCATTCGCAAATGAGATGGCCCTCGTCTGTGAGAGTATGGGTGTTAATATTTTTGAAGTACGTGATATTGTTAATGAATTGGACAGTAGGAATCTTCACATTCCTGGAGCTGGTGTTGGTGGACACTGTTTACCAAAAGACCCGTGGTTACTTCGACATGGCCTATACAAATATGGTGCGTGGCACGTAGAACCTGAGTTCATCTCTCTTGCTCGAAGAATCAATAATCACATGCCTATACACATGGCATATCTAGTAGAGAATGCATTGAAATCAAGAGGACGTGCTGTGAGAGACTCAATCGTTACCATTCTCGGTATTGCATATTTGGAAAACTCTGATGATACACGAAATACTCCTGCTGGTCCGCTCATGTTCAATCTACAGGCAAAAGGTGCAAAACTAAGACTTCATGACCCCTTTGTTAGAGAGTGGGATCTCGCAGTTACTGACTTGGAACGGGATTTGACGAAGGCAGCAACAGGTTCCGACTGTCTTGTACTAGTGACAAAACATGCTGAATACTTCGACATTGACCTTAAGAAACTGTCAAAGGTCATGAGAACCCCTGTTCTAGTTGATGGTCGGAATGTCTTCGATCAGGCAGCCGTTGGGGCTGCCGGTTTTGAGTATCGTTGTATTGGAAAGGTCGGAGCACAGAGCTGAAGTAGAATAGATTAATTCTCATCCATCTCAGAGAATGGTTCATTAGACGAGGTATCATCGTCAATATCATGCCACGAATTAGACCAGAACTCAAAAGAGGGATTGCACTACTTGGTCTCTTCATTATATTGATGGTTTCATCAGATTTACTATTCCCCTATTCAATCCAAAAATCGCAGTACATCGCAGTATCCATTGAGGACATTAAAGCAAATCCTAGCCTCTTCGAGGGAGAAAGTGTATCCACGACAGCAACAATTATTTCTGTTTCGAGTTCAGGGTCAAATTTCATCGCTCAGATCGAGGAAGACGCTTATCTAACATTCCAATCTCCAATTGGCTCACCACAGGAAGGTGATAGGGTCTATGTACGTGGCATCTCATGGATACAGACTAATGACACAATCATAGTCCATGAGTTCTATGTTTTGGATTACAGCAGTTCGATAATCCGTTCCATTCCAGGTATCATCTTATTTATTGCATTGTTCTTATGGGTATTTGATTTCGATTTCAAGACATTTGCTTTCATCGAAAGGAGGGGAAAAAGTGCCTGATGTATTAACACATCTCCTCGTAGGCGCATCAATAGCAATAGTCTATCGTAGAAACGGTCCTAGGATTGAACAGATGTTGATTATTCTTGGAGCGGTTCTAATTGATATTGAGCGTCCTTTTTCCTGGTTGCTCGCTGGGACCAGTCTCGAATGGATTAGTCTAGGACAGGCATTTCACTCAATTCTTGGTGCTGTAGTCCTTGCCTATTTCGCTGCAGCATGCTTTCAGATTAATGGACTTGATTTCAATTCCGTCTTCAAATTGATTCTTATCGGATGCATTAGCCATCTTCTGCTAGATATGGTGATGTATCCTTGGGCTGAATATGGTCTGTATCTCTTGTATCCCCTGCAACTTGCTCTTTCATTTAATCTGCTATGGCCTGATTTGTGGTGGTATCCAATATTGGGTGTTACTCTTCTTCTCCTATCTCTGTTAATGAGTCATTTGTTGAAAATGTATCATGGGTCATGAGAGCACCAATAGTTGTCCATTGAAGGCGAAATTTTGCACGTTCAGAATTGGAAATCCCTAATTCCAGGTTTAGGTAACTTATTGAGTTTGGAATGGAGTATTTTTGATTGGCTTCCCTCCCAAAAACCCTTCGCACATTCATTCTACTATCCCTCCAATAAATTGATATGCATATCTAGAAAATCGTGTATTGTAGGGAGTTTGTTTAACCAAGACTTATGAGAAAATAAATGAATGTTAGTGCATAATTACGATGTGGAAAGGGTGGCTGTGAAATGAAAATAGCTCATATTTGTCCGTTTGTTGGAGAGCAGATGGGTGGGTCTGAACGATATGTATACAATCTGTCTCAGGCTCAAGCGAAAAAGCATGACGTACATATTTTTACTACAACAAATCAAATGGATTCTGCAGGAACCTCAATAGTCAATGGTGTAACTATTCATCGTTCCTATACGCCTGTTGTTGTTTGGAACATCAACCCTCTTACTCTGATTCTACACGAGTTGATGCGAGTCGATTTTGATATCTATCACATTCACTCATATCTATACACTCTATCAAATCAGGCGGTCCTTGCAAAATTGCTGAAAAGGAAAAAGGCATTACTTCAACTCCATGGGGGTGTTGGTATTCCCCCATATCAGATCAGTTGGTTAAAACTAGCCGCGAAACATTTCTATGATAGGTCTTTGGGTAAATTTACAATTAAAAATAGTGACTTAATCTCTTCTGTTTCTAAAAATGACTTGATAGCCATCGCCTCACGTTATAGCATCTCTGAAGAACGCCTACGATATATTCCAAATATGGTTGATACAAACAAATTCCGTTTCAGACACAATCACAAATCTGATGAACAGACTCTTTTGTATCTTGGAGACTTAGAGCCGTGGAAGGGAGTAGGTTTATTGATGAAATGGATTAACGAGTATGATAGATGGTGTGATCATGAATTCAATGTTCATTTTGTTGGTCAAGGCAGTTATCTATCAAACCTTGTAAAGCTAAGAGAGCGGCTAAAAGAAAAGGACAAAGGAGTATCAATTGAAATTCTAGGACCCCGGAGTCATGATGAGATTCCCGATTTGCTTAACAACTCGAATGCATTGATATTACCCTCATATTGGGAGGGAATGCCTACAGTTGTATTAGAAGCAATGGCATCGGGTGTTCCAGTAATATCAACAAGGGTTGGGGATGTCCCACGCTTAATACACAATCGAGTGACAGGCTTGTTAATCGATCGGACTTTTACCAGTTTTCAGAATGCAGTTGACTCTGTTCTAACTGATAAATCGCTTGTGACTGA